>CAWDQT010000031.1:0-66163 GCA_963804535.1 uncultured Acidobacteriota bacterium
ACCGCGAAAAGCGAGGCTCGGCATTTCGCGCGCAGATGTATTTCCTGATCGAACGGCACCGGCGGGTGCAGGAGGCGTTAGCCGCGGCAGGGACCGTAATTGCGGATTTCCTGTTCGAAAAAGACAAAATTTTCGCCTATCTCAACCTGGACAACGAGGAATTGAAACTGTATGAGCGCTACTTCGAGCGCTTCGCGGCCGAATTGCCGCGACCCGAACTGGTGATTTACCTGCAAGCTTCGCCGGAGGTCCTTCGGGAGCGCATCGAAAAGAAGGCGGCGCCGGGGGAATCGCACATCTCGCGGGAATACGTAGAAGAGATCGCCCGCGCTTACGACCATTTCTTCTTTCGCTATGCTTCGTCGGACCTGCTGGTGGTGAACACCTCGGAAATCGATTTCGTCAATCGCAATGCAGATTTGCAACAGCTCTTGCGGCGGCTGGAAGAGCCGGTAAAGGGAACGCAGTATTTCCTTCCGCTTGGAGGCGGCTGAGACACGGGCTGACGTCCCGCAATCCCGCTGTTAAAATGTGCGGCGCGGCCGTTTGCGCATGTCACGGTTGCACTCACGCTTTCAATGGATCGAGTTAACGTCGTCATCATCGGCGGTGGCGTGGTGGGTTGCGCCATCGCGCACGAGCTTTCCGCCCGTATCGAAGACGTCTTCCTGCTGGAGCAATCGCCGCGGCTGGGCATGGCCACCAGCACGCGCAATAGCGGCGTGATTCATTCGGGCATCTACTATCCTCCCGAATTTCTGAAGGCGCGCTTTTGCGTGGAAGGGAATCGCCTGCTGAAGGAATTCTGCGCGGCGCACGAAGTCCCGCACAGCAATTGCGGGAAAATTGTGGTGGCTGCTCATGAGTCCGAAATTCCGGAGCTCGAAAAGCTCGCTGAAAACGGCCGAGCCAATGGAGTTGAGGGGCTCAAGCTGGTGGGGCCGGAGCGAATCCGCGAGCGCGAGCCTCATATCCGGGCAGCGGCAGCGCTGGAAGTGCCGTCGACTGCGATCGTCTCGGCGGAAGAACTGGTGAAGGCGTTCGCGCGCCTGGCGAGCGATCGCGGCGCCAGTATATTGACGAACGCTCGCGTAAAGAAGCTGGAGCCGCGCGCGGACTGTATCGCGGTAACGGTTGAATTCGGAGATGCCGCGGACGGTGAGAGTCTTACGAGCGAAGTCGTCGAGGCGCAGTGCGTGGTGAACTCCGCGGGGCTCTACGCCGATGAGATTGCCGCCATGCTCGGAAACAAGAGTTACCGCATTTATCCGGTGCGGGGCGAATATGCGGAAGTGGTGCGCACGCGAGCCGATCTGGTGAATGCGCTGGTTTATCCTCTGCCGCATCACGACAGGTTGAGCCTGGGCGTGCATCTCACGAAGACGCTGTGGGGAACCGTGCTGGTGGGGCCTACGGCGCGATACGTCGCCGAAAAGAACGACTACGAGCACGATCGGTTGCCGCTCGAAGAATTCCTGCACGATGCGCAGGGCTTACTGCCTGAGCTGCGCATGGAGGATCTGCGGCTGGCGTATTCGGGGCTTCGTCCCAAGCTCGTGCCGCCCGGCGGAAAAGGGATGGCCGATTTCGTTATCGCCCGCGATCCCGCTCATCCGCGTGCCATCCACCTGGTGGGAATCGAGTCTCCAGGATTGACGTCGGCGCCTGCCATCGCCAAGTATGTCGCTCCGCTCGTTTCGGAGACGCTCGACTAGCTTCAATTCAGGCGTAAAAGAGCAGCAGAAGCTGGAGCCAGGCAGCGCCGGCCTGGGCTAAGCCGCTTTGCGGGTGTCGTTCTTCAGGATATCGAGTGCCCTGTGGACAATGGGATCATCTTTAGAAGGCAATTGATTAAAGCCGAGCGGCGCTGGCGCCAGGTCTTCGCCTCCGAGTTCTGGAGGAGTTATGGCTACCTCCGCCGTCGGCACCACGCCATTTTCGAGAATGGACTTGTTTTCCGGCGTGTAGTAATAGGCGACGGTGAGCACCAGCGCAGCCCCGTCTTCGAGCGGAATAACCTTTTGTTCGGAAGCCGCGCCGAAGGTGCGCTCGCCAACCAGATCTCCGCGATGATTATCGCCGACTGCGGCGGCAACGATCTCCGCGGCGCCGGAAGTGCTCGGGGAGATCAACACAGCGATGGGGCCGTGCCAGACGACTTTGTCCGGGGCGGCGTCGAATTCCTGGCGTGAAACCGTTTGTCCCTTTAGCGTCGCAATCGTGCCGGAGGAAACCAGGAGCTGTGCGGCGGCAATTCCTTCTGAGGCAGGCCCGCGAGCGCAATCACGCAGATCGAGCACTAACTTACGCAAGCCTTGCCGATCGAGCTGCTGGAGCTTATCGCGCAGCTCGGCGGCCGCTCCCGTTTGCAACGAGGGAATGCGAACATATCCGACGCCATCATCAATTTTGTCGGCTGTGATGTGAGGCACTGCGATCACCGCTCGCGTAAGCGTAACGGGCTGGGGCTCCGTTTTTCCGCGGCGCACCAAGGCGACTTTGACCGTTGTTCCCGGAGCGCCCGCAAGCAACGAATTCGCCTGCCCGACGGACATCTCGCGAGTTGTGAAGTCCGCGATCTCTTCGACAATGTCGCCGCTGCGCAGGCCCGCTTTTTCGGCGGGGCTATCGGGCAATATGGAAACAATCACAAGGTATCCAAAGCGCTTCGCTACAGTCGCGCCAATTTCGCCGCGTGTGTTTTTTTGCTTCTCCTTGAAATCGGCGTATTCGCGCGGGCTCAGATAACCGGAGAAGGGATCGAGCGATTCGAGCAAGCCGTGAAGGGAACCGGCGGTCACGTTGGAGAGGTTGGGCTCGTCCACGTAGTCTTCCTGCACCCGCTGCAGAACTTCGCCGTAAACGGTGAGGGAGCGGTAGGCCTTGTCGTCGTCGGTCTTGCCCAGCATGTATCCCAGTCCGACGTAGGAAAAAGTCAGCAGCGACAAGGATACGACTGCAATTTTGGTAAAGCGGCTCATGCGATTTGCTCCCGATCCCGAGTTGCGGCGGCGAAGCAGGGGACTATAATCGGACGGCCCACCACCCGCCAAAACATTGTATCACGAAGAAATGAACTCACTTCGCCCAACTCAACCGTCCCCTCAAGAGGGCGTCCCGATCGAATTCGCCGGGCTTCGATCAAAAAGAGCCGGAGCACTCTTGCTCTGTGCCGTGCGCCGCGCTAATTCCGGGGCCCAGCGGCAAGCGGCGTTCCACCATCCTTTAATTCGCGGACGTCCACCACACCCTCCGCCTCCACCAGCGCGAGTTTGGAGAGCGAGTATTTCTTGTCGTTGGGCAGCAGAGAGTCCGTCGCCAGAATCACCACGCCCTGTGCGAACTTGAACTTGTCCCATTTCGTGAGTTGTATTTCGCGCTTCGGGTAGTAAACGCGGTCAGCGTCAGAACCTATAAAAAGCCTCAGTCTTGGCCGAACCGGATCGGTTCGGCTGAATTCTTGCTCGACTACCTTGCAGGCTGATAGATAGATCGTTGTTGCTTCAGAAACCGGTATGGTTTGGTTTCGTGGGTTGTAGATTGTTAACAGGCGATTGTCGGCCGGTCGGGACTCGCCGGCCACTAGTTGTTGGCGACTTAGATCTGGGATGGTGGTTTCCGATTGAGCGTGCGCTAGCGTTGGAGATGGAATGGCTGTGCCGATTAGGAACACCGCGATGCGTATAAGGAAGTATCGCTGCATCGCGGAGAGTAGGACTTTATTAGAGCTAGCTTTATGCCAAAAGAACCGCGTGCCTGGAAAAGGTGCAATTCGATTCAAATAACCTGGACCCATGGGCCTCAATTGGGATTCCCTCCACATGAGAGCTTCACTGCTATGAGTAACTAGTAATACTCACTTACGATGGCACGCCTAAATCGGCATGGTCCAACTCAAAGAACGCGCATGTGCGATTGAAGAAACGCGGAGTAGGTATTTCTCTGTAGGATTATCTTGTTGAGCGCCGCGTCTACAGTGCTCGGATAGTCCTGCGATTTCTTAGTGGGTTGCGTTTGGCTGCCCGCAGGGCTCGCCCATTGGGAGCGACATCGGTCGTGATACAGGTTTGCGAAATGCGATCATGCCACGATAGCTGATCCTCGTCCCAGAGCGTCCAGAGAAAACCAAGCATCATGGCGCCGGCCGAGACCAGATAACCCAAGCTTCGCCAGAGCAGTTGGCGCGGCGACGGATCAAGGCCATCCAGACTGGTCACACGAAGGCCGCGCAGCATCATTCCCGGCGTGGCTTGCGCGTAGTAAGTAAATAAAGCGACGTATTGTGCATACAGAAGTCCCAGTGCCGCCACCGTGACGAGAGCATCGAACCTGCTCAAACTGAAGCGGCCACCGAGCGAGTGAAAGAGCATCAGGAATCCGGCGTAAGCGAACAAGAGGAAAGCGAAATCGAGGGCTCCCGCCCGGCGTCGCTCCAGCAGCGGGGCCACCGAAGGTACCGCCGAATCGTAAGACGAAACGGCAGTTTTCGGACCGATATGGGCGCTATGGCCGGTGAAATCGAAGGAGGGTTGCTCCACTTCGATTTCCAGACGCTCCACGCGGGCGGGACGAAAGCGCCGTGTGGCGATTGTGGTTGGGGCCGCTTCAAAGCTGTGTGTCTCGGCGCGCGCTTCTGCGGCGCGCGCTTCGGCGGGTTCGGAGGGAAACCGGCTGAGCAAAAGCCAACTCCGGTTGGAGCCGGTTCTCGCGAGGGCGTCCGCGGCGCACGTTGTAGGCGTCCACACGCTGGAAGACTTCGCTGCGCCAATCGGGCTCGACGGCCAGATTGCCTTCGCTCCTCAGTCCGGCGGGAGCAGGGACAGAAATAGCGTCTGGATTTTTCGACAGGCGCGTATCGCAAAGGCAGCAGGTACGCGCTTCGGCGCCATTGATGGCGCCGCACTGCAAGCAGGTTTGTATCACCGTCACGTTTTGCGCTGCGGACGGTACCCGAAGCGGAGCCTCGGGGCGGGTACATTCTAATAGCGGCAGCTTCGCCTGCAAAACGAAATGTCGCTGAGGTTGTCGCCAATCGTGCACGGTAGGCACGTAACGACGAGCTTGATCTTGATAAGGAAAAGAACACAAATCGACGGGCTGAGTTACAATTTGCCGCTTCACAATTCGAACCGATTCCATGCATGAGCTTGAGTTTGCGAGCATAGAAGCGCTTTCGGCGCTACTGGCGAAGAAGAAAGTCTCGCCGATAGAACTAACGCGGCTCTATTTGTCGCGGATCGAGCGGCTCAATCCAAAATTGAATGCTTTTATAACCGTGGCTTCGGAGAGCGCCCTTGCGGAAGCGCGGGCTGCGGAAAGGGAATTGCTCCGAGGACGGCGGCGAGGAGCGCTTCACGGCATCCCGATCGCCCTGAAAGATAATATCTATACGCGAAATCTGCGCACGACGATGGGCTCGCTCATTCTGCGCGATTTTGTGCCATCTGAAGATGCCACCGTGGTTCGGAAGCTACGTCGCGCAGGCGCTATTGTGCTGGGCAAGACGAACCTGCACGAATTCGCGTATGGGGTAACTTCGGAGAATCCGCATTATGGGCCGGTACGAAATCCCTGGAAGACGGACCGCATTTCGGGCGGTTCGAGCGGGGGATCGGCCGTCGCCGTAGCTGCTGGTTTGTGTGCAGCGGCAATTGGCAGCGATACGGGAGGTTCCATTCGCATTCCCTCCGGGTTGTGCGGCGTTGTAGGTTTCAAGCCCACGTTTGGACGCGTTAGCGTTCATGGCGTTTTCCCGCTGGCGGCGAGCTTCGATCATGTGGGGCCGATCGCGCGAAGCGCCGTCGATGCCGCGCTCATACTGGAATGCATCGCTGGGCGCGATCCGCTGGATCCCACAAGCCTGGCTCGAAGCGAGAAGAGTTTTCGATCCACGCTAAACCGAAAGCGTGTGCGTCTGGGGCGTCCTAAAGAACATTTTTGGGTCAATATGGATTCGGAAGTTCGCAGGATCACGGAAACGGCGGTCGGCGATTTCGTCAAGGCCGGCGCTGAGCTGAAAGAGATTTCGCTGCCGACAGTTGTCGCGGGCATCGAGGCGGCGAACCTGATCGCCGCAGTTGAGGCGACGCAGCTGCATGGGCGGGAGGGCTACTTCCCGGCGCGCGCGAGCGAATATGGCGCGGACGTGCGCGGCCGTTTGGAGCAGGGCGGCAAAGTGCGCGCAATTGATTATTTGAGCGCGCAGGAAGTGATGCGGCGGGCGCGAGATGAAGCCGAAGCTGTTCTAAAGAATGTCGACGCTATTGTAATTCCCACTTCGCCGATAGGCGCTCCGCCGATGGGATCCGAACCCGTTCGAGTAGGTGATGTGGAAATGCCTCTACGCACTGCACTGGTGGACCGGAATCGGTTTGGAAACTTTACCGGATTGCCGGCCATCTCCATGCCTTGCGGGATTACGCAAAATGGCTTGCCTGTTGCCGTGCAATTCATAGGGAGGCGTTTTGCGGACGCGCAGCTGATCGCCATTGCGCAACGTTTTGCTGAAAACCAGCGCGACTGGCAGCCCAGGCATCCGCCGGTCGATTGAAGGAATCAGGCTGCCGCTCGGATTAACCCGCTACGGAACGTGCAGAGATACCCGGAAGGGCGCGGCGCAGTCGGGACACGACCTGTTCTTTCCCCAGGACTACCATCGTGTCAAATAGCGGCGGAGCCACAGGCTGCCCCACCAACGCGACGCGCGTTGCGTTGATCAGGAGCCCAGCTTTCACGCCCGCTTTTTCGGCCACTTGGCGCAAGGCGTGATCGCAGGCGTCGTGGTTCCAATCCGGCAACGCGGCCAGCTCATCGGTCAACCGCGCGAGTAAATCCGGCAGGCGCTCATCTTTCCAGAATTTTTCGCGCGCGGCGAGATCGTAATCGAAGTCGTCAGTGAAAAATGCGCGAGCCCAATGCGAGAAATCCGGGAGAAGGCGGGTCCGCGGACGCAGCAAGTCCACGGTATGTGCAAACCATTCTTTCTGAGATGAGGCCCACTCGGGCCGCCAAAGACCGGCTTTTTCGAGTTCAGCCTGGACGGCAGGAAGCAGTTCGTCAATCGAAAGCTTCTGCAGATATTGCTGATTGAACCATTCGAGCTTGGCGCGGTCGAAGACGGCGTTCGTTCGGCTCACGCCACTCAGGGAAAAGCGCTCGATGAGTTCGGCAGTCCGAAACATTTCGGTATCGTCACCGCTGGACCAGCCCAGCAGGGCGAGGAAATTGCGGAAGGCTTCGGGGAGAAAGCCTTCGTCGCGATAGGAGCTCACGCTTGTCGCGCCGTGACGCTTGGAGAGGCGAGTGCGGTCGGGGCCCAGAATGAGCGGGACGTGCGCAAAAATGGGCGGCGCGGCACCGAGGGCCTGGTAGAGCAAAATTTGTTTGGGCGTATTGGAAATGTGATCGGCGCCGCGAATTACGTGCGTGATGCGCATTTCAATGTCATCGACCACAGCGCCGAGTTGGTACGTGGGCAAGGGAGTTCCGCCAGCGGTTCGGGCAGAACGGAGAAGGACGAAATCTTCGATCTCGTCGTTCTGGACTTCGCGTGGGCCGAATACGGCGTCTTCGAAACCGAGTCGTCACGCCGAGAGGCACGCGGAAACGCACGGCCGGATTCTGATCGCCGCTAGACGGCTTCCCCTCACGGCAGGAGCAGCGAACGATTCGCCGTATTTCGCTTTTGCCTGGCAGCAGCTGTCATCCGCGGAATCGCCGCCGGCGTATCTTTCAGGGGGGCAATAACAAAGATAAGCGGCGCCGGTGGAAAGCAGTTTCTCCGCTGCGGCCGCATAGCCGGCGAGGCGATGCGACTGATAGAAGGGGCCCTCGTCCCAATCGAGTCCCAGCCAGCGCAGGCCGTCAAGAATACCCTCGACTAATTCAGGGCGATTGCGCTCGATGTCGGTGTCTTCGATGCGAAGGATGAAGGTGCCGCGCTGATTTCGTGCGAAAAGCCAGTTGAAAAGCGCGGTTCGAGCGCCGCCGACGTGGAGATAGCCGGTTGGGGAAGGGGCAAACCGCACGCGGACGCCTTCACCACGCAAATCCCCGCCGCTTCTAGGGTTTTCTGAATCTGTTAGGGCATCGAGTCGTTTCAATCGCAACAAAAATTTGATGATAGCCGATGAGCGAGCGAAAGGCGAGCCAGCCGGGGAATCGGATAGCCGCCGCGAATAGCTGCCTTGAAGACGCGAGGTCGAGAGGCTGAAAAGTGCACGAAAAGTCGTGTCCAATGGAGTATCGGCAATGTTCCTTATTTAGTACCCTCGTACCGTTGCTCGCTCGGAGAGCGTAGTCTATATTCAAGCTCAGGCCTTGGTGGGAACGATTGCCGATTTTTCAACGACTCGCGCCGCGTGGGAGAAGGAACCCGCTGGCTGCGACGCCTTTGGATAACCCTTCAAGAATCCGCCTTAAGAAAAAGTGTGAGGAAACCGCCCGGTGATAGACGGCACTCTCATGCATATTGGCATCCTCTCGTTCAGTATCCTGGCGGTGCATGCGCTTGGCGCGGGCTTCTTCACCTACCTCCAGAGGATTAAACCCCAACGTTATCTTCAGGTTTGGACGATTGGTTGGTATTTGCTCGTGCTTCATGACCTGACAATTGGACCTACTTATTGGCTGGGAATATCGGGGCCAGGCCCGTCCAATTGGTTGATGTCGTTCGACAGGTTTCTCGTCGCGGCGAGCGGAGTCGCATTCTTCTGCGCGGCCCGGCTCTATATCAATCGTCGGGCATGGACACCAGCCGCTTTCCTGATGGGGTCGTGGTTCGGACTTTACGCTCTTTCTTTCCGTTATGAACACCTGTGGATGGCTCAGCAGATAGGAATGATCGCCGTGTATCTCGCGGTGGCTTATGTTTTCTGGCAAGCGGCGCGTCGCCAAGAGAGTCATGGTGATTGGGCGTTGGCCGCGGCGTTCGCAGGTTGGGCCATCTTACCGCTGGTGAGACTTGCCTTCGGACCGCTGAGCCGGCCTGCGGGGACAGACTTCGCGGTGATTGCGAGTTTTCCGTCCTTATTGGCAGCTGTGGTAATGGTCATGGTGCTGTACGAGGACCAGAAGAGGCGGGTGCAACTCAATATTCTGGCGCTCTCCAGTTTGAACCTCACCACGTCAAGCTTCATGGCCGGCGAAATACAAAAGTCCCTGGTGGAAGCGCTGGAACGCGTCCTGAGCGTCGTCGGATTGCCTTGCGGGCTCTTGACTTTGCATCGGCACGAAACACAGGAGCCGAGCGTCACCGCCTCGGTCGGCATTGATACAGCGTTTTGCCGCGCAATTGGGGAAGACCGCCTGGACAAAGAGTTCTTGCAATTGGTTTCTCGGCTGGGAGGGATGGTTGTCTTCCGCGAGCTTGAGAATGATGCTTCCTGGCGTGCGCTCGAACACGAGGCCGCGTTTCTGCCTTTTCGGCAGTTGGCAATGGCTCATGGTATGCGAACCGTGATTGCCATTAGCCTACAAGCCAAGGAGGAGCCTTTCGGCTTGCTGCTGCTGAGCAGCACAGAGAATCGCCACTTCACGCAGGCGGAGCTACGCCTCCTGCTGACACTCGGGCACCAGATCGGCATGGCTGTGGAGAACAGCTATTTGATTCAGCAGACGACCCGGCGCTCGGAGGAGTTACATCTGCTGAACGAGATCGGGCGCGCGCTGAGTTCAACGCTTGACGTGGACGAGCTCTTCAACAAGATTTTTGTGGCGCTGAAGCGGATGTTTGACGTAAGCAACTTTTACATTGCAATGTACGACGCTGGGGAGAACCAGATCCGTTTCGAGCTGGAAATTGCCGAAGGGATTCGCTTGCCCAAGCGCAGCAGGCCTTTTGGCGATCACCTGACCGAATACATCATCCGTACTCGGCAGCCTTTGTTGATTAGACAGAACCTGATGCAAGAGGCTACCAAGCTGGGATTGCGGCCGGTTCAGGAGACGGGTTCATTCTGCGGGGTGCCCCTGGTTGCCTACGATAAGGCCATTGGCGTGATGGCGCTGAGGGGGCTTCAAGAGAATCTCTACGACGAAGGCCACCTCGAAATGATGCGTGTATTGGCCAGCGAAGCCAGCATCGCTATCGAAAATGCGCGCTTGTTCCGTGAAGAGCAAACAAAATCACGTCATCTGGCGCTACTGAATAACATTTCGCGGAACGCTATCACCACGCTCAATCCCGAGGAAATGTTATCGAGAGTGGCCGAGCAACTCGAACGCGGCCTTTCCTTCGACCACGTTGGCATTGGCTTGCTCGA
Organism: uncultured Acidobacteriota bacterium; assembly: GCA_963804535.1. Taxonomy (GTDB): domain Bacteria; phylum Acidobacteriota; class Terriglobia; order Acidiferrales; family UBA7541; genus Palsa-189. The sequence goes on from CAWDQT010000031.1 coordinate 10,263, forward strand.
CTATGCGAGTAAGGAAGTCGTCATCCAAGCGGAGGCCGGCCGTCGACGCGGTGCTCTGGGGCGGCGCTTGCCCTTGGGTGAAAGCATCGTCGGCAAAGTAGCTCGAAGCGGACAAATTTGCGTGGAACGCAATCTCGCTGGCGCGGAAATGTCCGGCACGGTTTTGCAGGGATCAGCATCGGTGCTGGCCCTGCCCGTTTTTTACGCGGATCAGCTTCATGGTGTTCTTTACGTGGAAACTGCCGAGCCAACGGACTTTTCCGAAGAAGATGTCCGGCTGCTGCATACACTTGCCGATTTGATTTCGGTGGCGCTGCACAACGCCCTGACCTTGCAGAAGGCGCAGGAACAGGCCATCACCGATGGTCTGACGGGCGTTAAAACTCACCGCTTTTTGATGGAAGCGCTCTCGGCCGAATGGAAACGCGCGACGCGGACAAGCCGGCACTTTTCGGTCGTTCTTATTGATTTGGACCGTTTCAAATTCGTGAACGACTTCTATGGCCATCTCGAGGGCGATTTGGTGCTACACCGCGTAGGCCAGGTTCTGGAACAGAACTGCCGGCGCTCCGATGTAGTCGCCCGCTACGGCGGAGACGAATTTGTTATTCTCATGCCCGAGACTGACGCTTCGCAGGCGGTGCAGATTGCCGAGAAGCTACGGCCCGCAATCAGTGAGGATCCGTTGCTCCGCGAAAAAACCATCACCGCGAGCTTTGGAATTGCCAGTTTCCCCCTACACGGTTCGACGCCCCAGGAGCTGATCCAGGTGGCCGACGCGTCCATGTATATTTCGAAGCATGATGGCGGTAATATCGTGTCGACAGCGGACCATTGTGACGCGGCTGAAAACAAAAAATGGAAGCGCGAAGTGCTGGAAGCTTATCTTGGGGTTACATTGAAGCGACTTTTCTCCACGGGTCCCGAGGCATTCAGCGAGATTCGCGAGCGCCTGCATCAATTTGCCGCGTCGCTTAGCCCATCAGAACTGGAGCCACAGAGTGGGGATGGCTATGCCGAGCCGGCGGGGCTGTTTGGCAATCTGCCGCCGGCATTGATCGATACAGTGACTTCGCTGGCGCTGGCCATCGACTCCAAAGATCACTACACGCAAGGGCATTCGCAAAAAGTGGCAGCGTATGCCGCGCTCATGGCCGAGGCATTGGGCCTTAAGGAGGAGGAGATCGGCGAAATTCGCCTGGGAGCGCTGCTTCACGATATAGGCAAGGTAGGCATTCCCGAACAAATTCTTGGGAAGCGCGGCCCTTTGAATCCGGATGAGTGGGAGAAGATGAAGGAGCACGTACTTTTCGGCGATCGAATGCTTGAACCGCTGCGAACAATCTCCCACATTCGGGAGATGGTTTGCCATCACCACGAGATGTTCGACGGCTCGGGCTATCCTACCGGCCTTGTGGGGGATCAGATACCGATAGGCTCACGCATCATCGCTATTGCCGACGCCTACGACACCATTACCTCGGACCGAATCTATAAGAAGGCGCGGACTCCAGCCGCGGCGTTTCAGGAATTGGAACGTTGCGCCGGTTCGCAATTTGATCCTGAACTGGTCCGTGTCTTCATTAAGGCTGTTCAGCACCTGCCGCAACGGACTCTGGAACATAGCGATATTCCCGCCGAACGAAGCGCTCATTAATCCGAAATTCCGCCGAGTGTGCACAGGTTTGCTTGTCACCGAGTTGACGATTGCGTAGAATCGCGCTCTTTGTAGGTCGCGAAAACAGTTGAGGTCTAAATCTCAGAGGGATAGCTGATGGGGAAACGCCTTGCCGCAAAAATCACAGGGGTAGCGGGGTATGTGCCGCCGAAGCTGCTTACGAACGCGGACCTGGGACGTATGGTGGACACGACCGACGAATGGATTCAGCAGCGCGTGGGCATACGCGAGCGGCACATCGTGGACAATGGTATGGCCACGTCGCACCTCGCCACGGCCGCGGCTCAACAGGTTCTGGAAAAGACCCAAACCAAGGCTGAAGAAATTGATTTAATCATCGTAGCTACGGTCACGCCGGACATGTTCTTCCCCGCCACCGCGTGTTTGGTTCAGACCCGCATCGGAGCTACGCATGCGTGGGGTTTCGACCTTTCCGGAGCATGTTCGGGATTTGTCTATGCGTTGACCATTGGCGCCCAATTCGTGGGGGCCGGCACTCACAAGAAAGCGCTGGTCATCGGCAGCGATGTAATGAGTTCGATCATTGATTACCAGGACCGTAATACCTGCGTGCTTTTCGGCGATGGCGCCGGCGCGGTGCTCCTGGAACCTTCAGCCTCAGACGGTGAGGGCATTCTCGATTTTGATAACGAGATTGATGGTTCGGGCGGTGAATACCTCTATATGCCCGGCGGCGGTTCGCGCCATCCGGCATCGCACGAGACAATCGATCAAAAGATGCATTACGTGCATCAGGACGGAAAGCAGGTTTTCAAATACGCAGTCCGGCGAATGTCCGAAATCGCGTGTGAGCTTCTGCAGAGGAATGGATACTCCCATAAAGATTTAGCGCTGGTTGTCCCCCATCAGGCAAATCTGCGCATCATTCGCGCCATGCAGGAGCGGCTTGGTCTGGACGATTCCAAGGTAATGGTGAATATCGATCGATTCGCAAACACCACGGGAGGCACGATTCCTTTGGGCCTTTGCGATGCGGTGGGCCAAGGCCGGCTAAAGAAAGGCGATCTAGTGGTGCTCGTCGCAGTCGGAGCTGGCTACACGACCGGTGGCGTTTTGATGCGATGGGCCTATTAGCCCCGCAGTTGAGCGTTGTTCTCCGCTGGTTTTCCGCAATTCACGATTCCAGACTTGCCGATGTCGAACGCGGGCAATTTGTTAGTGGGAGCCGCCAGGTGCAGCGCCGCCAGTGGATGGCGGGGTCGCACTTTGCCCGCAGAAGTATTGTCGAATCTCAATGCGCCATGCCGGTCCCGAAAAATTGGGGACGAAACGCTGCTTCCACATATAAGCAGGATCGCGCGTCAAATAGCGGGTGATCCGGTCGCCACATTCTCCGCTAAGTTTTTCACCCACACGATTCATCTCAGCTAATTCCTCGGGCGGCGAAGAACCGCGAATCCAAAGCACGGTGGCCGGCTTCGGGCTTCCCGCTTCTTCCCACTGCTGCGGATCCCACACCGAAGGATATTGAACTTGCCGGGGCAATGAGCCCATGAAGCGCCAGGACGAATTGGGTTGCGATGGCTTGAGCGCATAGGTGAGATAAAAAAAGAACGAGTTGTCGTTGCTGATTACGCCGGAGCCGTTACGGAGGGCGTCCGCGGCATCCTGGGCAACAGTGTTCCATGGCTCGAAGAATCGGGAGTCGGCGTAATATCGCCGATTCAGTATTCCGAACCAGCCAATTGCCGCGACCGCGGCGAGTGCAATGGCCATAGGGATGCGCCATTGCCATTTCTCTATGGTCCCCAGCGCAATTGCCATTGGCAATAAAAACCATGGGCCCAACAGAAGCAACTGCTCGGTTCGCGGGATTCCGGTGAGCGCCATCGAGACAAACAACAATGTGGAGTAGATAAGGAAGCGCCGGGCTACGCCGCGGATACCGGCGAACACAAAGATCAACAGGGCAACCACGCCAATGGCAGCGGGAATACTAAGCCTCCAGAACCACGGCGCCACTGACTGGCTCACGAAGAAAACATAGAAATTGTAGGCTGCGTTCAGAAAGAGAAACCGAGCTGAAGGAGGCAGAACGAGGTGCGAATGTATTTCGCGCACGAAGACCGGCCAGCGTGGTGCGAAGCCTATCACCAGCACGGCAGCGGTTGCCAAGATTGCCTTGGTCTTTCCTTCTCCGGTGAGCGGTTCGGGTTCCTGAGGATTGCCTTCTGAGGTTCGCCACCAATAATCGATCCCGAGCAGGATAATCAGCGCCCAAGCGAAGTCATTGGTATAGAGCGACATCAAAGATAAAACGCAGAAGATGACCCAATCGGAACTGCGGCGGGAACGAATGCAGCGAAAGTATTGCCAGGTGACCGCTGCGATCAGCAGAAATCCGAACGAATAGGGCCCGGCCAGGCGCCCGGCGTGAAATCCCAACGGCCAAAGCGCGCCTAACCACACGAGCGCGTTGCCACTCTCTTCTCCACCTAATTGGCGCGCCACGCGGGAGAGGAGCCATAACCCAAGCACAAAACAAACAATTGCGGGTGCGCGCAGCCAATCGAATGCACCACCCGTGATCCGTAGCCACACCTGCAGCAGGAGTTCGTATAGTGGGGGGCGGGCGTTCCCGACGGCAGATCGCGCGGCGGCGAGGATGGCTGGGACATTCTGAGCCGCTGCGCTGAGAGCGGACGCCTCGTCGTTTGTCAGCGTAAGCCAGCGGTTCGTATAGGCCAGCGCAGAGCCGAGCATGAGGAGAGGAGCGGCGTCGCGAAGGAGCGGCGTAATAGCTCGCTGCGGCTTGGGAGACCGCGTTTGCGCCGGATCAGGGTGGGTAGGCATTCGGCCAGAAGCAGTGGAGGATTTCCCCGCGCAAATGCTATCCGCGTATCGCTTTTAGGTCAAACTAGGTCCGGATTTATACGGATTGGGGCGAGGTCTCACTCCGAGCAGTCTGTAAATCGGAGCGGCCGAAAAGGCGCTTAAAGACAGTAGGGGAACCTGGCAAACGCTCAGCTTGCCGGCGCGTGAGTGAAGGACGCCGGCAAGCTGGAGCAGAGCAGAGTGGCTTCGTTTAGCGGGTTAACTGAGGGAGTGAGCTGGACCGTACGATCAGTTGATTTCGGCGTTTAGGTCGTTCGGTAGACCGCCGTGAGCACAAGCGGCGAATCCAATAGGAATAGCTAGGCCGAATCTGGCAGCGAGTTCGTCTGGAATTGGCGTTCCGTATCGGCTTTCAGCCGGAAGCAAAATTTCCATGCGCTTCGTGGCCCGTTCGATAGCGGTCGAAAGAGTCATTTTGAAATCATCGGAGAAAACCGCTGCGTCGGGATAGGAATGCTTACCGGGCGTCACTCTAAAAACGGATGCGGCGAGGGCGTTTTCGGGTGCGGGCGTGATTTGCAGAGAATATTGCCAAACAATACGGCTATTCCCGCGGTGGCGCGACCAGGAAAAACGTAACTGGCCGTCCGAATCAGGACGCAGCGGCCGAGGCCATCGCGTTGGCATGGTCCCAGAACCAGGTACCTGCAGGCGAATGCCGTCAATCCCGATAGGTTGCAGATTCTGTTTCAATACTTGGCAGATGGATCTGAAATCAGCGCATCGTTCAAGCGAAAGCGATGCCAGGCGGATGCATTCTTCCGCCCGAGCGATTTGACGGCGCCGCAGATACGGACGCAGGCCGAGCCAGCCTCCGGAGAATTCCGGATACCGAAGCTGTTGTACGCCCAGACCGACGCCAAGGACGGTTGCGATCAGCACAGGAACGAGCATTTTCTCTTCGCGTATCAAGAGGATGCTGGCCAGGACGAAGGCTGCCGTTGCGCCGTATAAGAGGAGCACCGCATGTTGCTGCGTCAAGCCCCGTTTCAGAAGCTTGTGGTGCACATGATCCGCGTCAGGCCGGAAGAGCGGCTGATGCCTGAGAAAGCGGCGGGCTACTGCAAGGGTGACGTCGACGATGGGCAATCCGAAACAAAGAATCGGCACCACTACGCCCATGACGGACGGTCGTCCGGTCCAGCCGTTTAGCGAAAGTGCTCCCAGAGCAAAACCGATAAACAGACTGCCCGAATCGCCCATGAAGATGCTTGCAGGCTGGAAGTTGAAGGGCACGAATCCGAGGAGCGTTCCAAAAAGTGCGCAGGAGAGCATGGTCGCCAGATCGTTGTGCCGCACCAACGAAGTGGCGATCACAACAATGGACGAAAGCAGGGCAGTACCTACCGCCAGTCCATCGAGCCCGTCAATGAGGTTAAAGGCATTCGTGATCAGCAGAATCCATAGGACCGTGATCGCAAATCCCACCGGTTGTCCGATCGGAAGGCCAGCGATCGAAAGATTCACATCGTGAAGTCCGAAGCCAACGAAATAGAGGAACGCGGAGGCGAATACTTCGAAGATTAGTTTCGATTTCGGCGATATGGATTTCAAATCATCGCACACGCCCATCGCGAAAATGGCACTGGTGGCGATCAGGAATCCGATCAGCGTGCGAGGCGCGAAAATCTGTTGTCCCCATTTCGGTATGGCGCCGAAGGCGATGACGGTTATCAAGAAAGAGGCGTAGATGCCGACGCCGCCAATTCGGGGCAATGGTTTGGTATGTAGATGCCGGTCAGAAGCTGGAGGAACGAGCAAGCCGCGGGCGACCGCGGTTTTCTGCACCCAGAATGTCATGACCATGGACATGGCCAAAGAAACGACAAAGCTCCATACGAAAAGGATCACAGCTATCCTTACTCCCTGTTTTCCGGATTTTTCGCGGGAAAACTGAGTGTTATTTTCAGATTTAATCAGACTGCGTTAGGTCAGCTAATCACACGCGGTTCGCGCGATTGCTCACTCGAGCTGGGAGATGGACTGGAAGTTGAGGAGTCAGATTGGAAATTCGTGGGCTGTCGCTCAGCAGCAAAGAAACAGTCCTTGAGTCTCGGCCGGTCGACTTTTCCATTGGCATTCTTCGGAAGCGTTGGATATTGCATCCAGCGGACCGGCAACATATAGCCGGGCACGAGCTTCTCCAGATGCCTGCGCAGTGAAGCTTGTGTGACGTTGGCCCCGTCGCGGGGCACGTAGGCGCAGCAAATCATCCATCCGCCGAAGTTTTCGGCCTGGATGGCTATCACCGCGCACTCCTCCAGCGCTTCGCAGGAATTCAGAGCCGCCTCGATTTCACCCAACTCGATGCGATAACCGCGAGATTTGATCTGAGTATCGGCTCGCCCGATGAAATAAACGCAGCCGGATTCGTCCTGCCAGGCCAAATCTCCCGTGCGATATAGCCGCTCGTTTCTGTCTGAGGTTTCTGAACCCTCCGGCGTAGCCGAACTGCGCGGATCCGCCAGGAATGCGGCGGCCGTTTTCTCCGGGTCGCGCCAATAACCGGGGCTCAAGCCTGCGCCTCCGATGAACAGGTTTCCGGTCTGGCCCGCTGGCACGGGTTCCAAATCGTCGTTCAAAACAAGCAGCTCTTCGCCTCCGCAGGCGCGTCCGATGGGAATCTGTTCCTGCGGGTTTTGCGGGCACGCCGAGACATCGTAATAACTGCTCGCGATGGTAGCTTCCGTGGGGCCGTAAAGATTTGTAAATCGCACATGCGGGAGATGCTTCATCCAGTAAACCAGCGCCGGAGTCGGCAAAACTTCTCCACACCACAGAACACGCCGTAGGAACGGAAAATCACCCTGACGCAGGGCGTTGAATTTCGCCACATAGTTGAGCACCGAAGGCACGGAAAACCATTGCGTGAGCTGCGAATTGCGGATGAATTCCACCAGCTTTGGCGGCAGCAGAGCTACGCTTGGCGGCACCAGGTGGAGCTCGGCGCCCGCCGCAAACGTTCCGAAAATATCGAACGTGGAGAGATCGAAATGAAAAGGCGTGTGCCCGGAAAAACGATCCGTATGGTCGATGCCGAAATGTTCCAGTGCCCAGGTAACAAACGCAATCACATTGGAATGCGTAATTACGACGCCTTTGGGCGTCCCGGTCGAGCCGGATGTGAAAAGAATGTGCGCAGGATCGCCGGAGTCGCATTCCTGAGGAAGCGCACTTGCATTCGGGCATGTTGTCAAATCGTCACGATAGAACGCGGGTTGGAAATTGCTCGCTCGCGGCCTGTCAGAATCCAGCCACCCCACGGAAATACGTCCGCGAAATCTTTCATCCGCCAGTAATTCGTCGAGCAGGGGGATCACTGGTCCGGCGGCTAATATCCAGCGCGTTTCGCAGGATTCGAGGATGCGGCCGATCCGTGCTGCGGGGCTCGCCGAATCGATCGGCACATGCATACAACCGGCCTTTAATGCGCCAATCATGCTCAGAATGGCTTCTGGAGATTTCGGCATCAAAAGGCAGACGCGGTCGCCCTTCTGGCAGCCACCTTGACGCAGTAGATGGGCGAGCTGATTGCTTTGCTGGTCCAGTTCCGCGTAAGTGAGACTTTCATTCCCGAAGACGATGCAGCGCGCGTCAGGACGAGATTCGGCCTGTCGGGTCACCCAGTTTTGCAGCAGTTGTTTCATAGAGCCACTGCGCGCGAGGCATGATCAAAGGCGGCACGAACGTGGTTCAGTTCCTCGCGAGCCGGCGGAATGTCCAAAATGAAAGTGTGATAGCCGCTGCGGATGTACCGAGAGAGTTCGTCGGCGACTTCCTCATAGGTCCCCACGAGATAAGGGCAAAATGTCTGGTAATTTTCGAAAGGCCACATCCAGTAGACGCCCTGCAGGTCGCCATTTGCCTGCGCCATTTCGGACAGCTGCTTATGCCAAACCGAATCCGAGAGGCGCATAGCGAGCTGATGGGCGAGTTGCCCTTTGCGATCGCCGGGAAATCGTTCGATTGCGACGCTCCACGCCTCCGCGCTGGTGGGCCTTGCGATGATGCCCACGCGAATTCCGGCCTTATCCGAGTTCGGCGGCGCGGATTCATACTCCTTGGCAGGTTTTGGATATTGAACGGGCGTCGCGCCGATGGCCTTCGCCGCGGCAAGGCCCGCTTCCGAGGAACCGGAGATCAGCAACCCCGGAAAAAGTTCCGGGTCCAGCGGAGGCGTCATGCGCAGTCCTTGCACTTTGTAATACTTTCCCGTGAACGTGACCGGATCGGGACTCGACAAAAGCATTCTGATAATCGTGGTGTATTCGATTAATCGGGTGTAGCGCTCGTCGTGTGGCGTAGTGTCATTCAATGCGGTCAGGTCGTTTTTAAACCCGCCGGCGACGAGATTGAGGTAGATGCGCCGCTGATAAAGGTGCCCGAAGGTCGAGACCATCTTTGCGACCGTGTAGGGATGCATGTAAACGGGCTGCACGGCGACCAGAGGACAGAGCTTCTTGGTGTTCTGGATAATGATTTGGGAGACGAGCCAGGCGTCGACCAGCGAGTTATCGGTATACACCAAAATCGCCGTACATCCGGCCTCTTCGCTCCAGCGCGCTACATCGATGATCTGCTGGACATACGTTTCGCGCGGACGATCCTTGGATTGCGGCGTGGTGGAGAAGATCTCAATTTGCAGCTCATCGTTCGCGGCCATTCCGTTTCTCCTCTGTCGTCACGTACTTGAGCAATTTCGTTAGCCTTGGTAAATGCTCGCAACTACCTTGTCAGGTACGGGAACTCCCTGATCTTTTCAGGTGATCTCGCTATGTTAGACTTCGCGGCCCGCTCTAAAAGGCAAACCAGTCATGAACAGATCTACACGGCGAAGCTTCTGGCTTCTCGCCGGATTGTCCGTGTTTCTAGCTTTGGAGACACCGGCTTCACATGCACAGTCCGGTCCGACGGTTTGGGTCGTGCCGGCTCTCACGCGAGTCGCACGCGACGAAGCTCCCGGCAATCGGCGAGAAATCGAGCTTTGGGCTGGCCGGGGCGAATACGAATCTTTCCAGGTGGTTGTGCGCGCTCCGCCCAGCGGGCTCAAGAACGTAAACGTTGCCATTTCCGATTTGGAGGGCGAACGCGGTCGCATTACTAAAGCCAGTCTGACGCTTTATCGCGAGCATTATGTGCAGATCACGCAAGGCAGCCCCGATCGCGGCGGCACGAACCGGCCGCTCGGCCCTGGTTGGTATCCTGATGCGCTGATTCCATTCACCGCAAAGGGCCGAACGCTAAGAGCAGTGCCCTTTGATGTGGCGCAATCGAGCAATCAGCCGGTCTGGATCGATGTCTTTGTCGAACGCGAAACAAGGCCGGGCAAGTACAGCGGAACAGTCACTGTCACTTCGGATCAAGGCAAAGCCACAGTGTCGCTCATCGTCAATGTGTGGAACTTTGAGCTGCCCCGCAGTCCATCGCTTCTTTCCGCGTTCAATATTGACAACGATACGAGCAGCAATCCGCGCGTCTTCTACGGCGATGAGAAGCAGAATCAGGAAGTGCTGCTCCGGCACAAAATCATGCCTGTATCAATCGATCCGCGGTACGAGATGCAGTTTATGGAGCAACTTGGTCTAAAGATTGCGCGTGTCGAATACTTTCAGCATGCCACTTACGGCAATTGCAAACAGCCGCCCGCGCCTTCGGTTACTGATCTGTTGTCGCTCAAGGCCAAGCATCAGCCGGACCTGCCTCTATATCTCCATCTCGGCGACGAAATTTCCGACTGTCCGAATATCTTCCCGATTCTGAAGCAGTGGGCGCGAAACGCCCGGCAGGCCGGTTTGATTACCCTTTTGACAGCGATCCCGCTGCCCGAGCTTCTTGACGACGGCTCGGGTACTGGCCATTCCGTTGCGGATATCTGGGTTCTGCTTCCAAAGCAGTTCGTTTCGAATGCCGCGGATGTTGCCGCCGCCCTGAAAAAAGGCGACCGCGTTTGGTCCTATACAGCTATTGTTCAGGATAATTTCTCGCCCAAATGGGAGATCGATTTTCGGCCGATCAATTACCGCATCTACGGTTTCTTGAACCAGAGCGTGGGCGCTACTGGATTGCTCTACTGGTCTGTGAACTCGTGGGCCGTCGGTCCCACAAAAGATCCGTGGAACAACATCACCTATATCGAAAACGGCAAGCCTGAGCCGCCGGGCGAAGGCTGGCTCGTTTATCCTGGTGCCGAAGTGGGCAGCGAAGCCTTTGTCCCTTCAATCAGGCTGAAATGGATTCGCAAAAGCGTGGAAGATTTTGAATACGTCGAAATCCTGAAAAAGCTTAATCGAGGCGATTGGGCGCTCGCTCTGGTCAAAACTGTTGCTGGGGACTGGGCCCACTGGTCGCAAGATGCCGAGGCTGTCGAATCAGTTCGGCATCAACTAGGAGCGGAGATCGATCGCATCTCCTCAGGCTCAAAAGCTCCTAACGGCCCGGCCTCCGAAAAGCGACGTTAGCGTTCATGCGCCCTCAAACGCCCAGCATTTTTCTGCATCCTTGCCGCTGACATGCGTTCGGGATTGATGGCCATGAGCGAAGCAGATCCCGCCGCAGTTAAGAAATACCTGCTCGCTCGCCAAATTCTGCCCGAGATCGTCGATTGGAAATATTTCGATCCGTCTTTCAATCGCCACCAAGAACGGGGCGTCGTGTTGGTGAGAGACAATCAAGTCGCGGGCTTTCTGGGCCTCATTCCGTTTCGTCTCGCGAAAGACCAAGTTCACGCCGAGTGCGCCTGGTCTTGCGACTGGTCCGTCGACCCAGGGCAGGGCGGCATGGGACTTATGCTGGTGAAGCGCGCGCGCGAACTCTACGATGGCATCTTCAACCTAGGCGGAAATGAAAATACCCGCCGGCTCTTTCCTCGTCTGGCCGATCGCACGGTCCCGGATGCAGGCGTCAGTTTCGTAATGCCGTTGCGGCTGGGCAGCATATTTGCGCGTTTACCGAAGGGAAAGCTTCGAGACCTGCTGAACCAGCAGCAAACTCTGCAGCAAATCCCCCTGCGCTGGGTTCGCGGTCTGAGCAAAAGCGAGATTACGATCGATTCCGGGCTTTCACCTCGTGTGATGTCGCTCGCCGACGCCGCTCCTCAGGGGGATTGGCGTCCCTTGTATGATTCCGAATTTCTTGAATGGCAGTTTGGGCGATGTCCCGGCATCAGCTGCTGGAGTTGCTGGATATCTTCGGAGTCGCCGCTGCGAACCGCAGCACTGATTTGGAGGTCCCGACTCTCGCCGAAATTCTGGCGTTTTGTTTTCTGCGGCGAGACACATGATTGCGAACAAATGGAAAGGCTCATCGGCGCGATCGTCTCATTCGTCTACAGCCAGGGATGTGTCGCGCTATTCGCAATCGCCTCGCACAAAGAAAGTGATCTCGCCACATTACTTCGAAGGCAGCGGGTTTCTTCGGTACGGCAATCTTCCTTTCTACGCCATGCGAGGACGGTGCGCCGAATTGCCGACAGATGAGTTTTCTGTCCTAAGCTTTCTGGACGCCGATCTCGCATATCGTTTCGAGCACGATAACGCTTCGTCGGAGTCGTAGAACTTCACCTCGCCTGAATTCCTATCGGCGGACAGCCGCGGTTGAAGGCGTCCAAATGGTCGATGACTGCCGAGCAGGAGCAGGTATGTTAGCCAAGGCTGCCATCAAGTGCCTGTCCAGTTCGTCTTTGCACACCGGCGTGCCGCAGAGCTTCAGGAATTGCAGGTTGGAGTATCGAGCATCCCGGTAATCGGTGATGAATTTGCTTTCAAAAGCGCGCTTGATTTCGCGGACGCCGTCCTCCAGGGTCCACTGGCATTCGAAACCGATCTGATTGCGAATCTTTTCGAAAGAAACCCGATAATTTCTGCGATCTGAATTTTCAACGTACTCCACACGCGTAGCAGGGATCTCCGCTGACACCTTCTCAGCGAGTTGTCCCAGCGTGAAATTCATCCGTGAGTCGCCGAGATTGTAAGTCTCGCCGCTAACCACATCGATTGGGGCGGAGAGCACCTGGCAAATGCCATCGGCGACGTCTTGTACGTGAATGAATGGGCGCCACTGCGTTCCGTTGAAGATGGTGATCATGCCTTCGGAATGGGCTTTCGCCGTCAGAAGGTTCACGATCAAATCAAATCTGGTGCGGTAAGAAAGGCCAAAAACCGTCGCCAGCCGCAGGATGACAGGGTGGAAATCCGGGGACCGCGCCTCGAGGAGCGCTTCTTCGGAATCCACTTTTGTCTGTGCATAAAGCGAGATCGGTACCACATTCGAATACTCATCCATGAGCAGGTCGGTAGCGCCGTAGACACTGCAGCTCGAGGAAAAAATCAGCCGGCAGTTGCCGTTTCCTTTGGCCACCTCGATGAGCATCCGCGTGGCGGCATAGTTTGTTTCGCGGGATGTCTGGCGGTCCACCTCACAGGCGGGATCACCCACAATCGCCGCAAGGTGAATAACTGAATCCGTATCTTTTACCGCAGCGACCACATCCTGCAGTTTTCGGCAGTCGCCCACGCGCACTTCGAGGTTGGGGTGCCCCAGAACGTCATGCAGCGAATAATCACCATAAATCAGGCTATCCATTACGCGGACTTTCCGGCCTGCAGCGAGCAGCTTTCGTACCAGGCAAGAGCCGATATAGCCCGCGCCGCCTAAAATCAACACAGCTCCATCATGGTTTGGACGTCTCACTATATCGCTCGCCTTCATTTCAGATTTTCGCCGCAACGCGCCTTTGACAATCCGAGGTAGCCACAACGAAATTATCGCCAGACCGCAAAATAGCGGGATAAAACCCTGCGGCGCTTGCTGCCGGCGGTATAGCGCAAAACTAACGATAGAGAAGAGTAAGAGGCTAAGTGCAACGCCGCGGAAGAGGGTTATCCCTCTCGGAACTCCATCAGTCGGTGAGTTGCTATACAGTCCGCTCAGTAGAAAAACTGCAGGAAATAGAAGCGAGAGCAGGAGGAACACCGAAACGTAATAGTGAACGGCATCCTCCGGCCGAAGTTGGATTCGTGTCGAAATCAGGCCAGGATGCCAAACGCTGATGGCCAGAGCGGCGATCATGCATAGATGAATGCTGGTGAGGTCTGAAAGCACGCGCATGGCGACGTGGGAGAGCTTGAAATCAGCTTGCATTTCGTAACTAGCCCTCTTCTTCTTTTATCCGAAAACCTTGCGGTCACGTGCGGAGCGATCGATGACGGAGGCAATCGCCGCGAGCGAGACTTTCAGATCGAAGCTGGCGAAGTCATCCGATAGCGCTTTACTCTTCCATAAGGCTTGAGCTCTTTCGGGACCCAGTCCTCGTCAATTAGCTTAAGTGCGGTGTGGAAGAGAATTTTCAAATCCACAAAAAACGAATGGTTCCTTACGTAAAGAAGTTGAAGAGCAAGCTTCGTCGGACGGATCAGCTCCTCGTAGGTTCTCTCAGGGTCGCGACTGCCTTCGAGCACGGCCGCTTCATTCGAGTTCCAAATCGATGCCCAATCCGTGATTCCGGGGCGAACCGTAAGAATTGCTTTTTCTTCGGGTGAATAGAGGTTCACATATTTTTCGACTTCCGGCCGCGGACCCACGAAACTCATATCGCCGAGCAGCACGTTAAGGAGCTGTGGCAATTCGTCAAGCTTATAGCGCCTCAGGAATTTGCCGAAACGAGTGAGGCGCGGATCGTCGGCCGCAGTCGCGGAACCGCCGAGCGATTCGGCATCCACGACCATGGTCCTGAATTTCAGCATGGGAAAGAGCTTTCCGTCCAAGCCCACGCGCGTCCCACGGTAGAGCACCGGTCCGCGTGAGGATACTTTGATCATCAGGGCAATCAATGCCAATGCCGGAGCGACGATAGCAAGCGCAATCGCCGCAACGATCAGGTCAAAGCACCTCTTTGTCCACTTTCCTTGAAGTTCCATCTAGATCCTCGGGATCAAGATCTACCCTGCGATCGCAGCTGAGCCGGGAGTGCAGAGCCCGGAACGCTGCGCAGCTTTTGCTTTGCCCCGGTTGGTGCTTGACTCGGAGCGCGAGGCCCAATAGAAACGGCTCGCAAAAGATCGCGGTAGACGGCTATGAATTGGGAAATGACCAATTCCTGCGAAAATTCCTGGACTGCGATCTGGCGGTTGTTAGCGCCCATGGTAATTCTTGTTTCCGGATTCTCGATCAGAAAACGCAGAGCACTGACCAACGAAGAGGTATCGCGGGAGGGCACGATGATGCCGTTCACGCCGGGTCGAACGAGTTCGCGGCAGCCCGGCGCGTCCGTCGTCACGATAGGCCGCCCAGCCGCCGCCGCTTCGATCAAAATGCGAGGAATTCCTTCTCGGTACGAAGGCAGGCACACAATATGCGACCTCGCGAGCACGCCCGGCATGTTCTGAGAGTCCTGCAGGCCCCACCATTCGATCTCGCCGGATTCTTGCCACACTTCCAATTGTTCGTAGGGGATCGCAGCCGGATTATCCGGATCGGGTGCTCCGGCTAAAGCGAATCTCGCCTGTACGCCTTGGCTTTTCAAAATTCGCGCAGCCTCGACGAATTGCGCTACTCCTTTGTCCCAAAGCATGCGCGAGGCCAGAATCACGACGGGCACGCCTTCAGGCTCGGGTGAAGGACGATAGACGGAGAGATCTACTCCAGAGCCCTTGATCACAGCGGCTTGTTCTCCGGTGAGAATTCCGGTGCGAATGAAGAACGCGCGATCGTCCGGATTCTGAAAGACGACCCGAAGATTCGGGTGACGGAATGCACGCCGGCACCCCATCTCCACCCATTTGCGCACGGGGCTGGTTTTTTCCGATCGTTCGGTGAAGAGAAATCCCAGGCCGGTGAGGGTATTCACCACGGCGGGAACACCCGCCAACTTTGCGGCGAGGCTTCCGTACAATACGGGTTTTAGGCGCAAGTGATGAACCAGGCTCGGACGAAGGCTCCGATACAGGCGCAGTAAGGCGAGGACCGTTGCCGGTTCTTTCCACATGCTGGTGCCCTTGCGTGTCATGGGAATGGCATGAAATGTAAAAGCTTTATTCGCGGAATCGGCGTCGGCGCAGCTGCGCGGGGCGGCCACGTGAATTTCCAAGCCAAGGTCGCGTGCGGCCTGCACCAATTGCATACGGTCCCGGTGAAAGGACTCGAAGCTATTGTCCACAAATACAATTCGAGGCTGAGGTTTCATGCTCGCGGGCTCCGCACCCTCCAGGGCAAAATTGAGTGATCTGTTGAAGAAGGCGAATTCACTTGATTACTTCGTACGGGACCAATTGCTCTGAGCTTTCGCAAGTATCGACGCTACGGCGCTTGGCTGGTTACCGAGGCTTCGGGTTTAGCCAGTGAGATTTTCTGATGACCGCAGATTCGGTTTCCAACATTTCGATACAAAGCCTCGTATCGCTGCGAGAACTGCTTCACGCTGAAGTGTGTGACGACTCGCTCCCGAGCTGCATCACCTAGCATGCGCCGCGTTTCCGCGCCCGCATCGATCAATTCGCGCCAAGCCGACGCCATCAAGGCGGGCTCCCGCGCCGGCACGATTCTGCCCGTGTCGCCAACGATGGCAGGCGAATCGCCCACGTCCGTCACTACGCAGGGAATGCCGCAGGCCATGGCTTCGCCGACCGCCAGCGGAAAAGCTTCGCTCAAAGAGGAATTCGCGGCGATATCCAGTGCGGAATAAAACGCCGGCATTTCACGTTGCTGCCCTATGAGGTGACAGTGACCTTGCAAACCATCAGCAACTTCCGCAGCTAGTTTGGGGCTGTCGGGCTCCAGACCCTCGCCGCAGAGAACGAAGTGGACATCCGGAAGCTCGGCACGGAGCAGACGGGCAGCCGCGAAGAAATTGCTATGATCTTTATGGCGATGCAGTCGCCCCGCCATGCCAATGAGCAAGGAGTCCGGCGGTATGCCCACGAAAGAGCGTAAGGCCAGCCGCGCCTCTGGGTTAGGCCGAAAGACTTCGCTGTCGATCCCGTTATAAATCACCTCCATCTTCTCGGCGTCATACCCCAATTGGATATGGGCTGATTCTGAGGAATTGGCACAGCAAATGATGCGAGCGGGCAATTGTTTGGAGAACCACGCGCAGGCGCGCACCGTCCACACGGTAAAGCGCTTCGTATCGCTGGAATCGATTCTGGAGTGATGAATTCCCCAAATCACCGGAATTCCTCCGGCAGCCTGCGCTGCCAGCCCTCCGAGCAGATTGGAGTGATACATCCAGGTGTGCACGATGTGGGGACGCGAGCGCCGAAGTATCTTGGCGATGCGGCGAATAGCGAGGGGGTTAGGCACGCTCCGCATCATGCTCAGGGCGCGAACGGGAACGCCTAGAGCTTCAATTTTCGGGGCGGTTGCACCTCGGTCGGTCAGCGAGATGACTTCGCTCTGATACTCCTGTCGATCCAAAGCAGCCAGCAAATGATAGAGGACGGTCTCTGCGCCGGCTGCAGCCAGACCCGTGATGATGTGTGTGATTTTCATGCGGGCACCGATTCCTTCTGCGCTGTAGGCGGAACTGTATTTTCGTCTTGAACGGTAGAGAGCCGAAATCCTTCGCGGACCATGCGCGCGACGGTATCCATGGAGAGGGAACGCATGCCGTAGCGCTCCCGGGCAAACGCGAATTCTTGAAGAATTGTTTCCAGAACCCGAAGGTTCTGTTCCAAGTGGACGCCAAAATTATGCGGATGGAACCAGATATGGAAGATGCCGTCTTCCAGCGCCGCGAGTCTGACCTGATCAATCATTCGCTTCAGGCGCTTCTCTTCGAGCCTCTTTAAACCTGGCCGGTACGGCCACAGGAAACGGCTGGCGCGGACATTGCACAATCCGCTTGGCTCGAGAATTTCGTTCCAACGGGCAATCCGGTTCCCGGATATATCGATATACGTATCCGCCACGCGTGCCACGCGCAAACCAAGCGTCCTCTCGCGACGCGTAATTCCGCGATGCATCCACCCGTGCTCGGAGCCTCGGTAGCAGGTAATTCCTGCATCGAGGACAGCCTGCGTGTACTCCGGATTCACCTGATTGCGGGGAAAAATGATGGAGCGAAATTGAATTCCTCGCTCCGCTGCGATGGCTATAGCACTGTTGAGATCGGCCCTGAAAGTATCGACTGTCTGGCCCGGTTCCCGGCAGTAATGATGGGAAAAGGTATGCGTGGCGATTTCTTGTTGCGGGCAGCGCTGTATCTGGTCGATGAGGCTCGGAGCGAAGTGCAGCGGATCGTCGTCTTCGCCGTTGCCGATCGGCTCCGCATATGCGTCTAGAGACTGATCGTAATAGCAGGGACGCAATGCAGGTTCGAATTTGCGCCGTTCTTCCCTCGACCTGGCAAAAAGAAAACCGACAATCGCCCAAGTGGCGGAAATGCCATAGCGTTCGAACAGCTCGAGCAGACGCGGAATAGCTTTCCGTGCGCCAAGCAGGTTCGGGCCGTAAGGTCCATTGGGCCGCTCATGGTCGCGCACGCCCCAGTGGAGCTCAAAATCGAGAGAGATTACGAAGGCTCCATAGCCCGGCCCTGCCGACCTTGAGTTAACTGAAGATTCCATTTGAATTGTCTGTCGTCCTTGGAAGATTCGCTCGAAAACTGTCAGCTAATTAGTATTCGTCATCTATGCCCAGCGGATGGGAGGCTGCAACGCGCAACTCCGGCAGTTCGGTTCGGGTTCGCCGGAAGTTCTCGCGTATTGGCCGACCGATACGAAGTCCAAAGTCCAGCAGCCTGCTGGCGCTCAGATCCAGCCAATTGCGGCGGCGTTCACGATAAGACTTCACCACGTCAGACACAGCCGTGAAGTGGCGACGGTATTTGCGCAGATCTCGCCGGAAGCGATCCGTTTCGACGTCCGTCCAGGAGTTGAAATGACAGCAAATGGTCCACACTCCGAAGGGCAGTTTGCGGAATTTCCCGAACTGCTGCGGAATCCAGGTGACTCCCTCGGCATCCTGGTATGGATAGATCGCATAGCCGTCGCTGATAATTCGCACGCCGAGCTCGGAAAGAATGGACACAGTCGTAGCATCGAAAGAATGTGCAGGAGCTACCCACACTTCCGGTGAGACGCGTTGTTCACGGAAGATGCGGACGGCATTGCGCAGCTTGATCTCCTGAATCTCGTACGGCAGCCCCGCAAATTCGCTACGCGGGATTCGGCCGTACATACCGGCCAGGTTTGTGAGGTAGCGGTGTTGATAGCCGTGCAGGCCAACGGTCCAACCATGTTCTTGCCATGAGCGTACGCTGTTCCAGAAATCACCGACGCCGGGAGCGCTGACCATTAGCTCTCTATCCCGATTGTCCGGGATCACGGCCATCAGCGGCTTGATGTTCAATCCAAATAAATCACGCTCGAGAAGACGCCAGATACGCCAATTCATCGTCGGACAAATATCGTCGAACCGCAGAATGAATCGTGTTCGCATAGGCACTCTCGTCAGAAGCAGTGCTCGAAATGAATCAGAGTCACTCGAACAAGCAGATGAACAATGAGTTGAAAGGCAGTAACGCTAAGTTTTTCTTGTGTAACTCTACGAGGAAACTTTGGATGTTGATGTCTGCAGGTCCGCTCGGCTTGAGGCGCCAGAATGCCAACGCCAAGCGCTTTCTACGATAGTCTCCAAGGATGAGTAGTAAGGTTCCCATTGAAGCAATTCCCGCGCGAGCTTCGGACTCGCAACCAGGACTGGTGGATCGCCAGGGCGGCGAGGAGCTTCGACGCTTGGGACCGTCTGCCCGCTCACGGTTTGTACCATCGCGACCACTTCCCGCACGGATGCCCCTTTGCCAGTTCCAAGATTGAAGGCGCGGCTTGCGCCTCCGCGGTTGAGATATTGCAACGCACAAATGTGTGCGGAGGCCAGATCAGCAACGTGAATATAGTCGCGAACTGCGGTGCCGTCGGGTGTGGGGTAATCCGTTCCAAAGATTTGCAGGCGTTCACGCTGCCTCAGAGCTGCGCCAATCGCCAGAGGAATTAAGTGAGTTTCCTGCTCGTGCTCTTCGCCCAGTTCGCCTTCCAGGTCGGCGCCCGCGGCGTTGAAATAGCGCAGAGCTACCCAGCGAAGCTGTCGTGCCTGGCCCATCCACTCCAGAATTCGTTCGATGGCCAGCTTCGATTCGCCGTAGGGATTAATCGGTTTCTGCCGCTCATCTTCTGTGATCGGTACGGCCTGCGGTAATCCATACGTCGCGCAGGTAGACGAGAACACAATGTCTTTGACACCGGTATCCAGCATTGCTTGAAGCAGGCTGAGGGTTCCGCCAACATTGTTTTGGAAATATGCAAGAGGCCGAGCTACCGATTCGCCCAACAAGGCGCTGCCCGCAAAGTGGACTACCGATTCGATTTTGTGTTCTTTTAAAATATTGCGAACGGCGGCCGTATCCGAAAGATTTGTCCGGACGAACGTTCCCCACCTGACATTGTGCGCATGGCCTGTCGAGAGATCGTCAACAACAATGGGCCGGTAGTGGTTGCCTGCCAGGGCTTTCGCCGTCTGGCTGCCGATGTACCCAGCGCCGCCGGTGACTAGAACATTCATTGGTTTCTCACGCTCCGAGGTCTTCTCGCGAGGGCGTCGATTTGGGGCTGAAATGAAAGGGACCCCAGGTTCGGTAAGGAGCCGATACTTCCTCGTAGAGCTCCTCATAGGCTCTAACCATTGCGGACACGTCAAACTTTGCCTTTGCTCTCACGGCGGCGGCACCACCCATCGCCCGACGCAAGTTACTATCGTTCAACAACGTCATCATCGCCTCAGAAAGCCCGTTGGCATGGCCCGGCTGCACGATAAAACCTTCCTTGCCGTTTTGCAATAACTCCGGCACGCCACCCACCGCAGTGCTTACTATGGGCAGTCCCGCTGCCATTGCTTCGATGACGGAAAGGGGATTGCCCTCATAGTCCGAGCTTAGAACGAAAATGTCCGCCGCCCCCAGGACGTCTGGGATATCTGTTCGCAGTCCCAGGAAATGCACACGATTGGTCAGGCCTAACTGATTCACGCGCACCTGCAATTGCGCTCGCAGCGCACCCTGTCCGGCAAGTACGAGATGCGCCCTCGGATCCGAGGCAGGTCCTTTGGCAAAGGCGCTAATGAGCAAGTCATGATTTTTCTGCGGCGCGAATCGTGCGACGCAGACGAAAAGAACGTCTTCGTTCGAAAATCCTTGTTTGGCGCGCCATGCTTCGCGAGGAGTTTGTGGGGATGCGTACAGATCGGTCGGAATACAGTTCCAAACGACGCGAGAATTGCCGATTCCATACACGCGTTCCAGGCTTGCCGCGACTTCCCGCGCGACGGCTACTGGGATCACGCCTCGCCGGTACGCAAGGCGCTGCAGCCAGCGGGCCCGCGGCTCGATTTCGCATTCTGCGATGTTGTTTACCGTGTGCACCATCAGGCGTGGCTTGAAATGCACCAGAGATGGGAAGGCATATCGCATCACGTGAACGTGAGTATGGGCGATGTCCGGCCGGAACTCCTTAAACACGCGGTGCAAACGATAGTAGGTTCGCCAATCAAATCCCGGTCCCTTTCCAAGGAACCACGTCTTTACGCCGGCTTGATCGAGCTGCTGTTCCAAATCCGAGCCGTAGCGCCCACTGAAGGCGACTACGGCGGGTTCAAATCGCTGGCGATTCAAACCGAGGACGATGTGAACCGCCATTCGCTCAGCGCCGCCGGCGCCTAAGTTTGCCAAGACGTGAAGAACACGATGTTTCATGACAATCCTTGAGAACTCGAAACCTCAGCGGACAAAGCAGCCTGTGGATAAAGTTCTGGATGCTGGGCCCGCAGCATTTCCCTGCGGGGCGAAAGTGATTTTACGGTCAACTTCGTCGCTGTCACACTGATGAGCAAGCCGAAAATGATCGATCTGTTAATTAAGAAAATGAAACGGGTCATCTCTTGGCTTCGGCTTGCCGGCGCGTCTGAGCCAACCTCGCGATCAGATCAGACGCGCTGCTGAAAGCTTTCACCCTCTACGCTGGGTTGTACTTGTAGGCATCGTTGTACGCGTAAGCGTATGGCGAACGGGGGTTCTTCAAGTCCCAACTGTTGAGAATCGTCCCCAATACGCAAGTGCCGTCTTCGTCGAAACGCTGGCGAGCCAGTATGGCGGCGTCGCGCTTGGTTTGGCCGGAGCGCAGAACCAGAATCACTCCGTCGGAATGGCGGCCGAGCACGCGAGCATCCGCGAAATACAGCATCGGTGGAGCGTCGATCAACACCAGGTCAAACTCCTTCGCCACGCGCTCCAGGAACTCGGTCAGCCGCGGAGAGTAGAGCAGACTCGTAAGTCCGTCGGTCGTCGGTCCACTGGGCACGAGACAGAGGCCTGGAATTTTGGTTTGTCGCACCAACTGGTTTACCGGAATTTCTTCCAAGGGTGTGGTTATTCTCAAGATATCGGTGAGTCCGAAGCTATTCGGGATCTCGAAGAGCCGATGCAGACGCGGACGTCGCAAATCCGCATCGATGAGCAGGACGCGGCGGCCGATTTCGGCTGTGGCCATGCCCAGATTGCTGGTGACGGTTGTCTTACCCGCCCCGGCCTCGGGGCTGGTGAGAACAAGAACCCGCGGGCCTTGTCCATGCAACGTGGGCAGAAGAATCGAGGTCAGCGTCGCGCGATAGGCCTCCGCCAAATTGGCATGTTCCCTGGATGCGGCGTCGGCGCCTTTGAGCTGGAGCGGCACCCTAGTCGATGCCGGGAGCCATGCGATGCGGCGCGAAGTTAACCTCGCCGCCGGAATGACACCTAGTTCAGGAAGCCTCAGATATGCCGGTGAAAGGCCGGGAGATTCGATATTCCGGTTGAACCGGTCGCGCATGAGCACAAATCCCACGCCGACAAACAGGCCCGTCACCAGGCCTAACGCCGTGTTCATCGGGAAATTGGGACGGAACGGGAGCACCGGCGGTTTTGCTTGATCGACCACCACCACGTTGCTCGAGCGCATAGCAGCGGCCAAGCCAGCTTGTTTGATTCTTAGGAGAAGTGCGTCGTAAAGCTCGCGGTTGGTATCGACGTCGTGCTGGAGGTTTTGGTACTGAATCGTTTTACCCGCCATGTCGGACACGGTCCTGGCCTGCTCCGTGTAGGCGGTGGTCAGCATGTCTTCCCGTCTCTTTGCAGATTGGTAATCTTCCTGGGTATGCCGGAGGATGCCGGCGCGCTCTGCGTCGATCGATTTCTGCAAATCGGCGATTTGCGCCTGCACCTGAAGCACTTTGTAGTGCTCCGGGGTATAGGTGGCGGAAAGATTGGCGAGTTGGCTCTTCAGGTCCCCCATTTTTACGAGATAGTTTTGCAGTGTCGGATTATTGAGGGTCGGCGAGAGCGATTCGACGGGCATATTTTTGATCGTCTCGTAGTCCGCTTGCTTTTGGGTTCGGTCCCCCTGTGCGCGGGAAAGCTCATCCTGGATTTGCTTCAGCTTATCTTCGGAGATGTTATGTCCAGCCACATCCTGCTTATCGGAGCTGAGCATGATACCCGTGGACCGCGCGAAGTCTTGGAGCTTGGCTTCGGAACTGTCCAGGCTCTTCTGCAGCTCTTTCAAATGGCCAGTCAGCCACTCGGCTGTATTCTGCGTGGAGTTCCAGCGGATCTCGCGGCTCTCGTCGATGAACGTCTGCACGAGCGTGTTTGCTACATCCGAAGCAAGCTTAGGATCAGGGGACTGGTAGAAAATTTCCGCCGTTCGCGACTCTCCCCACGCCTGCACGGTCAGGTTCTTCTGAATGCCATCCACCACTTGCTCTCGCTGAAGAGCAGGATTCGGCTCTGCGTTGTGATGAATCCATCCGGACCAGAAATGCTTATGCGGAGCCATGCTCTGCATCAGATTGAGCTTGTCGATGACCAGCTCAATCATCTCGCGGCTCTGCAGAATCTTGACCTGTGTCTGGAAATAAGATTCCGCGGACGGAATCTGCGCCGTCGGGTCATGTGTCCTTTAGGTTCTGAAAGTTTTCGTTCAGATCCTCGACCTCGAGGCTCGTATGAGCGCGGTACATGGGCGTCTGGAGAAAACTCAGAATGAGACCGCCCATGGCTCCCATGGCGACAAATGCCAGAATCATGAGCTTGTACCGCCGGATCCCTTCCCAGTAGTCCAGCAGGCTGAAGCTCGGATTGTCGTCTATGACCTCGGCCGGAACCCACTTTGCTGGCGTATAACTCGAAGGCACAAGTTGGCCTCCGACGGGCAGTAACGGCACAGCCTTTGATGGGCTGTCATTCGCATCGGATGAATTCATCGCTCACGTCCTATATCCTTTGGATTTTTGTAGCCCGATTTTGGAATTGATTCCTGCTAGAAACGCCAGATTGCCAGTCCGCTCGCTGTTTGGATGGCGGCCTCTGCTGTCTTGAGTCCGACCTTCTTGCTCAGGCTGCCGGGCACAAACAGGATGTCGCCTCCATCGAGCGGCAAGTCTTCGGACTTACCGGACAGAATCATCTTCACGTTCACTGGGGTCTCGCTACGCACGCTACCGTCTGCAGCGTGATGGATGATGCGGGAATGCTTGGAATCGGAGGTTCCGTAGATGCCCTCAGCCATTGCCACGGCCTGCAGTACGGTCATGTTTTTGTGCTCGCCCAGCACAAATCCTCCCGGTTTGTGTACATCGCCCACGACGTAAACGGTTTCGGCAACGTGAACGGTGATGACGTCATTGGGCATGATCAGGATATTGAGCTGAGGATGCCTCCCCTGCAGTAACTCTGAAATGCTGATGTCGACAATGCTGTACTTACCGGAAGGATCGGTTGTGGCGTTCGGTAGCGGAATGACGCCCCATTGTAATTCGCGCGCAATGCTGAGCCTGTTTCCTGCATCAGCGCGGAATCCGCCCACCATCGAGATCACTTGCATCAGCGTTTTCTTGCCTTGCAGCTGTTGCGCGCCCGGCAGATTCACGGCCCCCACGACAGAAATGGGTTGGCTGTGGAATTCCGTCACGCTCGCCACGAGCTGGGGATTGCGAACATATTTGGAGGCGGTTTGATTCAGTTCGGTCTCAAAATCGCCGACAGTCATACCCCCCGCTTTGATCCTGCCGAGCATGGGCACACTGATGTACCCCTCAGGATCAATCCGATAGGGCTTGTTCACGATTTCTTCCATTTCGAGACCCTGGATCACGATCAGATCGTCCGGCCCCAGGAGATAGGTTGAGGGCGCGGGTGCCGGAGCCGTGTTCTGGTCCGTGGCTGGAGCAGTGTTCTGCCCGTCGCCGGAGCAGTTTGTGAAACAGCAGGGAGTTGCCCAGCCGGAGCGGGCTGCACCGGCGTAACTCTCTGCTGAGCGCCCAAATGGACGGTGGCCAGCAGAAGAACGAAAAGAACCATCATGCACACTGATTTTGCGTTTTGCATTTTCCTCACCATCAATTTGTCTAGCTCGCTTGCTCCGGCTCTTCGAACCGGATCGGCCGCTGTAGTCGAGTGGCAACAACCCTGGAGATAAACCGAACGTTCAAGCTGCGAGGACGGAGTTGGGGCCGTCCAAGGTGCTTACCCAATCAGAATCCACTTGCACTGAAACGGATCTTTGCAGGAGCGTCGCATTTACGTAAATTCGATGTTGATCGGCGATTTTGGCGACCACGCCTTCAATCCCGCGTAGCGGCCCCCGCTCCAGGCGAACCTTCTGCCCGACAACGACGGAAGGCCACGGCAGAGCAGGAAGACCGGAGCGCACGACGGATTGAATAGCCATCACTTCTGTGTCATCCACCGGTTCCGGAATTCTTCCTTTTCCCACCAGGTAGAGAACGCCTGGTGTCGTCAAGAGCGGCAGTCGCCTGCTCAGATCTATCCGGCAGAACAAATAGCCGGGAAAGAGAGGAAGATCGAGCACCTTGATCCGATCTGACCATTGCCGCTTGGCGCGATAGGTTGGTAAAAACTCCTCGAAGCCTTTGCCCCGGAGAACGGCCGATACGGGCTTTTCATAGTTTGATTTCACCCGGACGGCGAACCAGGGGAGACGAGAGTCTGGCCCTATCGCTTCGCGACCGTGTTCAGAACGTACAATGTTGAGATCCATGGACAAGCTACCGCCCTTTGACTCCCAAATTTTCCTTTCCCCTACATCCGGCACCTGAAGACCAAAGATCCGTGCTTTATGGGCGGGTATGAAGCCCTTCTCACGTGCACTCGCCCCCGAAGCGAGTTCTGTTTCGTTACCGCCCTCTAGAACACTCAAGAACGATGTAGCCCGATGTCTCGGACTCTCAGTGGCGTCGTCGAACTCTGCACCGCGCCATCTTTCTGCTCAAGCACGTGCTCCAGGGGCTCGCGAATAAGAACCGTCCGGTTCATCGCCGCAAATCCGCAGAGCTGAGCTCGCGCGCCCTGGTCGACTCGTGTAACTTGACCCTTCGCGTGAATCTCGACCGTGCGAATATCGAATGCAGGTTGAGGAAGAAATACGTTCATCTCCACCGAATTCCCTGGGCGCGGCGCGCATTTTGTTCGTACGTAGATGCCACGGCTGCTTATGTTGCAGCTGCAGCCGTCACTGCTCTGCAAGATCCCGTCCTCATCGCGCCAGGAGAAGACCACGGCAAGGCGCAGACGAAACCGCTTGCAATTTCTTCGCTCTGTTACCGTTTCTTTCATGCCGGCGTTTTGCTTCGGACCGCAGTTCCAGCGTGGCCGCAGAAGGTGCGCACAACCGCAACTCTACGCGAGCGCCCAAATGTGTAAAGATGACGATAGTGGAATGCGACGAACGACCCCGATCTA
This sequence comes from uncultured Acidobacteriota bacterium, assembly GCA_963804535.1. Classification (GTDB taxonomy): domain Bacteria; phylum Acidobacteriota; class Terriglobia; order Acidiferrales; family UBA7541; genus Palsa-189. The sequence continues at coordinate 36,575 of CAWDQT010000031.1, forward strand.
CGGGTTTTAGAAATCGTTCCGGACTGGGACGCTCTTCTCTGAATTTGGAGGTAGTTAAGTCTCTATCGCGCGACGCTTCATCAGGGATTCCCCGCGACCATCTAAAGGAGTTCACCACATGAACCGGGCTGTGGCACCGCGCATCGGGAAATGATTTCTATTCGTCCGTAACGGAAATCGGCGGCCGCTAGGAAGCAGATGCCCAGCAAACAAATCTATCTTCAAGTCACGGCCTGGCAGGCAGGGGTACTTAATTCACGGCCCAGGAAGCAGAGGTATTCTAAAGCGATGGCCTCTTGGGGTTTACCGCCAAGGCCTTAAAGCATAATCCCCCCAGATTGCTCAGGTGAACACGTTATTGTGCGAACCCCCCTTCTCCCTACAATAGACCCTGCCCGAGCTAATATGCGAAATCAGACGGCTATATTCATTCCCGAGCTGAACAAGCGAAACCAATCGGCTGCTTTGATACCCGATTCAGAGAGACGAACCCAGATAACCGTGCCGCAAGCGGGCAAAAGAAGTCAAACCACCATCCTTATTTCGGAACCCAACAAGATGTACTGTGACCTTCTTAGGAAGGCCTTCTATGTGGTGCGCACCCGGTTTCAGGTGGTCGCTTCTGCTTCGACAACCGCCGAGATCCTCATCGGTATCGAGGAGACTCGCCCTCATGTCGCAGTCGTAAGCGCCAATCTGCAGGATGGACCGCTCACGGGAATCCGCCTGTTGCCTGAAATACGCCGAATTAATTCCGATACGCGGACACTCGTAGCGCTCGAAGCTCCCGAGCCTGATCTGGTTATTGAAGCATTCCGGTTTGGCGCCGACGGCGTATTTTGCCGAAACAGTCCTTTCGATTTGCTATGCAAGTCCGTCGAGGCGGTTTCGCAAGGTCAGATCTGGGCCAGCAATGACGAGCTCAGGTACGTGCTCAATGCGTTCGCCAAATCCTCCAAGCAGCGCAAAATGGATTCGAACGTAGAGGGCCGCATGACCAAGCGAGAGGCCGAAGTAGTTCGCCTGGCGGTCGAAGGCCTCTCCAATCGAGAAATCGGTCAGCAGCTCGGACTAACCGAGCACACCGTGAAGAATTATCTCTTCCGCGTCTTTGACAAACTGGGGGTTTCCAACCGCGTGGAACTGGTGCTCTCCTGTCTCCGGCAAGAGGAAGATGTGCGCGAAGATATAGGCGCCGAACAGAGAAACATGGCCCCGCCCCGCTAGATTTGTCGCTTGGTCTTAAGTCGTTTGGCAGCAAATAATCCCGATAGGAATAGGCCCGATAGGAACCCGATAGGAATAAGATTGATGAGCCAAGAACAACTGCAGCAGCTCGTTATCGATTGGATCAAAGCCAACAAACGCACTTCGAATCACGTTGAAATCGCGGTTGACACGGAGCTTCTGGGAACGGGAATTCTTGATTCCTTCGGCTTTCTCGATTTGATCATGCATATCGAAAGCAAAACCGGTCTTCAGGTCGATTTGGCCGATGCTGATCCCAGCGAATTTGCGGTCGTGCGCGGTCTTTGCAATCTCGCGCTAAAAAGCCAGGCGGCCCAACCATGTCCACAGGCCTGAGTCCCATAAGCCCCGTAAACCCAATCGTGGAAACGTATTCGCGGCTCGCGCGCGAATATGACGAAGACGCCAATTTCCTCTCGTGCTGGGGCCGCGCTTCAGAACGCGCTCTCTCTGTGATTCGCCTGCGTGACGATTACAAGGTTATCGTCGATATGGGCTGCGGCACCGGGAGGGCCGTCCACGCGTTGGCCTGCGTCGCGCCACCTGACGCTCGGCTCATTGGTATCGATCCTGCCGAGAATATGTGCACGATAGCCGCTCAAAAAACAGCCGAACGGCAAAACGTCGAGATTCGGCAGGGCGCATTTGAAAAAATTCCGCTGGAAACTGAGTCGGTAGACTATCTATACAGCATTTTAGCCTTTCACTGGGTGACGGATCTCGCCGCTTCGGTTGCAGAGATTGCCCGCGTGCTGAAGCCAAATGCGGAAATGGACCTATTCTTTATCGGGCGCGACAACGGCCGCGAATTTATACAAAAGACCAGCGCCATTTTCTTGAAGTATATGGGGCCGGCTCTTCTTTTGGATTCAGCCCGCCTGCGAAAACAAATTACCCGGGAAGCTGCTTACGAGCTATTTTCAAAGGCCTTCGAACCATCCCGTCTTTCCGTCGAAGAGTCCTTTACCACTTACTACGACACCTTGGAAGGCCATTGGTCCTGGTGGGTGCGAGTCGAGGGCCATTTCGTCAAGATTCCTGCCGACAAAAAGGCTCAATGCGACCGCGACGTGCGGGCTGCTCTGCAATCTCTCGCGGAGCCGCGCGGAATTCCGTACACCATTCATGAGCTCCATGTGAAGCTGCGTCGCCCCGGCCTTTTGCACTGAGGGTTTTCGGGACTAGATTTGTCTTGGCTGCGTAGGCCGCGCGGACTCAAAACCCGAGCGGTAGGACGACCAGGTCGCGCACCCACACATTCTTTGCCTTGTTCTCCACGATGTAGACGATCGCATCCGCAATTGCGCTTGGTTCGAGGTAGCCTTCGTGTTTTGGCGTGGCGATATTCGTTTTTGTCCCGCCAGGAGCGAGAAAGGTTACTTTGATTCCTCGATCTTTGACTTCCATAGCCAGCGCTTTAGAGAAAGCATGTATCGCTCCTTTGCTGGCCGCATAAGCCGTCGTGTTCGGATGCGGGTCGAGCGCCATGCGCGAGCTGACGTTGATGATCAGGCCTTCACCGGCTGCCAGCATGTCTGGAAGCACTGCGCGCGTCATAAGGACGGCGCCCATAACATTCACATTGAACATGCGCAGCCACTCGGCCGGTTCGATCTCCAGAAACGGTGCGAATCGGCCGATGCCCGCGCAATTGATGAGAGTGCCGGCGCCTCCAAATTCGCCGCGGATTTGCTGCCATGTACGTGTCACCGCCGCCTGGTCGGTTACGTCGCACGTGAAGCCTCGCGTCCGCGCGGAGCTCTTTTGGCATATTCCGACGACCTCATTGAGCATGTTCCGGATTGACGTCAATCAGAGCCAGGGGATGCCCCTTGGCCGCTAACGCTTGCGCCGACGCCCGCCCGATCCCGCTTGCAGCGCCAGTTAAGAGAATCGGCCGTTCAGACGGCATTGTCATCCTCCGGATTTCGCCGCGGCCCGCCGCGCAGGCTGTGCAGCTCACACCAAATCAGCCGCTTCGAAAAGTTGAATCAGCGAGCCTAATATATAATGGCGCGTTCCGCGGTCGAAAGAGGCGCTCCGGTGACGACGGCTTCAGTAGAATTGCCGCGCATAAAGTCCCGCCTGAATTCCAACCAGATCCGCAGCTTCTGGGCTGCCTGGGGCGGTTGGACCATGGACGGCATGGATTCGTTTATCTACTCGCTTGTCCTGGTGCCCGCCCTGCGCGAGTTGTTGCCAAGGTCCGGAATCGAAGCGACCACCGCAAATGTAGGCCTCTACGGCAGCTTGCTCTTCGCTCTTTTCATGGTGGGATGGGGAACAGGGATGATTTGGGGGCCGATCGCGGACCGCTTCGGCCGCGTGCGGACGATGATGTTCAGCATTCTCTCGTTTTCGCTGTTCACGCTTCTGGCCGCTTTCTCTAGCGGTCTTTGGAGCTTGGCGGTTTTTCGATTCTTGGCTGGGGTCGGGATCGGCGGAGAGTGGGGAATCGGAGCGGCGCTCGTCTCCGAGGATTGGCCCGAGGAGCGCCGAACCATGGGCGCCGCCCTGATGCACACGGGCTACTACATCGGATTCTTCCTGGCGGCCGCCGCCAATTATTTCATCGGCAGCCGTTTTGGCTGGCGCTATATGTTTGTGGTGGGCGGCATTCCGGCGATTTTCATCGCCTGGATACGAAAGAACGTGCGCGAGCCGGCGCGCTGGGAAAACAAAGTCGACCAGTTGGGAGAAAGATTGTCGATGCGCAGCTCTTTTTTCGTGCTGTTCTCGCCGCAATACCGCAAACGCACCATCGTGAATTCGATGTTTCTCATCGTGTCGCTTATCGGTTTGTGGGCTGGTTCCGTATATACGCCGGCAGCGATGACGTACATCGCCGAACGCTTCGGCCGCACCGAAATGCAAGTCGCTCGGTTGGCATCCTATTCGACGGCATTGCTGGGCATCGGCACTGTCATCGGCGCTCTGATTGTCCCGTTTCTGGCCGACTGGCTCGGGCGGCGTCTCACCTTGGCCATTTTCTACATAATCATGTCGCTGTCGGTCTGGTTTGCCTTTGGCCACGTGTTTTACATGGAGATGCATGCGATCGGCTGGTTCATTTTTTGTTCATTTCTGCTCGGTTTGGGAGGCGCCAACTTTATCGTGTATTCATTTTGGCTTCCGGAACAATATGGGACGGAATGTCGCGCCAGCGCATTCGCCTTCACCACAAATTTCGGGCGCTTCGCTGCGGCGGGTTTCACTTTCCTGGTTGGCGCGGGCGTGAATCACTTTCAAACTCTGGGCACACCGGTTGCTCTGACGGCCTTGGCTTTCATAGTCGGTTTACTGCTCTTGCCCTTTGGCGAGGAGACTAAAGGCAAGCCCTTGCCCGCCTGACGCACTGCCCGGCGGATCGACGTAGCCCAATCGAGTGCGACGGAGGCCTGGCTCGTCAGTTGGCCCAAGTCACGTCGGGAATCATCATTAAAGTACGGTGCAACCAAAGATGATGGCCCGGGCTAGCAGAAGATCGTCGTGTCTCACAACTCAGTCCGCAGTAGCTCTGTTCTTCTCGAGCGCGCGAACTTCGTTTCTGCGCTTTGCTCTCGCGGCACTGTGGATTGTGCTCCTCTGCGTGACGCCACCCGCGCAGTCCCAAACTCAGACCACCGAGATAGTCGATGTTGATCTCTCGGCAGGGACTCATCCTTTTCCTCATTTTTGGGAACGCATGTTCGGATCGGGACGCGCGATCCTCAGCCTGCGCGAAAGTTATCGTCGCGATTTGCACGACGTCAAACAAATCACCGGGTTCGAATTCGTCCGCTTCCACGCAATCTTTCACGATGAAGTCGGGATTTACAGCGAGAACGCTCACGGCGCGCCTGTTTATAACTTTTCTTATGCCGATCAGATTTATGACGGGCTGGTGCAAAACGGCGTGCATCCCTTCGTGGAACTCAGCTTTATGCCGCAACAGCTCGCCGCGGCACAGACTTTCCAGTCTTTTTGGTATAAGCCGATTATTGCGCCTCCAAAAGACTGGTCGAAATGGGGAGATTTGATCTCGCATTTCTCCCAACATCTGGTCGACCGTTACGGCATCGACGAAGTCTCTCAGTGGTATTTCGAAGTGTGGAACGAGCCGAATCTCGATTTCTGGGCGGGAGATCCCAAAGAGCAGACCTACTATCAACTCTATGACGCCGCGGCTAAAGCGATCAAGGCCGTGAATCCACGCCTGCGCGTGGGCGGGCCAGCCACAGCCCAGGCAGCTTGGGTGGATCGCTTCATCCAACACGTGACGGAAAACAAGATACCTGCCGACTTCGTCTCCACTCACGTTTACGGCAATGACTCGGCCGAAAACGTGCTCGGCGTCACTGAATCGGTGCCACGCACGCAAATGGTGTGTCGTGCCGCGCGCAAAGTACACGACCAGGTTGCAGCTTCGCCGCAGCCAAATCTGCCGATCATCTGGAGCGAATACAACGCCAGCTACAAAAATGAGCCGGACGTCACCGATTCCACATTCATGGGGCCTTGGCTCGCCGACACCATTCGCCAATGCGACGGCCTCACGCAAATGATGAGTTATTGGAGCTTTTCCGACGTCTTCGAAGAGCAGGGAGTCGTGAAGGAGCCCTTCTACGGCGGTTTTGGTCTGCTGGCCGAACGCGGTTTGCCGAAGCCTGCCTTCAACGCGTTCAAGCTGCTTCATTACCTCGGCAGCGAACGCATTCCGGTCGATTCCAATGATGCTATCGTCACGCGACGCATTGACGGCAGCCTGGTGATCGCTCTCTGGAATTTGTTTCTGCCTGAAGAGCACGGGCACGCGAAGCAAGTGTCTCTTTCAATCAGGGGATTGACCGGCAGCCATCATGCGGTGATCTCCAGAGTCGATGATACACACGGATCACTTCTGAACGCTTATGAGGCGATGGGCCGGCCTCAAAGTCCGACCCTGGCCGAAATCGAGAGGCTCCGCGAAGCAGCCCAGTTGGGATCGCCGGAAACTCAGGACGTCGAGGGCGGTCAGTTGATGATTGCGCTTCCACCGCAGGGTTTGGCCGTCATCGAAATTCAGTGAAGTGTCAGCTCAGTGAAGCGTCAGCTCAGCGACGTGTCAGCTCAGAGAAGTATCAACGTCGATCTTGCAGTTTGTAGGCCACTCAATCACTACCCGCAACAAAGCCCGCTAGCGGCTCGACCGAGTGTTCGCTCGGAAGGGACAAGCCTGTCTCCTGAGTCAATGAGGGCTGATAGCTGTGGAAACCGGCGCGTTCCATGGCGTGCTGAGCCTCGGGGTTCCTCATGAACGTATCCCACACAAAACCGGTTCGCGCATTTTCCGCCATAACCATGGTGATTCCGGTATCGATTCCGATCACATCGCTGTCGTACCAATTCTTCAACGGGTTGAAAGCATCCACGAATCCGTAGCGGCTCCAGGCTCCCGCGCCATATTGGTTCTTGATCGTTCGCAGTACGCGCATAGCGGGCTGCGGCAGGAATGGCAGGGAACCCGCCGCCGCGCAAGGCGCGATCGTGCCGTCAATAGGACCTGTCAAAGGCGGTCCGCCCCACACGGCATAACCGCGTATCGAATCCGAAGCCGTAATTCCCCAGAGGTCATCGCTGTAATCCGGAAATTGTTTGGCCAGCTGTAAGCAGAACCGGCGATGTACGTCGGTGGCGAGGATTGAATTCTGAAAATAATCCGCGTAGCGGTCGCGCTTGTCCCGGAAATCGAACCAGGCCTGCGAATACTGGTGGATGAACAAAGGCGCGAACGAGCCGATGTACCGGATCCCGTCATATTCGAATGTCGTTCGCTTCCAGGCGTCCCACGCTGGAGGTTTCAACGGGTGAGTTGGCGATCCCAATCCCAGCAAATACATCATCATCATTTCACTGTAGTCGTCCCATCGATAAGGCAGGAAGCCGCTTTCCGGTGTCCAGCCGTGCGGCAGGAGTGGCGTATCTTCCGAGAGCCAGGTCCAATCGATGCGGCTGTAGATGCGGTAAGCGAGGTCCGCGATTTCCGCATGCTGGCGAAAGTGCTCGCGGCAACTCAATACGCCGCACAGCAGGATGGCGGTATCAATCGATGAAACTTCCGATTCCCACAGCCGTTCGCCCGTATTGATGTCCGCCCAATGGTAAAAAAAGCCGCGGTGCTGCGGCAATTTCGTCCAGAGGAAGCGCAAGGTCGTGAGAGCCCGGGCGCGTGCTTCGTTGAAAGAGATAAAGCCCCGTTTGTCCCCAATGCACAACGCGGTCAGGCCAAAACCGGTCGCCGCGATGCTGCTGAGCACCGAACTGCTGGGATTCCTGACGTTGGCACGATCTCGAACCATGCCGGTTTCGGGATTGGCTTGCTCCTTGAAATAGAGGAAATTGGCCTTCTCCAATTCTTCAAGAAAGGCCTCATCGTCTGGCGAAAACGGACTTTGCTGGATGAATCTCGACGCCTGAGCCGCCGCTGGGGCCGCCCGCAACGCCGGCATGGCTAGCTCGGCTAAGGCCAGATAAAGACCTGCCGTAGAGGTCTTCTGCAGCCATTCACGCCGGGTGAGTTTATGTCTGGGATTGCTGCGGTTCACCTGAGCCATCGGAAAAAACAGTGTTGAGCGTCTCTAGACGCAGCATTCTACGTGCGTTCAAAGAGTTAACAGGTTGGACAACTTCATCCTAGCACAAACCCGAAGCCTGATATACCTTTCCAGGGCCAAAGTTGTCCCGCAGATTTAGCCGCCATCGGTAGCTGAGTTGCTGGGAATTGCCCCTCGCACATACAGTTGCGAGACGTGGGTCTGAATAACTTAAAAAGGTGGTTGCATGAACGTTACAAAGAAGGTGGCCTTGGCTGCCGTCGGCTTGGCTGTTCTGGCCGCGGCCGTCGCTAGACTGCCAATCTCAGGCTGGTCCCGCCCAACCGTTACACAAGCCTCTCTACATTCGGGGAGCCGTCGTTGAGCAGGAGACTGACCCGGCCAAGCAGCTGCCGATCTCCGATGTCGACATAACTGCTGCGGATAATGCGGCCGTATCCCGTGCCACTTCCGATAGTTCTGGCTTTTTCAGCCTCTCGTTGCGCCCGGACGTCAAGCCCGGCACGCCGATCAGCCTGAAATTTCGCAGCTCTGATTACAAGCCCCTCGATCTGAACGTAGTTGCCGGTGATGAAATCAATATCGCTCGCATGGTTCCGGTCCGTCAGGAGGCTCAGAACCGCGGTCCTGTAGTGAGCGTGACGGGCATTTCTGTGCGTTATTCGATCGAAACCACAAACGCAGTCAACGTTGGAAGCGCGGTCAAGACCTTTGAGGTCATGAATACGGGGAATCTCCCTTGCGCGGGGAAGCCGCCTTGTTCGCCTGGAATGAGGTGGAAGGCAGCTGTTGGTTCGGCAACGCTCGATGCCGGTGAAGGAAAAGAGTTTCGAAACGCCAGATTATCCTGCATTGCGGGGCCCGTGCCCCTTTACCACCGTCGAATCGGACAATTTTTCGAAAGGAGGCCGCACCATCAGCGCCTCTGTTCGTAATTGGTCGGATACAACCACGTTTCTGCTCGAGGGGGACGTTTTCCGCAGGCAGGTCGCGGACGTGATCCGCCAGGCTTTCCCGGTCATTATCGATCAGGCGATGAACTTTACCCTGCCGGCTTCCGCCGAGGGAGCAAGCATTGAAGCGAAGGTCGACGGATCGCCAATTGTTTTCCCCATCGGGCCTACCCCGACATTGAGCTGGGCTAATTGCAGTGTCCGGACGGGCCAGGACCAGGCGCGAGTTTTCTGGTGCGAGCTCAGACCCGGATACCGCTTTTCTTGATTTCATTCTGATTTCATTCGCAACAGCAGGAATCCCAAGCCTAGAAGCCCGATCAAAATAAAAAGGAGGCGACCCAGGTCAAGCCGCCTCCCGTAGTCCCCGGTGAGGGACTGTCCTTGCCCGTCGGAGGAGGGCAGGGACTTGTGTGTGCTAGCCTACAGACTTAGAACCCTGCGGCCGGATAAAAGTTTCGGTAAATTTTTGCGGAATAGCCCGAAACTCTCCCTTTCTGTTAACTCCCTTCTCTAGAGTATCCTGCATATATGTCGCGAACCGAGGTTTTCACCGAAGAGGACGTTCTTAACTTTCTCGGCAATGCGCGACATCCGGCGTCGGTCCGGGAAATCGCCTCAGGTTTGAGCTTAAAGCACGCCGCGAGGCGCGCCCTCGCTAGCGTGCTATCGCGGTTGAAGCGGCAGCGACCTCGTGGAAGAGTTGCGAGGTGGTCAATATCGTCTCGCGGGCGCTCGGCCCGAATCGCGCTCGGAAACAAAAGCCACGGCAACTCCTGGCGCACAAGCGAAGCCAGCCAAACGCGATCCTAATCTGCTCACAGGTAGGTTGGTGGCACATCGCGATGGTTACGGCTTTGTAGTCCCCGATTCGCCACGAACCGACCTCGATGGCGATCTCTTCATCCCTCCGGACCAATTGGGAGACGCCATGCACGGAGATCGGGTTATCGCTCGCATCGAGCGCCGCGACACTCGCCATGCGCCCGGCTCTCCAACACGTGCCGAAGGACGCATAGTGAAGGTCCTGGGCCGCGCTCATCCGACCGTCGTTGGTATCTTCCATTACGGCCACCGCAATAACTCCGTGACTCCCTACGAATCCCGCCTTCATCACGAAATCGTAATTCCGCCGGGCGAGGAGCTGACTCCTGAGCTCCTTGCCAAACACAAGGCCGAGAAGCTTCCCAAGCCGGGGTCTTTGCGGCTGCCTGAGTTGGAAGGCGCGGTCGTAAACGTTGAGATCACCCGATTCCCTCGCGCCGGCGTTCCGGCGGTTGGCCGTGTCGTCGAAGTCCTGGGGAAGCCCGGTGAATTCGGCCTCGACGTGGAAATTCTGATCCGCAAACATCATCTGCCGCATCGATTTCCGGACGATGTCCTGGAGCAAGCACGGCAAGCCGCCCGGCCCGTCGGGAACGCCGAACGCGAGGGCCGCCGGGATTTTCGCCATCTGCCGATCGTAACCATCGATGGCGAAACGGCGCGCGATTTCGATGATGCGGTATACGTCGAAAGGCGGCCTGAGGGCTGGCATCTTCAAGTGCACATCGCCGACGTGGCCCACTATGTCGCGCGGGATTCGCCTCTCGACCGCGAGGCTCGTTTGCGAGGCACTTCCGTCTATTTTCCCGATCGCGCCGTGCCGATGCTGCCCGAGCAACTGTCGAACGGCATGTGCTCGCTGAATCCTCATGAAGATCGCCTCGTAATGAGCGTGCTCCTCGAACTCGATCATCACGGCGAAGTCAAGGATGCGGAATTCACGCCGGGCGTCATTCGTTCCGCGGAGCGCATGACTTACACAGCCGTAAATCAGGTAATCGAGGGCGATCCTGTTGCCAGTTCGCGCTATGCGGCGCTGGCCGGGCGGTTTCGCGATATGCGCGATCTTGCGTTGATTCTCAATGCCCGGCGCACGCGGCGTGGCTCCATGGATTTCGATTTGCCCGAGCGCGTGCTTACCTTCGATGCCGAAGGCCGCATGACCGGAATTGTCCGCAGCGAGCGCAATATCGCGCATCGCTTGATCGAAGAGTTCATGCTCGCCGCGAATCAGGCCGTGGCGAACTACCTTGAGCTGCGCGGTATCCCCTCGCTTCACCGCGTTCACGAAAAACCCGATCCCAAAAAAGTGCTCGAATTTGAAGAGCTGGCGCATGCCTTCGGTTACACGCTGGGTGTCCCCGGGCTCTCCGAGAAAAGCATCACCGTTCGCCATGGACGGGTTGCAGCACCCGGGCGAGTCGGACGGGGCGCGGGCGCGCGCGAGCGGCCTATGGTCGTTAAGCTTCCGAGTTCGCAGAATTTTCAGATTACGCCGCAACACTATCAGCGCCTCACCCAAAAAATCGCCGGTAAGCCGGAAGAGCGAATCCTCTCTTATCTAATGTTGCGTTCGCTGAAGCAGGCGCGCTATGCCGTCGAGCCACTGGGGCATTTTGCGCTGGCTTTTGACCAATACACTCATTTCACTTCGCCCATTCGCCGTTATCCCGATCTCATCGTTCATCGCGTACTCAAGTGGGCTCTCGCGCATCCTGATGCGCGCTCGAAACAAGGATCGCATCCTGATGGGCGGGCCGAACGAAAATCACGTCGTGAACAGTCTGGCGCAGCGCATTCTGATGGAGGCGGAGGGATCGGTCCTTATAGCCAGGGCGAACTCGCCGCCATTGCCGTCGAGTCTTCCGAGGCCGAAAGGCGCGCTGACACAGCCGAAAGAGAGCTGATGGATTGGAAGACGGCGCAATTCATGGAGCAGCATCTTGGCGACGAATATGACGCCTTGGTCATCTCCGTGCAGAAGTTTGGCTTCTTCGTGGAACTGATGGAGATTTTTGTGGAAGGGCTTGTGCCCATAAATAGGTTGGAAGAAGAGGCCGGGGCGCATTGCCTATACCGCGAACGCGACCATGCCATTGTCTGCGGCCGGGGCGGACATACGCGCATCTGGAAGCTTGGCGATCGCGTGCGCGTCCGCGCCGAGCGTATCGACCCCATGCGCCACCGCGTCGAATTCGCGCTGGTGACGTGATGGTAGTGGGTCAGTTTATTGGGCGCACAAGGTCGCTCATGCCTAAAGATCGCGCGCGTCATGGCCATTTCCGCCGGCACATGCCGAAGGACGGAGCGAAAAGCCACAAAGTCAGGTTTGCGACCGCCTGGCCAAAACCCTCAAGCGTCTAGGCCGATGCAAACCCATGTACTGTCGCGGTGAGCCCTTAAGAATTTCAGTGGGGCAGAATCAGATGATTTGACTCCCCGACTCACGGGCGGGGGATGAGGGCGACGCCAGGTTCTTTCCCGATTGAACGTGCGGTCTTTTCATATGTGTTTCTTGGCATTGGCTGGCGAGGTCCAGCCACCACGTGACTGGCCGGATCACAATGAAAATCGTCACGACACTCAGCGGGGCGACGCTCTATTCCGAAACCCACAGCTCTGATCGCTGCGGCGGGAACACTGGCAATCTCCGCGTTACCAAAGATTCGGCGAAGTTCGTCGATGATACCAGCACCAGCGATGAAGAAAGACGCCTCTTCGTTCGCATCGACAAAAGCAATACTGGTCGGCCTGCGAGTGCCGCCCTTATTTGTCACCCAGTTCGGATCTACCAAAACCCTGAGCAGGATGGCATCAGGGGGTATCGACGCATCGTCGACGATTGGCATTCCGCGTCATCGAGCAGGGTCTGCTAAGAAGGTCGTGATTACATCACTGAGGTCTTTGGTTTGATCCAGAGTGATTATGCCATCAGCTGTGTTGCCGTTGTCATCTGTTCGCATAAACACAAAATCATCATGCGCCGGGTAAGCTGTAAACGTAAGTTCTCGCTCGCCTATGTTGTAGGTTAGCGCGACGCCTCCGCCAGAGAAAGGCGCTATGACTGGCTGTGGCAAGGATATTTCTGAAATCACAGTCAGGAGTCGCCGAACGTGATCCGCTGTGGAGTGGCTCACTCTGAGATCACCAACGCCAGGAATGTTCTGACCTGATGTTTCAAGCAACCGGAGATCTGAAAGGATCGATGGAAGCCAGCGTGCTGATTCGAACCCCACGACACGCTCAAGCTGGGATGGTCTCTCTACATCACGTTGCGGAGACTTTACTTTTGCTGTGGCTGCGCCTGCGAATGGACTCATTTTCTTTGTCCCCATTTTTCTCGGGCTGTGTCAGTTGTTAGGTCAACAAACGCACGGCCCGCGTTTTGGTGACATTCGTCCAACTCGTTAAATAAGTCTGCCTCCACGTTCGGCACGACTGAGGACGACAGAATAAACTGAATCAACTCTTTACCGTCCTCGGTCCTTATCGCTGGCTGGACAGCGACATTGATCGTGCCTCGAACTGTGCTATATGCGATGCTGAACGATCCGGCCTGCAGTTTGGAATCCGTCGCTGATTGCTTGAGCCCACGCCACGGAGTAAAGATAGTGGCCAATTCCGAAAGATCCTGCCATGTCTCGCCTCTGACCAAGTGGTTAAAGTAATCGATTTGGCAACGTGTGACAGTCGGAACTCTAAGCGATTTGTCGCGAAGATAACCGAGAAATGTATGCCAGTCCTCGCGAAGGTGGGATCGGATACTTTCGTAACGGTGGTACTCGGGAAGACTCGACGTTTTCCTCCAATTGTGGATCAGTAGTCCGTTTTGTGTTTGAACAAGTTCAGTCTTCGTCCTATCCACAAAGCCGACGCGAATTGGAAGGGACGCAGCAGTCTCCGCAATGTTCAGTTGGAGCTTCGGCGGCGCGTCTACAATTGGCGCGAAAAATTCACAATCAGGATACCTGTCCTGGAACCGCTCCCACAGGGCCCCTTGATGCAAAATGTTCCAGCCCTCAATTTTCTGAAAGTAAAAGCCAGCTGCGACTTCCGCAACGGGCGGATTGCGAAAATCAATCCGGTACTCACGCTGCTGGTCGATGGATGGCAACGTACGCTCCTGGGTCGTAGTCATGGCAGCTCGATCTGAACGCGTGACAACATAGTCCGGTCCGATCCCTTCCCAGTCCTGCCCCTAAGTGTATCGCTGAATCCCGAAGCGTTTGAACGACGGACGACTTCCCCGAATGTCTATAGCTTCGCATGCGCGATTCAACATTCGATTAACGCCGAACGGTCCGGTTGCGCAAAATTGCACCTCAAAGGCGGGAAGGGAATTGCGTGAGGCAAGGCGCACCATAACCCATCGCGGCCCTGAGTTTCAAGTTCCTTCTATTTGACGCGACTAGCCGGTCCCAGTGTCGCCCGAAGCTGCTCGTGGCAGAATCCGGCACTCTGCGGCATATGTATTTGATAATGATGCGGGATACGTCGGACCCGATCATGACGGGGCATAATCATGTTTTGGGCGACGACTCCGATGGACCGCGAGGGTGAGATCAGCGACAGGAATAAACAGGGACATTGTACCATGCTGGTCAATTTGAGCGCTATGCTGCCGACAAATGCCACTGACCAACATGTTAAAAAAAAAAAAAAAAAAATTCCGCGCTTTTCCTGCACAGCCTATTGCGATATCTTTGTGTGCTTTTTCGCGAGGTGAATAGTGGCCAGTCGAATGTGCCCGCATTGCGGAAACACGGTCCCGGCGGGCCTTGTTATGGCGTTTTCTGACGGTCTGGAGTGCCCGCATTGCCAAACGCGGCTGCAGGTCACTGACGGAAGCCGTATGATCGCCGTCGCGGTGGGACTCGTTGCCGCTTGGATCGCCTGGTGGGTGACGCGCGCTTCCACCAATATACTTGGCTTCGCCCTCCCGGTTTTGTTTTCATTTCTCGCCTTCGGGATCGTTTCGCCTCTGGTTTTAATGTTCACCGCGGCATTGCGCATCGCGCCCGGCGCGCCCGTTTTTGAGCCTGTTCCCGCTCACGGCAGTCACGCGCCAGGCGTGCACGGTCACGCAGGCGGCCATCATTAAGGCCATCACTAAGGCCATCATTAATTGATTAAGTTTGATCAGCATGGATTTGTTCGCTGCGGCACAACATCGCAGATAGAGGAGGAACGGTGAAACCTTCGGTAGGGTTGATCGGTTTGGGCTTAATGGGCCGCCCCATAGCGGCGAATCTTCTGAAAAAGGGATTTTCCTTGACGGTGTGGAACCGCACAGCCTCCCGCGCTCAGGAGTTGGTATCGCAGGGCGCGAAAGTAGCGGCCACGCCTCAGGAGGCGGCTGCTGCTTCAGACGTGCTCATGATGATCGTGAGCGATCCGCCGGCGGTCGAGCAGGTGCTGTGGGGCAAGGATGGCGTATTCGGCGCTCTGCGTCGCGGAAGCGTGCTGGTGGATAGCAGCACAGTTTCGCCTGATCTCGCTCGCCGCAGCGCTGCCGCATGCTCGGAACGCGGCATTGAATATCTCGATGCGCCCGTAACTGGCGGAACATGGGGCGCGGAGAAGGGCGAATTAGTGATGATGGTCGGCGGCGCCGCGGAAACTTTGAAGCGCGTCGAGCCGGTCTTCGAAGCCATCGCCAAGCGCTGGTTTCACCTCGGCCCTGCGGGCGCGGGCCAGACCGTAAAGCTCGCCATGAATTTGCTGCTCGCGCTCGAAGTTGAGGCTTTCGCCGAAGCCCTGGCGCTCACGCAGGCCGGAGGCGTTGCCGGCGAGCGTCTGGTCGAAGTAATGCAGGCCAGCATGGGCCGGGCGCCGGTCCTTGACGTCAAAGCGCCCCTGCTTCTCGAGCGCAAATATCCCCCGAGTTTCCCCCTGCGGCTCATGCACAAAGACATGGTCCTCGCGCTGGAGCTTGCAAAACAACTGGGAGTCTCCTTGCCCGCAGGCACTGCGGCTCGCGAGGTCTATTCCAAGATATTGAACTCCGCTCGCGAAGATGTGGACTACGCGGCGATCGGCCGATATTGGGATAAAGCCGGCGCGCAGGGCCGCTAAATCTCGCGCAACGGCGCTAAGCCTAAGGCTTGGCTGTCGGTGGAAAAAAGCACAGCGGCAAATCGCGCGAAGTCTTCAGGCCTGCCGGCGTAGCCAGAATCGCCGGTATTGTATTTACCACCAGCGCCGCGGTCGCGATGTCTCCGTGCGTCCCGCCCGGAATAGTCAAGGTAAGGTTCGGCTCGCCGCGCAATTCGATTTGATCCTTTGACTCCGGCGCGCCGACGTACATCTGCAGCTCCATGTAAATCTTTTCTTTGCCTCCTGAAATCCCGCGGGCAACCTGGTGCACTCCCGCGGCTCGCCCCGGCGCCACCTCCACGAATTCGGTTCGAAAAGCCTCGTGCGCGATGAACGGCTCAACCGTTTCCGTGATTTCATCGATCTCAAATCCAAAACCGTCGGCCACCATCGCGATGGATTCTGGCAATCCGTGATGTTTGATCGTCCCCGCGGCGACTTGGTCCCTGAATTCTTCTGGGCTCAGCCCTGCGCCCACCTTTTTTTGCAGCGGCAGCCTCCGTTTCGCCGCGTCTACGATACGCGTTACGCTCACCGAATCCACTCGCTGTGCCGCCGCGCCCAACGTGAGCACGAGCTTATCCATCACGAACCCGGGATTCACGCCGGTGCCCACCAGCGCCACGCCCCACGATTTCGCCTCCGCATCCAACTTCGCGGCCAAATCCGGATATTTGCGGTAAGGATACGCGAGCTCCTCGCACGTCGAGACCACGCACGATTCCGATGCCAGGCACGCCGAGAGCTGATCCATCACGGCCGGCAAATTCGAAGAAGTCGAGTGCACCACGACGTCCGCCGCTTCGCCGAGAATTTCCGTATCGGCGCTGATCTCGATTCCCCACGGCGCGTCGCTCGCACCCACAACTTCGCCCAGGTCACGCCCCGCTTTGGCCGGATCGGTATCGATTGCGCCGATCACCTCGATCGCTTGCTTTTCTCGCATCAGGCGCACCAAAGATGCACCGATGGGTCCTACGCCATACTGGATGGCACGAATCTTCTTCCTCACGTGAACTCCTGTGGTTCTCGATCAGCCAGGTAAGCCGCTGCCAGACGAGTTAATTAAGGTAAAGGAATCGCCCGCATCCTTCAACTGTTGAACCCGGTTGCCCGCCGGGCAAGAGCAGCGGGATAATCGGAGACTGTGTGAATACCGATAAGCCGAGGTCGCCATGCGCGCCACAAAAATGAATGAGCCGGAAATTGCCACCGAATTGAAGAAACTGAAGGGCTGGACAGTGGAACAGGGAAAGCTTCACCGCGTTTTCGAGTTCCGCGATTTCTCGCAAGCGTTTGGCTTCATGGCTCAGGTGGCGCTTGCCGCCGAAGCCATGGGCCACCATCCCGACTGGTCGAATGTCTGGAATAAAGTCACCATCGATCTGACTACGCACAGCGCGGGAGGCCTCACGCAAAACGATTTCGGGCTTGCCGGCAAAATCCAGCAAATATCGTCTGGAACTTAGCTGTGTGCCTTTGCCGCGTGCCCGCGCGCGGCAAACGCGGCATTAGATAATCTTGTATGCTGATTTCGACTCAGCCCTGAGGATTTTTCAATGGCCGAAGTAGCCTCCAAAACCACCGCGCTTTCCTCCGACGCAGCAGAGCAGCGCGAGCTCGTTTTCGATAAATTTCGCCGCTGGGGCTATTTGGCCGCTCGACTTGATCCTCTCGGATTTTTCTCCGCTGCGTCTCCCGCCGAACTCGACGACAAATCTCCCTGGTCCTCCGAAGCTCGCTCCATCTACTGCGGCACGATCGGCGCTGACTTCATGCATATCGCCGATCCGGATCGGCGCGAATGGATCGCTGCCCGCATGGAGCATCCGCCCGCCGCAAAACCGCGACCAACAGCGCATTCTCGAGCGGCTCCTTCGCGCCGAACTCTTCGAGCAAACTCTGCAGGCGCGTTTTGTCGGAACCAAGCGCTATTCGCTCGAAGGAATCGCTGCGCTGATTCCTTTGCTCGATCGCGTCGTGGAAGCGGCCGCAGCCTCAGGCGCCGAGCAGATGGTTATCGCGATGAGCCATCGCGGGCGGCTCAACGTGATGGTGCACATCGTCGGCCGTCCCACGGCCGAGATTTTTGCCGACTTCGAAGACGTAGACCCGCGCAGCGTGTTAGGAGGCGGCGACGTCAAGTATCACGTCGGCGCCACTGGAGAATATCGCACGGCGTCCGGACGCAGCGTCGAAGTTCATCTCGTCTCGAATCCGAGTCACTTGGAAGCCGTGGATCCGGTGGCGATGGGCCGCGCGCGCGCCAAACAGGCGCGCATTGGCCCGCAAGGCCGGCAGCGTGTGCTGCCGGTCACTCTGCACGGCGACGCCGCCTTCGCAGGGCAGGGAATTTGGGCCGAAACGCTCAATCTCGACGATCTTTCCGCCTACACCGTCGGCGGCACGATTCACGTCATCGTCAATAATTTGATCGGCTTCACCACGCCGCCCGGCGGAACTCCACTCCTCGCGCTTCGCCTCCGATCTGGCCAAGCGTCAATCCATCCCCATTTTCCACGTAAATGGAGAAGATCCCGATGCCGTCGTCCGCGTGGGCGAAATTGCCGCCGATTATCGAGCGCAATTCGCAAGCGACGTGGTGATCGATCTCATCGGATTCCGCCGCCACGGTCATAGCGAAGTGGACGATCCGACCATCACTCAGCCGCTGCTCTACGCAAAAATTAAAGACCATCCGCCGCTCTGGCAGATTTATGCCCGCCAAACTGGCCTTGATGCCGCTTCGACCGTCGCGCAGGTGCGCAAGGAATTCGACGAATCGTTCGCGGTCGGCAGCAAAGCCACGGAAAAGCCGGTGCACCACCAGTTGCCGGCCTACTGGGAGCCCTACGAACGCGGCTGCTATAAGCCGGAATACGAGGTCAACACCGGCGTCGATAGCGCGCGACTCGGCGAAATTGCCGCCGCGCTTACACGATATCCCGACGGATTTGCCATCCATCCCAAGGTCAAGCGGCTTCTCGATCAGCGCTTGGAGATGGGTCGCGGTTCGCGTCCGGTGGATTACGGAATGGCGGAGGCGCTTGCATTCGGCACTCTGCTTCTCGAAGGCACACCGGTCCGCCTTACGGGGCAGGATACTCGCCGCGGAACATTTAATCAGCGGCACGCCGCGTTGATCGACACGCAAAACGAAGCGGAGTACGTGCCGCTCGAGCATCTCGCCGCAAATCAGGCGCGCTGTGAAATCTTCAATTCGTCTTTATCGGAAGCGGGTGTCTTGGGTTTCGAGTATGGCTACAGCCGCGATTATCCTGAAGCGCTGGTCGCCTGGGAAGCGCAATTCGGAGACTTCGCCAACGGCGCGCAAGTGATCATCGATCAGTTCATTTCCGCCGCCGAAGACAAATGGGACCTGCCTTCCGGCGTCGTTTTGCTGCTGCCGCACGGTTACGAGGGGCAAGGTCCGGAACACTCCAGCGCGCGCCTCGAACGCTTTCTCCAACTGGCCGCCGAAGACAATCTGCAAATCTGCCAGCCCTCTACCGCCGCGCAATATTTTCATTTATTGCGCCGCCAGGCGCTTCGCCGCTGGCGCAAGCCGCTGGTGGTGTTTACGCCGAAAAGCATGCTCCGCCGGCCCGAATCGGCCTCCTCCCTCGCGGAGTTCGCGGAAGAGCGCTTCCTGAATGTCGTCCCGGAACGCGAGATCCAGGACGTGCGCAGAATTTTGCTTTGCACGGGAAAAATCGGGCACGAGCTTCGCGCGGAGCGCAAGCGTCGCGGCGATACCGAAACCGCCGTCGTCTTTCTCGATCAGCTTTATCCTTTTCCTGAAGCCGAACTCACCGCCGAGTTCGCGCGCCACACGCAAGCGAGAGAAATCGTCTGGGTTCAGGAAGAGCCCGCCAATATGGGCGCGCTTTTCTACGTCGTGCCGCGCATCCGGGAACTCGCCGGCGATCTGCCGGTGCGTTCGATCAAGCGCTCGGCCAGCGCGAGCCCCGCCACCGGTTCGGCAAAAGCTCACGATCTGGAACAAAAGACCCTGCTCACCTTGGCCTTCACGACGTCGGAGAATTGACCGGCTGTCGAGTGTGCTTCGGGCGGTCTTAGTGAGATCTATAAGAAGAACGTTCTTTAGAAGCAACCTTCCCTTCCATCCCATCGTGTACCTGGTCCAGACGCCCTTATAATTCGGGGATGAAATTCCAATTGCTGGCCGGCCTCTTTGTTTTGGCGTTCTCATCTGCGCGAGGCGCCCAAGAGTGGCACACGCTTTCGGGGAAGATCGATCTATTACCCGGCTACGTCGACCATTTGAAGCCGAACGCGATTTGCTATGACTCCAACTGTGGGGAGATTTGGAAACCTGGGGGTCTCGACATTGACTATGAACTGAACAATGGGACTTACGAATTGGAAGATCAGGTGATGCCTGTTTATTGCCAGGATAACGTTAACGGTCAGACCGTTGAGCTTGCATTGGACTTCGAACCCGACGATATGTCACGGACCCTTTTGATGTCCTTTCCAAACGAAGCAATCTTTAATGCTAAAGTCCGCAGCCAACAGGATATCCGCACGATGATAAATATGCTTTTGACTTATCGTGGAAAGAATTATGACAAAGCAAAAGCTGATGATGACGCTGCTGTGATCTGCGGTGGCTTACGCGATGTGTTCGGCAATCCCTTTGGCAATACGCAGGTGCATCTCAAACATTTGGTGTCGGGGCGGCAGTGGATGGCAGAAACAAACACAGCGGGGCGTTTCAAAATCGCTGGCCTTCCTGCAGGTCGCTACATCCTTCAAACGGATGCCTTTACGGATGATGCGGACTGCAAATACCCGATAAGAACGTGGCACATTGACCTGCGACATGGCGAAAAAATGATTTTCTATCGGGTCCTCATATCCGCTTCGAAGGACTCCATGTGCAGAGACTCGGGCTGATTAACGATTGGCATTGAAAAGACGTATAGCCAAGTTGGCCAAATACCCCTCGCTTCGCTGGACAACCCGCTGCTCTCGCTGTAGCGTATCGGTTTCGTTCCCATGTCCCGTCAGGTCATCAAGCGCCGCTCGCGCGGCTTCATCTGCGTCAACGCGCATCCGGAAGGCTGCCAGTTGAATGTCGAGCGGCAGATTGCCGTCGCCGAGCAGGCGCCGCCCGGCCGCGAACGCGCTCCTCGAAACGTGCTGGTCATCGGCGCCTCCACAGGCTATGGTTTGGCTTCCCGCATAGCCGCGGCGTGGGGATATGGCGCGCGAACACTCGGCGTCTTTTTTGAACGCCCGCCGGACGACGACAAAACAGCGACGGCCGGCTACTACAATACGGTCGCTTTGGATCAGCGTGCCCGGCGCGATGGCTTGTTCGCCGCGCACATCAACGGCGACGCCTTTTCCGATGAGTGCAAGCGCGAGGCCATCGAAATCGTCCGCCGCGAATTGGCGCCACTCGATCTGATTATCTACAGCTTGGCATCGCCAAAACGCGTGCATCCGCGCACCGGAACCGTATACAGTTCCGTGCTCAAGCCCATTGGCCAGCCTTATTCCAACCGCACCATCGAGCTCGATTCCGAGAAAGTGGTGAACGTCACTCTCCCTCCGGCAAACGAAAAGGAGATTGCCGACACGGTGGCAGTCATGGGAGGCGAGGACTGGCGTATTTGGATTGACGCTCTCGCGCAAGAAGGTCTTCTTGCCCCTGGCGTGCGCACGCTGGCCTATTCCTACATCGGCCCGGAAACGACCTGGCCCATCTATCGTGATGGCACTATCGGCCGGGCAAAGAATGACCTGGAACAAACTGCTCGCTCGCTGGACGCTTTCCTCTCACCCAAATTTGGCGGTCAGGCGCTGATCTGCGTGAATAAAGCCGTCGTCACACAAGCCTCCGCCGCAATTCCTGTCGTGCCCTTATACATAAGTTTGCTGCTCAAGGTGATGAACGAAAAGCGGCTCGAAGAGGCGCCCATCGATCAGATGTGCCGCTTATTCTCCGATTTTCTGGCAACGAGCGCCGAGCCCAAAACCGATGACGCCGGTCGATTGCGCCTCGACGATCGCGAGATGCGTACGGATGTGCAGGCCGAAATCGCGCGGCTCTGGCCTCAGGTGACCACCGAAAATCTGCGCGCTCTCACCGATTTCGCGGGATTCCAACGGCAATTTCGCAATCTTTTTGGCTTCGAGGTGGAAGGAGTCGATTACGAACGGCCGGTCGAAACCAATACCGAATTGCCGCCGGAAAACGAACGCGGCTTATCCGCGTAATTCTCGGCTGTTGCTCGAATCTCTTCCTCAGTGTGCGACGATACCTTCGCGGCGCCTCGGCTTGCGAATCACGAATACGAACGGGATCATGCACATGGTCACAATCGCGAGTACGTGGAAGTTGTCGATATAAGAGAGCATCGTGCTTTGCCGCTCCAGCATTTGCTGCAGAAGACCATAGGCTTGCCTGGTCGCTGCCGGGCCGCTCCCCGCTCGCAAAGCGCCGGAGGCGCCTTGCAACATCTGCTGAACGCGCGGATTTGCCGGGTTCAAATGCGCGGATAGTTGCGCGCGATGGAATTGCTCGCGCCGGGCGAGCATGGTGGTAACGAAAGATATTCCCACGCTGCCGCCAACATTGCGCGCGAGATTGATCAATCCCGAAGCGGCGTTATTTTTCCCCGGCGGCAAATAAGAATAGGCCACCGTATTGATGGGCACGAATAGGCACGCCAGCCCCATTCCCTGAATGACTCGCGCCAGTGCGGCGGTCTGGAAGTCGATTTGCAAATTGAAATGCGTCATGTAGAAAAGCGCAAGGGCCAACATAGTTAAGCCGAAAATCATGATTCTGCGCGGATCGTACTTCGACAAAAGAAATCCCACGATCGGCATGGACGACAGAATCACCAGGCCCCCCGGCATCAGGGCAAGTCCGGCCTTTTCCGCCGTATATCCCAGCATCGTTTGCGTAAAGAGCGGCAGGAGCAGCGTCGTGCCCAGCAGAATGAACCCGAGCATGAACATCATCGAATTTCCGATGGCAAACGAGCGGTCTCGAAACAGTCTCAAATCGATGATCGGATGTTCCGTCTTCCATTCCCAAACAACTGCGGCGACGAGCGCCGTAGCGGCGACAACGGTAAGAATCAAGATCATGTGCGATTCAAGCCAGTCTTCCCGCTGTCCCTTGTCCAGCACTACTTGAAGCGCGCCCAGACCGAGCGCCAGCAATCCCAGGCCGATGTAATCGATCTTGATTCCCCCCTCGCGTCGCGCGCCGCTTAAATGCGGCGGATCTTTGATCACGCGAGAAGTCAGCAGCATGGAAATGATTCCGATGGGAACGTTGATATAGAAAATCCAGCGCCAGCTATAGTTGTCGGTAATGAATCCGCCCAGGGTGGGGCCAATTGCCGGCGCTACGACGACGGCCATGCCGTACACCGCAAAAGCCATGCCGCGTTTTTCCGGCGCGAATGTGTCGGCCAGGATGGATTGCTCGCTGGGCTGCAAGCCTCCGCCACCGGCGCCCTGCAGAACGCGAAATAGAATCAACGTAGCCAGATTCGGCGCCAGTCCACAAAGAAATGAGCTGATGGTGAATACCGCCACACACGACATGTAGAAGCGCTTGCGTCCGATCAGGGAGGAAAACCAGCCGCTCATCGGCAGCACGATGGCGTTGGATACGAGATACGAGGTCAGAATCCAGGTGCTTTCGTCAACGCCGGCCCCTAGTCCCCCTGCGATGTGTGGCAACGAAACGTTGGCAATGCTCGTATCGAGCACTTCCATGAACGTCGCCAGCGTAACGGTCAGCGCGATAAACCACGGATTTATCTCCGGAGGTACATAAACTTGCCTTGCCGGCAGTGTCGCTGCCGACTCACTCATTGCAGCCAGACCTTCGGTTCCACGGACATTCCCAAGCGCAGCAGGTGATCTTGATTCTGGCCGGAATCGAGCACGATTTTCACGGGAATACGCTGGACGACTTTGACGTAGTTCCCAGTGGCGTTCTCCGGCGGCAAGAGGCTGAATTGCGCGCCCGTAGCTCCTGCCATGCTTTCCACGTGGCCTTGGTACTCGCGGCCGTAAGCATCAACCGCAATCGTCACGCGCTGGCCGACCTTCATCTTGCGCAGTTGTGTCTCTTTGAAATTCGCAGTGACCCATATATCGTCGAGGGGCACCACGGAGAGAAGTGTCTGGCCCGGCTGGACGTTCATTCCGACTTCAACTTTTTTGTTGACCACGCCAGTCACCGGCGCAGTCACCGTGCAGTACTGTAAATCCAACTGTGCCGCATCGAGTGCTGCGCGCTTCTGTTGCACGTTCGCAATTGCCGCTCGCGCCCGAGCCTGCGACGCGGCTACTTGTTGCGGACCCGTGTGTGAGTATTGAAGCGCTGCCTGCGCCGAACTGACGCGGCTCTCCGCCTGCGCAATCTGCTCTTGAGTTGCGGCTACAGCGGCGCGCGCGCTCTCTACCGCGGCCGCATTCGCCTTCGCCGTCGCGTTAGCCTGATCGTAGACTTGCCGGGAAACCTCGTCCTTTGCCAGCAGCGCACTGTAGCGGGCCACATCGGCCTGCGCTCGCGCGTTATTGGCTTCTGCCTGCTGCAGTTGAGCACGCGCGGAATCGAGCTGCTGCTTTGCCGCGCCGACACCCGCTTGAGATGCCTGCACATTTGCCTCCGACGTAGACACCTGCGTCGTTGTGCCGATCGTCTCGACGGGTACATTCAAGTTCATGGCTTGGGCCGTCGCCTCGGCATCGGCGAGTTCGGCCTTGGCGCGTTCGAGCGCCACCTGATAATCGCGGGGATCGATTTCCACGAGCACCGCGCCTTTTTGTACGGATTGATTATCGTCGACGTTTACCTTGAGCACGTACCCGGCAACTCGCGCGCTGACGCTGTTGATATGGCCGTCCACCTGCGCATCGTCCGTAGCTTCGTAGGTGTTCAGATAACGCCATACAAAGAAGCCCACTACCGCTAGCGCAATCACCGCTCCCAGACCGATCCCGCGAACCATCGAGCGCCTTTTCGTGGCCTCCTCTCGCTCTCTGGAGAGCTTCGGGCTCGGCATCGCGCCCGTTGCCGTGGCGGTCATATTCTCGGTCGGTACGTCTGCCCTATCTACCGCTTGTGTTTGTTCGGCCATGATCTACTTTCCCTTCCAGTATTGGCGGAAACCGCGTTCCGCGGAACCCGTTGCCCGTGCCAGCTCCACTCGCGCCAGATTGTAGGCATAAAGGCTCGAAATATAGGATTCATTAGCGCTCGCCACTGTTTCTTGCGCCTGCACGACTTCAATGTTGTCCGTAGCGCCGCTGGCAAAGCGATCCCGCGCTTGCGTCAGGGTCTGCTCGGCCAGATCCACGTTGCTCATCGCCACGGAAACCTGATCGGCGGCCGCTTGCAGGTCCAGCAGGCCGTCGCGGACGTCCTGTTCGATCTGCGCTTTTATATTTTCTGCCTCCTGCCGGCTGCGATTCAGTTCTGCCTGGGCGACTAGAGCATCGCCGTGGGCTCGTCCGCCGGTGAAAATGGGTATGCGAAGCGCGGCATAAGTCGTGAAAGTGCCGAGCATGGTCGACGGCGTTGCACCGATGCCACCGTAGTCGGCGTAGATCGAGAGGGAGGGAATGTGCTCTGCCGTGGCCGCCCGCGCCATCTGTTCCGCTGCGCGAACCTGCGAGAGAGCCGCTTGATAGTCCGCGCGGCTCTTCAAAGCTTGATCCAGGCTCTCTTCCACCGTAATTGGTTCAGGAGCCTCATAGGGAATTTTCTCCGTGAGGGTGAAGTCCTGTGCGAGTGGCAGGCCAACCGTCCGCGCAAGCGCCAGTTTTTGCTTCGCAAAATCATTCCGCGCGGCGATCAGTTGCTGCCGCCGGCTCTGGAGTTCCACTTGGGCCCGCAGCACATCGATTCCCGCAGAGATGCCCACATTTCTCATATCTAAAGCCTGATTGTAGAGCGCTTGCGCGCTTTGGACTTGGGCGTCGGCGGTATCCACTCGTGCTGCAGCCGCAATGGTCTGAAGGTACGTGGCGCCGACTACCAGCACCACGGCCTCGCGCATGTCCTGATAGCTGAGCTTGACGGCGGCTGCATTCTGCCGCGAGGAGCGCTCGCTGGCAAGCAGGTTCAAATCCAGCAGCGTCTGCGAGAAGGAAAGGCGCGCGTCAAAATATCCAAAGGGCCCCACAAGCAGCGGAAAACCTGGAAATCGGCCGGCGATTTTCGAGAATCCCTCCGCGGCGAGGTTAATTTTCTGCGCGTTCTCCGAAATCCTAGCGGAGAAGTCCGGCAAAAGCGGGCTGCGCGCCTGCCAGAGCTGCCCGTGCGCGGAAAGTTGTGCATCGTCCGAGACCAATATCCCCAGATTCTGGCGCAGGCCGCGCTCAATGGCATCAGCAAGGGAGAGCGAAATCGGCTGCGGACTCACCGTCCCCGTCGGCACGCTGCCAAGGATCTGATTCTGAGTCGAACTTTGCCGTAGTGCGGGAGAGCTCCCGCCGCCGGCAACGTAATTCTGGTCGGGCGCCACGGTCTGGGCGGAGGCGCCAACTGCAGTGAGCATCATGTAGACAACTGTCGCGATCACTTTGCGTCGATCCATAGGCCTCTCATCTTTAAATCGGTCATACGGCTCGGCTTACCGAAGCTGGGAAGCGGTGACACGCTTAGATTACAAAAGCTTGCGGGAAGGTACAAACTCTATGGTAGAACGCGGCAGATATCTCTCGCCTTATGCGGCACTTAGTGCTCGTCCCGTATCCCAGATTAATCGCAGAGCCGGGATTCCGAGAGGAATTCCCGGCTCACTCGCTCTCAAGCAATCTGCTCACTCCAAGTAAACTTTTAGCTTCCTTCTCGACTGAAAAAAGGGCAGTATAGCGGCTCCTTTTTCATTCCTAAGTTCTGGAGGCGAAGTTGAATAAGCAGTCGTGGCTTGTGTGGCGGAACCGGCTCACATTCATTCTTCCGATAGCCGGGGGACTGATTGCGGCAGCAGTGGGAATCCGCATGCTGATTCTCACGGATTTTTCTAATTCCGGCTGGGAGTTCATGGGGCGTTGCGGAGCCGACGCGCTAGGATTCTTTCTGGTCGCCGGCATTTGCTGGGTGAAGGCGCACCCCGAACTCGACAGCCAGGACCAGGACTAGGTAAGACTCCTTTTAGGCGTGAACGGGCCATGTCGTCGTTCGGAAATAATCCTCTATCAAAATCAGGAACGCGCGGGTTGGCGTGCCACATGTCAGTGCGCCTGTCAGTTCCCGCCAGGATTCTTCTTGGCCTTCGATCCGTTCGATGCTCCGTTGGCGCCATTGGCACTCGATCGCTCCGATTGCACCGGATGGCCCTTGCCGCTTAATTCATCCACCAGCGAAGTCGCGCCGTAAATATCCCGCAGCGCTTCCAGAATCCCGCGCGAATCGACGTGGACGGAGCGGCCGATCGTATCGTCGTAGACGAAATCCCACGGCAGCGATTGAATATCCCCATCGAAAATGATGCCGACCAACTCACCGGCCCTATTCAGCACAGGACTCCCCGAATTGCCGCCGATGATGTCGGCGGTCTCCACTGCATTCAGCGGAGTATCGAGCTTGATCTTTGATTTTGCGCTCACCCAGCTCGGGGCCAATTCGTAGGGATCTTTGCTTCCGTGGTCGGCGGCGTGCTGGAAGGCGCCGCGGAACGTGGTGAAGTAGGGCAGCTTCGTTCCCTTGGGCGTGGTGCCCTCGCCATTTTCCGTGTAGCCGCGAACCACGCCGTAGCTCAGCCGCAGCGTGAACGTGGCATCCGGATATGTCGCCGTGCCTTCGGTGGCAAAGCGAATCTTCGCAACGGTCGCGCCATCCTGCCGCACCACCGCGTCGACCTGATCGTCGTATCGCTTCCGCACTTCGCGAGACTCCGGCTCGATCTGCTGCATGAGCTTGATCAGCGGATCGGTGCTCGCATCGATGGCGGCCTGTCCGCCTTCGTAAAGCTGTTTGCGCACGGCGACGTCATCGAGTTTGGTGTTGTCGATCAACTGCTGCCCGAGTTCGGCGGGCGCTTTCCCGCCCAAGACCTGCTTGACGAGCGCATCATTCGGCATCTTTTCCTGCATCTCCGCCAGCGAATCTCCGAAAGTTCGAGGCGCTCCAGAGACTTATAGATCGGCGCGGTGGAGAAAAGGTCCTGCTCGAGAGAAGGCAACGCGGAATCGCGATATTCGCGCAGCCGATCGGCATTGGGTTTGGGGCGCTCTTCGGCGGCGCGCACCAAAATACGCGCATAGGCTGCCAGTTCTCCGCTAAAGCCGGCGCGACGCTCGAAATACGTGAGCGGCAGATAGAACTGCTTTTCGGTGTCCATGGCCTTGGCGATTTCGCCCCAGGGATCGCCGAACTCCTTTTGCTTCGCTGCGTCCCCGGCGACGGCCTGGCGCATCTTGCTCTCTTCCGCGGACTTCTTGGCCATGATCGACATATCCTTGAGGCCGGACTCATAGCCGCGAATGGCCTTCAGCGAATTTTCCACGCCAAAAAGATCTTCGTGGGCAATCTTGTCGTTCTCCGCGGATTCGGCGCTGAATTTCTTGAGCAATTGGTCGCGCCGCGCGAGCCGCTCCAGCACCAGCGGATAGCCCAGGTCGCGCAGGAATTCGAGTTGCGCCATCGTGTTCAGCCTGCCCGTGGAGCCGGGATTACCGGAGACAAAGATCAGATCGCCTTCCTTGACGCCGGCCGGGGACCATCTGAGGTAATTATCCAGATGCACCGGCTTATCGTTTTCGTAGATGCGGAAAAAGCAGACGTCCAGATCGTAGCGGGGATACTCGAAATTATCGGGATCGCCGCCGAAAAACGCGGCCTGGAATTCCGGCGCGAAAACGAGGCGCACATCGGTGTACTTCTTATATTTGTAGAGGTGATACATCGCGCCGGAATAGAAGGTGACCACATCGCAACGCAGCTTCGTTTCCTTGACGCAGTCCTGTTCGATGGTGGACATGGCGGCGCGCTGCGCCTGCCCCTGATCGGCAACGGACATGCCGGGCTTCACGGCGGCGTTCACCTTCGCGGTGACGTCTTCAATCTCTTCGAGGACGTTCAGCTCGAGGTCGGGGCACTTGGCCTCTTCGGCCTCGGTTTTGGCGTAAAAGCCGCTCTTGAGGTAGTCCTTGCCGCCGGTGGAAAGCTGCTGGATGCATTCGGAGCCCACGTGATGGTTCGTGAACGTGAGACCATCCGGCGAAACGAAGGAACCCGAACCGCCCACATTGAAGCGCACCGAGGAAAGCTGGGTGTGCTGCAGCCAGGATTTGGTCAGATCGAAGCCATACTTCGATTTGAGCTGCTGCGTCGGGGGCAGGTTGAAAAGCCACATGCCCTCGTCCGCGGCGGCGATTCCCGCCAAAGTTAAAAGAGCGACAACGATCAGGATCGGGCGTTTCATGAATGCACCTCTTGCGGCGAAATTCGTTTTGCTGCGAAGTCTTGCTGCAAACTTCGTCTTGCTACGAAGTCTTGCTGCGAAAATTCGTTTTGCTGCAAACTTCGTTTTGCTCCAAAGCTCGTTTCGCTGCGACCTCGTTCGTCTTGCATGCAAAGCTCGTCTTGCTGCGACGTTGCGTTTTGCGACAAAGTCCGTTCCGCGCCGTATCCATCGAGCATACCGCCGCCCCGCTCCCGACGAAAGCGGGTAATCGATTTGTTTATGCCGAAAAAAACGCCGTGATGACTCGTTTGGCCGCGAAAAGCTCATCCTGTAGGTAGACTTTTCGCGGAAGGCGGCTTTTTTCGGCCCGACAACACCAATAATGGGTTGCTCATTGCGCCCAGTACCTTGCCGCCGCATGCCGTCGCGGAGGCCTTCGGTTTAAATGTAGCGCCGGGGACTTTAGCCCGGCAGCTGTTT
>CAWDQT010000032.1:0-36898 GCA_963804535.1 uncultured Acidobacteriota bacterium
ACGTCGGTCTGTTAACCACGAAGATACTCTGATCCCGAGCGCAGTATTTTTTCGGCTGTCCCTGCGTACCATTGCGGGATTCGTCTCCGCTTTCTACGATTGAGCCATCTTCAGCAAACAGAATCGCGTAGTTTCCTCGGGATTGGGGGCAAAGGCGTGCACCCGCAAGCGGCAACGGCACCGAAACCAAAAGTGAAGCAAAAACGCCGCGGAATTCGCTTGAATTCGCGGGTTCCCGTGGCCATTGAGTGGCACAAAAATGGCTCAGCGCCGTCCATCCGCGAAGAGGCGTTCACGCGCGTGGTTGGCCCTTATGGATGCCTGATCGTCCTTCGAGAGAGTCTTGAACTCGAGCAGTCGTTGAAAATCGTCAATTTAGCGACGAATGAGTCGAATTCGGCGGTCATTGTTTGGAAAGGACAAGAGCGGCCGGATGGTTGGGAATTGGGAATCGAATTGATTCGTCCCGACATGAATTTTTGGGGGCTGGAATTATGAACAAGCAGGTTCTTCGGTCGCCTGGAATTGTGAACAAGCCAGCTGCGCAGGTGGATGCGGGACCACAACTTCAACCGGCGGAAGAACGGCGCCGGAGCCAGCGGGTGATTATTCAGGTCCCGGTCACTCTCGAGTTGGTGGCAGGGGGCTCGAAGGTGAAGGTGAAGGCCAAGACCGCCTCGGTAAATGACCAAGGTGCCATGCTCATCTCCCCGAAGAACTTCCCGGTAGACACAGAACTCGAACTGGTGAATGAGCGAACTTCGCAGAAGCAAAGTTGCCGAGTGACGCGAACCGCCGCGGAAAATCAACAGGGCTACCTGATCCCCGTGGCATTCTCCGCTTCGGCTCCTGGTTTCTGGCAGATCTGTTTTCCACCTCCCGGATGGAAGCCGTTGGAGAATTAATCGAAACGCCTGACGAAGGCTGCGCGCTTCGTTTATCCATCCATTTATCCAGTAGATGTTGCCCAAAGGGCGCTCCAAAAGATTATTCCCTCTTTCGTCATCACATCGCATTCGTCGCTACGCGGCATATCGTCATCGAATCACAATAGGCGAGTGTTGCGATTATGCACACGGCGAATGACTCCGAACAGCCCGTCAACGTAAAAATGCATCCAACCCAACGCCCAGACTATTCGACAAAAGGAAAATACCGGTACACCGCATCTATGCACCCCCGGACGAATACGTTCATTGCTCTGGCTTTAGGTGTGCTGCTTGGGCTGTTTTGCCTGCCGGAATCTGTGTTTGCCCAAGGTCCATTGAAGGACCGCATTGTGGAGGCGGTCGACACCTCGCGAATTACAGTAGTTGCGGGAAACGTGCATCCGCAGGCACGTCGAGAGCTGGACCAGGGAAGAGTCGATCCTTCGATGAGCATGCGCGTGACCATGACTTTCAAAATGACGTCAGCACAGCAGGCAGATCTCGATGCCTTGCTCGCTGCCCAGCAGAAGCGCGGTTCGCCGGATTATCAGCGCTGGCTTACGCCGGAGCAGTTCGGCAGCCGCTTTGGATTAGGCCAGGGCGATATCAATAAAGTAACTGCATGGCTTGTGGGCCAGGGATTTCAGGTCGAAAGCGTGCCCGCCAGCCGGAACATGATCACGTTCAATGGGACCGCGCAGCAGGTGGAATCGGCGCTGTACACGGAAATGCATCATTACGTTGCTGAGGGCAACCCGCATTTCGCTAACGCCAGCGAACCCTCTGTGCCCACGGCTTTGGCCGATGTGGTCATGGGTTTTCGCGGGCTGAACAATTTTCAGTTAAAGCCGCGGATGCTCAAAACCATAAGTTCGAAGTTCACGTCGAGCGTCAGCCACAACCACTACATCGCGCCTCCAGACTTTGCCACGATTTACGACGTCAATCAGTTGTATCTGAATGGCTTTACGGGTTCGGGGCAGAAGATCGCGGTTGTGGGGCAAAGCGATATCAATCGGAACGATTGGGTGGCGTTCCGTACGAATTCCAATTGTTCAGGCTGCCCGGTTCAATTTTCCACGGATCCAAGTTTGCTGCAGATTGTATACGTGACGACGAACCCGGGTTTACGGCAAGTCGACATCGATGAATCTAGTCTGGACGTCGAGTGGAGCGGAGCGGTTGCCCCGGGTGCAACGGTGATCTTTATCGTAGGCGATCCAGTGAACGGCGGCGGAGTGGTGGACGCGATCAACTACGCGATTACCACGAGTCCGATTCCAGCGCCCGTAATCAGTACAAGCTATGGGGACTGCGAGGCTAATTTTTCTGCGGGTGCAATCAGTTCTTTGCAGTCTCTGATGAAGCAGGCGAACGCGGAAGGGATCACCGTGCTCGCTCCCACCGGGGATACCGGTGCGGCCGATTGTGATTTTAATGGCTCTCCGACTGGTCCTGTGACGACTGCGTCCACGCATGGGCTCGCAGTCGATCTGCCCGGCGCGCTACAAAACGTAACTGCCGTCGGAGGCACAAAATTCAACGAAGGTAACGGCACTTTTTGGAACCCCGCAGTTGGCACTGACGTCATATCATCGGCGATTTCCTATATTCCGGAAGAAGCGTGGAACGACACAAATGCGACGGCTTCAGTTGGACTATCGGCTGGAGGCGGCGGAGCGAGCACGGTGATAGCCAAGCCAGCGTGGCAGGCGGGCACGGGCGTTCCGAACGATGGCGCGCGCGACGTGCCCGACGTTTCCTTCAACTCCTCGCTCCTTCACGATGGCTATTTGATCTGCGATGAGAAATTCGATTCGAACACGAATACGTTTTCACCCACGTGTGTGAGCCCTTTTGGTTTTCGTGATTCGGCGGGCGGTAACCTGGCGGTAGTGGGCGGAACTTCTGTGGGGCCGCCGATAATGGCGGGCATCGTCGCGCTGATCAATCAATTCACGAATCACGCTACCGGTTCCGGGAACATCAACCCGATCCTCTATCCCTTAGCTGCGAGCTCGCCGACTGCATTTCATGACGTGACCACCGGGAACAATCAGGTTCCCTTTAGCCCGCCTTGTGTTCCATCGACGCAGATCGGCTACACCGCTACGCCGGGATACGATTTAGCAACCGGGTTAGGATCGATCGACGCCTTTCTTTTAGTCGCGAACTGGGGTTCCGTGGCTCCCGCCAGCACAGCGAATGCGTCTACATCCGTGGATTTTTCGCTGGCCTTTACGCCTGCGCAAATCAGCGTGAAAAGAGGCACATGCGGCAGCGGAACGCTGATGTTGACACGATTGAACGGGTTCGATGGCACTCCAAGCTTCACTTGTACTGTGCCGGCCGCACTGGGGACGACGACGTGCGCGGTGGTGCCTGTGGCCGCCGCAGCGTTCGATGTACCTCGAAATTACCGCGAACTGGGCTGGTGGGGAGTCATGGGCCTCTTTTTCGCCGGCTCGGCTGTGGCCGTGGTCCTCAGACGCTCCGAAGCGGGAGGGCGCAAAATCAGGAGCGTGGCCGAGCCTGGTGCCGGGTCTCGCCCTGGTGACGGTGCTGGCGGCCATGATTGGCTGTGGAGGCGACGCGAAGAGCAGTAGCAGCGGCACCGGCACCGTTGTGAACTATGCCTTTGCAGTTCAAGTTCCGGCGACGGCGCCTGTGGCGTCCGCGGCCGTGAACGTAAGTGCCGCGATCGGCGGCATCAACCATACAGCCCAGATTACGGTGAGCACGCAGTAAGTTTGGGTAGCGACGCTATAGCTAGGAAGGAGAGTCATGAAGGAGATCATGATTGATTACGCGAAAACGATTTTGAGCGCCCTTCTCGTTCTGGTTCTGGTAAGCGTGCCAGCGCGGGCAGGGCTGGGTCAGCCGGAAGCATCGGTGACCTCGGATCAGCTGCATATGAAGAGCGAACATCGTGTCCAGGACTTCCAGGCGTACAAGCTCCACGAGCTGACCAATACCGAAGGCGCCGTAGTTCGAGAATACGTGTCGCCCGAAGGCACGGTCTTTGGGATCACTTGGCACGGACGCTCCACGCCGGACATGAATCAGTTGCTAGGCAATTACGTTAATAATTTTGAGACAGCCACGCGAGATCAGACGCAAATCCGGCAACGCAGGGGCATCACCATCAAGACGAACGATTTCGTCTACACCAATTTCTGTCGCATGGGGGTCTGCACCGGAAGTGCTTACGCTCCCAAGCTTGTTCCAAGCAATGTTTCGGTGGAGGTGATGCGTTGAAACGCCAATTTTTCTCCGCGGCGACAGCCACACCTTTCGTGCTTGGCGTAATCAGCTTGCTTGCATTGGCTGGCTGCGGCGGCAGCAATTCCAGCGCTGCGAAAACGACGGTCGTTAGTAACACGGCGACTCTGACGGCAGGTTCCGGGCCTAACGGGTTAGCGGGCGGGAGCGTGAATGGGCTCTACGTTACCGTTACAGTGTGCCAGCATGGCACAACAACCTGCATCACGATCAACAACGTGCAGGTGGATACAGGCTCCGTTGGCCTGCGCCTCGTTCAAGGGACGCTTGGTTCGGTCACGCTCACGCCGATGATGTGAACGGCTCCCCACTGGAGGAATGCCGCCAGTATGGCGATACATCCTACTCCTGGGGACCGTTGGAATTCGCGGACGTTCAGATTGGCGGGGAAACGGCCTCAAACATTCCGGTTCAGCTTCTGGGACAGGTTAGTGCACCGGCGCCTTCGAATTGCCTCACGATGCCAGTTAACTCCAATCTTCCCGGCACACCACCGGGAAATGAAGATACCGTCGCATCCCTTGGCTCAAACGGACTTCTGGGCATCGGCGGGTTAATCTTTGATTGCGGTAATGACTGCACGACAGTCTCATTTACTTCGGGATATCCGTACTATATCTGCCCGAACGGCACCTGCCAGGCAGTGGGAGTGCCGACGGCGGATCAGGCCGTAAACCCTGTCGCTCAGTTCACCGGGTCGGACAACAATGGCGTGATGATCACTTTGCCCTCTGTTCCCTCTTCCGGGGCAGTGAGCGTCTCCGGCACGATGAATTTCGGAATCGCCACCCGATCTGACAATGCTCTCGGCAACGCGACAATTTATGCCCTGGATCGCATGTCGGATATCTTCCCCACTGTCACGTTTAGCGGTAACTCTTATACGGATACGTCCATGCACTGGAACTGGTGCGGATTGGGCGGATTTCTGGATACGGGATCGAATGCGTTCTATATCTCGGATGCCAACACACTCAAATCGTCTCGGTATCTCCGATTGTCCATCAAGTACGGCCGGGTCTGGCTTTTACTGCGTAACCGGAGGAACGGCTACTCTTTCGGGTGTAAACCTCATCGGGTTTGGGGGGGTAGGGTCGGCCAACATTTCGCTGAACATCAACGATGCCACCACGTTGTTAAGTCCTAATACTAATAATGCGGTGTTTAACGACCTCGGTAGCGATAGTGTCCCTGGCGGGAATCCCTCAACCGACTTCTGGGATTTGGGGCTGCCGTTCTTCCTTGGGCGAACTGTTTTTGTCGGGATCGCGGGTACAGCGATGCCCGCCGGGGTTAATGCTCCCAACGGATTCGTCGCATTCTAGGCTGAATCCGCTCAGCAAGTTTTCGTGACTACGTTCAGCGTTTCGCGGCAGGAACGTTGAAGGTGACTTTCGCCGCCGCCTCGTTTTCGAATTGATCGTAGACGCGAACGGAGACGGTGTGTTCGCCGGGCGCAACACCGCGCAGTGTAATCGAATACTGCTCGGCGGGGGAATCGCTAAGCCCGCCTTCCGGCGGCACGATCGTCCAGTCGCCAGCATCGAGGCTGTATTGCGCGCGCACAATAGAGCTGGCTGCGTCGGCGGCGCGGAAGCGTACGGTGACCGCAGGATCGCCGGCAGGGCCCGGTGCGGGTTGTGAAGCAATTTCTGAAATCGTGGGAGGCGTATTATCGATGACAAACCGTTCGCTCACACGCTCGGCCTTCAACGCCTCATTCGGTGGATTTGATTTTTCGTCAGACCCCACGATCTTCAGATAATAGGCGCCGTCGGGCATGGAGTTCGTGTCCCAGGAATAAAATTTCTGCTCGAGTTTGTCTTTCAGCAGCTTCCAATCCTTCTCGTTTTCGCCGCGATAGTAGATCGAGTAAGTCAGCTCGTCGTCGTTGGGGTCTTCGGCGCTCCACAGAACCGCTTGATAGCCCTTTTGCGCGTAGCCCTGGGGCGGCGTCTCGAATCGAGGGGATTCGATGCCTCGCTGCGACGAGATGCTTTGTGAACCCGGCGCTGCCGGCATGCGTAACGTCACGGGCGAGGCCTGCGGCGGCCCCGCTTGCTGGCCGAAGCCCGAGACTCGCACTCCGGGGTTTTGCATCACCACGCCAGAAATTTGCGGCGCCACGTTCTTGGGCAGGTAAGCCATCTCAACCCAGGAAACGTCCGGCGGGCTGCTAGCGCCATGCAAGGTGGCTTTCCACTGCACAAAGCGGGAGGGCGGGCAATCTACTTCTTGCCCTTTGGGATCGCGATAGGGCCCGGCCCAGGGACTCCAGTTTTTTCCCGGATCGGAGGTATTTCCGGCGCGCACGTAAAATTCGATACCGGATCCGGCGCTGTTATTGCCCCACCAGGTGAGTCTTCCCCAACGCGAAAAGACGCGCGCATCGAAGGGTTCAGATTGGAAGGTACCTTCGGATTCGAGTTCGGGTCCGAGGGTAAAGACCTTTCCCGGATTGGCAGTGGCTACATAGATTTTTCCGTTCGATGCCCGCGCAAATGAGGTCACCTGTTCGGACTCAGCCTTTGCCAATCGCGAAAAGACGCGGTCGCCGTCGAGTTGCATGATGGCGCCTTGATTGCCCGTGCCCAGTAACAGCTTGCCTTCCGGAGAAAGGCCCATAGCGTAGACCGAGGTATCGCGTGAGGCCCAAATTTCCTCAGGCGAACCGTCCGGAGCGATGCGATACACGGCCGCAGTCGAAAGTGCCGGGAAAGGAACAAATGGGTTGCCTTGCTGCGGTTGCTGAAGTCCACCGGGCCCCCCGACCGTCACGGTGATGGTTTGACCGCCTGCGGCGTTTTCCTGTTCGTTTTGTTGAACCGGCGGCTGCGGTGGGCCAGGGCGTTTTTCGCCGATTGCTGCTACATAGAGATTGCCCGCAGGGTCAAGGGCCAGCGCGGTAACCTCTCTCTTAGCGGTTTCATACACTACGTAAGCAGAACGGCCCGTGTCGTCAGAGTTGTCTTTTTCTTTGACTGCAGTCGGGGCGGGGGCGCGTTTCCCCGCTGGCTGCCGCGTTGCTGGAGCTTTGCCATTCTGCGCAGTAGATTCGGCGGCTAGCGCAATACGCAGAACGAGGCCATTGGGTTCGGTGCCCGCGAGCAGATTGCCTTTGCCATCAAGGATCAAGGTGCGGACATGAGTCTCTTCGGCGCTATAGAAGAGCTGCGAATTGCCGCTCGGATCCACCGCGAATATTTTGCCGGGGTCGCCAG
This sequence comes from uncultured Acidobacteriota bacterium, assembly GCA_963804535.1. Lineage (GTDB taxonomy): Bacteria > Acidobacteriota > Terriglobia > Acidiferrales > UBA7541 > Palsa-189. The sequence continues at coordinate 7,433 of CAWDQT010000032.1, forward strand.
TAGCGACAAAGAGTGTGCCGTCCGGAGCGAGCGCCAGATCCCAGATGTATTTGGTCTTAGGGTCGAAAAACACTGACTTCTGCCCGGCTGGAGTTACTTTGTAGACCTTGCCATCGGGCGCGGTGGCCACGTACAAGTTGTCGCTCTTATCGAAGATGAGCGCTTGTGCGGTCATTTCCTGGGAATCGAAAACCATTGAAGAACTGCCACTGTTATCGAACTTCACGATTTTGGCGTTCGAGCCACCCGCGGCATAGAGATTGCCGCGCGAATCGAGCTTCAGCGACCAAAGGTAGGCAAGGGAGGCGTCGGCAAAGGGAGCGAACTTCGGAGCGAGCACGAGCTTTCCGTCGCTGCGCAACGCGACGCCTTTGGCATCGCCCTTTTGGAAGGCGTCATAATCTGACTGGCGCCAAAACCGGGTATGCTCGGCGGCCGCCGGCAAAACACACAACAGAAAGGCGGCAAGAATGGCCAGGAAATGGAAAGCTCCGGGCAAGGCGAATACGCGATTGCGCGCGCTTCGCGGTTGCGCAATTAAATCAGACATACATTCCTTTCAAACCGCAGCCGGGAAAAACCGCGAGGAAGTGACCTGCGTCCGCCGCCGACTGGATTTACTTAATTTTGATATAAACCGACGTTGAACCAGAAATGATCTCGTCCATGCGGACAGACCATTCGCCAGCCGCCGACTCGCGCAACAAAGCTGAATTGCCCGGCAGCCTTTTCTGATCGAGGACGTTGATCTGCGAAAGAGGCGCGTCCGGAAGTTCCTTATCCTCCACGAGCAGCGTAGGCGTCGGCTTGAGTAGCGTGACGTAAAGCTGGTTATTGCGGCGCTCGCGGTTCAGCAACGAAATCAATTGATCCAGGCCGCCCAGGCGCCCTTGTGCGGCAACCAGATTGGGAATGCGATTGAGCGAATCGGCATCGCTGACTTGCACTCGTAATGTGCTGCCGCGGTTCACCTGCGCCGGAATCGTAATCGGCACGTCGCGAATCATAGGCTCGCCGCGATAAGGCCGCAGAAGGACTTTGATGGTCACGGGTTCGCCAGGTTGGGCTTCGCTCACCTCCGACCACGCATTCAGAATGGAAGCAACCCGGCGGTCCGGCGTGGTCTCGACGCGCAGGCTCACTTTATTAATCTTAGGCATCTCGTAAGGATTCGAGAAGATGCGGGTAAAAGTCGTCTGCACGCTGGAAGCGACGAAGGTGCCGTCCGGAACAAATTGATCGGTGGGCGCGTACATGTCTTCCAGCGACACGGGGGAATGACCGTTAATATCGATGTCGCCGCTGAGCTTCATCGTGCTGCCTTCGCCATAGGCAGTGTTTTGCGTCAGGCCGTTGAAGGCGATGATGCCCATAAGGATTGGCGTCAGTTTCGGGTTCGAGATCATCTCGGAATGAAAATGTTTCTCGCCGGCCGGCGTGATCACCGTGAGATCAACAGGAATCATTTGCGGCGTCGGGCCGATGCGGCCCATTACTGCGGTCAGCCGGTCTTCGGTGAGCGTGCCAATGACGCCGCCGGCATTTACGATTTTGGTGGAATTGAAATCAGAAGCGAGCGTGGTGAGAGTACGTCCGCGCGCCAGGGGCATATCGCTCGCGCCCAGCCCGAAGAGGGGATGGCCGCAAGCATAGACGCGATCCTCCGTAACCGCAGTCACGGTGCAAGCTGCACTCATCGAGATATCACCTTGCACCAGCACCATGCTCACCATATCGCCGGGAACGACTTTGGCGTCATCGCTCGCTGGAGGTGCGGTTCCACCCGCGGCAGCTACCATTCCGTAAGGCGCCCATTCATTGGCGTACTGGCGCAGGGTGGCAGGAGAGAAACCCGAAAAGACCAGAGGAGCAGCAATCGGTTCAAGGAAGGCTTCACCCGAGGCTCCGGCGGCCTGGGCCCATTTTTCGGGCACTGGATAACGCTGCGATTGCGTGACCGATGCCAATGAAACAGGGCCGCGCATCGTAGTGGCCGGTTGGATGTTATCGGCGACCGTCGAACGGACGCTCAGAGTTTTGGGGGTTGAGGAATCACCGGTGGGGATCGACAAAACATCCTCGATCGGCGTCACGCCGGCCAGCGGTTCCTTTACGAACACCCCAAATTTCAGCGAGAGGGCTCCCATGAGCTTTCCGTCTACATAGACAGGGCTTCCGCTCATCCCGGCGACCACGCCGGTGTGTTCGGCTTTTTCTCCGTGTAATTGCACAAGGATAATCGACTGCTTCGGCCCCATCAGGTTCGGTAATATGCCGATGACCTCGACGTCGAAGGGCTCGATCTTATCGCCGGCAAAGATGGTGTAGGCCACCCCACGCATTCCCGGTTTGACCTGTTCCAGCGGAAGAATTGGAGGCTGGTCGGTGGCGGCGCGAAGGGCAGGCGCGGCAATCGATCCAAGCATTAGCGCAATCAAGGCAAGGAGCAATGCCGGAATGAGGTGTCTAGAAGGCGACAACTTCAAGCACAAATAAGGCATATTATTCACCAAAGCAGACCGCAGGGTCTGACGTTTCGAGGTTTTCTATCAGCAAGACATCTATCATACGCGCCATAGCTTTGGGAAGCAACGACGCGCAGCCGTACTATTGCGCCCAAACCTTGGCCACAGTCGATTCGAACGGATAAACGTGCACCATCCAACCGAAAATCACAGGATAGAAGCGCCCTCCGGCTTCCTGGCATTCCTCTTCCGTTGAAATAGACCCGGTAAGGCCGAACTTTGTCCAATCGGCATGCGCGCCTTCACCACGTTTTGGCATGCAGAGGTTCGTATGCTGGTGCCATCGGGCCACACCGAGGGGGATGCGCTCGTTCAGTTCGTCCAAACTCGCGGTTCTGGGGGCGGTGTACATGGCGCCGATTAGTTCGTAGCCATCCTTAGTCTTTTTGTAGAGAAGCGATGTAGGCCGCGCTGGATCGAATGTGAAGCCCTCCAGGTATCCATTCCAGTAGTTCGAGAAGTGATATTGGGCCTGCGGGAGGTTGGGCGCGAAGATGTGAAAGCCGTCCGCCAGGGCGACGCGATAATCCCTATATTTTTCGATGGCTTGGGCCAAAGTAGCGGAAATTTGATCTGCGCGGCGGCGATCTTCGTCCGTGGCCGGATGAACCGGCGTCATGAGCATGTGAGCGCTATCCATGTGGTGGCCGTGAGTCATGGATTTCATCGCGCCGGCTTGGGCATGATTCCCCGCATCGTCTTCCATGTTCATGCCCGGCATGCTGCCATCGTGGTGCATCCCCGGCATGCCATCGTGCTGATGGGGAGCGGGATTTTGCTGCGAATTCGGCTGCGGATTGGCGTGCTCTGTGTCTTGCGAGGCCGATTGTGCGTGCAACTGGCCGACCGCGCCAAACAGCAGTACGGTCGAGGCCAAAACGACTAATTGCCTACTTAAGTGGAGCTTCATAGTTAATTTGTAATACGAATGCCGTTTCCTTGCGAGAACTTTCCTCAGGCTGTCTATTTGGAAGGCACGAGGCCGACTTCGAGTTGCCGGACATTCATTTTTTAATTACCAGCAGACCAAGGGGAACCGAGGTGACCCGTGTCTCGAAAGTGTGTTCTGGCAGCATGTTAGAATCCACCCGTGGCGAAACAAACTGTCGAGCCGGGCCATTCGATTTGCGGGACGATTGAGGTTCCCGGAGATAAATCGATCTCGCATCGTTACGCAATTTTGGCTGCGCTGGCACGAGGGCGAAGCGAAATCAGCCACTATTCCGCCGCCGCGGACTGCCAGAGCACGCTTGACTGTCTGGCACGATTGGGTGTCGACGTGGAAAAGAGCGGCCGAAACGGCGGGAGCCACGTTGCGATTACCGGCACGGGCATCGATGGCCTCCGAGCCTCCCGACGGTCGCTCGATGCGGGCAATTCGGGAACGACGATGCGGCTGCTGACTGGCGTCCTGGCGGGCCAGCATTTCGATTCGAAGCTGACAGGAGACTCCTCGCTGAGAAGACGGCCTATGCGCCGCGTCATCGAGCCGCTGGAGCGCATGGGAGCACATATTCAGGCGCGTGAGGCCAATTTTGCGCCACTCGAAATCAAGGGATCAGCTCTGGAGTCGATTCGCTACACGCTGCCGGTTCCGAGCGCCCAAGTAAAATCCGCAATCTTACTTGCGGGGCTGTTTGCCGAAGGCGAGACGTCGGTTGAAGAGCCGGTCTGTACACGCGACCACACTGAAGTAGCCTTGCAGGGTTTTGGGGCAGACGTCCGGAAGATCGGTCGCGTGGTGAGCGTCTCGGGGCGGCCGCGTCTCGAGGCCCGGAAGATCATGGTTCCGGGCGATCTTTCTTCGGCTGTATTTTTTCTGGGGGCGGCTCTTATTCTTCCCGGCTCCAATGTGATCATTCACAACGCCGGATTGAATCCGACGCGCTCCGCCGTGCTCGATGTGCTCGGTGGGTGGGGTGCTCCGGTAAGCATCGTAGCCTTGCGCGGAGAATCGGGAGAACTGATTGGAGATATCTCGATACGTCACGCCGACCTATCGGGCGGGACGCTCTCAGGCGAACTGATCGCGCAATTGATCGATGAACTGCCTATGCTCGCCGCGCTGGGCCCCTACACCGATCAGGGAGTGGAGATACGCGACGCCGCGGAGTTAAGAGTTAAAGAGAGCGACCGCATCGCCGTGCTGGCGGATAATCTGCGCCGCATGGGCGCTCAAGTGGAGGAGCGCCCTGATGGCCTGCGGATAGAAGGAAGACGCGCAGGGCGTTTGCGCGGCGCGGAAATCGATCCACGCGGGGACCATCGCATGGCCATGGCATTTGCCGTAGCAGCATTGGGCGCTGAAGGCAGCTCCATTATTCGTGATAGCGATTGCGTAGGCATCTCCTATCCGGATTTTTTTAAGGTTCTCGGACGAACGGTCGAACGTTAACTGGACGTTACGCGAGAATAAAATGCCGACCTGCCGTGTGTTTTCATTTAAGCGCTGCCAGAAATTACAAGGCCGGGGTTTCCTTGACACCTCATTGCACTGCGGTTAGGCTCGCCAACGGATGCGTGGTTTCTTTCGCAAAGCTCTTCTCGCAGCTTTAGCATTAGGGGCGCTGGCCGCGCTCGCCTATTTTTCCCGCCGCAAGATCCACTTAGGCGACTTTACCTGGAGCCGATTCACTCACGCCGTTGGCCAGGCAAACATCTGGCTTCTGCTCATATCGATCGTCGCTGTCTACGGTGCATATGCTCTACGAACACTCCGCTGGCAGAGGCTCTCCCGTCATCTGGGGCCAACCAAATTCTTGGACGTGTACAGCGCCACACTGATGGGCTTCGCGTCCATATTCATTCTCGGCCGGCCCGGCGAATTGGTTCGTCCCTTGTTGCTGGCGCGCAAGAGCCATCAGCCCGTCGCGAGCATGTTCGGGGTTTGGTTGTTGGAGCGGCATCACAGATACTGGCGCCGCCGTCGCGTTGGCGGCGCTGAGCCTGCTTGTGTATTCGCAGAGAAACTCGCCGATGCCGGATTGAACACGGATTGGGTGGAGAACGCGCGCGCCGGCGGCTGGCTTTTGTTGGGCGGGCTGGCGGCCGTTGTGGTTCTGATGATCTACTTCCGGCTGCATGGCGCGGGAGTTCTCCAACGGCGCCTGCATTATTGGCACGATGCGGGAGGCTTCAGGCACTGGCTGGCAGAGATCATTGCCGGTTTCAGCGAAGGCTTGCAGGCGATTCGGACGACTTCGGACCTTCTGATTACGGTCGTGTACACGGCCGCGCATTGGGGACTAGTGACGCTGTCGTATTTTTGGATCGCGAAGGCGTTCGAAAGCGCCTTCGTTCAATCCGACGTGACTTTCCCCGGGGCGATGCTGCTATTGGCGATCACTTTGGTGGGTTCCGTTTTGCAATTGCCCGGTGTGGGCGGCGGCGCGCAGTTGGCGAGCTTTATTCGCACTCACCACAATTTTTGGAGTAGAGCAGGAGCCTGCGGCCGCTATTGCTATCGTCTTGTGGCTTATCACATTTGCGTCACCGACATTGGTTGGTGTCCCCTTGCTGATTCACGAAGGATTGTCCATGGGCGAGCTGCGCAACCTTGCGCGAGCAGAGAAAGCGGCCGAACACGAAGGGAAGCACGTTTCCTTGACGCGCGTAGGCGGCAGCCGTTCGAGAGGCGACCAGGCGAGAGGGGGTAGCGCCGGTTGAAATGCCCGTTCTGCTCGTTTAGCGACGACAAGGTGATCGATTCTCGCGAAGGGCGCACGGGCGATCTGATCCGCCGTCGCCGGGAATGCCTCAAATGCGGCCGGCGTTTCACGACTTACGAACGAATTGATGAGATTCCCTACATGGTCATCAAGAAAGATGGCCGGCGGGAACGATTTGATCGCCAGAAGATTTTGCAGGGACTACTGAAATCCTGCGAAAAGCGCCCCGTGCCTACCGCAAGACTGGAGGCGCTAGTAGATGAGGTTGAGCGATTCGTTCACGATGCGCCAGAGCGCGAACGGACGACGAGCGAGATTGGCGAATTGCTGATGGCCCGCCTGAAGAAACTGGATAAGGTTGCTTACGTGCGGTTTGCGTCGGTCTACCTCGATTTCAAGGACGTGCGGGAGTTTATGACCGAGTTGAAGGGTCTCCTTCGGGAACGCTCACGAAAATAGGTTGCGGCGGCTCGGAGGTTCAGGGGATTTCCAGACGCCGGCCGTGAAAGTCTTGATCTGCGTGAATCCGAGACTCGCATATAAGCCTACGGCCCGTTGATTGGCCGCAGTGACGGTCAGCGAGAGCGCAGTGAACCGCTGCGCGCGCAACGCTTGAACGGTGGCCTGAATCAACCGCCTTCCCAGCCCCTGCCGCTGATAACCTGGCATCACACAAATCTGAGTGGTATGGCCAACTCCCGGCGCGACTGCCGAGGTCAGCACGGCGCCCACTAGTTCGTGACTGTGCGGCGCGCGCAATACAAAGGAGGCGTGCTCCTGGAATTGGCCGCAGCCCGGCAACATGATGATGTTCTTCAGAAATTTCAGCGCGCCTTCTTCGCTGCGATATTGATCGTTGATCTCCCCGTCCATGTGGTCCGCATATGCCAATTGGATCAGCCGGGCGCAGGGCCCGAAGTAACGATCGTTCCACTCTTCCAGTCGAAGTCCCGATTGGTCATTTGAACTTGGCGCGCCCCCGTTTGTCGCCGAATTGAGCGAGGCCCGGTTAAGATCGAGCAGCATGAATTGCCGCGGATAGAGACGAAAGCCGTGCTTCGCAAGGGCGGCATCGAACTCGCATCCGAAAGGGAACCAACTGAGCTTCGATACGGCCTATGTAGGGAAGTGCCCGGAGCGTTTCGAGTGTGCTGGTCAGAAGCCTGTTTGCCAGGGGCATCTGCGGAAAACGCGGCGAGACATACAAGCCGCCCAGGAGCCCCTTGTGTTCCTCGATGACGTAAAAGGCGTAACCAGCAGCTTCACCGCCTTCCAGGGCGGCACAACCAGCGAGCGATCTGGCTTCCACGAATCTCTTGATCAAGTCCAGCGAGGCACGATAATCCCAGCGCAGTTCCTCTCGCCACCGCTGCGCTTCTTCAGCCAGCAACGGCTCGATTTGGCGTGAGCTCAATTGGCGTAGGTCCACGATGGTCATGAGGCTCCCCGTCCAGGTACGACCCGCGATGCCGATGGCCTTATGATAGCGCCGCCCGAGCCCGCCGTCGCCGAAAACTGTCTATTGCGACACGTGCCAGCTTATCGCGCACGTTGTGGCGAGTTCACTGTGCTAACATGCGCCAGCCGGAACCTCTCAAGGCGGACATGGCGCTTCTTTCGGAACTGCGTTATCCAACACGCTGGTACTCCAAATTAATTGCGGCAGTTCTGGCACTGGCTTTCTTCACTTTTGTCGCGGCTGCGATCATATCGGGCTTTGTGGTGTACAACATCGTCACGCCACGGACGGGCAGCCAGCCTATCGATTTGGCGAATTTTCCGGGTCATCCAGAGCAGATCTCTTATTCGGGAGAAAGTGTGGGGACGCGGGAGGGTTGGTTTTTTCCGGGATTGAAATCAGCGCCGACAATTCTCTTATGCCCGGGGTATGGGGAGGGCCGCGAGGAATTATTGCCATTGGCTACGGCCCTTCAGGAGCAGGGGTACAACGTCACTCTCGTGCAGTTTACCGGTGAAGGCTCCAAGATCGGGGCTGAAACGACGCTCGGCTATCGTGAAGTTCAGGAACTGCGCGCGGCCCTATCCACGCTGGCGCAGCGCACGGATGTGGACAAGTCCCGATTTGGCCTGTGGGGCACGGACATGGGCAGCTACGCGGCTCTTTCTCTCGCGGAATCGGATCCGCGCGTTCGAGGGATTGCAATTGAATCGGTGTACGATCAGCCGCAAGAGATGCTGCGTATCCTTGTGAACCGCTATGGGATTGGGTCGCTGCCGCTCTTGTCTAGCTTTACGGAAAAAGCCTTCGCGTGGCTGAATTACAACGATAGTGGGGTCCCTCCGCTTGCGCAACGCTTGCCACGGTTGGCTGGAGTGCCGAAGCTGTTTATAGAAGCTTCGGACAATCCTGATCTCGCCAGGACCACTAGCCGCCTTTTCGTTGAGGCTCCGGAACCAAAGGAGCAAGCGACGATATTGCACGGGAATTACGCCGGAATGCTGGACGAGGAGAAACGCAGCTACGAAAACCGCATCGCCAGCTTCTTTCTTTCGAATCTTCCGAGATAGCTCGACGTTAACCAATCGTTGCGACGATTACTCGCCAGAAGGACTCACGGCGGGTTGAGCGTAGCAGAATTATTGTTTAATGCGTTCATTCGCTAGCCTTCATTGCTGGCGGATGGGCCGCTGCGTCCCGCATAATGGCGCCTCATGCGCGAGCGCCTCGAGTATGCCGCCGGTTGGCTCCTGCTGAAATTGTTGGGGTCGGTGCCCCGGAGCATGGCTCGAGGAATCGGCGTGCTCGTTGCCAATGGTCTGTTTTTCATTCGCGCCCCGCTTCGAAGAGCGGCGGAATTCAATCTGCGCCTGGCCTTTCCGGAATTGCCGAAGCCTGCTCGCCGTGACATTTTGAGACGCATGGTGCGCAACCTGGGCTGGCTGGCCGCGGAATTCGCGCGCTTGCCACGCTACAACCGCAGCAACATTGAAAAAATAATGATCCTCGACGGGCTTGCGAAAATTTCGAGGCAGCGGAACGGCGCGGCAAGGGAGTCCTCTTCTTGACCGGACATATGGGCGCCTGGGAGCTCGAGCCATATGCGCACGCTGTTTACTTGCCGTCCGATCTATTTCCTGGTGCGGCCCATCGATAATCCCCGCGTGGACGCACTGGTGAACCGTTATCGTTGCGCGTCCGGGAACCAGCCGATCAAGAAAAATGAATCCGCGCGCGTCATTCTTCGGATTCTTCGCGAAGGAGGCGTAATCGGCGTCCTGGCAGACCAGAACACGGTCCCAGCCGAAGCGGTTTTCGTGGATTTCTTCGGGATTCCAGCCGCCACCACCAGCGGGATCGCACGCCTGGCACGCCGAACCGGAGCGGCTGTGGTTCCAGCTTCCAACTATTGGGATCCGCGAATACGCAAGTACGTCTTGCGCTACGACCCCGCCCTCGAACTTCCTTGCACCGAGGACGAGGAGAGCGATATCCGTAATTTTTCGGCGCGTTTCAATCAGGTAATTGAAGATTACGTGCGGCGCTTTCCGGACCAATGGCTCTGGGTGCATCGGCGATGGAAGACCCGGCCTGCGAATGAGTCGGCAATATATCCGGACCAGCAGTCCGAATATGCTAAACAAACGCGAGGCGAGTAAGTATCTCGGCTAAGGAGATCGGTGACCATGGCGAATCGAACGACCGGAGATCTGGCGAAGTTTCTCGGGAGTTCTCTTCAGGGCGAAAGTGGCCTGGTCTTGAAAGGGGTGGCTAGTCCGGAGGCGGCCGAGGCCGACGATCTTATTTATCTCGATTCGAGCCGTCATATCGAGCGAGTTGTCCGATCGGCGGCGCGGTGCGTGATCACGTCGCCCGATCTAGTCGTATCTGGAAAAACCCTGATCGTGGCGGCGCGGCCGAAGGTGGCCTTTGCACGGGCTGCGGCCTGGCTGGTCCCTTCTTCTGCGATCGCCTGTGGAGTGCATCCAACGGCCGTTATAGCCGAGTCCGCACATCTGGCGCGCGGCGCGGCCGTGGGACCATTTACGGTAATCGAGGAGGATGTTGACATCGGCGAAGAGACTCAGATCGGAGCTCACTGCTTTCTCGGACGAGGAACTCGGCTCGGCAGGAATTGCCGTATATATCCTCGCGTGACGCTCTACGCGGGCGTGAAAACCGGCGACAACGTTATTGTCCATTCGGGAGCCGTTTTGGGTTGCGATGGATTTGGCTACGTTACCGATCAGGGCAAGCATTGGAAATTTCCGCAGGCTGGTGCCCTGGAGATCGCCGACGATGTAGAAATTGGCGCCAATACCACGGTGGCGCGTGGTTCGCTCGGAATCACGCGGCTAGAGTCCCAGGTAAAAGTCGACAATCTCGTCCATTTGGCGCACAACGTTCAAGTTGGCGAGCGAACGCTCGTGGCGGCGCAGACCGGAATTGCAGGTTCTTCCGTCATTGAAAGCGACGTGATCATTGGAGGGCAGGTGGGCATTGCCGATCACTGTCGCTTGGAAGCGGGATGTGTGGCCGGCGCTCAAGCAGGAATTCCGAGCGGGAAAATAATTCGTCGAGGACAGACGGTCTGGGGCACGCCTGCGCGCCCCATCGAGCGGGTCAAGCAACAGTACGGATTCCTTGCGCGCTTGCCGGAGTTGGCCGAGCGTGTCCGCAAGTTAGAAGGGCAGACGCGGGAACGTTAGCGCGTTTCTCTTTTCGATAACTGGCGCGTCAACGATTCACCGCATGCATCTTCATTATTGACCGGCAACTCAATAGTGCTGATAATGTGATTTGCACTGAGGGTGAAGGGGTGGTCAGGTCAGGGGGGACGGAAACGGATGGTTTGCCGCCATCCGTAACAAGCGCCCAACCGTATCCCGAAAAGATCGTAAGCCTGAGACCCACGGGTGTGAGCCCTAAGTGGTTCTTGCTGCAGCGATTTCGCTGCATCATGCATCTGAGGGGAAATGGCGTCCAGCACGAGATTCGGCGTTGAGGCTCCCGCAGGCCAGCCGCAAATCGCGGCAACAGGCGTTATCACTGACGAACTGACCGAAGCCATCGGTCGGGGCGTGAACCATCTGCTTTCGTTGCAAGCTTCGGAAGGGTATTGGGTAGGGGAGCTCGAAGCCGATACCACCCTTGAATCAGACTACATTTTCTATTTGCATATCCTCGATAAAGCCGATCCCCTGCGTGTAAGCAAGCTCGCCAATTATATTCGCCAGCGTCAATTGCCGGACGGCGGATGGAACATTTATTTTGGCGGTCCATCCGAACTCAATGCCACCGTGAAGGCTTACTTTGCGCTAAAGCTTGCTGGAGACCGGCCGGATCAACCGCACATGGAGCGCGCTCGCGCGCGTGTGCTGCAACTCGGCGGTCTGGAATCCACGAACTCATACACGCGTTTTTACCTCGCTCTGGTCGGGGCGGTCGTTTGGGACATGGCTCCGGCAATTCCCCCCGAGCTCATGCTGCTGCCGTCCTGGTTTGCAATCAACATTTACGAAATGTCTTCATGGACGCGCGGGATTGTCATTCCATTGGCCATTGTTTATGCCCACAGGCCCGCATGGAAATTGCCCGAACCAGTGCGTCTCGACGAGCTTTTCCGCGACTTATCGGCCAAGGCCAGTGCATTTGCCTGGGGCGATCGCCTTTTCTCCTGGCGAAACTTTTTCCTGGCGCTCGATCGCGCTTTGAAGCTGTACGAGCGTGTGCCGTGGAAGCCGCTGCGGCAGCGTGCGTTGCGGCAGGCCCAAAATTGGCTCCTCGAACACCTGGAACGCAGCGACGGGTTAGGAGCTATCTATCCCGCGATGATGAACGCGGTCTTTGCGCTCAAGGCGCTGGGGTATTCTCCCGACGATCCACTCACGGCTCGCGAAATCGGCCAGCTCGCGCGTTATGAAATCGAGGATAGCGACACCATACGCCTCCAGCCGTGTATCTCGCCGGTTTGGGATACCGCGATTGCCATGGTTGCGCTCGAAGAAGCGGGGCTGGCGGTTGATCATCCCGCGCTGGTACGCGCTGCCGAATGGCTGCTCAAGAATCAGGTTCTCGGTTCGGGCGACTGGCAAGTGAAGAATCCGAAGGCACGTCCGGGCGGATGGGTTTTCGAGTTCCGCAACGACTTTTATCCCGACGTGGACGATACCGCTTTCGTGTTGATGGCTCTGCAGCGGGTCGATTATCCCGACCGGCGGCGTCTGACGGCGGCAGCCCGATGCGGAGTGGATTGGCTGCTCTCGATGCAAAATCGCGACGGCGGTTGGGGAGCTTTTGATCACAATAACGATCGGCAGTTGCTCACGGAAATTCCGTTTGCCGATCACAATGCGATGATCGATCCGTCGTCCGCCGACGTGACCGCGCGGGTACTCGAGTGCCTCGGACGAAACGGCTGGTCCGTGAATAACCCAGTCGTGAAAAGGGGAGTGGCGTATCTGACGAAGGAACAGTCGCCGGACGGGCCTTGGTTTGGGCGCTGGGGCGTGAACTACGTCTATGGCACGAGCGGCGTTTTGCGGGCCCTGGAAACGATTGCCCTCAACGCTCGCGATTATTGCCAGCGTGCCGTGGCCTGGCTTCGCGCAGTCCAGAATGACGACGGCGGCTTTGGCGAATCGATCGCGTCTTACTACGATCCGAAGTTAAAGGGTCAGGGCGCCAGCACTCCGTCTCAAACTGCCTGGGGCTTGATTGGGCTTTTAGCCGGGGCCGACAAGGATGATCCGGCGGTGTCCGAGTCCGTGCGGCACCTGCTCGAGCAGCAGAATGCCGATGGCTCGTGGGACGAACAGCAGTTTACGGGGACCGGTTTTCCCTGCGTCTTTTATTTGAAGTATCACCTTTATCGGAACTATTTCCCCTTGTACGCGCTCTCGCGGTATCGCAATTTGCTGCAAGATGTGAAGGAGTTTCACGCTTTCGAGATCCGCCCAGAGGGAGAGAATCTCTCGGGCACTACACGAGGTAATGAATGAGATACCCGCTCAAGATGACCGCGAATCTGGCGCGATACATTGCCAGTAAGCGCCTGCACGGAACCGCGAAATTTCCAATGGTGCTGATGCTCGAACCGCTGCATGCCTGCAACCTGACCTGCACGGGTTGCGGCCGCATTCGGGAATACAAGTCGACGATCAATGAAATGTTGAGCGTTCAAGAATGCCTGGCGGCGGTGGACGATTGCGGCGCGCCGATCGTCTCGATTTGCGGGGGCGAGCCCATGATCTACCCCGAAATCGGAAAACTTGCCGGCGAGATTCTGGATCGCGGCAAACACATCATTCTCTGCACCAATGGCATGTTTATTCGCAAGCATCTGCACGATTTCCGGCCGACGTCGAGTTTTTTCTGGAACGTACACCTGGACGGAATGGAGCGCACGCACGATCTTTGCGTGGAGCGGGATGGCGTTTTTCGTGAAGCCATCGAAGGTATCAAGGTGGCGAAGGCGGCGGGCTTTCTGGTCTGTTCGAATACGACCATTTATAAAGAGACCGATCTGGATGAGATTGCTGAACTCTACGACTACTTGGATACGTTGGGTGTCGACGGTTACATGCTCTCGCCCGCGTACAACTACGCTGCCGTCATGACCAAGGACATCTTCATGTCGCGAGAAGATGTGCGCGACAAATTCCGCAAGGCCCTGGCGCTGCTCGACAAATACAACCTCATGGTGTCCCCGATTTACCTCGATTTCCTGCGAGGTGAGCGGGAGCTCGACTGCACCGCTTGGGGCACGCCAACGTTCAATCCTCGCGGATGGAAAGGGCCATGCTATCTGATCACGGACAATCACTACGGCTCGTACGGGGAATTGATCGAGAAGACGCCCTGGGAGAAGTACGGCCCAGGAAATGACCCGCGCTGCGCGGATTGCATGATGCACGTCGGATTTGAGCCTTCGCCCATCCTGGGTGCAAAACGCCAATTGGGTGACACCTGGAAAATGTTGAAATGGCAGTTCTCCGGCCGCATGGGCGGAAACCGGAAAGATACGAATCGCATCGGCGGCGATGGCTTTGGCGACGGACACGGGACGCCGATGCCGCCACCGCAGGACCTGGTTTCGTCGGATGGAAGATTGCGCGTGTTATGACGACGTTAGTTACAGGCGCGAGCGGATTTCTGGGCAGCCATGTGGCGCGGCTGCTGGCCGAGCGCGGCGAGCGAGTTCGCGTGCTGCTGCGGCCGTCGAGCCAGACGACACTGCTCGAAGGTTTGGCTGTAGAGCGTATTTTGGGCGACCTGCGCGATCCTGCCTCGCTGGACAAAGCCCTGGCTGGCGTGTCCACGGTTTACCATGTTGCCGCGGATTATCGCTTGTGGGCGCGTGACCCGCGCGAGATTTATGAATCGAACGTCCAGGGCACACGGAACCTGCTCGATGCCGCACAGCGCGCCAAGGTCGAGAAATTTGTTTATACCAGCACGGTGGGGACAGTTGCGGTACCGCGCGGCGGCATTCTGCCTGACGAGAGCATCGATACTTCGATCGACGAAATGATCGGCGCGTATAAGCGTTCGAAATGGCTGGCGGAACAAGAGGCGCGAAAAGCTGCTGCGGCGGGATTGCCGGTGGTCATCGTGAATCCGACTACTCCCGTCGGACCCGGCGATGCCAAACCCACACCCACGGGACGAATCATCGTCGATTTCTTGAATGGCCGGATGCCGGCATACGTCGACACAGGTTTGAACTTTGTTCCTGTAGAAGATGCTGCCGCAGGCCATCTTCTTGCAGCCGAGCGCGGGCGCGTAGGCGACCGTTACATTCTTGGCGGCGAGAATCTCACGCTGAAGCAGGCGCTGGAGATTCTTTCGCAGGTATCAGGCCGTCCGGCGCCGCGCGTGCGAGTTCCGCACCTCTTGGCGCTTGGCGCCGCGTATGTCGAAGCGGCCCTCTCGCGACTCGTTGGACGTGAGCCGCAGATTCCGCTCGAAGGCGTGCGCATGGCGCGGCACAGCATGTTCGTGAATACGGAGAAGGCTCGCGCTGAGCTTGGATTCCGGCCGGGGCCGCTGGCTCCGGCATTCGAACGGGCGGTGAATTGGTACGAGTCGAATGGTTATGTGCGTGGAGCACGGCGGGCCGACATGGCAGCGGTACGAGCAGCTTGAAAGAATTCAGACAATATCTGGGGAAGTTGCAGTACGAGGATGAAGATTCTGGTAACGTTTGCGGTGGCTAGCGAATTCGCAGCGTGGCGCCGGCAGCACGATTTCCGGCAGGTCGCGCACGAACCATTCGCCTTGTATGTCTCGGAGATTGCCGGCAATGCCGTGCGCGCGCTGGTGACTGGCATGGGCACGGCTGCCGCCATTGAAGCGACGCGGTGGGCGCTCGCCTCGCCGGCGGATATTTGCATCTCGAGTGGATTTGCCGGCGCATTGAATCCGGAATTGGAAGTAGGTACGGTTTTAGCGGGACGAGTGGTCTTGCGAGCGGAGCGCGAACTCGCCGTGGCGAGCGATCATCAGCTCGTTGCCGTTGCCGAAGATGCGGGAGCGCGGCAGGTCGATCGATTCCTTACTTCCGAACACCTGATTGCAGACGCCGCGCAGAAGATCGCCTTGGCCGGCGAAGCAGACGCCGTGGAGATGGAGAGCTTTGTGATCCTGGCGGAAGCGGCGCGGCACGGCGTGCGCGCGGCGGCAATACGTTCCGTGAGTGATGCGGCCTCATATTCTCTGCCGTACGATTTCGATCAAGCGCGCGATGCGCGGGGGCAAATCAGTCTGAGTGCGCTGGCGAGTCAGATCATCCGCCAGCCTCAGCGCTTGCCGGCGTTATTGCGTTTCGCCCGCGACTGCAGGTTTGCTGGGCGGCAGTTGGCCGATTTTTTGGATCATTATTTGCAGTTACTCAGCGCCCGCCTGGACCTCTCGCAATCGGAGATGGTGGCCGCGACATGAGCATGGCGACCAATCTCATCGCAGGCAGTGCGAATCGCGCTACGCTTCCCCTGAAAATGCGCGCGGGTGTGTATCGCGGTCCCGGCCGCGTGGCGACGGAGACGGTTCCCGTCCCAGAGATCGGCGAAGGTGAGGTTTTAATTCGGGTCGCTGCATGCGGCATCTGCGGGACAGACCTGAAGAAAATACAGCACGGCTTCATAAAGGCTCCGCAGATTTTCGGGCACGAAGTAGCAGGCACGATTGCCGCGGTCGGCGATGGTGTGCGCCAATGGAAGGAAGGCGACCGCGTCGTCAGTTTCCACCACGTTCCCTGTGGCGCTTGCTTCTATTGCGATCGCCGGCTTTTCTCGCAATGCCCGGCCTACAAAAAGGTGGGCCTTACGGCGGGCTTCGAGCCCAATGGCGGGGGCTTTGCCGAATACGTGCGCGCGATGCCCTGGATCGTTGAGCGCGGAATGGTAAGGATTCCGGCGGACATAAGTTTCGAGGAGGCGACATTCGTTGAGCCGGTGAACACCTGCCTGAAAGCCGTGGAGAAGGCGCGGGTGGAGGCAGGCGAGAGCGTCGTGGTTATAGGCCAGGGGCCCATCGGCCTGCTGCTGATGTTGCTCGCGCGGCGGTGCGGCGCTCGCGTGTTTACCACGGATCCGATGGCGGAGCGGCGCGCCGTGAGCGAGAGCTTGGGCGCGGCGGCGACGTTGGATCCTCGAACCTGCTCCGTTGCCGAGGAAGTTCGGAAACTCACATCAGGCCGGGGAGCAGATGTGGTGCTGGTCGCGGTTCCCTTGCCGGCGGCACTGCCTGAGGCGCTCGCCACCGCAAGGCCCGGGGGCCGCGTGTTGCTCTTTGCTCAGAATGATCCGCACATGAAGATTGAATTTGCCGCCGCGGAAATCGGTGTGGAGGAGAAAGAGATTCTCGGAAGTTACAGCGCCGCTCTTGATCGCCAGCAGGAGTCGGCGAATCTTGTTTTTTCGCGGGCGCTGCCTGTGTCGGCGCTCATCACGCATCGCTTTTCACTGGAGGAGTTCGGCACGGCATTATCGCTTGCAGGAAGGCCGAACAACTCTTTGAAAATTTTGGTCATCCCTTGAGAAGGACGATAAGGACATTCATGGCTTTTAGATGCTCTTCACCAGGTCTGCGGAACGGAATTTGAATTCATGGAAACTCTGACACAGCCATTAGCGGAAACCAAATCGAGCGGGCACATGACCGCCGCCGTCCTCTACGGCAGTGAAGACCTGAAGATCGAGAACGTCGATATTCCGGTCGCTGGCCCCTGATGAGGCGCTGGTGCGGGTGAAGGTCGCGCTTACCTGCGGAACCGACCTCAAGGTCTGGAAGCGCGGTTACCATGCGCGCATGATCACGCCGCCGGCGGTTTTCGGACATGAACTTGCCGGAGTGGTGGAGCAGGTCGGTTCGGAGCTTGCCGACAGCTTGGCGCTGGGCTCGCGTGTTGTGCCGGCGAACTCCGCGCCTTGCGGCATATGCTTTTTTTGCCGCAGGGAGAACAGCAACCTGTGCGAGGATTTGCTCTTCAACAACGGCGCTTATGCCGAGTACATTCGCGTCCCAGGCCGTATCGTCCGCAAGAACATGCTGAAGATTCCGGCCCACGTGTCGTTTATGGATGCTGCCATGGCGGAGCCGCTCGCGTGTGTGCTGCGGGGCATTCACGAAACGGGCGTGCATCCCGGCGATACGACCGTGCTAATCGGTTGTGGGCCCATCGGTTTGAAGTTTATTCGAATGCTTTCGTGCCGCGGGGTAAATGTAATTGCGCTGGGCAAGCGGCCCGGCCAGGTGAAAGCGGCAGAGCGCATGGGAGCGCGGGCCGCCTTTGACGTTAGCACTCTTTCTGATCCGATTAGCGCTGTGCGCCGCCTCACGGAAGGCGGCCGCGGCGCCGATTCGGTGATCGAAGCAGTGGGCTCGCCGCGTACCTGGGACTGGGCTCTAAAAATGGTCCGTTGCGGCGGGACGGTCAATCTTTTTGGGGGATGCCCGCAGGGCACCCTGGTCGAGGTCGATCCCACGGCGCTGCATTATTCTGAGATCACCATCAAATCCACGTTTCATCACACGCCGCGCTTTATTCGAGAGGCGATGGAGGCCATTGCCCGCGGCGAAATTCGCGCCCGGGATTTCGTCAATGCGGAAATTCCGTTGCGCGAGCTTCCCTCGATGTTCGAACACATGAAGCATCGGAATGGCGAAATGAAAGTCGCGGTGATTCCGTAGCGGCTGCAATGCGACGGCTTGCTTTCACCTGACCCATGCGCTCACCTGAAATCGAAATTGCTGCACCCTTGCCGCCGCCCGGCTGCGCGGTGACGGAGGCGGAGCGTTACACCTATTGGCTGGCGACGCACCATTACGAAAATTTCCACGTTGTGTCCTGGATGTTGCCCCGGCATCTGCGCCGGCATTTTTATAACGTTTACGCTTATTGTCGCTGGGCGGATGACCTTGGGGACGAAGTTTCGGATCCAGCGCGCGCATTGGAGCTGCTCAACTGGTGGGAGAGCGAGCTGAATCTCTGTTATGAAGGCCGGCCCAGTCATCCCGTGTTCGTGGCGCTTGCGCCAACCATTCGTGAGTTCGATATTCCCGCAGAGCCGTTCCATGATCTGCTCACCGCTTTCCGGCAGGACCAGACCGTCCACCGCTATGCTGCTTGGGAGGATCTGCTCGGCTACTGCCGCTATTCGGCGAACCCAGTCGGCAGGCTGGTGCTTTTTCTCTGTGGTTATCGAGACGCAGAGCGCCAGCGGCTCTCAGACGCGACCTGCACGGCGTTGCAGCTTGCTAATTTCTGGCAGGACGTTTCGCGAGATCTGGACAAGGGACGAATCTATATTCCCATCGATGCACTCACCCGCCACGGGCTCGAAGCGAAGGATATCGAAGCCCGGGTTTTCGATAACCGCTACGCTGCGCTGATGCGCGAGTTAATCGCTCGCACACGAGAATTGTTCGCCGAAGGATGGCCGCTGGCTGCAACCCTGGACTCCCGTTTGCGGCTGGATATCGAGCTATTCAGCCGTGGCGGTTTGGCGGTACTCGACGCTATCGAATCGATTGGCTACAACACCCTGGCGAAACGGCCGTCCATCGGCAAAGCGAAACGCGTCCTCTTGTTCGGCCGTGCTCTGGCGAGCCAGGTTCTCCCGGGGCTGAATTCAAACAAGCCGTCGACGATCAACTCCGAAGTTGACGCCCCCATCGCGAATCCGTCTCGACTGTCTGAAAATGGGACCGATCTCGAAAGCTCTTACGAATATTGCCGGCGGGTGGCGCGAAATGCGGCCAGCAATTTCTACTACGCGTTTTATATGCTCCCGCGGCCCAAGCGCGATGCTCTTTGCGCCATCTACGCATTCATGCGGCTCGTCGATGATGCCTCTGACGCGCCGGTATCTGCCCCGGCGGCCACAGACGAAAACGCGTTAAGGCGCGCGGCCCTCAGCCGTTGGCGCGTTCTTTTGGATAAGAGTGTGGCGGGAGATACGAGTGGTCATGCCATCCTTCCCGCCTTCGCCGATGCCGTAAAGCGTTATCGGATTCCCTCGCGCTATTTCCACGATTTGATCTCCGGCGCTGAAATGGACCTCGTGGAAACGCAGTACGCGACCTTTGAGGCTTTGCAGGAATACTGCTATCGTGTGGCCGGCACGGTTGGGCTCACCTGCGTGCACGTTTTCGGTTTCGAAGATCCGCATGTCCTGGAGTTGGCGCAGCACCTCGGCATCGCTTTCCAGCTTACGAATATTCTGCGCGACGTTAGCTCTGACCTCGCGATCAGACGCGTTTATATCCCTGCCGAAGATCTCTCGCGTTTCGGATGCAGCGTAGCGGAGCTGGAGCGCGGCGTGGTAACACCTGCCGTTCGCGAGTTGCTTCGCTTCGAAGCGGAGCGAGCGTGGAAATTCTATCGCGAAGGGGCTCGGCTCGTTAGCAAGGTCGATGCGGACAGCAGAGCGGCTTTGTGGGCGTTGGCGCGCATCTATAGCAGCTTGCTGGCTCGTATCGAGGAACGCGATTTTGATGTGTTTTCTGCACGCGTGCGGCTGAATACTGCGGAGAAGGCGCGAATTCTCTTGCGCGCTCGGTTGGGCTGGTGGTCGGAGGCGGATGTCCTCGAAGAGCGTGATCGTGATCGGCGGCGGCCTGGCGGGGCTCTCCTCGGGCGTCGCGCTAGCTGAAGCCGGATTCCGGGTAAAACTGCTCGAGCAGCGTCCTTTCTTGGGTGGCCGTGCGTCCTCCTATAGCCTGCCGGATGGCGAGGAGATCGACAATTGCCAGCACGTCACCCTGGGCTGCTGTACCAATCTGGATGATTTCTATAGGCGGGTAGGCGCGCTCGGAAAAATCGCCCGGTACAAAAGCCTGATTTTCGTAGATTGCGTTGGGCGTCGTGCGGTCATGGAAGCTTCGGCATTGCCCCCGCCTTTGCACCTGGCCGCTTCCATGGCGTTCTATCCTTCGCTGAGCTGGGCTGAAAAACGGGGCATTGCCGAAGCAATGCTCTCGATCGCCGGGCGAGGCGGCCGTAACAATGATGGCGATGCGGTGGGGTGCAGCATGCTCGATTGGCTCCGCGCGCATGGCCAAAGCGAGGGCGCAATATCGCGGTTCTGGTCGGTCGTCCTCGTCAGCGCGTTAAACGAGGAGCTTGCGCGCACCGAAGCGCGTTATGGCCTGGACGTTTTCTGGAAGGCCTTTCTTTCTTCGCGATCTGGATATGTCGTCGGGATTCCGCGAGTCCCATTGGGCGAACTTTATGAAGGGTGTCGCGCAGCCATCGAGCAGCGGGGAGGGGAAGTGGTCTGCCGGGCACCGGTGCGCGATCTGAAACAGGATGATGGCAGGATCGCAGGCGTGAGTATGGACGGAGGGCGCCAGCACTGTGCAGATTTCTATATTCTTGCCGTGCCGCATGAGGCCGCAATCAAGCTTTTGCCTGAGCGCATCGTCGAAGCTGAACCGCAGCTCCGTCAGATTCGGAACCTGGAGGTATCGCCAATCACCAGCGTCCATTTCTGGTTCGACCGGGACGTAATGGCTGAGCCATTCGTGACGCTGCTCGACCGCACGACGCAATGGATTTTCAATAAGTCCCGCTTAAGTGGAGGGCCGGGCTCGGGACGATATCTGCAATCGGTGATCAGCGCCTCTTACGGACTCGTGGAACTCCCGCGGCAGGAAATCATCAGCCTGTGCCTCGGCGAGTTGCAGCAGATCTTCCCAGAGGCAACAACCGCTCGGCTCATCAAGGCTACCGTGGTGAAGGAAACGGCCGCGACATTTTCGCCCCGGCCCGGAGCGGACCGCTGGCGACCGTCGCAGCGTACTTCGCTGTCGAACTTCTTTCTCGCCGGAGACTGGACAGCAACCGGATGGCCTGCCACGATGGAGGGTGCCGTTCGCAGTGGGTACTTGGCTGCTGAGGCCATACTCTCCGCCTGTGGTGATCCGAAGCGCCTGCTGAAGCCCGATTTGCCCGCGGAGGGCTTGGCACGTTATTGGGTTCGGGACACAAGTCACGATGCTTCAAATTGAGGATCTCTGCGGGAGCGTGGGCGCGCCCTCGTTTTCGAAGTTGAAACCGGAAAGCTAGTCGGCTCATCTAAGGTTAAGAAGGCACTGCTCGCAAACTTCCTGCCGTCTATTCCTTGGTCGAGACGGCACTGGGTTGAGACTGTAAGGAAATTCTCCACGGTTAGGATTGCAAGATACTGGACTTCTTAAGCAACGTGTGTCCGGTTTTCCTGTTGCAGGCTGCTATTCGAGACTATTATCTAAACATCCCCAAGGAGGTACCTATTGGAGCGGAAGTATAGCCACAGGGGCTACATGGATTCTGATGGCCCCAAAAAGAAAGAGAAGCGCCCGCCAGAACATCGTCCGCATCAGGAGCAAATCGGTCCGCGGACTCCGCGAATGGTGGGAACAATCACGCGCGCGCGTTGCTCAAATTGCGGTGCCGTTTTGCAGCCGGGGTTCGACCCCAAGGGAGCTTGCCCCCGCTGCGCTTTCGAGCTTCATTGCTGCAAGCAGTGCGCCTATTTCGATACGGCGGCGCAATTCGAATGCACCCGCCCGATACAGGAGCGCATTGCCAAAAAAGATGCTCGAAACGACTGCACTTTCTACGCGTTTCGCACGACCATCGAGAAAGATACTGCGCCAACGACCGTAACGGTTTCGCCGGCATCGCCTTCGGGAGGTTTTGCCTCCATCCGGCCTAACGATGCTCGCAAGGCATTTGACGATCTGTTCAAGAAATAGCTCGCCATCTTCCGCAGCATTGCTCGCCAAATCGGTCTCGCCAGCTGTCTCTTAGAACGTATTGGAAAATCTGAGCGCTACGCGCGATGGTCCGGCATCTTTGCGTTGTCGCCAATTCTGCGCTGCGTTTCGATCAATGCGGACGCTTGTGCGCACTCGCTGAGCCGTAGCGACTCTAAATTTGGGAATGTACTGATCGGGCCCAAACCGGCGGTGAATTAGGATTGAATTGACGTGCCGGAGTGCTATTCTGGCCTTAGCCTTGCGTCTCAGATCTTATCTGCGACCGCATCCCCTTCGAATCCTTTTATGTGGGTACCAGCATGAAAATCAACATCAGCTATCGGCATGTCGAATCGCCGCAAGCGATTGAACCAGCGTTAAACCGTCACGTCGCGAAGATCGAAAAGCTTCTGAAAAGCTACGATCCAGACCTATTACAACTCCATGGAGGTTTTGAGAAGCAGCCCCACAAGGCCGAATACATTTTTTCCGCGAATCTATCGATGCCCACCGGTACCTTGCACGCCAATGGGCAGGGGCCGGATCCGGCAAGAAGTGTGCGAAAAGCTTTTGTTGAGCTCGAGGCTCAAATCAAAAAGCATCAGTCTCGCCTGCGTAAGGAATACGAATGGAAACGCAAGCGCGGGAGGGCCGAACAGGCTCTGGCCTAAACTGCTGCTCTCCACGAAAGCCTGCGCGCCCAGACTAAGCGCTACTTATCGAAAACCGAAAGATCCATTGCGTCGTGTTCCGCGGTGGAGACGTGAACTCCGGTTCCCGATGACTGCACGTCTCCGCCGACTACATGGAAGCGGCTTCCAATCATGCCTCCCGCTAATCCGTGGCGCGAGACAGGCAATGAGGGTATTGTCGTCCAAGCGTTGCGCGCTGGGTCATAGGCCTCGACGGCGCGGAATGTGGCCATCATTTGCGGGTCTTGAAATTCGCCTCCCGCCACATAAATCCGGCCGTTGTACACGCCTGCCGCCAGCGCGCTTCGCGCGGTAGGCATGCGAGCACGCGGCGGTCCCCACGTATTCGCTGCCGGATCATATTCCTCGACCACAGAAACATCTGAAGCGAGCCCGATGAAGGCCGCCCCCGTGCGTCCGCCAATCACGTAGATCTTCCCGTTAACGACGCCGATTGCAGCATGGTTCCGCGGAGTCGGCATCGGAGTTCGGTCGCGCCATGTGTTCGTGGCAGGATCGTATTCCTCCACCGTTCCCAGGCAGACTTGCGCCTGCATCTGATCGATGGAAGTTTGCTTCGAACCCGGAGGAGTTGTAGCGCCGCCGATCACATAGATTTTGTCATTCACTACCGCGGCGACCGGTGAGCCGCGCTTGGTTGGAAGGGGCGCCAGAGCCTTCCACGTGTCGGCGACCGGATCATATTCCCAGGAATTATTGATGGGCACCCACGCTGCAGGGCCGCTCTGCGGCGCAACGAACCCGCCGAACGCATAAATCTTGCCGTGATATTCGGTCAGAGCGACGTGATGTGCCGGCAAGGCCATCGGTTTTTTCTTGGTCCAATGGTCGGTCGCAGGATCGTATTCGTAGACCAAGCCGATGGGCGTCCATATCGGCGCGGATACCAGGCCTGCAAGCACGTAGAGCTTGCCGTTGGCCGGCACGCCAAGTATCTCCTCGTTCGGCTCCGGAAATGGCGCCAACTGGCCCCATTTAGCCTGCGCGAAAGCGGCGGGAGCGGCCGCAATCAGGAGCAGAGCCAACCTGATTACGCGCAGTCGTCGTGAATCCAAATCCATTGCAAAACGCATCGTCTGAATCTCCTTCTCTTTCCTGAATCTCCCGATTCTTGCGAGGGCACGAACGGAAAGCTGGATATGGTACGTCAATATACACAAATCTGGCCGCTTGCCGGAATATCTCTTTGACCCGAGCGCTTGCCGATCGAGTCGCGCCAGCCAGCGGCGCTGCTGGTTCGGCTCGGACGGCCATAGGCCTGATTTCTGCGATTTTCGCTGTGTTAAGATAATGCCAATTCTAAGGATCGTTTGATTCGGCCTTCGGAGGCCTCATGAAAGAAGTCTGCGTGGGAATTATCGGAACGGGCTGGTGCGGCGGCATACGTGCGGAAGCCTGCGCCGCCAGCCCCTACGTGCGCGAACTGCACATCGCCGAAATCCGAGAGGAACGCCTGAAAGAAGTGGCGGCGAAGACCAAACCGGTCACAGCAACGACGGACTATCACCGCCTTCTGGAAAATCCGGCTATCGACGCGATCATGATTTCGGCTACTCCGGAGACCACTCATTACCCCATGGCCAAGGAAAGCCTCCAGGCCGGCAAGCACGTCCTTCTCGAGAAGCCGATCGCACTGGAGCTTTCCGAAGCTGACGAATTGATCGCGCTTGCGCATTCGAAGCGATTGCTGTTTACCATCGGGTATTCGCAGCGCTTCAATCCGAAATTTGCTTATGTGAAGCGCTCGATCGATGACGGCACCATCGGCCAGCCCATCAGTGCGCTGGTGAGCAGGCACATCACGCGCAATCTCGGAAAGAAAATTGGCGGGCGCATCAAGCTTTCGCCCGCGGCCATGGAAGCAACACACGACATCGATTTCGTCCTTTGGTGCTTTGCTCCTCGCAAACCGATCCGCGTTTACGCGCAGGAAGTCAGCAAAATCATGCAGCCGACCCACAACGTTCCCGATTGCGCCTGGATCATGGTGACGCTGGACGACGGCTGCGTATTCACCATCGGCGCGGGATGGGTGCTTCCCCGGCTTATCCCAATTTCGCCTCCACCTGGATCGAGATGGTGGGCACCGAAGGCGCCATTATGGTGGACGACACGCATCGTGACGTGACCCTGAACACGATGAAGCGCAGCATTGAGTTCCCGATTTCCACGATGCCTGGAGAAAAAGTCGGTCATGTGTATGCGGGCCCAATGGAAGCGGAGACCATTCATTTTCTCGAATGTGTTGCCACTGGGCGGCAGCCGCTGGTAACTCCGGAGCACGCGAGAATGGTGATGCAGGTGTATCAGGCGGCCGACCAGTCTGCGGAAGAGGGCCGGCCGGTAGACATCGTGGTCGAAGGGGTTCCCGCAGCCGTCGCGCGCTGAGCCGCGCATCGATCGTCATCCGTCGCAGCGCGGAGCCAACTTGAGTGCCGATAGCACACCCGTCGCCGAGTATGCCGGCGTAGCCGCCGCGGCTGCCAAAGCCTCCAAAACACGTTGGGTGGTCCTGTTTCTGATCAGCCTGATGTACCTGATCTGTTACATGGACCGCAGCAATATCTCGGTCGCCCAACCGGAAATCGCCAAACAATTTGGTCTCAGCAAAAGCGCCATGGGCCTCGTCCTGGCCGCATTTACCTGGGCGTACGCGCTCGGACAGGTTCCAGCGGGCTGGTTTGGTGATCGCTTTGGTCCCAAGCGCGTGCTCACCGTCATCATGACGTTGTGGTCTGCGACTGCCGTGATGACCGGCGCGGCGCTCGGCTTCGGTTCACTCTTCGGCGCTCGCTTCTCTCTCGGGCTCAGCGAAGCCGGCGCGTTTCCCGTCGCCAGCCGTGGCATGCAGCTGTGGTTTCCGCGCGTGGAACGCGGTCGTATCCAGGGCACGACGCATTTCTTCAGCCGCTTCGCCGTGGCCGTTACGCCATTTATTGCGGGCAGCATTTTGCTGGCGTTCGGCTGGCGCGCGATTTTTTACATCTTCGGCTCGCTGGGCATTGTGTGGGCGATTGGCTTCAACCTTTTTTATCGCAATCTTCCGGAGGATCACAAAGGCGTCAATCGCGCCGAGCTCGCCCGCATCCGGGGCGTCAATCCCGACGGAACCATAAAGCAGCCCTCTGTCACGCAGCTCGCGACTCCGTGGCGACGAATCCTCCTTTCACCCAACATGTGGTTCATCTCTCTCGGCTATTTCTGCTTCTTCTTTGGAACGAACTTCTACCTCACCTGGTATCCCACTTATCTGCGTGAGCATCTCCACATGTCAATTCGCTCGCTGGGCATTTGGGGATCTGTTCCTCTGTTTGCAGGGATGGCCGGAGATGTCGTCGGCGGCTCGATTTCCGACATGATCTTCAAGACTACCGGCAAGGCCAAACTGGCGCGCCGCGTCGTTGCCGCTCCCGGATTCATTCTGGCCAGCGCGTTCGTAATTCCCGCCGCGTTAACGTCAAACACCTTTAGCTCGATTCTTTATCTGGCCGCGTCTTTCTTCTTTCTCGAATGGGTGATCGGCCCCGCCTGGGCGGTTCCCATGGACGTCGGCGGCCAATTCAGCGGTACGGTTACAGGTGTGATGAACATGGTCGGTGCACTCGGCGGCGCTTCTACGGCTGTCGTGTACGGCAGTCTTTTCAATCGCGGCTTGTGGGTCACGCCGTTTCTCGTGAGCGCAGGAGTGATGCTGCTGGGCGCGCTAATTTGGATTTTTTTGATTAACCCCGAAAAATCGGTCATCGACGGCGGAATCGTGAAGTCTGAGCCTGCGCGCTCTTAACTGACGTTCACACATCCTAGCAATGGGTTGTCATTCCGAGCGCGCGATTTTTCGCGCGAGGAATCTGCTTTTAGACTTTTGTAGCTCAGGTCGGCCCGACGATTTCTGTCGGGAGACCTGAGGGTTTCCGCGACCGGTGCGTTTGCCGGCCTCAGAGCTTCAGCAGCTTTGCCGCGTTCTCGCCCAGGATCATCTTCCGCTTCGCGCTGCCGATGTTGATCTGTTCGAGGAATTCTACAGGACGCTCGTAGCCCATATCGAAGCAGTAGTCGCTGCCGAGCATGATGCGTTCCGCGCCAACTTCCTGAATCAGGAACTCCATCACCGGTTTCGAGTGCACGATCGTATCGTATGTGAACCGCTGCATATACGCGCTTGGCGGCTGGGGAAGGTGCAGCTGTTTGATCTCCGCTCGAACCTGCGCGCCGTGATCGGCTCGTCCGATCAGCATGGGCAGGGCTCCGCCGCCGTGCGGCAGGCAAATCTGCAATTTCGGATGGCGATCCAGAACGCCGCCAAAAATCAGGTGGCAGGCCGCGATGGCCGCGTCGAATGGATTGCCCAGAAGGTTCGAAAGATACCAGGGCTTGGTGCGCTCTCCTCCCACGGTCTGCAGTGGATGCAGGAACACGGGCAGGCTCAGTTGCTCGATTTTCGCGAAAATCGGTTCGAATAGCGGATCATCCAAATCGCGATTGTTGATGTTCGTGCCCATGTAGACGCCGCGCATCCCGGGCAACTTGGCCGCGCGATTGAGTTCGTCGTTCGCGCGCTCCGGATCGAGCATCGGCAGGATCATCAGCGCTACCAGCCGAGTCGGATAGGCTTTGTGCGCCTCGCTCGCCGCATCGTTCCACGTTCTGGAGAGTTTTAGCGATAGATCGGCGTCGGCCCAGCTCACCATGGGAGTGGTCAGAGAGATCGCCTGCATGGAGACGCCCTGCGCGTCCATATCCGCCAGGCGCTGCTTCAAATCAATGATCTTCGTCGGCAGCGGCCCAATGCTGCCTGCCGGCGAGCTCAAATAAAAGCCATCGGCGGTCATGCGATAGTCAGCTTTGAAGCGCTTGCCTTCGTCGGCGATGAGGTCGAGAAAACTTTGCGGATAGTAATGCGCGTGAATGTCGATGGCGCGCGCTCCGTTAGCGCGGAGCGCCTGTTTATTGCGCGATTTGCTCTCGGCCTGATTTTCGGCAACCACATCTCCGGGCGTTCCGGCGGCAAAAGTCGCCGCGGCGGCGAGCCCTGCCTGCAGAATTTGCCGGCGCGATACGTCGCCCTTAGAGCCATTCGTGCAGCCACATTTTGTGTGTGTGCTCATCGTGTTCTCCCGAATCGGTCCGCGATCTGGGTCGCTTTATAGCGCATTTCCGCTCCGCGCTGTATAGAGCGTTTTCAAACCAACGGGATTCGCTCGCGTAGCTTCGCGGCTCTGCGGCGCGTATACTGTCTCCCGTTCGCCCGCGCCTCAGAGCTAAAGGGACTTAATGCGCGTATTCCGAATCGCCATCATCGCGCTCTTGTTCGTGACGATAGTGCCCTCGTTTGAGGGCCAATCATCGCCAACGCCACAACATTCGTCCTCAAATCAGCAATCCGCTCTCATCGAGGATCTCGTCTATGCCAATCGCATCCTCTACGATCAGGGCGTCATCGACGGCTTCGGCCACGTTAGTGTGCGCGACGAGAAAAACCCGCAGCATTTCCTGATGTCTCGCAGCATGGCGCCGGGCCTGGTGACGACAAAAGATATTCTCGAGTACGACGCCGACGGCGCGCCCATCAATGCTGCCGGCCGCGCCGTTTACCTCGAACGCTTCATTCACGCCGCGATCTATCGCGCTCGCCCCGACGTTAAGGCCGTCGTACACAGTCATTCGCCTTCTTTGATCGCCTTCAGCGTAACCGGCACCAGCCTGCGTCCCGTCTACCACCTGACTTCGTTTCTGGGTTCGGGAACGCCGATCTTCGATATTCGCGACGCCGCCGGAATGACGGACATGCTGATTCGCGATAATCACCTGGGCGATGCCTTGGCCAAAGTGCTCGGAGATAAGTCTGTCGCGCTTATGCGCGGTCACGGCTCGGTGGTGGTTGGCAATTCTATTCCGCAAGTCGTCTATCGCCTGATCTACACCGAAATAGACGCACGCTTGCAGATGGACGCGGCGCGCCTCGGCTCGATTACCTTCCTCTCGCCCGAGGAAGCCGCCAAGTCCGCCGCCACGCTCGATGCCCAGGTCCCGCGCGCCTGGGAACTCTGGAAATCCCGCATCGGCAAAATCGAGTAGTTCGTCGAACGCGGCGCAAAGAGGCTGAGTCCAAACACCGGCTACAGATCTGCCGCGCGAGAGCGGGATTTGACAACGAAATTTGTAGCGGCCCCCTTTAGGGCGGCACAGGGAATCAAATCGCTTTTAATTGCGGGCCACGAAGGCTTTCCGCTTCCCGTCGCAACGGATGTTCAGTGCGTCTCTTTCGTATAATATGTTGTCAACCGCAGGGGCGTAGCTCAGTGGCAGAGCAGCGGCCTTTTAAGCCGTTGGTCGTGGGTTCGACCCCCACCGCCCCT
>CAWDQT010000033.1:0-40248 GCA_963804535.1 uncultured Acidobacteriota bacterium
GCCCCGACCACGAAGCGTAATTCCCCAGAGCCCCGCCAACTGCGGCGGGGGTCCTGGTCACCCGTCAAAAGCCCCAGGGCCCCTGCAGAGGGCGCAGGGCGCCCTGGGCTACAAAAAGCTGCGCTCGTCGTAAGTTTTGTGCCGCGCTAAAGGCCGTTGAGAAGCGCACACCCGCTACGTTTTGATCTAAAGCCTTATCGTGCCAAACGGCTCAATGTCGCCACTGAAGCCTCGACCCACAAACCTAGGTCATACCTGGCAAAAGAGGCTCTGGCGCGGGCTATGCAGTTGGATTAACCTTGCGGCGCGGAGTCCCTCCCTACCATGCTTTCCAAGGCGCTCAGCGCGGCTGTCTTTGGCATCGATGCGTACGTCGTCGAAGTGGAGGTCGATGTAGGCTCAGGACGCATGGGCGATTTCAACGTGGTGGGCCTGCCCGACATAGCTGTCAAAGAGAGCCGCGAGCGAATCAAATCGGCCCTCAAGAACTGCGGGTTCGAGTTTCCCAATCCGCAGAGTGTGACGATCAACCTTGCGCCTGCCGATATTCGCAAGGAAGGCTCGGGGTTCGATCTTCCGATGGCGCTCGGGATTCTGGGGTGCCAAGGGACGTTTTTCGGCAAGCCGCTGAACGGCCAACTCTTCCTGGGCGAACTATCGCTGGACGGAAGCGTGCGGCCGGTGCGCGGAACTCTTTCGGCCGCGCTCTGCGCACGCGAACAGGGCATTCGAAACGTGGTCGTGCCAGAGGCAAACGCGCGCGAAGCAGCGGTTGTGGAGGGCATCGAAGTTTATGCGATCCGGTCTCTGCCGCAGGCCGTCGATCTGGTGAATGCGCCGGAATCGTTCAAGCCTGTGCAACTCGACGCGCGCGCGTTGCTGGCGGAGGCAGCGCAATATCCGCTGGACCTGCGGGACGTCCGCGGACAGCAGGGCGCGAAGCGAGCGCTGGAAGTGGCCTGCGCCGGCAGCCACAACATCATTTTCCTAGGTCCGCCAGGGGCGGGCAAAACGATGCTGGCCAAGCGAATTCCGACGATTTTGCCTCCGATGTCGCTGGAGGAGGCGATCGAGACAACGCGAATTCACAGCGTGGCGGGATTGCTGGAAGATGCGCGCGGGCTGGTGGGAACACGGCCGTTTCGTTCGCCGCACCACACCATCAGCGACGCCGGATTGATCGGCGGCGGGGCGATGCCACGGCCGGGCGAAGTTTCGCTGGGACACAACGGCGTTTTGTTCCTGGACGAACTCCCGGAGTTTCAGCGCAACGTGCTGGAGGTCTTGCGGCAGCCGCTCGAGGAAGGCGCCGTGACGATTTCGCGCGCCGCGCTCTCGGTTACGTTTCCTGCGCGGTTCATGCTGGCGGCAGCGATGAACCCGTGTCCCTGCGGATTTTTTGGGGATTCGTCGCATGAATGCCATTGCACGCCGCCGCAGATTCAGCGCTACGTTTCGAAGATTTCGGGTCCGCTGCTGGATCGGATCGATATCCATATCGACGTACCCGCGGTCAAATACAAGGAGCTACGCGGAGAGGCTGCTACGGAGGATTCGGCGGCGGTTCGGGAGCGCGTGGTGCGAGCGAGAAGGCGCCAACTCGAGAGATTCGCCTCTGAAAAGCGCATCTACGCGAACGCCCAGATGCCGCCGAAATTGATACGCAAACACTGCGCGATTTCCGCGGAGGGCGAGAAGTTGCTGGAGACGGCGGTGACGCGGCTGGGCCTTTCGGCGCGCGCGCACGATCGGATTCTGAAGGTGGCGCGAACGATTGCCGATCTCGATTCGGCCGCGGACATCGCGTCGCGCCATCTGAGCGAAGCGATCCAGTATCGGACGCTCGACCGCACCTATTGGGCCTAAGTATCCGGCGAATGCCATTGCTGATTCGCGTTCGCAACCGCCGGCCGCCCTTGTGGGTGATTGCAAATGCGATATGCTACTCAGTTGTACGGGTTCCGAAATAAACTCTATGCCGAACAACCGGATCGAAGTAACCATGGAGACGCTGCTCGACAGCGTTCAATTGGCGGAAGGCATAACGGAGCGCGTGGCCAGGGCGGCGGGATTTAGTGACGACGATTGCCTGAAGATCGGCATGTCCGTGAGGGAGGGCGTGATCAACGCCTTTCGCTACGGAAACGAGGAGCAGCGGCACAAGAAGATTCAACTGAACTTCGAGTTTATGGACGGCAAGTTCGTGGTGCACATCGTCGATCAGGGAAGGGGATTTGACCTGCGCCAAGTGCCGGACCCGTTGGCGGAAGAAAACCTTTTGAAGACTTCGGGGCGGGGAATTTTCCTGATGCGAACTTTTATGGATGAATTTGAGGTACGCCGCACCGCTGAAGGCGGCGCGGAATTGGTCATGGCGAAGAAGCTGGTCCGGCCGCAGTCTGCTCCGCATCTGCAAGATAAGTGAACCTGTAGCACGATCTATTTCGATGGGCGCAAAGCGGAGTCGAACAGCGGATCTCTCGTCGTCCGCACTCTTTCGCGGCCTGAGATTGATTCGCTGTCGAGTCGCGTTCGAAATACGCGTGCCGGGACTCGCTTTAAATCTGCCGCGCTGAAGTCCGGCTGAAGTCCGCGGCGCTACGTTTAAACCTTCGGGACTCGACGCGCTGATGGAGAAAGCGATGTTGGTGAGGTATTAACGGCTTGAGAGCGTACAAGGCTCTGGACAGCGAGGGCGGGTTTATGCCAGCATTGCGCCGCATTTGGTTGGGTCTTGTAATCCCGTAGTGGTGCAAGGGCCCGTTGTCCGGGTAACTCCGAGCTCCACCGACTGGCGTTACACCCGGCAAATGGCGAAGATCACGACGAGGAGTGAAGAAGTTGAGCAGAGAACAAGGTGTGGTGAAGTGGTTCAACGCGGCAAAGGGTTATGGTTTCATCCAGCGCCAGTCGGGAGAGGACGTGTTTGTTCATTTCTCCGCGATTCAGATGGATGGTTACAAATCGCTGACGGAGGGACAAATGGTGGAGTTCGAGGTCAAACAGGGGCCGAAAGGCTACCAGGCTGAGAACGTCACCGTAGCCTAGAAGCTTAGATCCATCGTTTCGTAGATTGATGGAGGCCCTGTCGCGATCAGGATGGGGCCCCTTTCCGTTTTAGCCACTTTTATCCCCGTGTGCTGCTCTCGGAGTTCGATCTGCACGCAGGATTATGGTAGGATTTTCGAAGAAAACCTGTCAGGAGAATAATTTTGCCGCAGCATTCTCTCTCGCGTAAGGAATTAAAGAAGGACGAAGTCCGCGAAACCCTGAGCCATGGCGCGCAGGCTGTCTTTGCGCATCAACACCAAATTTGGGTCTATGGTGGCATAGCCCTGTTGGTTGCTCTCGCGGTTCTAGGATGGCGCTTTTATACTCAGAGCCAAACTGCCAAGGGAACGGCCGCGTTGGCGGACGCCATGAAGGTTTATCAGGCACGGATTCGAACCGCCGCCGAACCGGCTCTGCCGGATGAAACCACTTATCTGGATGAGAAGAACAAGTACGGAGACGCCGTAAAGAAGTTCACTGATGTGGCGAACCGCTATTCCAGGACTCGTCCGGGGCAATTGGCCCGTTACTACGCTGCGTTGAGCCTGGAAAAACTGAATCGTTATGGCGAAGCGGAAAACGACTTGAAGGCTTTGGAGTCCAGCGGTGACGAAAGCCTCTCGGCTCTGGCGCGTTTCAAACTGGCGCAAGTTTACGATGAGGATGGAAAAGGTTCGCAGGCTGTGCAGCTCTATCAGCAGCTTTCGAATAAGCCGACCCTCTTCGTTCCCAAGCCAGTGGTCTTGCTGGCGCTAGCCGATCACTACAGCGGTTCGGATCCGACGCAGGCAGCGAAGCTTTACAAACAAGTCAAAGACGAATTCCCCGATACGCAGGCCGCTCAGCAGGCCGATGAGCGGCTGCAGGTGCTTCAGGCAAAGGGCTGAGGAGCTACGCATCTTTTAGGTCTGCCCGCTGTTTTTACTCGCGCAGTGGTGTGCCCGTTCTTTCTCGCGGAATCGCCGTGACATAGAATGACCGCATGAATCTGGCCTCGGTAGCCATGGACGTGAACCGTTCTCGTGGAAGGCGCTGGCCAGAGCCCAAACATCCTTACCGGGACGAATATGCGCGGGATCGCGATCGCGTGATCCATTCGCGCGCATTTCGGCGTCTAGAGGCGAAAACACAGGTCTTCACGACCCGCTACTCCGATCATTTCCGGAATCGGCTGACGCACACCATCGAAGTGGCTCAGATTGCGCGCACCGTCGCGCAGGCGCTGGGTTTGAATACCGAGCTCGCGGAAGCGCTGGCGCTGGTGCACGACATCGGGCATCCGCCATTTGGGCACGCGGGGGAAGCACGCCTGAACGAATTGATGAGCGATTACGGGGACCGTTTCGATCACAACCTGCATGCGCTGAGAATCGTGGAGCAATTCGAACAGCGTTATCTCGATTTTCCCGGCTTGAACCTGACGTTTGAGGTTCGCGAAGGGATCGTTAAACATTCGCGCGACTATGCAGCGACAGAATTCCCCGAACTCGCCGAATACGGACCAGAACTACGGCCTCCTATCGAATCCCAACTGATGAACGCCGTAGACGAGATTGCCTACAACTGCGCCGATCTGGATGATGGGTTTGAGGCGCGCCTGCTACAGATGGAGATGCTGAGAGACGAACTGCCCTTCTTTGCCGATATCTACGATGAGGTAGACCGCGGCCATCCCGAAGGCCGAACAAAAGTCAAAATCGGCGAGGCCATAAAAAGATTGCTCGATTATCTGGCCACGGACCTGATCGAGCAGACGCAGGAACGGGTTTCAGCGAGCGGTGCCAAGGATACTGAAGACATTCGCCGGCTGCCGAAGCGCCTGGCCGGATTCAGCCCGGAGGTGGCGAAAAACAACAGCGAGCTCAAGAGATTTCTATACCGGCGGCTCTACGATCACCCGACAATCGTCGAA
The DNA here is from genome assembly GCA_963804535.1 of uncultured Acidobacteriota bacterium. GTDB lineage: Bacteria > Acidobacteriota > Terriglobia > Acidiferrales > UBA7541 > Palsa-189. Next base: position 4,964 of record CAWDQT010000033.1, read on the forward strand.
GAGCGGGACCGTTCGGTGAACGCGCTCGAGCAGCTCTTTCGCTATTATCTGGCGCACCCGGAGTCTATGCCGGAATATTATTTCGAATTGGCTGCACGGGAGCCGCGGCACCGCGTGGTTTGCGACTATATCGCCGGCATGACCGATCATTTCCTGCTGCGGCAGCATCGGGAACTGGTCGGAATCCCGGCGTCTATTTAAGCATCGCTTTATTGACAACACGGTAGGCTGTTTTCTTGACATCGTTGGGGTGCACCGTATAATGATTTTTCGCTCTCAAAGGCTTCGCGCATGTTCCTCGATGTCAAAGAACTGGCCCTACATAAGCTGCGTCTGAACCAGAGTTATGCACCAGGCGCGGTCGACTACCATACCCGTGACTTTCGGCAGATCGACCCTCTAGAGGTTCGGGGAACGGCGGAGATGGTGGACGACCAAATCCGAATTTCCGGGGAACTGCACACTCGCGTGGAGATGGCTTGCGCGCGCTGCCTTGAACCCGTGGTCGAAGACGTGGTGCGCGACTTTGACCTGTATTACCGGCCGATGCAATCGATTTCCAGGGAGGAAGAGGAACGGCTGAAGCTGGATGACACCGAGGTGGGGTTCTTCGAGGGCGAAGGGCTCTTCCTGACGGACGTGCTAGCGGAACAGGTGTTGCTGGCCATACCAATGAAGACCATTTGCCGCAGTGACTGCAAGGGCCTGTGCCCGCATTGCGGCACTAACCTCAATAGCGACGAGTGCCGCTGCGAGAGTCACGCAGGCGATCCTCGATTGGCGCCGTTAGCTCGCCTGAAGCAGGACTGGTTCAAAAAGCAATAGCCATGGCGATCAAAACGCCATAGAATCCCGCGCAATATAGCGCGATCCGAGCGAGGAGTTTGCATGCCTAATCCAAAGCGGCGACATTCGAAAAGACGTACGAGCACCCGGCGGGCACATGACCATTTAACGCCGCCGGCCTTCACCGAATGTCCCCATTGTCATGAAATGAAGCAGCCCCATCGAGCTTGTCCGCATTGCGGCTATTACAAGGACCGGGAAGTGATGGATACTTCCGCCTGAATGGGCGCAGGCACGGGCGCGCTTTGTCTTTCCAGACGAATCTTCGGTAGTTTTCGGTCGCCAGAGGCGGCTCCCAGATGATTACCATCGCCGTGGACGCTATGGGGGGTGACCTAGCTCCCCGCCCTGAGGTGGAGGGATCAGTTCTTGCGGCGCGGGAATTTGGAGTGCGAGTTCTGCTGGTGGGCATACCGGCGGAGGTGAAGCGCGAGCTGGGCCGGCACAGCCTGCGAGGCGCTTCGATCGAAGTCGTACCGGCAAGCGAGGTGATCGCCATGAGCGATTCTCCTACGCAGGCTTTTCGCCGGAAAAAGGACAGCTCTGCGCACGTGGCGGCGCGCCTGGTGCGACAGGGCGAGGCGGATGCGCTCGTCAGCGCAGGGAATACCGGGGCGCTGATGACTGTTGCGCGTTTTGTCCTCGGGATATTGCCTTCGGTGCAAAGGCCGGCGCTGGCGGCACCGTTTCCGACCAGCCGCGGAAGCGTGGCGGTCTTGATTGACGCCGGCGCAAACGTCGATTCGAAGGTAGCCCACCTGTTGCAGTTTGCCGTGATGGGGGAGATTTATTACCGCGCGATATTCAGTACGCGCCGGCCGAAGGTGGCGCTGCTCTCTATAGGCGAAGAAGAATCCAAGGGCAATGAACTCACAAAAGAGGCGTATAACAGGCTCAAGGATTTGCCTCTCAATTTTGTGGGAAATATCGAAGGGCGTGATGTGTTTTCGGGCAGTGTGGATGTGATCGTTTGCGACGGATTCATCGGCAATGTGGCGCTGAAGATCAGCGAGGGTGTGGCCCAGCACATCGCTGCCGTGCTTAAGAAGGCGCTCAAGAGCACGATTGCGTCGCAGGTGGGTTACGTGCTTTCGCGAAGCGCTTACGAAGAATTTCGGCGCAAGATCGACTACTCCGAGTATGGCGGAGCGCCATTGCTTGGCGTGCGCGGCATTGCCATAATCGGGCATGGCCGGTCGAACGCCAACGCCATAAAGAATGCAGTGCGCGTGGCAGCCGAACTGGCGCACGCGCGAGTGAATGAACGGATCGAGCGAGAGCTCTCCTCTTTGCCCATCGCGGTTGGGACATAATCCGCCAGTCCTGAAGGAGCTTCGGAATACAAATGAGCGGAGTTGTATTTCTATTTCCGGGTCAGGGGTCGCAATATGCCGGCATGAGCCGGGAACTAGCCGAGTCATTTCCGGCGGCGCGCGCCATCTTTGAGGAAGCGGACCGTGTCCTCGGGTTCTCGATTTCGGAACTTTGCTTCTCCGGGTCCGAGGAGGCGCTGAAGCTTACGGAAAATACGCAACCAGCGATTCTTACCGCTTCGGTGGCTACTTATCGTGTGTTGGAACAAAAAGGTGTGCGTCCCGACTATGTAGCAGGGCATAGTCTGGGGGAATATTCGGCGCTCGTGGCCTCTGGCGCACTGAAATTTGGGGATGCGGTCCGTCTTGTGAGAAAGCGCGGGCAGTATATGCAAGAAGCTGTTCCTCCCGGCGAGGGGGCCATGGCCGCGATTCTCGGCATGCGGCCGGGACAAGTGGCCGAGATTTGCCGCAAAGCTGCCGATGGAAAAGTGATGCCTGCCAATCTGAATTCTCCAGAGCAGACGGTCATATCGGGTCATGCCGCGGCTGTGAAGAGCGCGGTGGAGCATGCGTCGGCAGCGGGAGCCAAGCGCGCGGTGGTGTTGCCGGTTTCGGCGCCATTTCACAGCGAACTCATGCGGCCGGCGCAAGAACGGCTCAAGGAGGATTTAGACGCGACCGAGTTTTCATCCTTGAAGATTCCGCTGGTCACCAATGTGGACGCAGGCATCATCACGAGCGGAGCGGAGGCCAGAGAGGCACTGATTCGGCAGGTCACTTTGCCGGTGCGCTGGGAGGAGTCGATCCGCGAATTGATCGAGCAGGGGGCCACAACGTTTGTCGAAGTCGGGCCAGGACGTGTGCTCAGCGGGCTACTGCGGCAGGTCGACCGCTCGGTGCATTCGCTGAACGTTGAAGACGCAAAGTCACTCCAAAGCGCGCTTGACCGTCTGGCACAGATACACGGCGAAGAAGCCGAAGCCGGCGCCTCCTGAATGGGCGGCTTAGTTCCCCTATGTTCAGCTTAAAGGATCGCGTGGCGCTGGTGACCGGCGCCTCGCAAGGGATCGGCCGGGCAATTGCGCTGGCGCTCTCCTGTGCCGGGGCGCGGGTCGTTATTGCGGCGCGGAATGCAGAAAAGCTTCGAAGCCTGGCGGAAGAGATCGGCGAGGGGAAGGGAACGGCACTAGCGGTTCAGATGGACGTTGGCAATCAGCAGGAGGTGAAAGCCGGTTTTCACCAGGCCATCGAGCGCTTTGGACGGCTGGATATACTTGTGAATAATGCCGCGATTACGCGAGACGGTCTGGCGGTGCGCATGAAGGCCGAAGATTGGGAAGCGGTTCTGCGGACCGATCTGACGGGCGCGCATTTCTGTATTCAGCAGGCGCTGGGCGTGATGTTGCGGCAACGCTCCGGGCGCATTATCAATGTGAGCTCTGTCGTGGCGCAGTCCGGCAATGCAGGACAAGCGAATTACATCGCGGCGAAAGCCGGCCTGATCGGGCTGACGCGAGCCATCGCCACAGAAGTAGCATCGCGGAACATTACTGTGAATGCCGTCGCTCCCGGATTCATTGTTTCTCCGATGACCGATCCGCTGCCGGAGAAGGTAAAACAGGACCTGATCGAGCGGATTCCGCTGGGGCGAATGGGCCAGGACGCGGAAGTCGCGGCGGCAGTGGTCTTCTTGGCGAGCGATGAAGCCGGGTATATAACCGGGCATGTGCTGGACGTGAATGGCGGAATGCGTATGAGTTGAAGACGGGAGCGGTTGACCTGATTCAGAGCGCCGCATAGAATGGGCGGACGCTCAAACGCTAAGATTAAGATCAAAATAAAGAATGGCGCGGACCGGCGTGGCGGACAGCGGAGGCAAAAAGAATGGCCAGTGTAGAAGAACGGGTCAAGCAGATCATCGTAGAGCAGTTAGGCGTTGATGAGGCGGAGGTTACGCCGACGGCCTCCTTTGTTGACGATCTCGGCGCCGATTCGCTCGATACGGTTGAACTGGTAATGGCCTTTGAGGAAGCTTTTGGCATCGAAATTCCCGACGAGGATGCCGAGAAAATCGCCACAGTGAAAGATGCCGTCGCTTATATCGACAAACACGCCCAGGCGAAGAAGTAATCCCCCTCGCCAGAATCCGTTCAAGGAGAATCGTACTTGAGGCGCCGGGTAGTGGTAACGGGTGTGGGCCTGGTTTGTGCGCTGGGCATTGGCACCGACGAGGTGTGGCCGAAACTCATCGCCGGCACCAATGGCGTGCGCCACATCACGCAATTCGATGCCAGTGGATTCGATTGCCGCATTGCCGCTGAAATTCCCGACTTTGACCCGCTGAACTGGATCGCCAAAAAAGAATTGAAGAAGATGGGCCGCTTTATCCAGGTCGCCGTAGCAGCCGCCGATTTTGCCTTACGCCAGGCGGGCCTGGCGATCACGCCAGCCATCGCCGAGTCGGTGGGCGTCTACATCGCGTCCGGGATCGGCGGGTTCGACATCATTGAACGCGAACACTCCAAGCTGATCGAGGGCGGGCCCGGGCGGATCTCGCCATTTTTCATTCCTGCCGCCATCATTAATCTTGCTTCGGGAGTGATTTCGATTCGTTACGGCGCCCGGGGGCCGAATTCCGCAACGGCGACGGCATGTTCGGCATCCGCGCACGCGGTGGGCGATTCATTTCGGCTTATCGAGCGGGGCGACGCCGAAGTAATGATCTGCGGCGGCTCGGAAGCGGCGATTACCCCAATGGGCATCGGTGGATTCGCGGCCATGAAAGCGCTTTCCACGCGCAACGAGCAGCCGGCGTGCGCCAGCCGTCCGTTTGACGCCGAGCGCGACGGCTTTGTCGTCGGAGAAGGCGCAGGTATTCTGGTGCTTGAATCCCTCGATCATGCGCAAAAGCGCAATGCTTCCATCGTTGCGGAGATCGTTGGCTACGGCATGTCTGGCGATGCCAATCACATCACGCAACCGGCAGAGGATGGCAATGGCGCGTACCGGGTCATGCGCGCAGCGATTCGCGATGCAGGAATCGAACCCGCGCAGGTGGGGTACGTCAACGCGCATGGCACCTCCACGCCGCTCGGCGACGCCATCGAAACTCTTGCTTTGAAACGTGTTTTCGGGGAACACGCCAAAAAGCTGCCCGTGAGTTCGACTAAATCGATGACGGGCCACTTGCTTGGCGGCGCGGGAGGGCTCGAAGCCGGAATCAGCGTGCTCGCCCTGCGGGACCAGAAGCTGCCTCCAACTATTAACTACGCGCATCCCGACCCGGCGTGCGATCTCGATTACGTGCCCAACCGTGCGCGAGCGGTTAATCTTGAATACGCCTTATCCAACTCCTTCGGATTTGGCGGGACCAATGCAGCGCTATTATTCAAGCGCTGGCAATGATCGAGACTCGCCGCGACACAGCGAAATAATCCAGGAATCGGAGTGGAGATGAAGGTCGCCGTTTGCATAAAGCAAGTTCCCGCCAAGGATGCGCCTTTGCACATCACCGATACCGGCGCGTGGATCCGCGAAACTGATATCGGCTTCGAGATGAACGAGCCGGATAGCTTCGCTCTGGAGGAAGCGCTGCGGCTCAAAGAAAAACATGGAGGCGAGGTAGTGGCGCTTTCCATGGGGCCGGAACGGACCAAGCAAGTAATCAAGGAAGCCCTGGCAAAAGGCGCGGACCGCGGAATCCATATCGCAGACGATAAATTTTTCCAGCTGGATCCGCTCGGCTCGGCCAAATTAATCGCTGCGGCGTTGAAAAAAGAAAATTTCGACCTAATTCTGACCGGTTTGCAGAGCGACGACCAAGGCTTCGGCCAAACGGGAGTGCTGCTGGCGGAACTGCTCGGCATGCCGCATGCGACGATCATTATGCAGATTGAAGTTCAGGGACAAAGGCTGAGGCTTAAGCGAGAGTTGGAGTCAGGCTGGTTTCAATGGGTCGAATTGCCGCTGCCGGCCGTGCTCACGATTCAGTCGGGTATCAATAAAGTTCGCTACTCGTCTCTGAAGGGAATCATGGCCGCAAAGAAGAAGGAGATCGCCGTGATCGCGCGAGAATCGCTGGGCATCGTTCATGAGCCCACCCAGCGCGTGGAACGAATTTACGTCCCGCAGAAGGCGAAGCACACGGAGTTTATCGACGGCAGCCCGAAAGAGGCCGCGGCAAAGCTGATCGAAAAACTGCGCCATGAGGCGCGCGTTCTGTAATTGAATTCACAAAATGAAAATTCTCGTCATTACCGAGCAGCGCGACGGTAAGTGGAATCCCGTCAGTTCTGAAACTTTGGTGGCGGCGCAGCAAATCGCCGCGGCGCAACCGGGGAGCCGCGTGGCTGCCGTGGTGATCGGCAAAGAAGTGCGTGGGCTGGCGGAGGAAGCGGCGGCAAACCAGCTGGCGGAGGTTCTGCTCGTGGAGCACGACCTGCTGGAACGATATACCCCGGACGGATTTGCGATCGCCCTAAGACAGGTGGTTACGCAAACCCAGCCGGATTTGGTCCTGCTGCCACATACGTATCAGGTGCGTGACTATGCGCCCAAATTAGCCGCATCGCTGGGCAAAGGAATGATCGCCGACTGCGTCGGATATCGCGCGGAAAAAGATCGCATCGTATTCGTGCGCCAAATGTTCCAGGGAAAGACAGCCGCGGACGTATCGTTTACCGGCGCGCCGCCGTGGTTTGTTTCTTTTCAGGCGGGAGCTTTTCGCGGCGATCAGGTCGCTCGCGGCGCATCCACCGCTCAGGTGACAGCTATTAGCGTCAATTTGCAAGCGGAGCAGATTCGAACGAAGCCTCTGGAACTTTTCCGCGAGGCAAAACAAGCCGTCGATCTGACGCAGGCTCCCATCCTGGTTGCGATAGGACGCGGGATCAAGGCGCCTGAAAACATTCCGCTGGCGGAGAAATTGGCAAAACTGATGGGCGGGGAACTGGCGGCTTCGCGCCCGATCTGCGATGAGGGGTGGCTGCCGATGGATCGCCAAATCGGCAGCTCTGGCCAGACCGTGGCGCCGAAGCTCTATCTTGCGCTGGGCATCAGCGGCGCCATTCAGCATGTCGTAGGCATGAAGGGATCGCGTACGATCGTGGCCATCAACAAGGATCAGAACGCGCCGATATTTGAAGTGGCCGACTACGGCATCGTCGGAGATATTTTTGAGCTGATCCCCGCGCTCACCGAAGTACTCGAAAAGAAATAGCCCCACCTAATATCTCCAATCTTCTTGCTAGAATTGCGGAGTGAGCGTCGAACGCGAGCGGCTGGATGCAGACGTTCTGATCGTCGGCGCCGGTCCGGCAGGCTTGGCGTGCGCCCTGCACCTGGCCCGATTAATCCGCCAGCATAACGAATCCGGCGGCAAACCCGAACTTTCAACTGAAGGCATCTACGTTCTCGAAAAGGGGCGCGATATTGGCGCGCACCAACTTTCCGGCGCCGTGCTCGATCCCCGCGCTCTGGCGGAGCTCGTGCCGGATTTTGCGAAGACGGCGCCACTCGACACGCCCGTCAACGACGATGCGGCTTATTTTCTGACTGCGAGCCGCGCCTGGAAACTTCCGATCACGCCACCGCCCCTGCGAAATCACGGTAATTACATCGTTTCGGTGAGCAAGCTGGCGAAGTGGCTCGGCGGCCTCGTGGAGCAGGCTGGCGTAAACGTGTTCACCCAATTCGCCGGCGCACAATTGATTCACGAAGGCGAAGCCGTCGCGGGCGTAATTACGGAGGACAAAGGCCGCGATAAGGATGGAAAGCCCAAGGACAACTTCACTCCGGGCTATGAGCTGCGGGCGAAGATCACGGTGCTTGCCGAAGGGCCACGCGGCTCGCTGACGAAACACCTCGTTGCGGACAAAAATCTAGGTGGTCTTAACCCGCAGGTTTACAGCATCGGCGTAAAGGAACTCTGGGAAGTTTTGCCTGGACGCATCAAGCCGGGGTGGGTGGCGCACACCCTTGGTTGGCCGCTGGATTCGAGCATGTACGGCGGCGGCTGGATCTACGGGATGCGGGATAACCGCGTTTCGCTCGGGCTGGTAACTGGGCTCGAATACCACAATCCGCGATTCGATCCGCATGAGGCTTTTCAGCGATTCAAGACGCATCCGTTTGTTCGCCGAATTCTCGAAGGCGGCAAGCTGGTGCGGTACGGCGCGAAGACAATTCCGGTAGGCGGCTGGTATTCCATCCCGCGCACTTATCTTGATGGCTGCCTGATCATCGGGGATTCCGCGAGCCTGCTCAATTCACAGCGGCTCAAGGGCATTCATATGGCGATCAAAAGCGGCATGCTCGCGGCGGAAACGATTGTGGACGCGTTGCGTGCGGGCGACACGTCTGCCGCAAAGCTTTCGGTATTTCGACGCAAAGTGGATGAAAGCTGGATCGGACGCGAGTTGCGCAGCGTGCGCAATTTTCATCAGTCCTTCCAGCACGGCCTTTGGCGCGGCCTGGCGCACACCGCTGTGCAATTTGTGACCGGCGGGCGTGGCTTGGTAGACCCGATGCGGATGAAGGCCGGTCACGAGCAATATCACAAGCTCGACGGGGCGGGACCGGCTCCGCCACGCTTTCAAGGCGACGGCGTGCTCACATTCGACCGGCTGACGGACGTCTATCACTCCGGCACGCGGCACGAGGAAGATCAGCCCTGCCACTTACATGTTCTCGATACAAGCATTTGCGTCAATCGCTGCGTTATCGAGTACGGGAATCCTTGCCAATATTTCTGTCCGGCAGCTGTTTACGAGATGGTTGAGGAAAAGGGCGGGAGGCGGCTGAAGATCAATTTTTCGAACTGCGTGCACTGCAAAACCTGCGACATCGCCGATCCTTACCAAATCATCGATTGGGTGCCGCCTGAGGGCGGGGGCGGGCCGAATTACGAGGGCATGTAGGCCCGAACAACTCTGCGTCGAAGCTCACTGCAATCCGAATACGGAAAGCTCGTTCTGCGTGCCGATGTAGACCTTGCCATTTGCGACTGTGGGAACCGCAAATTTGACGGCAGGCCCGGCCGGCGACGCAGGACCGCCTGTGCTCGAAGGACTCACGTAGAGTTTCGTAGCAAGATTCGTCGCGTCGTAAGCGTGCAGGACCGCAGGCGAGGACGTAACATAGCCGCTCGTGTCCAGCGCCCAGACGATCCCGGCTGTGGACCCATTCGAGGAGATCACCGGGGAAGCGCCAAAGAAAGGAAATGTATCTGCTGAGCAGAAGCTCGGCGGAGAGCAAAGCGGCGAGCTCAATATTCCACTTGATAACGGAAGCGCTCTGAGATTGTCGCCTGCCGCAGCGACGTAAACTGTGTTGTTAGCCGCCCAATACGCAGGTGTCCCGAAAATTGAGACCACCAGAGAAGCGTCTGCACAATGTTGTCAACGCCCCGATAACTAAAGCCTGCCCAGATTGTCGCGATCCAACAAGTAAAGATCTGCCTGGCTTCATCTCCTGCAATGGCGAGATGGGGATGTGCTGTGTTGTCCGGCGGAATCCGGCAGAAGCAGTGCGCCGGTGGAACCGAAATACTTCTGCGTGAAGCTTTAAGGTCGTTTCATTCCGGGCGTGAAGCTATCTGACGATACTGAGGGAGGTCGGGGCGGTATTGATCTGGAGCTTCAGCAGCGTTTCCGGGTAGTCGGTCGCCTGTATTTGGGAGGCCGTTTTGCCGTCAGAAGTGACGACAAAGACGTTTCCGCTCGGAATCACGAAGATGGCGCAGCGCCGCTTTCCCCGATACCACCCCGCGAACCGTTTGGCGTACTAATGAAAATGGCTGGAGCAGTTTGAAGATCGGCGGCATTGTACGCGAATAGCCAGCCGTGAAAGGGATCTGTGTCGCTATAGGAATCAAAAGCGACGTAAACGTTACCGCCGGTCAAGCAGCAGTGCGGAGCGCTGGTTTTCCGTTAGATTCATCGAATGGAACGAAATCATACCCGAGTTTGTGCCATCGCCATTGCCGTTTACCAAGGCTTGGATGATAGCGGGCCCGCCGAATTTCTCCGAACCAGTGGTCAGGTCGAGCGCGTGCAATCGCTGCAAGTAAGTGCCGCTTTCCTTCGTCTTGGCGACCACGTAGAGCGTAGCCGTCTCCGGATCGATGACAGGCGTTCCGGTGATGCCGATTTCCGGCGCAATGTCCGTTTGCCCGGGAATATCGGTAGCCGGGACGGTTGTTACATCCATGGCGGGATTGATAAAACTCACCTGCCACAGGATCTGGCAGCTGTTCGCATGCGCGTCGAAGGCGTAGACGCTATCGTGTTCGGTGGCCACGTAGACGACGTCGTGAGTTACGTTCGCTATCGTGACATTGGCCGCGTAGAGTGGCTGCGCAAATATCTGGCCGTCGACGCCACAGCCGAACAATTTTTTGAACGTTGGGCCCGTTGTGCTGCTTAAGCTTGACGGCGTTAGCATCGTTTCCTGCGCATTTTGTCCCGTCAGGCCGTTGTCATTTCTCCAGGAAAAGACGCCGGTGAAAGTGTTTAGCGGGACGATAGTTACGCCCGCGGATGCGGATAGCGGAGGAGCCGTTTGCAGCACTGCTGTAACGTTTACCGTGAGGGAACTGGAGACGGTTGGCGCCGAATAAGTGGCTGTATACGTCCCGGACGGGGTGATCATTCCATCTGCTGCATTTCCGCCATTCACGCCGTTTACCCGCCAAATCACGGGGGCGTTCGAGTTTTGTACCTCGGCGGAGAATTGCAAAGTCTGACCGCCAGGCACATTGGCCGTGACAGGAGAAATACTCAGAGTTACAGGCGGAGCAACGATTGTGACGTTTGTGCTTCCAAATACGGACAGGTCCGTTTGGAGCGTGGCTGTGATGGTCACCATATTGGAATTGGGAATTGATGCGGGGGCGGTATAAAAGGCATGGAGGCGGACGACGAATTTATGACGTCCGGACATCGCGGAATTTCCAGCCGGCATGCCATTCACTTCCCAAATCACGAGCTGGGGCCCGTTTTGAACGCTGGCGGTGAATTGCTGCGACCCTCCTGTTACAACTGTCGGATTGGCTGGAGAAATCGTTATTTCGGGAGGGGGCAGCGGATTGATCGTAACCATGGCCGAGCTGGCCGTCGTTGGATTCGATTGTAAAACCGCAGCGACGGTGACCATCAGAGGGCTGGAAACGCTTGCGGGCGCCGCATAGGAAGCTGTCGCGGCCCCAGAAGGCGTGATCGTGCCGACAGAGGGGTTGCCTCCGGGAATTCCGTTCACCTGCCAGGTAACCAGGGGATTCGGAGCATTCAGCACAGTCACCAAAAATTGGACGCTTGCGCCAGCTGCTATCTGCGCGGAGGCCGGGGAGAGGGTTATGCTCACGCTTGGAGTGAGGTCGACGTTGTTATTAGTGGGAGTTCCTCCTCCGCCTCCACCGGCGCACGAAATTTGCTGGGTTATGGCAATGAGCGCCAGCCATCGGGCCATTGAGCGGATTCTGGAGCGAGGGAACCGTCTGCGAACGAGCGGAGAGGAAAGCCGGATAGCCAGAGCCCGGGCGGAGGTGGAACGCGCAGGCATCGGAAGCTAGTTACGATAAGCTGTGGTAACTAGCCAGTTACCTCTGAGAGGTGGGCGGAAACTAACACCCGTAGGTTGTGGAAATCTACGAGGATACGCCTAGGTTCGTAGGCGAACACATGGCAAGGGTGACTGGCGTCTTGGTTCGCCGCGCATCGAAATTGATGGCAGCGAAATTACCGCAGTAGGAGGCTCCCGTCTTATAACTGCGCGGCCGTGCAGCCTGGGCCGTCACATGCGCTCTTGTGGTGATGAAAAATTCCGAAGAGCCTTGCGAAAAAGTTCAGCTTTGAAGCACGGGATCGCGAGGCCGAATGGGGAGTGACGGCAGGTGGGGGAGGCAAAGCAGGCCTGATTTCGCCCCGAAATGATAGTTGTGGATTCGCCACCGATTCGCTGATCAACGTTATGGCTTCTGAGCTCAAAGCCGGCGCAGGAGCGGCGGGTCGAGCTTCGAAGGTCAAGGGCGGCATATCGATGCGAGAAGTGGTGGTAGCGGTTGAGTCCGGGCGATGTGCAGGAATCGGTGATCTCGATGGCTGCGCGGGCGCGTTCGCTGCCATTTGTTTGCTGACGTTATTCTGAGAGACGAGAAGCTCGCAGGAACACTTGCGTGAACCGCTGCGTAGCGCATTGAGCTCGCCACCATCAATCTCGATATCCCCGCCTTGGGGAACAACTAGTTTTTCTGCCGTGAATTGTTCCTCGATGCGCACAGCTCCGAAAAGAGCCGTGACGCAAAGCTGCCCGTTCTGATCAAGCCCAACGGTTAAATCACGCCCGCGATCTCCAATGGCCTCCGGAGTGACGACCAGGAGCGCTGTATAAACTGTGATCTGAGCGGTGCCGCCGACCTGTAAATGAACCTGGCCGTATTCGAGCGCGATGGTGATCGCGGGACCCGACTTCACGACGGACAGATGGGCGGGCCCGCAGATAATGATGTCGCCGCCATCCGGCAGATCGATCTTTGCCTGTCCTGATCGGAGCGTAAGATCGCTGCCGCTGGCCAACAGGGCGGTGGTGCGCCCGTTCTCGGTGTCGTAGCCGATCGCTCCGGTCACGGAAACATCGTCTCCAGCGAGACGCCCGATGACTTCCTGGCGTGCGGGCGGGTTGGGTGAGGCGGCTTGTGCTGCCGCCGTTTCGGGCTGACAAATCAGCAAGGATATGACGTGGGAGCCAAGCCCAGAAGATTGCGCGCTTCCAGTTGTTGATGTACGAAGTTCCACAAACGAATTTCAAGATGCTCATATCCGCGTTTCCGCTCGCCTATACTATAGCGGATGACGGAACTGGCCAAGTCTCCGGCAAAGCGGGACGAGCAGATCGCCGATTCGTACGAGGTGCGACCACGGCCGCTCTCCGCTTTTCGGCGCGCCCAAGTTCCACTCATTTCCGGCGCAGCCTATGCGTTTGCTCGCATTACGGGGCCAACCTTGCGATACGAAGTCCTGGGCTGGCAGCACATTGAGCGCGTGCACAGGCAGAATCGCCGCTGCGTTTATTCCTTCTGGCATCAAACGATCTTTTTAGCGATGTGGTGGTGGCGCCATCGTGGCGTGGTGGCCATGACGAGCGCTAATTTCGACGGGCAGATCCTCGGCAACGCACTCAAGCAGCTAGGCTTTGATGTCACGTTCGGGAGTTCGTCCCATGGCGGACTGCGAGGCATTGCTGTGCTGGCGGGACGGCTGGGCAAGGCCATGACGTGGCCTTTGCGGCAGACGGTCCGCGGGGACCGCGTTACATTGCAAAACCAGGACCGGTGATCCTGTCGCGCCGGAGCAGGTGCCCCATCGTAGCGTTCCATCTTTTCGCGGAACACGCGCATGTTTTCGAGAAAGCCTGGGACCTTTTCCAGCTTCCGCGACCTTTTTCCCGGGTCGTGCTGGTGATTGGCCCGCCGATTGAAGTCTCGGACGAAATTGGCCGCAGTGCAGTTGAGCGCAAGCAAGCTGATTTACAACAGGCGCTGCAGCGTGCTCGAGAAACCGCGGAGTCCTGGTTTAGCCTATCGCCCGCTGAACGGGAGCGACAACGAGAGATTTGGAACGCTTGAAGCTGCCCGTTGCGACTTCAAGATTTCGTGGAACTGGCCGAAGAGCGCGCCGCTTCGCGACCGGCGATGCGGCCGAAGACCAGGCATTTAGCCAAGCCGTGCTGGTTGAAGCCACCTGCCGACTCTCCACCGCAGTAGAGCCCCGGAATTACCTGGCCGCGCAAGTCAATGACTTGAGCCTTGGCGTTAATGTGCAGCCCCGACACACAATCGTGGATACCCGGCGTGGACCAGGCAGCGTAAAACGGCGGCGTTTGGATTTTGTATTTGGGAGCGGGTTTGCCGAAATCTGCGTCCTTGCCTGCGTCGACAAATGAGTTGTATCTGGCCACGGTTTGTTCCAATGCAGCGGGCGGCATAGGCACCTTTTGATATTTGCTCACAATTTTGCGCGCGAGTTCGGCAAGAGTGTTTGCACTAAAAAACCAGCCGTCCGGGTCGACATATGGGGGCGCGCAAATCCAGTCTTCGCGTTTAACGGCGTCTGCATCGAAGATGGCCCAAATCGGGCCGCCTCCCTCGCCCGTTCCGCCATTTAACTCCAGGCAGGGATTCCACCAATCGAATCCGGTGGCGGCTTCGTTTACGAACCTCAGACCGGCCTGATTGACGTGGATGACGTCCTGATAGTCCTTCATCAGCAAACCAATGGCGTGAGCGAGGCCAGGAATCGGGCTATTTTTGAGGTTCTCGTTGCGTGTGCCACCGCCCTGCGGATAGCCGTATTGATTGCCGATTACGTAAGGCTTTTCGAAAATGTGGGATCGCGCCATGGTCTCCACGGTTTGGTTCGCGGCGCCCCAAAGCGAAGCACCGATTTCCATGGCTGCGATCTCGCCGTCGCCGGTCTGGCGGGAATACGGCTCGCCAACCACCTGATATTCTTCGGTTAGCCTGGGATCAAAAATCCGGCGGAAGTTGACGTTACTCGTATGACCGCCGGTGCCGATGATCACGCCCTTCCGAGCCTGAATGTTCAGGGTTTTGCCCTGGTTTGTGGCCGTAATGCCGAGGACCCTGCCCGACAACTGGCCTTCTCTAATAATTCCGGTCATGCTGTGCCGCAGAAGAATTTGCACGCCTAATTTTCTGGCGCTGGCCTCGAGCGGCCGCATGAGAGCAGTGCCATTTCCTCCGTTCGGAGCGACAGCGCTCGGCCCTTCGGTCCAGACAACAGTTTGAGCTCGCTTGATGTTTTGCGGACCCCCATCGGCACCGACCGGCGACCGATCGGGGAATTCCACTCCGTGTGCTTTGAGCCATTCGAAGGTCGGTGCGCTCCCGTCGCAAAAGGCGCGCAGGATTTCACGGTCGCTGAACCTGTAATCGTGCCAATGGACCAGGTCTGAGAACATGCGGTCTGGCGAGTCGTCGATGCCGTATTTCTTTTGCAGGCTGGTGCCGCCTCCCAGAGCGATATTGCCGCCGCTTTCTATGGCGTGTCCGCCGATATCGTAATTCTGCTCGACGATGATGACGGAGGCTCCGTTTTCGGCGGCTTCAATAGCGGCGGGCAGTCCTGTGGCTCCGGCGCCTACGATAACGACGTCCGCGACACTGTCCCAATGGTGGGAAGCATTCGCTGCCTCAACTGACTTTGCGCTGCCAACTACGGCAGTCGCGCCGACGCCGGTGAGTGTGGCTTTGACAAAATCTCTCCTCGACCAGCCATTTTTCGGTTGCCGGTGCTTGGCCACGTTTTCCTCCTGCACTGATGGAACGGCTCAGTAGAGAGCAGCCACGCGATCACAATGCCTGCCTGTCTGCCGCTGTTAGGCGATTATATGCTCGCTGAAAGGACATAGAAATGGCAGGTGTTCGTCGCTATGGGCTCTTCGGTGGGAAGTGCGAGCGTTAGGTTGGATGGGAGGAACTGAGTTATTCCATGCGTTTGGCGATGACGTCGCGGCCGCGTACTTCGACCTGAATGGCAACAGGAGGTCGAATGCCGACGCCCCGGACCATCTCGCCGCGGACCCAGGAGCCGTTCGGCAACGTAGCCATTTTGAGAGGATCGTAAACGATGCCGTCGCAATCGCTGACGACCATGGGATGGGCGGCCGGATACGCAAAACGCAGGGACAATGCGCTGAGATCGGTTACGTATTGCAGCTGACAGCGCGAAAGTGGATTGGACAGGGCAAAAGCCCAGAAGGATGGCTCAGCAGGAGGCCCCGGCAGATGAATGACCATGGCTGGGACGCCTTGCTGGGTCTTGGGATCGATGAAGAGGAATGTCTTCGAAGACCAAGGTTGGGCAAGCTCATAGAGTGTGCCGATCGTGTTGGGTTCGGTATCGGCCTTTGTTATTGAGGATGCATCAGAGACGCCGGAAATCGGGGCACCGGAAGTCGCGGATGCATGGAGATTCGCGTGACGACGATGCGATAACCAAAGCGCGAATCCGGACGCGCAAAGAAGAGCAGCGAGAATTACGGTGATGAGCGGCTTGAGTTGGAGAGGCGCACGCGGGGGCGTTTGGACGATTCCGGGAATTCGCGGCATCTCGGGCGTCATTTTGCGTTGCGCCGAGGGAGATGGTGGCTGCTGCAGGGTTCGTGGCGTCATGATTGAGACCTCCGCAAAAATTCGTGGAGATTGGCGAGGCAAAGCAACAATTCGAGCAAGCGAGCGCGGTCTTCAGAGCTGTCTGGCCCATCGTCGGAAAGCAGCGTCACGGCGAAATCACCCTGCTGCCTAAGCCAACTGAGCGTGCGGGAGTCCGGGAATTCGTTCTGGCGGCAGCGTTCCTCCACTGCGGAAATGCGAGTGAAGACTTCGTCCAGGTAATGAGTGAGGCATACCCCCTGGCGACTGAGCGTCGGAGGGATGGCGGTTGAACAGGCGCCGATACGGCAGGCACGAACCTGAGTGGTTACGACCACACGTCCTCCCTTAGCAGCGGGAGCAGCATAGCTGTGGATAAGCAAGCTCGTAACCAGCTTGGATGGTCCGGATATCTATGAAACCATTCGAAATAGTGGATACTTGGAAGGCAAGAAGGGACTGATGGCCCGGGGGTATGGGTAGAAACTATCCTTTACCGGTAGTGGCGGTGACGTTGCAGGTCGAGGTGGGGGTTATGCCGTTTTACCGCAGCACTTCTTGTATTTCTTGCCGCTGCCGCAAGGGCAGGTATCGTTCCGGCCTACTTTGGCGCCGGTCCGCACTGGCTTTGGAGCTTCGGCCTGGGCAGGCCCGGTTTGATATTGCAGTTGCTGCTGCTGACGGCGCTGACGCCGCTCGATTTCGCGAGCTTCCTCCTCGGGGCGCGCGGGCTGAATGAGGAACAGATAGCGAATGGTCTCGCTATCAATCCGGCCCATCATCTCTTCGAAAAGCGTGAAAGCCTCTTTCTTGAATTCGACGAGAGGATCCTTCTGGCCGTAACCGCGCAGTCCGATACCTTCTTTGAGGTGATCGAGGCTGAGGAGGTGATCCTTCCACTGCGTGTCAACGATATCCAGAATGATGCGGCGCTCGAGCCAACGCATCATGGGCGGGCCGAAGAGAGCTTCTTTTTCTTCATAGCGCTGGCGGACTTTTTCTACCAGCGCGTCGCTCAGTTGATCGTGAGTGAGAGTAGAAGTAGAAGGATCGAGGCCGACGGATTTCAAGTCGATGCCGAACTGGCCCAGAACTTCGCCGGAGAATTGCGCAAGGTTCCATTTCTCCGGATGCTCTTCGCGGGGGCAGAAGGTTTCCACTAGTCCTCGCGCGAGATCTTCGGCAATTCCCAAGGCGTAATCTTTTTGATCTTTGCCTTCGAGCGCGGAGCGACGGATGGAGTAGATGGTCTCGCGCTGCTTGTTCATTACGTCGTCGTATTCGAGCAAGTGCTTGCGGGCTTCGAAGTTCTGGGCTTCGACGGCCTTTTGGGCATTCTCGATGCGGCGCGAAATGAGCTTCGATTCGATGGGCACGCCTTCGGTCATGCCCAGACGGTACATCAGGGCTTTCACACGCTCGCCACCGAAGACGCGGAGGAGATCGTCTTCGAGGGAGAGGAAAAAGCGCGAGGAGCCGGGATCGCCTTGCCGGCCGGCGCGGCCGCGAAGCTGATTATCGATGCGGCGGGCTTCGTGGCGCTCAGTGCCGAGGATGTGTAAGCCTCCCAGGGCGATGACTTCCTCTCGCTCGGAGCTACATTGTTCAACGAATTGGTTATAGATCGGCTGCCACTGTTCGTGAGGGACCTGAAAGATTTTGCCCTCGATCTGGAAGAGAACCATGTTCGGGGCGCTCTCGCCAGTGCCGGCTCCATTGCCGCCGATTACAGCTGAGGCCGCGGCGTAGGGCATAGCCAGGCGGTTTTTCAGGCAATAGTCCCGAGTCATAGCTTCGGGATTGCCACCTAGGAGAATATCGGTTCCGCGACCGGCCATGTTGGTGGAGACCGTAACGGTGCCCTTGCGGCCGGCCTGCGCGATGATATGGGCTTCGCGCTCGTGCTGCTTGGCGTTCAGCACTTGATGCGGAATGCCGGCCTTCTTCAGAAGCTCGGAGAGATGCTCGGATTTTTCGATGGAGATCGTGCCGACCAGAACGGGCTGGCCGCTTTCGTGGAGCTGGCGGATTCCGTTGGCCTTCGAGCCATCTTCCAGGATCATGCCATTGACGACCGCTTCATATTTTTCGTCGCCGGTGCGGTAGACCACGTCGGAAAATTCGTGGCGGCGGAGCGGACGGTTGGTGGGAATGGCAACAACGTCGAGTTTGTAAATTTTGTTGAACTCGGCGGCTTCGGTCTCGGCGGTGCCGGTCATGCCGGAGAGCTTCTGGTACATGCGGAAATAATTCTGGAAGGTGACGGTCGCGAGAGTTTGGTTCTCGCGCTCGATCTTCACGGCCTCTTTGGCTTCCACGGCCTGGTGGAGGCCATCGGACCAGCGGCGGCCGGGCATTTCGCGGCCGGTGAACTCATCGACGATTACGACTTCGCCGTTTTTGACGACGTAATCGACGTCGCGCTTGTAGAGCGTGTGGGCGCGGAGGCCTTGATAGACGTGGTGGATCATCTCCATGTGGCTGGGATCGTAAAGATTGCCGAGGCCCAGAAGCCGCTCGACCTTGGAGACGCCCTCTTCGGTCAGGGTCGCGGTGCGGTGCTTCTCGTCGATGCTGTAGTCGATCTCCTGAATGAGCCTCGGAACTATTTTGTCGATGCGGTAGTACTTGTCCGTGGACTCTTCGGCGGGACCGGAAATAATCAGCGGCGTGCGGGCTTCGTCGATGAGGATGGAGTCAACTTCATCGACGATGGCGAAATGATGGCCGCGCTGCACGCAATCCGCAAGATCGTATTTCATGTTGTCGCGCAGATAATCGAAGCCGAACTCGTTATTGGTGCCATAGGTGATGTCGGCGCCATAGGCCGCACGGCGCTGGGCATCGTCGAGATCGTGGACAATCACGCCGACGCTAAGGCCGAGTGCGCGGTAAAGCGGGCCCATCCATTCGGCGTCGCGGCGGGCGAGGTAGTCGTTGACAGTGATTATGTGAACGCCGCGGCCGGTGAGCGAATTGAGATAAGCGGGGAGCGTGGCGACGAGCGTCTTGCCTTCGCCGGTCTTCATCTCGGCGATTTGTCCCTCGTGCAGCACTACGCCGCCGATCAATTGCACGTCGAAGTGGCGCATTGAGAGAGTACGCCGGCCGGCTTCGCGGGCCAGAGCGAATGCCGGAGGGATGGCTGGTTCCAAGGCGTCGGCCAGGCGCTGCTTATAATCGGGTTCGGTGGGATCGGCGTTCCCGAGGCGCTCGGTTACCTGGAATTTGAGGCTGGCGGACTTTTCCTTGATTTCGGAATCGGTCAGCTTTTCGTATTCGCTCGCCAATTCGTTAATCGCGGCGATTCTAGGGGTCAGGCGCTTGATGTCGCGCTCATGTTTGGTGCCAATAAACCGGGAAACGACCCGGTTTACGATGTCTTCGATTCGCATCTGGTGTTTGTTTGGATGCTCCGATAGGGAGCGGCGCTTCAGCAGGCGCCAGCTTAATTGCGCACAGCGACCATAAAGAAATGATTATAGCCGCCGGTTTCACAGGGTGCAAAGAAACGTACACCAGTGTAGCGAACGAAGAATGCGAAAGCCTCAGGTCTGCGGGCAGAAATCGCCCTGACGGCCTGAGCTACAAGGTCTTGCTCTCCTATGAGGCGCCGCCTATCATGGGATAACGATGCCTCCAACACCACCAGCAGCACCCAGACCGATGGGACAGCCCGAGAAAATGCCGATTCCGGGCGTGAAGACGCTGGTCGCTGTTGCCAGCGGCAAAGGCGGCGTGGGGAAAACCACGGTTGCCGTGAACCTGGCGATAGCGCTGTCGCGGATGGGAGCGACGGTCGGGTTGATGGACGCCGACGTCTATGGTCCAAACGTGCCGCTGATGCTGGGCACCCACGAGGAGCCGCGCGCCATCAGCGAGCGGCAAATCCTGCCGGTGGAGGCGTACGGCCTGAAGATGATTTCGATGGGCCTGCTGGCGCCAGCGGATAAGCCCATGATCTGGCGGGGGCCCATGCTGCACAGCGTGGTGCAGCAGTTTTTGCGCAGCGTGCAATGGGGCGAGTTGGACCATTTGATCGTGGACCTGCCGCCGGGGACGGGTGACGTGCAGCTCAGCCTGATCCAAAACGTGCCGCTGACGGGCGCGGTGTTGGTGACGACGCCATCGACTGTGGCATTGGCGGATGTGCGCAAGGCCATCGAGATGTTCCGCCAGGTGAATGTGGAAGTGCTTGGGGTGGTCGAGAACATGAGCTACTTCGCCTGCCCACATTGCCAAAACCGCGTCGACGTCTTCGGGCATGGGGAGGGACGCCGCATCGCCGAAGAGTACGGCGTGCCGCTGCTGGGCGAAATCGAGATCGACCCGGGCATTCGCGCCGGCGGCGATACGGGAAAGCCTGTGGCCTCGCTGGGCGAAAACGCGCCGCAGGCGCGGAGTTTGTATGCCATGGCGCGCGCGGTGGCGGCGCGAGTCGCTGAAGCCAGCGCGGCGGGCACGGGCCCGCGTGTGGAGATTGTTTAAGCGCCTCGACCACGTTTTGAATAGCCCTCCAGTGCCAAGGAGAGATTCTTCGGTCGCTGTGGCTCCCTCAGAATGACAACTTGCGTTGGGTTGGCACTTTCTTGTCAGTGAATTCGGCGTGTGCTAGGTTGGCGTCTTTATGTTCGAGGCGAGCCTCGGGCATGAGGAGTGCGATTGCGCGAGTTTGTATCGGTCGGAGCACTGAGGTGAGGGAGTGATCCGCAGCTATCGCGGCCGATGGCCGCAAATCGCCGCGTCGGCGTACATCGATCCGGCGGCGGTAATTATTGGCGACGTGACGATCGGCGAGCACGCCAGCGTTTGGCCGGGCGCGGTGGTTCGCGGCGACGTGCACTGGATTCGTATCGGGGCGCGCAGCAATATTCAAGACGGGTCGGTCTTGCACGTGATGAAGGACCAATATCCGCTCATCCTCGAGGAGAATGTGACGGTGGGCCACGGCGTGATTCTGCACGGCTGCACGATCGAATCGCGGGTGCTGGTGGGCATGGGCTCGATTCTACTGAACAACGTGCGCGTGGGCACGGGATCGATCATCGCCGCGGGCACGCTTCTGGCGGAGGGAACCAAGGTCGCGCCGGGCAGCCTGTTTATGGGGCATCCGGGGAAATTGCGGCGCACGCTGACGCCGGAGGAACTCGAGGGCATCGACGCTTACGCCGCGCGGTATGTGGAGTACGCGCAGACTTATCGCGAAGAAGGTTCCGCTTCGGAGCAGAGGCACTGCTCAGTCTTCTCGAGATCGGGCCGCGAAATCGTGAAATTTCAAGCGATCAAGGGTGTCCGGGACATCCTGCCGCCGGAGTCTGCGCTGTGGAATCGCGTGGAGCAGGCCGCGCGCAGCATCTTTCATACTTACGGTTACGGCGAAATCCGGCCATTTCGAGCGCAGAGCATTCGCGCTCGGTCGGACGATACAGATTCCTCGTCGCAAGTACTCTTCGGAATGACACCAACTTGGTTAGGCTCGGGCTAAATGAAATTTCAAGCGATCAGGAGTCGAGACATCCTGCGCCGGAGTCTGGCTGTGGAATCGCGCGGAGCAGACGCCGATCGTCTTTCGTACTTAGGCTATGGCGAAATCCGCTGCCAATTGCCGACGAGCTGTTTGCGGACGGCTATACAGAATGTCTCAAGGAGATGTATTCATTCGGATCGCGACGATTCCTCAATCAGCTTGCGGCCGGAGGCGACGGCGTCGGTGGTGCGCGCCTATATCGAGCACGGGATGCACACGCGGCCGGGGAACGTAAAGCTTTACTACATCGGGCCGATGTTCCGCCGCGAACGGCCGCAGAAGGGGCGCTACCGGCAGTTCTATCAGATCGGCGCGGAGCTGCTGGGGCCTTCCGATCATCCGGCGCTCGATGCGGAAGTGATCGAGATGCTGCTGGCGTTTTTTGCTCGCGTGAATCTGACGGGCGCGAAGCTATACATCAATTCCATCGGCGATAAGAATTGCCGGCCGGCGTACGTCGAGAGGTTGCGCGGAGAATTAGAAAAGGTACGCGATAAACTCGGTGCGGATAGCCAGCGGCGTATTGAGACGAATCCGCTGCGCGTGCTGGATTCGAAGTTGCCGGAAGAGCAGGCGATCATCGATACGCTGCCGCACATCGCGGATCACCTTTGTGATGCGTGCCGCGAGCATTATGCGGAGCTGAAGCGGCAGCTCGCGCTTGCGGAAAATCGAATACGAAGAGAATTGGAGGCTGGTGCGCGGGCTCGACTACTACATGCGGACGACATTTGAGATTACCGCGCCAGGGCTCGGTTCGCAGAACGCGGTCTGCGGCGGTGGGCGTTACGACGGGCTGGTGGAACTGCTGGGCGGCCCGGCGGCAACAAAGGGGATCGGGTTCGCGATTGGCACGGATCGCTTGATGCTTTCGCTGCAAGAAGCGGGCGCGGCGGCAAAATGCGGCCTAGACGTGTACATCGCGTGGATGGGCGCTCAGGCGTATCCCGCTGCCGTGGTGCTGGCGCGAAAGTTGCGCGAGCATAATCTTTCGGTGGAGTTGCCGGCGCAGGAGATGAAGTTCGGAAAATCGCTGAACCTGGCGGACCGGCTGGGGGCGCGATTCGCGGTGATTTTGGGCGAAGACGAACTGGCTGCGGGCCAATTCACGGTGAAGCGGCTGGCCGATGGCGATCAGAGGAAACTTTCGGAGGCGGAATTGCTCGAGTACCTGACGAAATCGAGGACGGCGTAATGGCGACGCTCGACCTGCTGGGCGATTGGAAGCGCACGCAGTACGCGGGCGATTTGCGCGCGGCCGATGCCGATAAAGAAGTGACGCTGATGGGATGGGTGCACCGGCGGCGCGACCTGGGCAACATTATTTTTATCGATCTGCGCGACCGCGGCGGCCTCGCGCAGATCGTGTTCAACAAAGAGCTGGCGCCGGCGGCGCATGCTCGCGCGGAGGAACTGCGCGGGGAATACGTGATGGCGGTGCGCGGGCGAGTGGCTCGCCGGCAGAAGCCGAATCCGGAACTGGCGAGCGGTGAAGTGGAGGTGTTTGCTTCGGAGCTGCGCATTCTGAACACCGCGAAGACTCCGCCGTTTGTGGTGGAAGACGAAGTGAGCGCGAGCGAGGAGACGCGCCTGCGTTACCGTTATCTCGATCTGCGGCGCTCGCATCTGCAGCGAAATATCGCGCTGCGGCACAAGATTTTTCTGGAGATTCGCCGGACGCTCAATGAACTTGGGTTTTACGAGATCGAGACGCCCATGCTGACGCGCTCGACGCCGGAAGGCGCGCGCGATTATCTGGTGCCCAGCCGGGTCCATCACGGGCAGTTTTACGCGCTGCCGCAATCGCCGCAGATGTTCAAGCAGCTGTTGATGATCGCGGGCCTCGACCGCTATTTTCAGCTGGTGCGCTGTTTTCGCGACGAAGACTTGCGCGCCGACCGCCAGCCGGAGTTCACGCAACTCGATCTGGAGATGTCTTTCCCCACGCAGGAGACGATCTTTGGCGTGATCGAGCAGGTGATGGTGCGGGCGTGCGCCGCGGCGGGAATCGAAGTGAAAGCGCCGTTTCGCCACATGGAGTACCGCGAGGCGATCAGGCGATACGGAATCGATAAGCCGGACCTGCGGTTTGGAATGGAACTGCACGAGGTGACCGAGCATTTCGCGGCGGCTCGGGAGAAATTGCGTTTGGAAGGCAGCGTGCATGCCCTCGTAGCGCCGGGCGCAGCGTCTTTTTCGCGCAAGCAGCTCGATGAATTGGGGGAGCAGGCCAAGGGACTGGGCGCGCGGGGGCTTTATACGATCAAAGTGGCCGCGGAAGGCGTGAGTTCGCCGCTCGATAAGACGCTGGGCGCGGCAGCGGTGCAAAACATCGTTGCGGCCACAGGCGCGAAGGCCGGGGACCTGATCGTAGCGGTTTCGGCGGCGGAGCAGATTCCAGGAACGGACGCGGCAGCGCTGATTGCGGGGCAATTGCGGTTGACGCTGGCCGACCGGCTGAGCCTTGTGCCGAAAAATCGCTGGGAATTCCTATGGCTCACGGGCTTTCCGCTATTTGAATGGAGCATCAGCGAAAAGCGCTGGGCGGCAGCGCAGCATCCGTTTACGGGAATCCGAGAAGAAGACGTTCATAAGCTCGAATCCGCGCCGCAGGACGTGCGTTCGAAGGGCTACGATCTGGTGCTGAATGGTTCGGAGCTTGGGTCGGGGAGCATTCGAATTCACAGCCAGGAATTGCAGGCGCGCGTGTTTGCGCTTTTGGGATTGAACGAGGAGCAGCGGCGGCAGCGCTTCGGATTTTTTCTGGACGCGCTGACCTATGGCACGCCGCCACATGGCGGAATCGCGCTGGGGCTCGATCGCGTGGTGGCGCTGCTGGCGGGCGAGAAGTCGATTCGCGAAGTGATTGCGTTTCCGAAGACCACGGCGGCGCAGGATTTGATGGCGGAGGCGCCTTCCGAAGTCGAGCCGGAGCAGCTCGAGGAATTGGGAATCGCGGTTCGGCCGTACCGAACGCGAGGCTGCGTCAGGCGAGGCGGCTTCAGGGGCTAAAGCCCCCAAATAGTGCGGCTGGAGATGTCGGAGCTAAAGCTCCGACCCCCTAAAGAGCGATGAGCCGGATACGGATATTGCCGGAGGCGATTGCCAACCGCATTGCGGCGGGCGAGGTGGTGGAGCGGCCGGCCTCGGTGGTGAAGGAACTACTCGAAAACGCGCTGGACGCGGGCGCGCGTTCCGTGCGCATCGAAGTGGAATCGGGCGGAAAGCGCATGATCCGCGTTGTGGACGATGGCAGCGGCATGAGCCACGACGACGCGCTGCTGGCGTTCGAACGGCACGCCACCTCGAAGCTGCGCACCTCGGACGATCTGCTCTCCATCGCGACGCTGGGATTTCGAGGCGAGGCTTTGCCGTCGATCGCTTCCGTTGCGCGCTTGCTGCTGGAAACCAGCATCGGCGGCGAAGAGCAGGGAACTCGGGTGGAGTTTGCCGGCGGCAAACTGGTGGGCGTGAAGCCGGCGGGGCTGCCGGCGGGTACGTCAGTGAGCGTGGCCGATCTTTTTTATTGCGTTCCGGCGCGCAGGAAATTTCTGAAGTCAGACACGACGGAACTGGGGCACGTGGCTTCGCTGGTTACGCACTATGCGCTGGCGAATCCCGACAAGCAGTTCGCGCTGAAGACACCCACGCAGGAGATCGTGAACGCTCCTCCGGTGGCGACGCTGGCGGAGCGCGTCTATCAGCTTTTTGGCCGGCAGACGCTCGAAGAGATGATCGAAATCGCGCCGGTTTCGGGTCCGATTCGCGCAGCGATTACAGAACCCGACCTCGATGATGGCGGACGCGCGGGAGAGCTTACGGTGCGGGGGTTCGTTTCGCGGCCAGAAGTGCAGCGGGCGAACCGCAACGGTATTTATATTTTTGTGAACCGCAGGCTGGTGCGCGACCGGCTGCTACTGCACGCGATTCACGAGGCCTACCGAAATATTCTGCCGGCCGATGCGTTCCCGATGACGCTGCTCTTTGTGGATTTGCCATGCGACGAAGTGGACGTAAACGTTCATCCCGCAAAGATCGAAGTGCGCTTCCGGCATTCCCAATGCGTGCATGACTTCGCGCGCGATGCGATTCGCCAGGCGCTTTCGAAAGCGCGGCCGATCGCAAGCTTTGCGGTGCCGGCACGGCCGACAGCGCCGGCGTCCGGCGGCCAGCCGGGCGTCGCTGCGGCCGCCGCTCTGGCGCCGATGGCGCCGCCACGCGCGGTATTGCCTCTATCCGATGCTTATCCGGGCGCGTCCGAGGGATTCGCGTTGACCGAAGCGCCGGTGCAGCCCGAAACGCAGCGGTTTGCGTTCGAAGCTCCGGGCGCTGTATCGCCTATGGGGGTCGGCGAGCAAATCGAGGCGCATTCTGGGGAAGCTGCGGAGGCGCCGGCGCAGTACATGGAGGCTCCGGCGAGCGCCACTTGCCTCGGGGAACTGCGGCCGCTGGGGCAAGTGAACGCAAGTTTCATCGTGGCGGTGAATTCCGAAGGATTGTGGATCATCGATCAGCACGTGGCGCATGAGCGCGTGCTTTTCGAGCAGCATTTGCGTTCTCGGCGCGAAGGAGCGCTGACAGGCCAGCGGCTGCTCGTGCCGATCGTCGTGGACTTGACGCCGCGGCAGCGCGCGATTCTCGAACAGATCAGCGAGGAACTTTCGGCGAACGGATTCGATGTGACGCCGATGGGGCCGCAGAGCGTGGCCATTCAGGCCACGCCGGCGGGCGTGCCGAATTCCGATGCCGAGCGCCTGGTGGCAGAAATCCTGGACGGCATTGAGCGCGAGCACCAGGCGATCTCCATCGATTCGCTCCAGTCGCAGATCGCGGCGTCTACGGCGTGCCACGCGGCGATCAAGGTCAACATGCCGCTGGATCAAACCAAGATGGAATGGCTGCTCGGCGAGCTCGCCAAAACAGAATCGCCGATGAGCTGCCCACACGGGCGTCCGGTGATTTTGCGGTATTCGCTGCGGGAGATCGAGCGGGCATTTAAGCGGATCTAACGTCAAACTGATTCTAGCGATGCAGAAGCTGATCATTGCGATTGACGGGCCCGTAGGATCGGGAAAGAGCACGGTCGCGCGGCGCGTGGCCGAGATGCTGGGTTATATCTACCTGGATAGCGGCGCGATGTATCGTGCAGTGGCGTGGAAGGCGCTGCGCGATGGGGTGCCCCTCGATGCGGAAGAGAAGCTCACGGCGCTGGCTCGCGCGACGCGCATCGATCTGGTGAGCGACGATGGCGGCTTTCGCGTGCTGGTGGACGGGACGGATGTGACGGACCCGATACGCTCGCCGGCGGTGGCGCAGGCGGCCTCCAAGGTTGCGGTGAACGGCGGGGTGCGGACGGTGCTGGTCGCCGAACAAAGGCGTGCGGCGGCATGCGGCGGAGTGGTGATGGAAGGCCGCGACATCGGCACGGTGGTCTTTCCCGACGCAGCCTTGAAAATTTTTCTGGACGCTTCGGTGGAAGTACGCGCGGAACGACGGCGCCTGCAACATGCGCAAAAGGGCGAGCGGCTGGAGTTTTCGGAGGTTCTGGAACAGGTTCGCCAACGCGACCGTCGAGACCGTGAAAGAGCAGTGTCGCCGCTCGTTCGCGCACAGGATGCGGTCCTGGTGGATAACACGGCGATGAGCGCGGAAGAGACTGCGCGGCTGATCGTCTTTCTCGCGCGCGAACGCGACGAGGCCGCGAAGGCGGAAGCGCGGCAGGCGTAGGTCCTTTTGCTGCGGCGCGATGGGGAGATTCGAGATTCGAATTACAGAGAAGCAGATTCCTCGTCGCTCAGTCGCTCGCGATACAGGAAACGTGCGCCTGCGCTCCTCGGAATGACACCCTTTCGGAATTAATCGCGCGATCTCGGGAGAGATGCCTCTCAGCTGGGATTGGACATTGAGGCGAGAAATTCGGCGTTGGATTTGCTTTTAGAGAGCCTGCCCAGGAGCAGTTCCATAGCTTCAACCGGCGACAGCGGGTTCAGGACCTTTCGAAGCACCCAAACGCGGTTTAGCTCGTCGGGCGGCATCAGCAATTCTTCCTTTCGCGTGCCAGAGCGATTGATATCGATGGCCGGAAAGATCCGCTTATCCACGAGGCGCCGGTCGAGATTGATTTCCATGTTACCGGTGCCCTTGAACTCTTCGAAGATCACGTCGTCCATACGGCTGCCGGTGTCGATCAAGGCGGTGGCCATGATGGTGAGCGATCCACCCTCTTCGACGTTGCGCGCGGCGGCAAAAAAGCGCCGCGGGCGCTGAAGCGCATTGGCGTCGATACCACCGGAAAGCACTTTGCCCGAGGGCGGCGTCACGGCGTTATAGGCGCGCGCCAGTCGCGTGACGGAGTCGAGCAGGATGACCACGTCGCGCTTGTGTTCGACCAGGCGCTTGGCTTTTTCCAGAACCATTTCGGCCACCTGAATGTGGCGCTGCGGAGGCTCATCGAACGTGGAGCTGATGACCTCGCCCTTTACGGTGCGCTGCATGTCCGTTACTTCTTCGGGACGCTCATCGATCAGCAGCACGATCAGGGCGACTTCGGGATGATTGGCGGTGACGGAATTGGCCACCGACTGCAGCATCATGGTTTTGCCGGTACGCGGCGGGGCCACAATCAAGCCGCGCTGGCCCTTGCCGACCGGGCAGAGCAAGTCGAGAACGCGCCCGGTGAGGTTCTCCTTCGTGGTTTCCATTTTCAGCCGGCCCTGAGGATAGAGCGGAGTGAGATTGTCGAAAAAGATTTTGTTCCGCGCTACCTCGGGATCCTCGAAATTGACGGCTTCGACTTTAATCAGGGCGAAATAGCGCTCGCCATCCTTGGGCGGACGCACTTGGCCGGAGACCGTATCGCCGGTACGCAGGTCGAACTTGCGAATCTGCGACGGCGAGACATAGATGTCGTCCGGGCCGGGCAGGTAGTTGTATTCCGGGGCGCGCAGGAAGCCGAAGCCGTCCGGCAGGCATTCCAAGACGCCTTCGCTGAAGATAAGCCCGTTTTTCTCCGTCTGCGCGCGCAGGATTTGGAAGATGAGCTCCTGTTTGCGCATGCCACTGGCGCCGGGAATGGCCAGATCCTTGGCGATCTTGGCCAGATCGGTGATATTTTTTTCCTTCAGTTCTGCAAGACTAATACTCATTGTGATCATTCCTTGACCTTGACTGGAGCCGGAATTCTGCGGCCCCGTTTGTCGGGAAATTTAGCAGCGGGCGACGGCGAACAGAAATGCGCCGTCGTCATACGGCGGAACCCACACTTAAATTACGAAACAATGTTTTTTCTTCTAGATGTCGAACAGGAACCAAACAGGGGCGGGTCACTCCCGGGCAGAATCAGCTGTTCACCCCTCGACCGGAAACACGCCCGAGGGTCTCCCTCAGTTGGTTAATTCCTGATCTTGCTCTGCTTCCGCATCGAACTTGGTCGGCACTTCCGGGACATCGGGAGGCGCCAACGGCTGAAGCGGCCGTTCCAATGCCAGACCCAAAACCTCATCCATCGTTTCCACAAACTGCATCACCAAAGTCGACTGAATATCGGCGGGAATATCCGCGAGATCTTTTTCATTATCTTTGGGGAGGAGCACCGTGCGGATCCCCAGGCGATGGGCGGCAAGCACTTTCTCTTTGACGCCGCCGATCGGCAAAACTTTGCCTCGCAGGGTAATTTCGCCGGTCATGGCCACATCGCAGCGAACGGGAATATGCGTGAGCGCGCTCACAATGGCGGTGCAAATCGTAATACCCGCAGAAGGGCCGTCCTTCGGGATAGCACCCTCGGGGACGTGCACGTGAATATCGACATGACGATAGAAGTCGTGCGGCAGACCGAAAGCGGCGGTGCGCGAACGCACATAACTCATGGCCGCCTGGGCAGATTCCTGCATAACGTCGCCGAGTTTACCGGTGAGCGTCAGCCGCCCTTTGCCATGCATTAATCCCGCTTCGGTAGTCAAAACCTGGCCACCCACCTCGGTCCAAGCCAAGCCCGTGGTGAGACCGACTTCATTTTTCTTCTCGGCCCAGAGCTCGCGGAACTTAATGACACCGAGGAATTCGTTGACGTTCGCGGGTGTGACCTCGATCTTGACCTGCCGGCCTTCCTTCACCACGCGCCGCGAAATCTTGCGGCAGATATTGGCGATTTCCCGCTCCAAATTCCGCACGCCGGCTTCCTGAGTGTAATGCCGGATGATGTAGTTGAGCGCTTCATCGGTGAATTGCAGATTCTCGTCGGTCAGGCCCGCACCCTCGCGCTGCTTTTTGAGCAGGAAGCGCTTGGCGATCTCCCGCTTTTCGATTTCGGTATAGCCCGGCAGGCGCAGGACTTCCATGCGGTCCTGCAAGGGCTGAGGGATCGTGTGCAGCACGTTCGCCGTGCAGATGAACATTACGCGGGAAAGATCGTACTCGACGTCCAGGTAGTGATCGGTAAACGCATGATTGAGTTCGGGGTCGAGCACTTCCATCAGCGCAGCGGAAGGATCGCCGCGGAAATCCATGGACATTTTGTCGACTTCGTCTAGGACGAACACCGGATTAACGGTTCCCGCCTTCTTCATCATCTGGATAATCTGGCCGGGGAGAGCGCCGATATAAGTGCGGCGATGGCCGCGAATCTCGGCCTCATCGCGAACCCCGCCAAGAGAGACGCGCACGAACTTGCGACCGGTTGCGCGGCCGATGGACATGGCAAGCGAAGTTTTGCCGACTCCGGGAGGCCCGACGAGACACAGGATCGAGCCGCGAGGATTCTTGACCAGCTGGCGCACCGCAAGGTACTCCAAAATGCGCTCTTTGACCTTTTCCAGCCCGTAATGATCTTCCTCTAGAATTTTCTCGGCGACATCGATATCACGAATTTCTTTCGACTTCTTCTTCCACGGCACCGCCAGGAGCCAGTCCAGATAACTGCGGCTCACAGTCGACTCTGCGGACATCGGCGGCATCATTTCCAGCCGCTTCAGTTCCTGCATGGCCTTTTCCTGGACGTCTTTCGGCATTCCAGCCGCTTCGATCTTCTTCTTCAGCTCGTCGAGCTCGCTCTTTTCGCCGCGGCCGAGCTCTTTGTGTATGGCCTTGAGCTTCTCGTTCAGGTAGTACTCTTTTTGCGCGCGCTCCATCTGGCGTTTCACGCGCGTATTGATGTTGCGGTCAACGTTGAGCTTTTCGATCTCGCTTTCCAGCACTTCGGCCACACGATTCAAGCGATCCAGCACGTCGAAGTTTTCGAGCAGTTCCTGCTTTTCTTCGATGGGAATCTGCAAATTGGCGGCGATGGTATCGGAGAGCTTGGCGGGATCTTCGACCCGGGCCGCGGCAATCATGGTGTCGTAATTCAGACTTTGGGAGAGCTTCACGTACTGCTCGAAGAGGCCGTTGACGCGGCGGACGGCCTGATCGATCTGCGGAGAAGGCTCGGCGCGTCCGGGCAGAACCTTCAGGGTAGCGCGGTAAAAGCCCTCTTCGCTCGTGAGCTGCACAATTTTGGCGCGCTCGACACCTTCGACGAGAACGCGGATATTGCCGTCGGGCAGCTTAACGCTTTGCACGATATTGGCGAGCGTACCGACGGTAAAAATTTCTTCCGGTTTGGGATCATCGATTGAGGCGTCGTGTTGGGTAGCCAGGAAGATCTTCTTTTCTCCGGCGAGCGCCTCTTCCAGCGCGCGCACGGAGGCCTCTCGCCCGACGATAAAGGGCTGCATCATCTGAGGGAAGATGACCATATCCCTCACCGGCATCATCGGCACACGCTTCATTTCACTTTTCTCGCGGGTAAACATTGATTTTTGATTGGTGGCAGGCCCACTACTTAATTATCCCAAGTTATCCGGCTTTTTCCAGCAGGTTCCAGTTGATTTCACGACTGCGTACCATCTCTGCGGTGACGGCGAATTCGCGTACCTTGCGCTGGGCCGGCAGGTTGTACATCAGATCGAGCATCAAATCCTCGAGAATCATGCGCAACCCTCTGGCGCCGACCTTGCGTTGCAAGGCCAAATCGGCAACCGTCTC
Source organism: uncultured Acidobacteriota bacterium (assembly GCA_963804535.1). Lineage (GTDB taxonomy): Bacteria > Acidobacteriota > Terriglobia > Acidiferrales > UBA7541 > Palsa-189. The sequence goes on from CAWDQT010000033.1 coordinate 36,843, forward strand.
AAGCGCATCATCAGCGAAGCGCAGCCGGACATTTTCAAATTCAAATAGCCGCTGATATTGGCGGATAAGGGCGTTCTTGGGCTCGGTCAAGATGCGCATCAGCGCGGCCTTATCCAGATCGCCCAGAACACCGACGACAGGCAGCCTGCCCACGAATTCCGGGATGAGGCCATAGCGGATCAAGTCCGTAGGCTGGGCTTGTTCGAGCAGTTCCAGATTGCGGCGATTGGTGGTCGTAGGTTGGGCGTCGGTATGGAAGCCCAGAGACTTTTGACCGACCCGGCGCTCCACGATCTTCTCCAAGCCTACGAAAGCTCCGCCACAGATAAACAGAATATTGGTGGTATCGACGGGCGTAAATTCCTGGTGCGGATGCTTGCGTCCGCCCTGCGGAGGAACATTGGCGACGGTGCCCTCCAGAATCTTGAGCAAAGCTTGCTGCACACCTTCGCCGGAAACGTCGCGCGTGATCGAAGGGTTTTCATCCTTCTTGGAGATCTTATCGATTTCGTCGATGTAGATGATGCCCTGCTGCGCCTTGGTCACATCGCCGTCGGCGTTTTGCAGCAGCTTCAAAATGATGTTCTCCACGTCTTCGCCGACGTAACCGGCTTCGGTAAGCGTGGTAGCGTCCACGATGGCGAAAGGAACATCGAGCATGCGAGAGAGCGTCTGCGCCAGAAGAGTCTTGCCGGTGCCGGTGGGGCCGATCAAAAGGATATTGGACTTGGTCAGTTCGACATCGCCCGGTTGATGATTCAAGAAGATGCGCTTGTAATGATTGTAGACGGCAACTGCCAGTTTCTTCTTGGTTTTGTCCTGGCCAATCACGTAACCATCGAGGAAGGACTTGATCTCCGGCGGGCGGGGCAGGCGGCGATTAATCGGTCCGGCCTGCTCGCGCTTTTCCTCTTCCAAAATCTGCTGGCAAACGCCCACGCACTCATTGCAGATGTAGGCACGCGGATAATCCGAAGGCGAGCTGATGAGCTTCTCAACTTGCTCTTGCGTTTTATGACAGAACGAACAGCGCAGTGGTTCGTCCGAGCTAAGTTTTCTCACGGCTGTCGGCCTCCGACGGATTCCCCCGGTGGGACAAGACCCGTCACTATCTTAAGACTTTTTCCCTATCCGCGGCAGTGTCAATACAATCTCGCTACTAACTGTTAGGTACGCCCTATCGGTGCTTGTGGATAATTTCGTCGATCAGGCCGTACTCCTTGGCCTGCAGGGGCGACATAATAAAGTCGCGCTCGACATCTTTTTCGATTTTCGAAACTGGCTGCCCACAGTGATTCGAGTAAATCTGGTTGATGACCGAACGCATCCGCAAAATCTCTTTGGCGTGAATATCGATATCGGTAGCCTGCCCCGACAGACCTGACATCCAAGGCTGGTGAATCAAAATACGCGAATTGGGAAGCGAAAAGCGTTTTTTCGGAGATCCCGCAGCCAGCAATACTGAGGCAATCGAGGCAGCCTGCCCGACACAAGTGGTGACCACGTCGGGCCGAACGTATTGCATCGTATCGTAAATGGCCATGCCCGCCGTTATCGAGCCCCCGGGCGAATTTATATAGAGCTGGATATCGCGTTCCGGATCTTCGGCTTCCAAGAAGAGCAATTGAGCGGTCACAAGATTGGCGACGTGGTCGTCGATCGGCGTTCCGATAAATAGAATGTGATCTTTGAGGAGCCGCGAATAAATGTCATACGCGCGCTCGCCCCTGGTGGTCTGCTCCACCACCATGGGGATGAGTGTCGTGGCGCGTGGACTTGAATCGTCTGCATGTTTCATCGAGAGTAGGGAAGTTTGCAGGAAGAAGCCGGTCAGGACCGCTCCGGCTCTCGAGTCTTTACTTCAGAATTCTCTTCGAGCCACTCGAGAGTCTTTTCGCTGCGGAGCTTCGACCTCATCCTATCCACGGCCCCCTGCTTTGTCAAGGTAGCGCGGACCGCTGGTGCAGATTCGCCACTACGCTCCGCGATCTTCGAAATTTCCCGGTCGATATCCTCATCGGTCGCTTCGATATTTTCCGCCGAGGCGATGCGATCGAGCAGCAGCTCGGCCTTCACGTCCTCAATCGCGCGAGGATGCTGGCGGCGCCGCATGGCTACCCAATCCACATTAACGGCTCGCGGATCAACGCCCTGCGCTGCCAAAGTTCGGACGGCGCGCTCAAGGCGAACGTCCATTTGGTTTTCCACCAGCGCTTCGGGAACGGGGAAATCGTGAGCCGCGACAATTTTCGCCAGAACAGCCTCGCGGACCGCGGCTGCGTGGTGCGCCTCGAGCTCTTTTTCAAGATCCTGGCGAATTTTGCCGCGCAGTTCCTCGAGCGTTTTGGCGTCGCTGACGTCCTTGGCTAATTCGTCATTGAGTTCGGGCAGCTTCTTTTGCTTGACGGCCACAACTTCGGCGTTATAGACGAATTTTTTGCCGGCGAGCTTACGGTCGGGATAATCCGCGGGGTATTCGACTTCAAAACGGCGCTGTTCGGGGGGCTTTGCACCGATCAGGTTCTGGGTGAAGGCTTCCAGGGTCTCCTCAGCGCCGAGATGGCAAAGGACGTTGTCGGCCTTAAGGGGTTCGCCGCCGCCTACCGGCGTACCCACCAGCTTCAGTTGCGCGTAGTCGCCGCTTTCGAGCGCGCGATCCTCCACAGGAACAAAGGTAGCGGCGCGTTCACGCATGGCTTCGAGGGTTTTGTCGACATCGGCATCGGCGACCTGAGCCTTCTCGACTTCGACTTGCAGCCCCTTGTAGGTGCCGAGCTCAAATTCGGGGAGCACTTCGAAGCTGGCGCGAAATTTGAGGGGGCGATCCTCAGCGTAATCCACATGATCAACCTGTGGCTGCGTGATGGGAACAAGCTTTTGATCTTTGACCGCTTTGTCGATCTGCTCTGGGACAAGGGATTGCAGCACTTCGCCTTTGATATCGTCGGCGAACCGGCGGCGAATCAGTGGGATCGGCGCTTTACCGGGGCGAAATCCGGGCACACGAGCCACGCGCGCAAACTCGCGGGCTACTCGCTCGATCGCCTTCTGCACGTCTGTGGCGGGAATCTCCAGGTCGAGCTCACGCCGGCAAGTTGCCTCAGCCATAACTCCTAACTTCTACTCCTTATCCAAATTGTGTTTAACACGCGTATTTGCCGCGAGGCGCAATTCGCGAAGTCAGTTGACGCGGACTGCAGGCGGACGCCATACCGGCGCTTCCTTTATTACATTGCCGCAATCTGGTCCGGAAAAGAGCCCCTGCGGGGTGCGAAAGGTGAGTATAGGGGAAGCTGCTAAGAGCGTCAATGTTGCGGCCTTTTTTGAATCGAGAAGCAGAGACGCGCGCTGGTGCGGAAGGGGGGAGTTGAACCCCCACGGCCTTGCGGCCACAGGATCCTAAGTC
>CAWDQT010000034.1:0-89572 GCA_963804535.1 uncultured Acidobacteriota bacterium
GATTCTAGCGATCGTTTCGATCGCCGGGCTCGGACTCGCCTGGCACAACTCTACAGAGTTGCAACAGGCGCAGCAGAGCTTCACGGGACAGATGAAGACGGCGGCGCAAGCCAACAGCCAGGAAGTGGCGACGCTGGAACAAAAGTTAACGCAAGCTAACTCTACGAGCACGGGATTGCAGAGCGATCTTGGAGTCGTGGAGAAGAGGCTGCGGGTAACGCAGAGTGATCTGAAGAAAGCCCGCGATGAAGAGGCTAAGATTCGCGAGGAAGACGCACAGAAGTTGGCGCAGATGGATACCGACGTAAAGAGCCAGCTTGCTACCAAGGCCAGCACGGATGAACTTAACAGTGATCTCAACACCGTGAACGGCAGCGTCAACAACGTGAAGACCGACCTCGAAGGGACCAAGAACGATCTGAAGATGGCCCGCAGTGAGCTGGGTACGTTGATCGCTCGCAACCACGAGGAGATCGATGTGCTCCGCCGCATGGGCGAACGCGACTACGTTGAGTTCACCATCAACGGCAAGAACAAGCCGCAGAAGGTGGGCGCTATCACCATCGAACTTCGTTCGGTGGATACGAAGAAGAACAAGTTCACCGTCGCCTTGACCGTGGACGACAATCGCACCGAGAAGAAGGATCGATTGGTTGACGAACCGGTGGTCTTCTATCCGCGCGGCTCGCACCAAGCCGACGAATTCGTTGTGAATTCGGTGGCCAAGGACAAGATCAGCGGATACATCAGCGTGCCGAAGAACCCGTCGGCAACAACGGCCAATGCGTCAGGCGGTTAATAGAGTTAGCTGAGGGTAAAGGACGATGGCGGCGAGGCGACCTCGCCGCCATTTTTCTTTTCAGGCGGCTGCTCCGCCGTCGCGCTAGACTTCTTGCGACATGCTAGCGCCTCGAGTCATCATCTTCACGCCCGCAAGCCTGCTCGGTTCTCCAACGCGTACGGAATACCAGGCTTCAGAGGCACTAGCCGAGATTGAAAGGCGCAAGATTCCCCTGGTGCTTTTAACGCGTGGCACACGTGCGCAATTGGAAATTCTTAGGCGCAAGATCGGGCACGCTCACCCCTTTGTTACCGAAGGCGGAGGGGGGCTCTTCCTGCCTGACGGATACTTTGCCCTGCGCCTCGAAGGTGCAAAGCGAGCAGCCCGCTATTTATGCGTCCCCTTCGGGCGCACGTCGGAAGAAGCGGGCGCAGCCGTGCAAGATATTGCGGAGCAAGCCGGGGCGGAAGTTGTGCGTTATGCGGACATGAACGCGCGGGAAATCAGCGGCAATGCCGGAATAAGCGAACGCGAGGCGGAAGCATCTCGGGAACGAGAATTCAGCGAACGCTTCTTTTTTGCGGGGAATGCCGATCTGGCCGCTCCCTCGTTCGAAAAGATAGCCACCGAGCAGAACTGGCGGATTCGTCACTGCGAGCCCTTCTGGGAGCTTTATTCGGGCAACGATGAGGGTAAAGCGGTTCGCTATGTGACGCGATTGTATCGCGAAGCTCTACGCTCGCGGCTGCGATCCGTAGGCATCGGCGCATCCTTCGAAGACCTCAGCCTGCTAACGGCGAGCGATCAAGCCTTCATCTTGCCGTTAAGTGCGGGGGACTTCGATAAGAGGCTACTCGCAAAGCTCCCGAATTCCGTCCGAATTGATGTCCCGGGAGCAGTTGGCTGGAATCAAACGGTGCTGGACGTCTTAAGCCGTACTTAAATGGTGTTTTTATGAACAATTCGGAGCAGAAAGAGGCAATCTTTTTGCGCTTTCAAACGGCTCAGCCGTTTCGTATCGCGCTTAAGTGGCATGCATTGTTTAACTTGCGTGGTACGTCCGATTGCTACACTGTGGAGCCGAAATTGCGCCTCTTGTGAATCAGGAGCGTGCTCGTGAAACTTCTCCGCCGCCTACAGATCCCAGCAACCGAGTCTCAGCTTGCGATAACGCTCGCAGTTTCGTTGGTTATGATGGCGGCGATGCTGCTCGGTATTCTGTGGCAAGCCAACGTGATCAATTTCCAGAAGGAACTTATCCGGGCGCTGTGGAATTCGAAGTTCGCCGGCTAATTCTCTCCGCAAGCTAGCCCTCGAATTCAAGCCAATGTTCGCCTAAAAACGGCGACGGGAGCCTGGCGGCTCCCGTTGCCTTACTTTTAATTGTGCTCGACAAGCCTAAAAGGCTGCCGGCTTAAAGCACCGCAGCAGCGGTGCCCTTTAAATTGGTTCTGTTCTAAAGCCGGTGGATTCACTCTCCCTCCCGCTCTAGAGCCTAAACTCCTTCTAACGCCATTTGGGCGCGGATGCAAGAGGAAGATTTCTTCGCCGATATTACGCTTGTTCGAGGGCTATTTGACGAAAACGCCTTCGCGCAGTTGGTCGCGTCCTACGAAGGTCTTCGAGGTGCGGAACTTCCCGAAGAGCTCCTGTATCTCGCGGTTTTGATATATGTGCTGCGGTCGAACCAAAGTGGCCGCGGGTACGAGCTGCAAAGAATGCGCGTCCACGACACGGTAGCGGTTAAATTGTTCGGGAGGGCGCGTATGGAAAATGGCCAGAACAGCGCCGCCTTCGCGGACCATGGACGCAATGCGCGGCAAGAATTGCTTGGCTGCCTCGCGATCCATGTAATCGAGCAAATCCCATAGCAGAACGGCATCGAAGCTGTCTGCGGGATAGTGAAGGTTCGACGCAAGGAAACGATCGGCGCGTGCTGCCGGCGAGAGATCGGGCCGTTCGGCATCTGGCGGGAGCAACGCGATGCGCTGGGAATCTTGTTCGAGGAACGCACCCCACCCAGCCATCAGATCTTCCGTGTAGACCTTGAAATTATGTTCAATGAAGTACGTAAGAGTGGCCTGAGATACGGCGCCGAGATCAAGAAGATTACCTCTACCAATGCCTTCGAGCTGCCAGAGGAATTCCTTTAATCCATTGGAGAAGCGACCAGTAGTTTCCTCGCCGCTCTGAGCTGAACCCCCGGCGGGAGCATGGAGGGGAACGGGCGGAAAGCGGTGATTGGGGCCATAGGACGGACGAACGGCCGGAGTGCTAGGATTCCCTGAGTAACTTATGGGGCGAAACTTGCCAAGGAAGCTCATACGTGCACCTGTGAAAATTCTTGTGACATTGGAACTTATTATGGGAGTTTTGCTATCGGTCTCGGAATTGGCCGCCGGGGAGCCCACTGGGCGATGACGTTCTTCCTGATCGAGGTTCACTCGGAGACCGTGCACTACGGCTCCTTCTTCAATCGAGATGAGTCGTGTGCGGACTTCGCCTTTCACTTTGGCGGTCGCGAGTATGCGAACGCGATCATGACCCTTGATATTTCCCGAGACTTCTCCGCGCACGACGATTTCCGGAGCCTCGATGTCCGCCGTAACGCGGCCATCCCGTCCAACGGTCAGCTTGCCTTCCTGGAGGCGAATTCTGCCGCGTACTTCGCCATCGATTACGAGATCGTCCTGTCCGGAAATCTCGCCTTCAACGACAAGCGATCGAGTTAGCCGGCCTTCTAACACTGAGCTGGTTGGCAACGTTGTCGGCTTGACCTGATCGAACGGATCTTGCGAAGCGGTGCTCACTGGTGCAGATTTCGTATGTGCAGGCAGAGAAGGAGCTTTTGGCTCGTCCTTTCGCCACATAAGCGCCTCCTTGCAGGCGGTCAAACGCCTAATTAGTCGCGGATTGAACTACTTGGCTGGGAGGGCGACTATAGTACAGGATTTTACCGATGTAAACTGAAACGTGACTGATTATTCGTGCATTTAGGTGACCTGGCAGTCAATATGCCGACGGGGAGGTGAGCCGGAGAACCGCACCGCCAGGAGACGATGCGGCGGGCCGCTCGCGCAGCTCCCAGACGGCCACGAGGTATCCCACCGTTTCCCGAAGAAATGTCTTTCTGCCTTGTCGCGATTGCCACCAAGTGTCCGGTTCGAATTCGGCATCGAAAGCGCCGACCACCTCTAAACTGACATTGGCTGCCAACACTTTCCGAAAGATATATCGGGCGCGACGGGTGTGATAATTCGAGGTCACCAGAAGAATTCGACGCCAGCCGTTTTGGGCTATCAGAACTTGCAGATCTTTTGCTTCCTCGAGCGTGTTGTTGGCTCTATGGGAAAAACGCACAATCGCCTTGGCGGGAACGCCGCGGGATTCCAAATCTTGCGTCATCAGATCCGCGATCGTGGAATACGGCCGCAGCATGCGGCCGCTGACCACCATTAAGGGAGCCCAGCCTCCGTGAAAGAGCGCTGCTGCTTCGGTAGCCCGATCAGCAGTAAAGTCGTCGTCCCCAATGACGATTATGACGTCGGCGGGTTCCATGCGGTCTTGGACGATCCAAAATCCACCAGCGGCGCGGAGCAAAGGAGTTCGCGCAAGATAAATTATGCCTGCAAACAGGCAAAGCATCAGAAGAGCCAGCAGGCGGAAGATGATGCCGCCGTGCTGGCCGCGCCTCATTTGTTCGGGTCAAGCTGACGGAGCCGTTCGGCGGCTTGCTCTGGCATGAGCGCGTTGAAGTAGACTTCCTTGATGCTATAGGACTTGCTGCTCTGCTGGACGATGGGAAGAATTTCGATATGCCAATGGAAATCGTCGGCTAGCGTACGCCAATACGAGGCGAGCTGCCCCTTTGGATGGATGGTGTTTGGCGCCGTGTGAACCACCAGGTGGTAGGATCCCGAAAGCTGTGTAAGACGACGAAGTGTACGGCCCAGCAGTGAGGCCAAATGCCTCATATTCGACGCTGCGGTGGGTTGTTCAAACAGATGGCTGTGCTTTCGCCAGATCAACCATATTTCAAACGGCACGCGCGAAGCATACGGGCAAAAAGCGACGTATTCGCCCTGGGAATCGACGATGCGGCGCGCCTGCTTTTCTTCCTGGCGAAGGATGTCGCAGAAAACACATCTCTCTTTCTCTTCGAACCAAGCCATGGCAGAGCGGAGCTCATAGAGGACGCGGCGGGGCACAAAGGCCGTTGCGGTCACCTGTGAGTGCGGGTGCTCCCATTCTCCACCAGATAAAGCGCCCCTGTTTTCAAATACCGTGACGTATTTGAAACGCAAATCGCGCTTCAAATCGGCAATGCGCAACGCATAGGCCTGCAAGACGCGTTCGATTTGTTCGTCGCTCATTCGAGCAAGGGTCAATTGGTGATCGGGCGATTCAATGATGATTTCGTGCGCACCGAGTGGCCTCATGCGATCGTAAATCCCATCGGGCATTCGGCCTGGCTCGCCTTCAATACGATAAAGCGGCTGAAAATGGGGAATGACACGAACTTGGGCCAAGCCATTCGCGGGCAGCTCCAACAAAGGCTTTACGCTTTGCGAATGATTTGGGCAGAGGGGACAACCTTCCGGGGCGATCGAATCTTCACGATGGCCCACACGTACCCAACTGCGCGTGATCGGGTCCTTACGAAGTTCCATACGGGAATTTAAACGCCGAGCGAAAGGCCGTGCACATTATTTATAACGCCGGGTCCTTGGGAGGCGCAAGGATGCAGGAGCCGGTGTAAGCGCCGAACCCAGCGACATTAGCGGACATATCTTGCCGGCGTAGGTCCTTCCTCCAGCCGATGGCGGTCCCAAATGGCTCCTTCACGGGTGTAGGTGGCCATCTCGAAATCCTGCGTGAGTTCCAGACAATCCGTGGGACAGGCATCCTCACAAAGGCCGCAAAACATGCAGCGCGATGTGTCGTACGTAAATGTGGTCAAGACTTTGCGCCGGGTGGCGTCGTCGCGCTGCCATCCGACCACAATCAGATTTTCCGGGCAGGCTAACGCACAAAGATTGCAGGCAATACATAGCGTTTCGCTTGTTTCCGGATTGTTGTTAAGCCGCGGTGCGCCGCGATAGCGTTCCGCAACCATCGGCCTCTCCAGGGGATATTGCTCGGTATAGATGTACTTTGGGTTTTGCGACCGGAAGGTAAGCAATAGACCCTTCCAGAAGTCCACCATAAACATGCGGCGAAGGATTTCGTTCATGAGTGCTTTAGTCTGTGGCTCCAGTACCGGTTTGTCAAGGCGGAGCGGGCCTGGAAGGCGACACTCGTAGCGTTTCAATCGCAACTTATCGCAACTCCGCCCGTTTGGACGAGAGGCCCAGGCTGTGATGGTGACTCCATCATCATTAGCGCAGTTCCAATGTTAGAATCACGCGATGGCCACTCCCGAACAGCGTCCTCATCTGAACATCCGTCCAGCGCGTGAGGATGATGCGCCGGCTCTTCGCGAAATCTGTAATGATGCTGTCGAAGACGGACTGGCTACTTTCGATAATGGCTTGCGTTCAATCGAAGATCAGAAACTCTTGATTGCCACGGCGGGGCAGGATGCGAAGCGTCCCTTGCTGGTCGCTGAAGTGCGGAATTTGGTTTGCGGCCTCGTTTCCGTTGAGGCTTACGAAGAACGGCTCCACAATGGCGAGATCGCCGAAATTGTCATCTTTGTGCGACGCTCCTTTCGGAGCTATGGGGTTGGCCGCCAACTGATGCGCGTAGCTCAAACAGAGGCGGCTCGGTTGGGATACCGCAAACTCATCGGGCGGGTCCTTTCTGATAACGAGGACAGTTTGCGGCTCTGCAAAGCCACAGGATGGCGGGTGGTAGGCGTTCACGAAAGACATGCCCGCCACGGCAGTCGTTTGCGGGATGTTACCGTTGTTGAATATCTTCTGCCGGCGGTTTCTGGAGCCGAATGATTTTGCGAATCTTGGATGGATGACCTCGCCTACATGGGACTGGCACTTGCCGAAGCGCAAGCCGCGGCAGAAAAGGGCGAGGTGCCGGTCGGGTGCGTCATTTCGGTTGGAGACCGCGTAGTGGCGCGCGCTGGAAACGAGACGATTTCTGCATGCGATCCAAGCGCTCACGCAGAGATCGTGGCGTTGCGGGCTGCCGCCAAAACAATTGGGAATTACCGTCTAAGCGGCGCGACTGTTTACGTTACGGTCGAGCCGTGCGCGATGTGCGCAGGAGCGATGATTCAGGCGCGAATCGCGCGTCTGGTGTACGGGTGCGACGATCCGAAGGGTGGCGCCGTGCACAGCTGCTTTGAAATTTTCAGCCATCCTGCGCTCAATCATCGCGTCGAAGTTCTGGGCGGCGTGCTAGCGAACGAATGCGCGAGGGCGATGCAGGCATTTTTTGCCCTGCGCCGATAGCGGATGCGCGGATTGCTGAAAGCATGCGGCTCCGCTAAAATTCCCCGTCGGAGAGGTGTCTGAGCGGTTGAAAGAGCCCGCCTCGAAAGCGGGTAGCCTGGCAAAACCGGGCTCGTGGGTTCAAATCCCACCCTCTCCGCCATACTATTTTCCCTGTGTATAACTTGAAGCTGCTTCGTTATATGCTTGCGGATATGTACTCTCGCAAACTCCTCGCGACGATACTCCAGACCGTGGCTGTGTTCCTGGCGTTAGCTCCCTTCCTTCTTTCACAGACGCGTCCAAAGCCCCCGAAATCTGTCCGGCTATACATCTTTGATAACGGTGTGATCAAGGGATTGGATCCGGCGATTTTCCATTTCAAAAAGGAAGAACTCGCCACGACCGATATGGTCGTGTGCTCGTACTTGATCGTGCATCCAAAGGGCACTCTGATGTGGGACTCGGGGGCGATTCCCGACGCGGACTTGAAAGCCGATGGCAGTCCTGTAACGCAGGAACGGTTTACGGCGACCAAGACGCTGAAGTCGCAGTTGGCATCTGTGGGCTACACTTCGAAGGACATCACTTATTTCGCCCTCTCGCATTACCACGTCGATCACATCGCGAACGCCAACGACTTTGCTGGCTCCACTTGGCTCGTCCAGCAGCCGGAGCGCGACGCGATGTTTGCCGAGAAGGGCGGAGCGCCGGTTGCGCAGCGTGCGAAGTACGTTGCGTTGAAGGACAGCAAGACGAAGATTCTAAATGGCCAGGATTATGATGTCTTTGGCGACGGCACGGTGGTCATCAAGGCCGCGTACGGGCACACGCCCGGGCATCAGGTGGTGTATCTGAAGCTGGCAAAGACCGGGCCGATCCTGCTGGCCGGAGATCTGTATCATTATCAGGAAGAGCGCAACACGGACAAGACCCCGACTTTTGACTTCGACCGAGACCAATCGCTCGCGAGCCGGGCTGCGATGGAGGCCTTCGTCAAGAAGACCGGCGCGCAGCTATGGATCGAGCACGACCTCGCGAATTTCAATAAGCTGAAGAAGGCCCCCGGCTACTACGAGTAGCCTTCGACTACGTTGTGTTCCCCCAAGAAACACAGGTTAGAACTGGTGTCGTCGGTGATAAAAATAGGCGGCATGACGCCGGAACTCAGCAAGAAAATTGGGTTCCGTAAGGAGTTGGCCTCCTAACATCGATCACATGTGGAGCACCGAATTGTCAGGGTGAGCATCAGACGAAGTTGGTTTTCAGCCACTTTACTGCTTCCGCAATGTCCACACCTTGAGCGTACGCGATCAGATTGGGAATCTTGTCGGCACAATCAAGAGGGACCGGTGCAGGAAGCACCGGACCGAGCCGAAGATATTTATCTCCAAGAAGTCGGGCACACTCGTAATCCGCCACACCCATCATTCCTTCGATCATCATATTCGCGAGCACCGGCGCCCATTGTGCCAGTCCCCAATCGAGCATATCTCCCGACACAAACTGTGGAGTGAGCCCCGTGCCTACGGAAAATATCCTCAAATCTGCTAACAGCTGTTTTCCGGTGTCCGGGTCGATTGCCTGCGCCAACGCCGCCATGGCGGGATTGTTCGCGACTACACCACCATCCACATACCCCTGATAGGCGGGAAAATAAGTAGGAGCGGCGCTCGTCCTCAGAGCTACGTCAGCAATCTTTTCCTTACCGTCAGAATCACCTCCTGCGAAGTTGTGGAAGAACTTTGGTTTCCATATCCGGGGAGCGGGCGGAACGGCCTGATTATCGAGATCAAATGAAGGCACAAGGACATGACGCGGCAAAAGGTCGTCGAGCATTCCTTCACCGAACGTATCCTGAATAATACGAATTAGATCGTCGTTGTCGTATTTTGCTCCGGTCAGATCTCCTAGGTCCCGAATTTCATGCCACAAGGGCCGAGAAAAAATAGCGCTACCATTATTCTCGTACAGCCCAATCAAATCCTTGGTTGAGATTCCCTTGGCGAGACCCAGCGCGAGAATCCCGCCTGTCGAAGTTCCGGCCAGCAAGTCAGCGCGATCGGTAAAACCGGGAACCTCTTCTAACAGACGGTCTAGAAGCACCGCCGTATAGAGCCCTCGGATTCCGCCGCCATCTAAAGCCAGGATACGATAGCTCGCCATGGCTTGTTCTCCTCGCTATTTTCACGTCAATAAATGATTGAGCACTTGGGAAATTCTAGGCAACGATATAATCGGTAGCCGCGGTTAGTCTTCTAACTCATTCAGAATCTTGCACATTTAGACGTAGATTTAGCTGGCAGGGCGCTTTTGGTATTTGCGGCACGAATGAAAATCGGCGCGCAGCATCGGGCTCAGTTGTTCAGCAAACAGAGGCCGTGCGAGCGCGGCCAATCATCGTATTCGTGGAGAGAAAGGAAATTCGGCTCTCCCGCGGTTAAGGTCGGCTTCGCGCTTCGGCTTCTGCTAGCCAACCACGCCTTAAATGTTCCGGCGAAACATTTGAGAGGTAGGGTTTGATATCGAGAATCGGGGTGCGATCGAGCATATCGACTCCGCGGACGTGAAGGCGTGGGCCCTCGCGGCGGAGAAGTTCGACCACAGTCAAGCCAATCGGATTCGGCCGCTTAGGCGAGCGCGTTGCGAAGACGCCGTGGGGGCGATTATCGCTGGGTGGCGTGCCAAGCAGTTCGAATCCTTCGGAGCGATCAAAGGCCCAGATCACGAACAGGTGGGAAAAACCCTCGATATCCGTGAGGCCGAGTTCGAGTTCCGGCTTTATTTCGAGAATGCCATCCGCGCTGTGCTTTGTGCCTAAGCCTCTGGGGACTTCACGAGCATCCTTGTAAGGACTTCCCACGTATCCGATGGCCTGCATGGAAAACGTGTTCACCGTAACCCTCACTTTCTATACTTTCCTTTTATGAGCCGCCTGAAGCGCTAGTCAGTGGGCGCCATTTTTCACTGGCAATCTCGGGCGTGGGCGATCACAAAAAGGACGCGTCGAAAGCGTCGGGGAAAAGATCCGACATGCGGCGCACCGTCATTTGGCCGCTGAGGTTCGCCAGAATCACTTCGGCATCACGGCAAAATTCCCACAGAATCTGCCTGCATGCGCCGCACGGGGGAGTTAGCCGCTCCGTGTCGGCTACGACGGCCACCGCATTGAACCCGCGCTCGCCTTCGGAGAGAGCTTTGAAAACAGCCACACGCTCTGCGCAAAGCGTTAATCCGAAAGTCGAGTTTTCGATATTACAGCCGGTGAAGATACGGCCCGAATTCGCTCGAAGAGCAGCACCGACGCGGAAATGGGAGTAGGGTGCGTGCGCATGTTCGCGCGCTTTCGATGCGGCAGCAATAAGGTCCGTTCGTTCCTTGTCCGTCATTTCACAATGCGCTCGCGCCTGGGGCACCGATCACACGGCGCACGAGCGGCTGCGGCTTTGGGGCTTCGCGCGTGATCTGAAAGCTGGCCGCAACCAAACGTCGCGCATCATCGAGGCGTTCCGGAGAGTTGTAATGGATTGTGCAAAGAACCTCGCCCTGCCGGACGGCATCACCTCGTTTTCGATGGAAGACTAACCCGACTGCGGGATCGATGGCATCCTCCTTGGTGTTGCGACCGGCGTCTAAGGCGATACATGCCCGTCCTAATTTTTCGCAGTCGGTGATTTGCACGCAGCCATTCGCCGGGCTGGTCACCTCCGCAGTATATTGCGCTTTCGCCAAGCGCTCCGGATGATCCACAACACGATCGTCCCCGCCTTGCAGGCGGATGATCTCACGGAATTTTTCTTTCGCGCGGCCAGAGGCAATCTGATCGGCCGCAAGCCGCTTGCCTTCGTCTACTGAGGCGACGCGCTCGCCAAGATAAAACATCCATCCGGAGAGTTCGAGGCATAGCTCACGGAGATCAGCAGGACCCTTGCCGTTGAGAATCTCGATCGATTCCGCGACCTCCATCGCGTTGCCCGCAGCGCGGCCAAGTGGCTGGTCCATGTCCGTAATCAGCGCCACGACTCGCTTGCCCATCCTTTTGCCCGTTTCAACCATGAGTTCTGCAAGACCGACGGCCTCTTTTTCAGATTTCAGAAAAGCTCCCGAACCCGTCTTAACGTCGAGCACCAAAGCGTCGACTCCCTCTGCCAGTTTCTTGCTCATGATTGAAGCGCAGATCAGCGCGGGACTTTCCACGGTCGCGGTGACGTCGCGCAAAGCGTAAATCTTCTTGTCAGCCGGTGCAATTTCCGCTGTAGCACCTATCAATGCGCAGCCACATTTGCCGAGCACGCACCTGAAATCGGCAAGCGAGAGGTTCACGTTAAAGCCAGGAATCGATTCAAGTTTATCGAGCGTGCCGCCGGTATGGCCAAGCCCGCGGCCACTGATCATAGGCACGACGAGGCCGCCGGCAGCTACGATGGGAGCGATGATCAGGGACGTCTTGTCTCCCACTCCGCCCGTCGAATGTTTGTCTACTTTTTTGCCGGGCAAATCGAAAAGGTCCAGTGTATGTCCCGAACGAAGCATGGCATCGGTGAGGGCGGCGGTCTCCGAATGCGTCATTCCTCGCCATACAATGGCCATCAGCAAAGCCGAGATTTGATAATCCGGAATCTGCCCGCTTGTATAACCCTCGATGAGAAAATTGATCTGCTCGGGGGTGATTTCGCCACCCTCGCGCTTTTGGCGGATGAGATCAGCGACGCGCATAGGCTCGGGCGCCCAAGTTTATCGAATCTATAAGGGAACTACGAATGAGGGCACCTTAGCTGCGTGATGATTGCTCGACGTACATTTGCTGAAGTTCCTTGAGTATCGACACACTTTGACTGGCGCCCAATCTATCTGCGCCTGCGCGCAAGAGGGCTAGAGCCGTGTTGAGATTTCTGATTCCACCGGCGGCTTTTATCTTCAACCTGCCCCGATGGCGATTCATTAGCTCCACACCTTCGATGGTGGCGCCGCCAGCCTTGCTGAAACCCGTGGACGTCTTGATGAAATCCGCACCGCTGTGATTCACGATCTTGCACGTGAGTTCGATTTCCGTGGGATTCAATAATCCGGCCTCCACGATCACTTTACAGATCCTGTCAACGCCGGCCGATTTGACACTGCTCGCGATCTGCCGCAACTCGGTTTCAACTTCCGCAATCTTGCCACTCTTGAATAGACCAACATTCATGACGACGTCGATCTCGTCGGCTCCCTCGTGAAGGGCTTCTGCAGTTTCCGCTAATTTTGTTCCGGTCGTATTGGCGCCCAATGGAAATCCTACAACTGTGCAGACTTTGACAGACGTCTTACGCAATAGATCTCGAACGATTCGAACGTAGGAAGGATTCACGCAGACTGCGAAAAAACCGCACGCAGCCGCTTCCTTGCATAGGAGCGCTATATCCGACTCGGTTGCCTCCTGCTGGAGGTTGGTGTGGTCGAATTTGCGAGCGAGCTCGTCTTTGGAAATCAATTTATCTGTCATCACAGTGCTACTGAATGGACAGCATTTCTATGAATTCCCTCAAAAGATTCTGAGCCACGCGCCGCCGATAATTTGCCGTTGAACGCATGTCGTCTATAGGCGCAATCTCCTGCGCTAGTTTCTCACTCGCGGCGCGCCCAACAGCGGAGGAGATTTTCTCGCCGCGCAATAATCGCTCAGTTTGCGTTGCGCCCAAAACGATGGGAGCAACGCTGCCAAAGGCGAGCCGCACGTCAGCGATGCGACCGCTTTCTAAACGCGCGCCGCCCGGCGAAGCAGACTTTTGAAATCGCTTGAGCCCTTCTTGTTCCCACTTTCCGATAATAGGACCGCCAACCTGCTTGAGCACGTGGCAGCCGGATTCGCCGAATGAGTTCGTCGCTGCGCAAGTCCATTTGTTTGTAGCCGGAGTAGAAGCCCTGAAACGGCCGCCACCTTGCGCCACGGGCGG
Source organism: uncultured Acidobacteriota bacterium (assembly GCA_963804535.1). Classification (GTDB taxonomy): domain Bacteria; phylum Acidobacteriota; class Terriglobia; order Acidiferrales; family UBA7541; genus Palsa-189. Next base: position 13,107 of record CAWDQT010000034.1, read on the forward strand.
AAACCAGCTCGATTTCCGCATCGTAGACGAGCAGTGCGGGCGGAGAGTCAGCGGCAGGCGAAGCGTTCGCGATATTTCCGCCAATCGTTCCTCGATTCTGGGTGGCGACGGCTCCCGTTTCAAAAGCGGCCTGGCAGAGCAGCGGAAACTCGCGCGCCAGCGTATCGTGGTTGCGTAATTCTGTGTAGGTCGTCGCGGCTCCCATGGTCACGGATTCCGGCGCAACTTCAATTCCTCTCAGCTCCGGCAGTTTCCAAACGTTCAGAAAATATCGGTGCGAGAGTTTTCCTGCTTCGAGCAGGACCATCAGGTCCGTCCCGCCGGCGAAGAGCTTCCATCGGCCCGGCTCTCGGCTCAGCCGGCCGAGAACTTCATTCAGGTCGCGCACTGGCTCCAGGTGATAAGCCGGGAGGTACGCCCTCACGAACCTCGCTCCGATTCGCGACACGCCTGAAGGACTGATTCGAAAATCTTTGTATAGCCTGTGCAGCGGCAAAGATTGCCGGCAAGTCCCTCTCGGATTTCAGCCTCGGTCGGCTTAGGGTGTCGCGCCAGCAGGTTCACAGCCGCAAGGATCATGCCTGGAGTGCAAATTCCGCATTGCGCGCCTCCATATGCAAGAAATGCCTGCTGAATTGGGTGTAGACGCTTTCCAGCAAGCCCTTCGATCGTGAGAATCTCGGTGCCCTCCGCTTGCAGAACGGGCACCAGGCAGCTATTCACCAGCGCGCCATCCATTTCCACCGAACAAGCTCCGCACTCGCCTTCGCCGCAGCCCTCTTTTGTCCCAGTGAGGCACAATTGTTCGCGCAGCACATCGAGCAAGCGCGCCATCGGATAGGCTTCAAGTACTACAGCACGCCCATTCACGCGACACGACACGCGGATTTTACCGGCCAAGTCACGCATGAACGTGCTCTAACATCTCGAGCAGCACTTCCGGCGTGACCGGAATTCGACGAATGTCCGCACCGGTGGCATGGGCAATTGCATTTGCGATTGCGGGTGCGGTTCCATCCAGAGGAAGCTCGCCAATACCCTTTGCGCCTGCCGGGCCTCGTCCGTAGGGAATTTCCTCGAAGAACACACGGATGGGCGGAACATCCATGGAAGTCGGCATGATGTAGTTGGTCATCTGTCCGTTCATGCATGCGTCCTTGCTGCCAGACAACATTTTCGTACAGGGCGAGGCCGATTCCTTGCGCTACTCCGCCTTCGATCTGTCCCGCCGCGAGGACCGGGTTGATGACTTTTCCCACTTCCTGCACGGCCACGAAATCGTCGACATGTACTTCGGCCGTGCGCATATCCACAGAAACTTCCGCCACATAGATTGCCCACGCATAGGCACTGTAGGCGTCACCCTGATATTTTTCGTCGTCCCAATGCAAATCGCGGGGATGTTCGTATTTCACAAATGATCTCAACGGTCCGAACCGAGCAATATACTGACGGCACGCCTCCGCAAAAGCGTTGGAGTCATATCCCGGCTTCAACAACTCACTCCGCAGCAGCGTTTCACGCAGGGCACGGCCTGCCGATTCGACGAGCCCTCCTACGATCATCGCAGTTCGCGAAGCGACCGTCGGTCCACTATTGGGAACATCCGCCGTGTCGGGCTGCACGATCTCAATTTGATCGCATCCGATCCCGAGCGCCTCTGCTGCAATCTGGGTGAAGATCGTGTTCGTGCCTTGGCCCATTTCCGTGCTCCCGGCCAAAACGCGCACGCGCCCCTCAGGAGTTGCTTCCAAAGCGGCCTCGGAGGCCAGATATTCCTCGCCCGAACCTGTGAATCCGGCGCCGTGTAAGAAAGCGGCAAATCCGATTCCTTTTTTAATCAGCGAGCCGGCATTTTCGTTTTCAAACCGGGTGCGCTTGGCGTAGTAATCGCGTCATCTCGAACGCACGCCTCATCAAGCGCTGCATATCAACTTTCTCGCGCACAATTTGGCCAAAGGCGAGGGTGTCGCCTTCGCGAAGGAAATTTCTTCGCCGCAATTCGTCCGGAGTGAGCCCGGCAGCCTCAGCCACTCGATCGAGATGACGTTCCAGCGCGAAAACGCTCTGAGGCGCGCCGAAGCCGCGAAAGGCTCCGTGGGGAGGGGCATTCGTCGCAACCGCCCTGCTGCGAACGCGCACGTTGGGACAGTTATAGGGGCCGGCAGCGTGAATCGTTCCGCGTGAAAGGACTACCGGAGAGAGCGTCTCGTAGGCCCCGCCATCGATCGTGAAATCGATGTCCATCGCCAGGATTTTGCCGTCGCGCGAGACGGCTGTGCGATGGTGCGTCCGCGAGGGATGGCGCTTGGTGGTGGCAACCATGTCTTCGGCGCGATCGTAGATCATTTTTACGGCTTTCCCCGATTTCCACGCCAGGAGCGCCGCGTGGGCCGCAAGCATGGAGGGATATTCTTCTTTCCCTCCGAACCCACCGCCCGTTTCGGTCTGCACCACGCGAATCCGTTCTTTCGGAAGGCCAAAAAGCTGCACCAGCGCTTTATGCACGTAGTAAGGACATTGCAGCGAACCCCACACCGTGACCCCTTCGGCTTCATTCGCCCGCGCGATCATTCCTTGCGGCTCGATGTAAAGCTGCTCCTGCGCGCCCGTCTCGTATTCGCCTTCCACGATTAAGTCTGCGGAAGCCCATACGTTATCGACGTTGCCTTTCTCAATGAGGAAAGACTTAAAGATATTGTCGCGGCCCCAGATGATTTCTTTTCGTGCGAGCGAGTCTTCCATCGTGAAAACTGCGGGGAGGGGCTCGATATCGATTTGTACCGCGCGCCGCGCTTCTTCGAGCAGATATTTGTCCGGATGGGCAAGCAACAGAATCGGTTCTTCGGCGTGATTCACGATTTGGTCGGCGAGGCAGGGCTGGTCATCGATAATCAGGGCAATACAGTTTTTCCCGGGAATATCTTTTGCCCGCACGATCGTGAATTCATCCCAGGGAATATCGTCTCCGAAATGAATTGCCCGAATTCGCCCGCGGGCGATAGGGCTGCGAACCGTGATGCCGTGCAGCATGTCAGGAAATGTGAGGTCATCAATGTATTGCGCGGCGCCAGTGACCTTTTCCCGTCCTTCTTTTCGCTGCACCGATTTTCCTATGAAGTGTGTTTCCATGATCTGCAGCCCCTAATAAAGGGTCTTATCGCTTTTCTCTTCCCAGGCACGAAAAGCTTTCAGGGCCTGCTCGCGCATCAGGGGGATCATGGGAATCGTGCGCTGCGAGTGCGGCCTCGCAGCTTCCTTGTAGATCAGCGAATCGGCAAAACCAATTTTGGATGCATCTTCCGCGGTATTACCGAAATACACGCGCGCGGGCCGCGCCCAGTAAATGGCCCCCAGACACATGGGGCACGGTTCGCAGGTTGTGTAAAGCTCGCAATCCTTCAGTTCGAAATTCGCCAGCTTCCTGCAAGCTTCTCGAATCGCGACGACTTCAGCGTGCGCGGTGGGATCGTTCGTGTAAGTCACCTGGTTCACGCCCTCTGCGATGATCTTGCCATCCTTCACCACGATGGCCGCAAATGGCCCCCCTCGTCCCGATCGCACATTTTCAATCGAGAGTTCGATCGCGCGAGCCATGAAAGAATTTTGCTGACCGTTCAATTCGATTCGCCGGCTGAAATTATACAAATCTCGAGGGCCCGGTCATTACCGGCACGGAATGCAAAGCCACCACTCTTTTCTGGTAAGTGTGCGCTTTCTCGAGAATTTCCTTCTCATTGAGCGTCAGCATACGGCGGTCCTCCATCACCAGCTTCCCATCGATCACAACCGTTTTCACGTCCGAACCTTTCAGCGCATAAACCAGTTGCGAATAGACGTTGTACATCGGAGTAGCATGCGGCCCGTTCGTATCCACCAGGATCAGGTCGGCTTTTTTGCCCTGCTCGAGAGAGCCGATCTGTTTCTCAAGATGCAGTGCCCGGGCCCCGTTGATCGTGGCCATTTCGAGAACTTGCTTTGCGGGCAGCACACGCGGATCCATTCGCGTGACTTTTTGAAGCTTGGCAGCGAGATCCATTTCGTCGAAAAGATCCTGGCTGTTGTTGCTGGCGGCGCCGTCGGTGGCCAAGCCAACGCGATTTCCTGCTGCCAGCATTTCGACGACGGGCATCACGCCAGCAGCAAGTTTCATATTGCTGGAAGGGCTGTGGACACTACCCACGTCGAACTGACGGAGCGCCGCAATATCGGCCGAATCCACCCAGATGCAATGAGCGCCCACCAGGTCGGGCCCGAGCAATCCAATTCTGGAAAGATACGCGACAGGAGAAAGACCATGCCTGGAGCGGCTTTGTACCGTCTCGAAGGGCGCCTCAGCGATGTGAATGAGAATCGGCACGCCGTTGCGACGCGCGAGGGCGCCCGCAGCCTGCAAATTCTCCTCCGAAAGCGTGTAAATCGAGTGCGGCGCCACCGCCGGAGTGATCAGCGAATCATTTCTCCATTTATCGATGAACTTCTGCGTGTATTCGAGCGCTTCGGCTGGCGTCCGATGATCTGGCGCGGGAAAATCGACGATCGTCTCGCCGAGAATTCCGCGCATCCCGGCCGCTTTCGTGACGCGCGCGACCGCATCTTCGAAGTAGTACATGTCCGCGTAGGTCGTGATCCCGCCGCGGATCATCTCGACCATGCTTAGCCGGGTTCCCCATTCGACGAAGTCTTCCGTCACGTTCTGTGCTTCGGCGGGGAAGATGTACTTCTGCAGCCAGTCGTCCAGGGAATGGTCGTCGGCGAACCCGCGGAACAGGCTCATGGCCGCATGCGCATGGCCATTGATCAGCCCCGGGAGGACCAGCGCGCCGCTGGCGTCAATCGTTCTAAGGGCCCGATGCTGCGATTCAATTTCGGCTCGCTCGCCGATTGCTGCAATAAACCCGTCGCGTATAGCGGCCGCGCCGTCTTCGATCACACGGCTCTTTGCGTCCATGGTGACAAACGTGCCGCCGCTAACAAGCAAATCCGCGCTATTCATCGGCCGGAGCTCCTATCCCCTTCGGATGGGAGATCCTGCGGCCACGGACAGGCCAACGCGTGTACATGGGATCGCAATGAAAAAAAACGCGGTGTGTCGTTGAAAAGGCAGGACTAAATCGCGCAACGTGCGTTTTAGCCATTGCGAATCTTACCAGATTTTCGTTCGTGAAGTGAGCCCTGACGCCGGAAATCAGGAGGCTTAGCGGGCACCTTTAGGTTGCGGGCGCTTTTTCCAAATCCTCGGCAATGCGCGGAATTACGCTTCGAAGCAGTGCGACGAATTGAGTCCTCACTCGCTCTCCCGTTTCCATTACCTCGGCGTGACTGATCGGTTGGTCCAGAATGCCTGCTGCCATGTTTGTTACGCAGGAAATTCCGAGCACCCGAATACCCATGTGGCGCGCCACGATGACTTCCGGCACAGTCGACATCCCCACCATGTCGGCTCCCATCGTTCGGAGATAACGAATCTCCGCGGGCGTCTCGAAGCTTGGTCCCGAAAGACCCGCATACACGCCCTCTTTTACGTCTATGCCTAGTTTCCTTCCCTCTGCAATGGCGATCTCACGATACTTCGGACAATAGGCATGACTCATATCAGGAAATCTCGGGCCGAAGCGGTCTTCGTTCGGGCCAATGAGCGGGTTGACGCCATTCAGGCCGAGGTGATCGCGAATGGCCACCAGCGCTCCCTGGCTGAAGTTGAGATTTATCGCGCCGGCAGCATTGGTCAAGATGGCGGCCTGAATTCCCATCTGCCGCAGCACTCGCATGGGATAGACAACGTCCTTCACGGAGTACCCTTCGTAGAAATGAACGCGCCCCTGCATGGCTGCGACGGGAATTCCATCCACTTTCCCGATCACGAGCTGGCCGGCGTGTCCTTCGACCGTGGGCTTGGGAAATCCAGGGATTTTTTCGTAGGGAACGCGAGTTGGCGTCGTCAAATCGTCCGCAAACGCGCCCAGGCCGGAGCCGAGGACAACCGCAATTTTCGGACGCAATCTGGATTTCGAAAGTATGTATTTAGCTGCTCGCTGCGAGCGCGTGAAGTCACTGCGTGGGTCCTGCCGGGCACGAGCGGCGCTCATTACATCATGATCCCGACAATGGAGGCGGACATGAGATTCGCCATTGTGCCCGCCATCAAAGCGCGAAGCCCAAGTTGCGCCAGCTCTGTGCGCTTATTTGGAGCAAGAGCGCCGATGCCTCCAATCTGGATGCCGATGGAGCTGAAATTCGCAAAACCGCAAAGCGCAAACGTGGCAATGGTGTAGGAGCGCGGGATCAAGCGTGCTTTGCATCGGTCCCAGTCTCTGGAACGCGACCAGTTCGTTCGTCACCATGCGTAAGCCTAGTAGATTGCCGATAGCTGGGCAGTCCCGCCATGGGATGCCAATGAGCCAGGCAATGGGGGAAAACATCCAGCCAAAAATCTGCTCCACGCTCGAGGGAAACCATGCGACTCCATGCGAAGCGAGCACGTTGTGCGCTGCGCCGAAGCATCCGTCCACCAGGTAAATGAGCGCAATAAACGAGATCAGCATGGCGGCCACATTGAGCGCAAGATGCAAGCCGTCGATCGTTCCGCGCGAAATCGCCCCGAGTATGTTCGCATCGCGCTCCATTTGCACGGTCTCTACTCGGCCCGCCGTCAGGGGCTTCTCCGTTTCTGGCACCAGGATTTTCGCGAGTAGAATGGTGCCGGGCGCCGTCATGATGACGGCCGCAAGCAGGTGCTTGGCCTGAATTCCGTATGCGATGTAGGCGGCCATCATGCCGCCCGAGACGTGGGCCATCCCGCTGGTCATGATGGTCATCATTTCCGACCGTGTCGCTTCCGGCAGAAATGGGCGAATTGTAAGGGGCGCCTCTGTTTGGCCCATAAAGATGCTCGCCGCGACGTTCAGCGACTCGGCTCCGCTTGCGCCCATCAGACTTGTCATCACGCGCGCGGCTGCCTTGACAACCAGTTGCATGATTCCCAGGTAGTAAAGAACCGCGAACAAAGCCGCGATAAAAATGATCGTCGGCAGCGCTTGAAATGCAAAATAGAATCCCCGAGGGGAGTTCTTCTGCCCCAGGTCTCCAAAGACAAACGACGTGCCATAGTAAGCGAAATCCAGCAGCCAGTTGGCCGCTGCGCCTAGTTTCTCGAAAAAGAGACGCCCGTATTCCCACCGCATGATCAGAAAAGCAAAGGCAATTTGGAGTCCGAGTCCCCATGCCACGGTTTTGTAACGAATTGCCTGTCGATTGGCCGAAAACGCATAGGCCAGTCCCAACACCGTCAGCATGCCCAGAATTCCCATGAAGCGATCCATTTGATGCACTCTTCTTCAGCCCTTTACTACGAACGAGTTCCCTTGGATAGCGTAACTAGCAGCTTCGCCTGGCGCCTTCCGAGCAATCCAAGCGCCTTGGTTCATGCGGCAGCGCCAAGGACTTTAGCATGTCGTGCGGGATGTAAATATATCTGGCAATTGTGTGTACGCCGAAAGTACTGATTGAGACGCCGCATCAACCGAATCGAAACTCGCAATTGGAAGGATGTCCGCGGATCTCTCCATGAGAATCCGTGGAGGCTCGGGGATCAAAGATTTTGGGACATCAATCCTGTGGCGCTTTCGAGGATTCGTCCGGGATGCCTATTTTCTCTAATCGATAGCGCAGCGCATTGCGCGAAAGACCGAGCATGCGGGCGGCTTCGCTCTTGTTTCCGTTGGCGCGGCGGTAGGCCTCGCGAATGAGTTCGTCCTCCCACTGGTCGAGAGTTTTGCCTTCGGGCAGCAGGGGTGATTGTCCGGAGTGGTTTCGGCCGGCGACGTGATCTATTTGGATATCGCTCGCCTCAATGAAGGGACCCGGGGCTAGGGCGCAGGCACGCTCCACGATGTTCTCTAGTTCACGAACATTCCCGGGCCAGTGAAAATCCATCAGTTTTCGAAGCGCTTCGGGCTTGATGCCCTCCAACTTCTTTTGCGATTGCTGCCCGAGCCGTATCAGGAAGAGATTCGCCAGATCCGGAATATCTTCCTTATGCTCGCGCAGCGGGGGTATATCGATGGGCACGACATTGAGCCGGTAATACAGATCTTCGCGAAAAGTTCCTTGTTCAAGCGCAGCACGGAGATCGCGATTGGTGGCCGCGATGAGGCGCACATCCACCTTTATAGTGCGCGTGCCACCCAGCCGCTCGAATTCGCGCTCCTGCAAAACCCGCAGAAGCTTCACCTGGGTGGCTGGCGGAACATCGCCGATTTCATCGAGAAACAGCGTTCCTTTGTCCGCCAGCTCGAATTTCCCGGGCTTGCTCGCGGTAGCGCCGGTAAAAGCTCCTTTTTCGTAGCCGAAAAGCTCGCTTTCGAGCAGGTTTTCAGGAATCGCCGTGCTATTGATCTTCACAAAGGGTCCTGAGGAGCGGCTGGATCGCTGGTGAATCAGGTGCGCAATCAAGTCTTTCCCCACGCCGCTCTCCCCGCCAATGAGCACCGTCGAAGGCGTCGCCGCCACCCGCTCCACCAGGGCCAGGACTTCTTGCATTTTGGGGCTGCGGGCGACGATATTGGGGTGGTTGTATTGCCGCCCCAGCGCCTCTCGCAGGTTGCGGTTCTCTTCACGCAGGCGCCGAACGTCCAACTCCTTTTGCACTACTAAGCGCATCTCCGCGAGAGCAAATGGCTTCAAAACATAGTCGCTGGCTCCCGCTTTCATCGCTTCCACAGCGGTTTCGACTGAGCCGTATGCCGTCATGACCACAACCGGCAAGGCCCCGTTCAATCGCTTCGCGGCTTGAAGGAACTCCAGCCCGCCCTGCCCCGGCAACTTCAAATCCGTGAGCACCAGATCGATTTGCTCCCGGCGCAGCAAGTCGAGACCTTTTTCCGCATCCGCAGACGAGAATGTCTGATACCCGGCCTCACTCAGGTCAAGTTCGAGCAGCCGGCGCATTCGAGCCTCATCTTCGACGATAAGAATCGTAGCCATACGACTATGCCCTGGATGCAGTTTCCGCTTCGGGGATTACTGCCTGTTCCGCGAGCGGCAGGAATATGACGAAGCATGCCCCGGACTCTCCAGATCTCGTCTGATGATTGACGATCTCAATAGACCCGCGGTGCTCGTCCACGATTTTCGATACGATCGAGAGCCCGAGGCCTACACCGCTTTTCTTCGTCGTGAAAAATGGATTGAAAATTTGTTCGCGCAGCTCGACGGGTACTCCCGGACCCGAATCCGACACCCTCACCTCGATGCCTCGCCTATCGCCTCGCACGCCGTTCGCGATAGAAACGCCGAGCCTGCCGCCGGTCGCGCTCATGGCATCGTATGCGTTTTGTATGAGATTGACAAAAACCTGCTCGCAGAGATTTTCATCCACCGCCGCCGGCGGTAGCTCTCTGTCATAACGGCGCTCTATGTTAATCTCCGGCCCGCTCCAATTGGCGGCGACGGCCCGCAGCGCCCGATCCACAATTTCGGCAACCGAACAAGCCCGCGTTTCAATACGCAACGGCCGGGCGAAATCAAGAAATCGGCTAACCAGAGCGCTGAGGCGATTCACTTCGCTTGAAATGTATCCCGCAAGTTCGGCGACTAACGGTTCGGAAGTTCGCACCCTTTGATTCAGCATTTCCGCCGAGCCTTTGATGATTCCCAAGGGATTGCGAATCTCATGAGCTAAACCCGCGGACAGTTGGCCCAGCGCGGCAAGACGTTCCGAACGTCGAGCTTCCGCCTGGGCTCGCTCGAGTTCTCGATTCGTTTTCGCCAATTCCTCCGCGAGCATCTGGTAGCGCCGGGTATTGCGCTTGTTCTCCGTGGCGAACCGATTTACCACCATGGCGGCGAGAAAGAAAAACAGTATGCGCAGCGCGAGTTCAGCAATCGCACCTGGCGCGAGTTCGTATTCCTGCAGAGCCGGCAACAGATAAGAACAGTAAGCGGCTGAGGCGATGAGCGTCCAAGCGAGCGTTAACCATGCGTCGAAATAAATCGCGGCGGTGACAATCGGAAGATAAAAGATCGGATAGTAACTGCTGTTAATGCCTACTTGCCCCGTGTGGTTGACCAGGAGCATGGCAAGCAGAATCTTTAGCAGCACCGCATAGCTTTTGCCTCTCTTCGGTAACTGCTCGACCAGCCGCCCTTCTAGGAGCTGGAGAACGCCGATCGCCAGGAGAATGATCTGCTTGTGGACCTCGGCGACGGGAGGGAGTAGTGCCAATCCCAACAGGAATAAGAGCCAAAGCAAATCCATCCAGTCGAGTTTGCTTTGACGCTTGGCGGCCAACGTTGCTCCCCGAAAGAAGAAATGGGTCTTGCGGCGTATGGACCACATAGCCGCACGACCCATTATTCTATCCCCGGAGCGTAACTTAAGTGAGTGGACGCCTATTTAGACGCCGCTTTGGCGCGGGATGGCTGTTGGCGGGCGCCTCCCCAAAAAAGCTCCTTTATTTTCTCGTTGAACCTGGGGATATTTATTTCCTCCGTTTTGAACCGAACAACCCCTCGCCCAAGCGTAGGCGTGTGTCGCCGCTTGCCAAATCAATTCTTCAATGTAGCCATGATTGAAAGTTGCTGCGCGGCTGAAAAAGGTGCAGGATAACGGGGAAAATACAGTCTCTCACGGATAGAGTCGGCTGCACTCGAACTGGAAGCAGCAAAGCTTCCTTGTACCCAAACGGCTGTTGAAATCATCTCCCCTCGAGGACAATCCACGTGGACACTGATCCTCTCGAAGGAGCGGCCGAAATCAGTCAGCCACCGGTGATCGAGCCGGGCTACACGATCTCGACCGTAACCGACAAGATCAGCTCGATTGTTCTGGGTCAGCGAAAGCGGCCCGGATGGTTTTTGGGGTTCGCTGTCTCTTTTCTGCTCCTGCTGATGCTTCTCTACGCAGTCACAGTCCTTTTCGCAATTGGTGTGGGGATTTGGGGCATAAACATTCCCGTCGGATGGGGCTTCGCGATTGTGAATTTCGTGTGGTGGATCGGTATCGGGCACGCCGGTACGTTGATTTCGGCGATTCTACTGTTGCTGCATCAGAAGTGGCGCACGTCCATCAACCGTACCGCCGAAGCAATGACCATATTCGCAGTGCTCTGCGCGGGTATGTTTCCCGTGCTCCACCTGGGACGTCCGTGGCTGGCTTATTGGCTGTTCCCCTATCCGAATACGATGTGGTATTGGCCGCAGTTTCGCAGTCCCTTAGTGTGGGACGTATTCGCGGTCTCCACCTATCTGACCGTTTCGCTCTTGTTCTGGTTCGTCGGACTCATCCCGGATTTGGCCACATTGCGCGACCGGGCCCGCACTCGACTGAAACAGGTCATCTACGGATTTCTGGCCATGGGCTGGCGCGGTTCCGCCGTGCATTGGAAGCGCTACGAAACCACCACGCTGCTTCTCGCCGGGCTTGCCACTCCGCTGGTCATCTCCGTTCATACCGTGGTCAGCTTCGACTTCGCCGTCGCGATCGTGCCGGGTTGGCACACGACAATCTTTCCTCCGTATTTCGTCGCGGGCGCAATCTACTCGGGCTTTGCCATGGTGTTGTGCCTCGCGATTCCCTTGCGCAAGTTTTACGGACTCGAAGACTTCATCACCATGCGCCATCTCGAAAACATGGGAAAGATCATGCTGGCCACGGGGCTGATCGTGGCTTACGGCTACATGATGGAAGCCTTCATGGCTTTCTATAGCGCGGATATCTATGACCGTTATGTGACGCTGAACCGCATGACCGGCCCCTACGCCGTCGTTTACTGGTCCTTGATTGCGCTCAACATCGTGATTCCCCAGGCACTTTGGTCGCGGCGTGTTCGCGGCAGTGTGCCGGCCCTGTTTGCCGTAGCGTTGATCATCAATTGCGGCATGTGGCTCGAGCGCTTTGTCATTGTGGTGATCAGCCTGCACCGCGACTTCGTGCCCTCCATCTGGCGGATGTACGTGCCGACCAGATGGGATTGGATGACCTTTTTCGGATCGATCGGACTTTTCCTGACGCTGTTGTATCTCTTCATTCGCTATTTGCCGATGATTTCGATTTTTGAAATGAGAAGCCTCGTCGCTGAAACCGAAGGAGAAAGAACTTAGAGCCGGATTGAGACGGAGATCATGGCGCAAGTCTTTCATCACAGCACGAATTTGATTTCGCGGCTCACGATTTATGGCTTCTTTCTGTTCGTCATGATAGCCGGCCTTATTCCGTACTGGATTGATGGTTCCCCGTACGTCACAGAAGCTAACGTGCCGAAAGTGCAGCCAGTGCCTTTCAGCCATAAACACCATACCGCCGAGTTGGGAATCGATTGCCGTTACTGTCACACCTCGGTCGAGGAATCCTCGTTTGCCGGATTGCCGCCCACGGAAACCTGTATGACCTGCCATTCGCAGATCTGGAAAAACAGTCCGATGCTGGAGCCGGTTCGCCAAAGCTTTCGGGAGGATCGCTCGATCGAATGGATACGGGTGAATGCGCTTCCCGAGTTCGTTTATTTCGACCACAGCATTCATGTGGCCAAGGGCATTGGCTGCACAACGTGTCACGGCCCCGTCGGGTCCATGCCGCTCACCTGGGCGCAGAACTCGCTAAAGATGTCCTGGTGTCTCGATTGCCACCGGCATCCGGAAAATAACGTGCGCCCGAAGGACCAAGTTTTCAGCATTGCGTATCAGCCGCCCGCGAATCAAACGGAGCTCGGTACGAAGTTGGTTAAAGAATACAAAATCTATTCGCTAACGGACTGCTGGACCTGCCACCGCTGATGGCAAACCAGTCTCCGGGGGAATCGCCGCCGAATGCGTGTTGAAAGATGACTTCGGAATCAAAAACGCCTCTCGATTTTGAAGCGATTGCCGCCAAGCTCAAGCGCGACGGCGCGCAGCGCTTGTGGCATAGCCTCGAGGAAGTTGCCTGCACGCCCGAATATGAGGCATTCCTGCACGACGAATTTCCAAACGACCCCGAAAAAGAACCGAAGACCGCCAAGAATGGGCTGAACCGGCGCGAAGTTCTGAAATTGATGGCCGCATCAGCAGCTCTTTCCGGACTCACTGCCTGTACGAAATTGCCGACGGAAAAAATTGTGCCCTACGTTCGCGCTCCCGAGGAGGTCATTCCCGGCAAACCCCTTTTTTACGCCACCTCGATGGTGGATCGGGGCGTCGCAATCGGCCTCCTGGTCGAGAGCCATATGGGCAGGCCGACGAAAGTGGAGGGAAACCCGGAGCATCCCGGCAGTTTGGGCAGCACCAATATTTTCTGTCAGGCGTCAGTGCTTACACTTTGGGACCCAGACCGTTCGCAAGTCATTTTGCGCGAAGGACGCATCAGCGATTGGCCGGCATTCCTTGCCGTGGCGAACGATCTTCGCAGCAATTTAGCGGGCACAAAAGGCGAGGGATTGCGCATTCTCACCGAAACGACCTCGTCGCCGACCTTCGCCGCGCAGATGCGATCCCTGCTCGAGCAATACCCGAATGCCAAATGGTATGCGCACGAACCCTGCGGCAACTACGCCGCACATCAGGGAGCGCGGCTCGCCTTTGGCCGCAATGTGAACTCCGTATACCGATTCGATAAAGCTGCCGTCGTCGTTTCTCTTGATTCCGATTTTTTGAATGACAGCGCGGCCGGCGTCCGTTACGCGCGCGATTTTTCGAACTGGCGTGGAATCGAAACGCCGCAGGCGCAGATGAACCGGCTCTACGTGCTGGAAAGCACGCCTACGCTGACCGGCGCGATGGCCGACCACCGGCTTCCGATTCGTTGCGGCGACATGGAACTTTTCGCGCACGCTCTCGCCGCTGGTCTTGGCGTTCCGCTACAGAGCACAGGCTCGGGCGTCTCGAATTCTCGCGTTCCGGATCAATGGCTGAAGGCTGTGACGCGGGACCTGCAAAGCCATCGCGGGACTTCTCTGGTTGTGGCCGGCGCTTCGCAACCGCCGGCTGTGCACGCGCTTGCGCATGCAATGAATACAGCTCTCGGCAACGTGGGCCAGACCGTCGTTTACACCGATCCCATCGAACTGAGCCCTGAAAACGATTCGTTGCCGGAACTGGTGAAAGAAATCGAAGCTGGGAAAGTTTCGACTCTGTTCATCCTCGGCAGCAATCCGGTCTTTACCGCGCCTGCCGATCTGCAGTTTGCGCAACAAATCTTGAAGGTGCCGCTGCGCATTCACTTCAGCCTCTACAATGACGAGACCGCCGAGCTCTGCCACTGGCACATCCCCCAGACACATTTCCTGGAATCCTGGAGTGACGCTCGCGCCTATGACGGTACCGTAGGCATTGTTCAGCCGTTGATCGCTCCTCTTTATCACGGCCATTCGCTCCATGAAGGTCTCGCGCTGCTCGCCGGCGATATCGGAAAATCCGACCACGATTTAGTCCGCGATTATTGGAGAGCGCAACGCTCGCAGCCTTCCGGAGAGCAGTTCGAAAGTTTCTGGGAAAAAACTTTGCACGATGGCGTAATGGCTGGAACCGCTCTTCCCGCTGTTTCTCCAAAGCTAAGTCTCGATTACGGAAAATTGCCCGATCCCGCGGTCAACCAGCAGGCAATCGAGGTTGTCTTCCGCCCCGATCCAACCATCGGCGACGGCCGCTGGGCCAATAATGCCTGGCTCCAGGAGCTGCCAAAGCCACTCACAAAATTTACCTGGGACAACGCTGTGGCGCTCAGCCCCGCAACTGCCTGGCGTCTGGGGCTTACGACCGGCGACGTTGTGAATTTCGATGTCGGCGGTTGGAAAGCCAGCGGCCCGGTGTGGGCTATGCCGGGACACGCCGACAATTCCGCGACCGTCACACTGGGATACGGGCGCAGGCGCGCGGGTCATGTGGGCACAGGCTTCGGCCTCAATGGCTACCTGCTGCGAACATCGGCAACACCGTCGATCGCAAACGGCCTTCAGATCGAAAAGACCGGCAAAAATTATCTGTTTGCCGAAACGCAGATTCATCACCCAATCAACCGCAACAATCAGCAAGTCGAAGAAGAGAGCGAAAATGCTTTTGCTCGAGAGCTTGTGCGCATCGCCACGCTCGAGGAATTTCGTAAGAATCCGCAATTTGCAAAGGATCCCGCAAGAAGACGTCGCCAAGAATCTCTCGCTCTATCAGCCATACAAATACGAAGGCTATGCCTGGGGCATGTCCATTGACCTGAGCCGCTGCACCGGTTGCGAGGCCTGCGTGATCGCCTGTTATGCGGAAAACAACATTGCGGTCGTCGGCAAGTACGAAGTTATGGCCGGCCGCGATATGCAATGGATTCGCGTCGATAATTATTATCGCGGCAGCCTCGAAAACCCGGAAACGTATTTCCAGCCCCTGCCTTGCATGCAGTGCGAACAAGCGCCCTGCGAACTCGTCTGTCCCGTTGGCGCGACACTCCACGATCGCGAAGGTCTCAACCAGATGGTTTACAACCGCTGTGTCGGCACGCGCTACTGTTCGAATAACTGTCCCTACAAAGTGCGGCGCTTTAATTTCAGGCTTTATTCCGATTGGGTGACGCCCAGCCTCTACGGCCTTCGCAATCCGGACGTAACCGTGCGCAGCCGCGGGGTGATGGAGAAATGCACCTACTGCGTGCAGCGCATCAACGAAGCAAAAATCAACGCAGAGAAAGAAGATCGACCTGTGCGCGATGGTGAGATCCAAACGGCATGTCAGCAAGCCTGTCCGACGCAAGCGATTATCTTCGGCAATATCAACGATCCCAACAGCCGCGTCTCCAAACTAAAGCACCAAACGCGCGACTACAGCTTGCTCGCAGAACTGAATACAAGGCCGCGAACGACATATCTGGCAAAACTACGGAATCCAAACCCGGAGATTTCGGCTATATGACCGCCGACCAGCTCGAATTGCTCAAAGCCAACTGATATGGCCAGAAAACGAATTTACGGATTCGTGGCGGAGTTCGAAAGCCCTGACCAGCTTCTCAATGCCGCTCATCGCACGCGCGAAGCCGGCTATCGGAGCATCGATGCTTTCTCACCCATGCCCGTGGAAGGATTGGCGGAAGCTGTGGGCTTCCACACAACACGGCTTCCTCTCGTGGTCCTGTTGGCGGGGATGTTTGGCGCGGCAGCAGGTTTCTTTCTGCAGTGGTATGCCAATGTCCTGAGTTTCCCATTGAACGTTGACGGCAAGCCACACAATAGCTGGCCTGCCTTCATTCCGATCACCTTTGAATTGACGATCCTCTGCGCCGCCTTGGCGGCGGTCTTCGGAATGCTCGCGATGAATGGTTTGCCGACGCCCTATCATCCGCTTTTCAATGTGCCGCGATTTGTCATGGCCACGCGCGGGCGCTTTTTTCTGTGCATCAAGGCTAGGGACAAGAAATTCGATATGGGGGCCACGAGGCAATTCCTGGAAAGCCTCAGACCTTTTGGCGTGTATGAAGCCGAAGTCTAAATCGCGCAAGATTTTCGCCGGTTGCACTAGGGGCGTTCTGGGTGTGCGCGCTTTTGGCTTCAATCTTGCTTGCCGGCTGCCGTCAAGACATGCATGTTCAGCCGAGATACGAGCCCGAAGATCCCAGCACCTTTTTTGCTGACGGCCGTTCCGAAAGGCCGCCCGTCGAGGGAACCGTCGCTCGCGGCCAATTGCGAACCGATGAGCTTCTTTATACCGGCCGAGTCAACGGCGCCGTCGCCGATATCTTCCCTTTCGCAATCACAGCCGCCGATCTGAGCCGCGGCCGAGAGCGATATAACATTTACTGTTCCCCTTGCCACGATTACACGGGCGGCGGCAACGGAATGATTGTGCAACGCGGTTTCCCCTCGCCGCCTTCATTTCATTTAGAACGCCTGCGGCAAGCTCCCGCAGGGCATTTTTTCGAGGTGATGACCAATGGTTTCGGGCTTATGTACAGCTATGCCTCGCGAGTTTCGCCCGAGGATCGTTGGCGCATCGCCGCTTATATTCGCGCATTGCAATTAAGCCAGCACGGATCGGCCGGAGACGTTTCCGAATCGCAGAGGCTCACGCTCACGGGGCAGCCGCAATGACGCCCACCGAAACGCTCGCCACTCGATTCGACCGTATCCAGCGGCGCGCCTTCGTTGTCGGAATCGCCGCGCTCGTTCTCGCGGCGCTCGATGGCATACGGGCGCCCGAGCAATTCTTCCGCTCGTACCTGTTGGCGTTCGTTTTCTGGCTAGGTTTTCCGCTGGGGTGCGCCGCCTTTTTAATGGTTCTTCACCTGACAGGCGGATTCTGGGGCCTGCCGATTCGCCGTCCCTTGGAAGCGGGTACGCGCACCCTGCCACTGCTCGCAGCTTTAGCTCTTCCACTTCTCCTGGGCCTCGGGCGCCTTTATTCCTGGACGCATCCAGACCTCGTTGCCGCAGATGCCGTTCTCAAATCCAAACAGCTCTATTTGAACCTGCCGTTCTTCCTGATTCGCAATGTGATCTATTTCGCGGTGTGGTGGGCTCTGGTGCGCGGATTGAACCGCTGGTCCGACGAACAGGACCGCACGGGCGATCCACGTCTCGCCTTGCGTCTTGAAGGTATGAGCGGGCCGGGATTGGTGCTTTACGGCCTTACGGTCACGTTTTTCTCCATCGATTGGATCATGTCTCTCGAGCCTCATTGGTTCTCCACAATTTTTGGCATGATCTTTATGGTCCTGCAGGTGCTCAGCGCGCTCGCCTTGGCAATCTTTGTGGCCGGGTTGCTTTCCCAATACGAGCCGGTCGCCTCTGCCATCACCTCGGACCGCTTCAATGATCTCGGGAACCTGGTGCTCACATTCGTAATGCTGTGGGCCTATCTCTCTTTCTCTCAATTTCTCATCATCTGGGCCGGAAACGTTATCAATGAGATCCCGTGGTATGTCATCCGCGCCGAAGGCGGCTGGGCGATCGTCGCACTCGTCTTGATTTTTCTCTCGTTCGCAATTCCCTTTTTTCTTCTGCTTATGCGCCCGGTCAAGCGCCGAGTCGAGACTCTTTCCATGCTTTGCGGCGCGCTGATTCTCATTAATTTTGTGGATGTCTACTGGATGGTGGTGCCTGCTTTCGAAAAGGCCGGCCCACGTTTTTATCTGCTTGATTTTCTCTTGCCGGTCGGGATCGGTGGCATTTGGGTGGCGTCTTTTGTAGCGCAGCTCAAGAGCCGGCCCCTGGTGCCTCTGCACGATCCGCGATTTGAGGGGGCGCTCCAACATGGCGACTAACCCACCTATCGCGCGCTCCGGGGGCTACGAAAAAAGCGATGCCAGTCCGCGTGGCTTAGTCTATTTCGCCCTCACTATAGCGGCGATTCTGGCTGCTACTTGCCTGTCGCTGATCTGGCTTTTCAAGCATTATGAGAAAACGGAAAATCCCGGATCGTTCGTCGCAGCGCCCTTTTCCGGCACGCAGCCTTTGCCACCGCCGCCGCGCATTCAGCCGAATCCCGCCGTGGACATGCAAAGTTATTTGCAATCGCAGCAGAATCTTCTCAACACTTACGGTTGGATCGATCGCCAAAGCGGGATCGTTCGCATGCCCATTGATCGCGCCATCGAACTGCTTCTCGAGCGAGGCCTGCCTACCCGGGCGGCCGACACGCAACAAAATGGAGCGCCGACCGCAAAAAACAAGAAATGGTTCGCCAAATAGCGCGGAGCCCGGAGGAGCGGCGCGATGAAGTCGCCAGTTATGCGTTCATTGACAATCGCATCGATCGTTGTATTGGGGTCTTTTTGGCGCCGTGACCCACGCGCGCTCAACTGGACGACAGACCGGTCCAGACGGCCGGGATACGCCCGGCGCTGCTGCGCGACGTCGGATTAGATCAAAAGCTCGGCAGCTCCATTCCTCTGGATGCCACATTTCGTGACGAGCACGGCCACGACGTCGCGCTGCGCCAATTTTTTGGACAGAAGCCGGTCATCCTGACGCTCGTGTACTACCAGTGCCCGATGTTGTGCACCGAGGTGCTGAACGGGCTTCTCCGCAGCGCAAAAGAACTGCCTCTGGAGATCGGGAAGGACTTCACCATCGTCACTGTGAGCATCGATCCCACCGACCGGCCGATCCTCGCAAGCATGAAACATGAACTCTATACCGGGCTTTACGGGCGGGCCGGCGCTCCGCAGGGTTGGCATTTTTTGACGGGAGACGCAGCTCAGATAAAAGCCCTCGCCCAGGCCGTTGGCTTCCGTTACGCGTACGATTCCGCATCCGGCCAGTTCGCGCATCCGAGCGGAATCATGCTGCTGACGCCCGAGGGGAAATTGGCGCGGTATTTTTACGGCATCGGTTATCCCTCGCGTGATTTGCGGCTTGGATTGATCGAAGCGTCGCAAAACAAGATTGGCTCTCCCATCGATCAGATCCTGCTTTATTGCTACCACTACGATCCGGCAACGGGAAAGTACGGTCTGTTGATCTCGCGCGTAATCAAGGCCGCGGCCGCATTAACTGTGCTGTCCCTCGGTTTTGTGATCGCGATTCTTTTTCGTCGCGAGAACTATGGTCTGCGCGGGCGCGGCGCCTGAAGGTGAAATAGCAGGTGAGCATGTCTCTAATGTTCATTGCGGCGATGTTTATGGCGCAATGGCCGCAGTTTCGCCCCGCGGACGCGTCCACGTCGGCTGACCGCGTCGATCATCTGTATTTCTTCCTAACCGGTATCACCCTGTTTTTCACATTTCTCATCTTCGCCACGATTTTCTATTTCATGATCAAGTATCGCCGGCGCTCCGAGGAAGAGCGTCCGCCGGCAACTGAGCAGTCCATGAGTCTCGAGATGACCTGGATTGTGATTCCCAGCCTCATCTGTGTCGGTCTTTTTTTCTGGGGCGCCAGCCTCTTCTTTGCAGAAGCCCGGCCGCCCCAAGGCGCGATGGAAGTTTTTGTCGTGGGCAAGCAGTGGATGTGGCACCTGCAACATCCCGAAGGACCGCGCGAGATCAACCAATTACACATTCCTATGGATGTTCCCGTACGGCTCACGATGACCTCGGAAGATGTGATCCACGATTTCTTCGTGCCCGAATTCCGCGTGAAAATGGATGTCTTACCGGGCCGGTACACCTCGGAGTGGTTCCAAGCCACCAAGCCAGGCACGTACCACCTTTTTTGCGCCCAATACTGCGGAACACTGCATTCGGGAATGACCGGAACGATCGTGGTGATGTCGCCCACCGACTACGCACAATGGCTTCGCGACAACGCCACCACTGAATCCATGGTCCAAACCGGCGAACAGCTTTTCGCGCGCCTTGGCTGTGATACCTGCCACCTTCCGGATGGGACCGGCACAGGACCCGCGCTGCAGGGCAGATTTGGAAAGCAGGTGACGCTGCGCGACGGCCAGAATCGTGTGATGGACGAAGCGTATATCCGGCAATCCATCCTCGATCCGGGTTCTTTGCCCCTTCCGAATTATCGGCCCGTCATGCCCACGTTTCGCGGACAAGTCAGCGAAGAGCAGATTCTGCAACTGATCGCTTACATCAAATCGCTCGGTTCCGGAGAAAGGACGCAGGCGCCATGAGCACCGCCGTAGCTGAAGTCCCCGTCCAGTCGCGCATTCATTACCTGAATGCCAATTATGGAATCAAATCGTGGCTCTTCACGACTGACCACAAGCGCATCGCGCTGCTCTATCTAGGTTCGATCACGCTGATGTTTTTCATCGGGGGCGCGATGGCGGTCTTGATGCGGCTGCATTTGATTGAACCGGCTGGCGCTCTGGTTCAGCCGGAAACTTATAACAAGCTGTTTACCATGCACGGCGTGGTCATGCTCTTTTTCTTCCTGGTTCCTTCTATTCCAGCAACGCTCGGCAATTTTCTCGTGCCCATGATGATCGGCGCTCGCGACCTCGCTTTTCCGCGCCTGAACCTGCTCAGCTGGTATGTCTACATCACCGGCGCGACTTTCACCCTGTATGCCCTGATTTCGGGTGGAGTGGATACCGGCTGGACTTTTTATACTCCTTTAAGCAGTCACTACCTGACTACCCATGTGATCGCCGCGGCGATGGGCATTTTCATAAACGGATTTTCCTCCATCCTTACCGGTCTGAATTTCATCGTGACCATTCACAAAATGCGCGCTCCGGGTATGACCTGGAAACGCATGCCTCTTTTCCTTTGGTCGATGTACGCTACGAGCGTCATCTTCGTACTGGCCACGCCGGTAATTGCGATCGCGTTGTTCCTGGTAATGCTTGAACGAGTCTTTCACGTAGGAATTTTCGATCCGGCTATCGGAGGAGATCCGGTCCTATTTCAACACCTCTTCTGGTTCTATTCCCATCCGGCCGTATACATCATGATTTTGCCGGGAATGGGTGTGGTCAGTGAACTGGTCACCTGCTTCTCCAGAAAGAAGCCCTTCGGCTACATCTTTATCGCTTATTCGAGCCTGGCGATCGCGATGATCAGTTTTTTCGTCTGGGGCCACCATATGTTTGTGTCCGGACAATCCCTGTACGCGGGATTTATTTTTTCCGCGCTCAGCTTCGCGGTCGCTATTCCGTCTGCGATCAAAGTTTTCAATTGGACCGCGACTCTTTACAAAGGTTCGATCTCCTACCAGGCGCCAATGCTTTACGCGCTCGGCTTCATTGGGCTGTTCACGATGGGCGGTCTCACCGGTCTTTTTCTCGCCTCAATGGCCACCGATATTCATCTGCACGACACCTACTTCGTGATCGCGCACTTTCACTACATCATGGTCGGCGGGGCCGTCATGGCCTATCTCGGAGGCATTCACTTCTGGTGGCCCAAAATCACTGGTCGGCTCTATCACGATGGCTGGGCCCGCTTCGCGGCGCTGGTGATTTTTGTGGGCTTCAATCTCACCTTTTTTCCGCAATACATGCTCGGCTATTTGGGAATGCCGCGCCGCTACGCTGTCTATCCAGCGGAGTTTCAAGTGCTCAACGTGATGTCCTCCGCGGGCGCCTCGATTCTCGGGGTTGGCTACCTGATTCCATTTGTCTATCTTCTCTGGTCCATCCGCTACGGGCCCGTGGCCGGAGCGAATCCCTGGGGCGCGAAAGGCCTGGAATGGGAGACGCCATCGCCACCTCCCACAGACAATTTTGAAGAGCCGCCAATCGTGCCCGAAGAACCCTACGGCTACGCCGAGCCGGAGCACGCGCATGTCTGAAAGCGCAGCCAGCAGTCCTTTGGCCGTACCGCCGCGCGAGTCAGCGCATAGCGCCAGTCCCGCGCTGCATCATCAATTCGAAGATATCGAACAGCAGCGCGACGCCGGCAATTTCGGCATGTGGGTTTTCCTGGCCACCGAGATGCTGTTTTTTGGGGGCGTCTTCACCGGATACATCATCTATCGATCGCTTTATTACTCCGGATTCGCTGCCGGAAGTCACGGGCTCGAAATCGATCTCGGAGCTGCGATGATGTTTGTGCTGCTGGCCAGCAGCTTTACCATGGCCATGGCTGTCCACGCGGCGCGAGAAGGTAAGCACAGGCCACTGATCGGATTTCTCGCCGCCACCATTATTCTCGGGATCGCTTTTCTGGGGATGAAGTTCACCGAATATTTCCACAAATGGCAGGAACACATGGTTCCCGGGCTGAACTTCCACCCCGCACTGGAAAGCTTGCGCGGCGCTCCGGAGCGCACCGTTGAGATGTTCATGTGTTTTTATTTCTTCATGACCGGCCTTCATGCGCTGCACATGATCATCGGCATCGGTCTCTTGACCATTATGGCGATTCTCGCGTGGCGGGGAAAGATTTCGCGCGAAAACTACAATCGCGTGGAAGTCTCCGGACTCTACTGGCATTTCGTCGATATAATTTGGATTTATCTTTTTCCGCTGCTCTATCTCATCGGCGGGCGTTACAAATGAACGAAGAAAATCCTTCCGTGGGAACTTACATTCTCGTTTTCATGACGCTTTTGGTGCTGGCCGCGCTGACCACAGGGATTGCTTACGTTGATCTCGGACCATTCAATACCGTCATAGCCCTGGCAATCGCCGTCGTAAAGATGTCCCTGGTAGGACTTTTCTTTATGCACCTGTGGTACAGCCCAGGGCTCAGCCGGATCGTCGTGCTGGCAGGATTTTTCTGGCTGGCGCTGATGGTGTCGTTCACGCTCGCAGACGTCTTCACCCGCTCTTGGATCAATCCTCCAGGCCCCTGACGCAATTCCGGTACAAACTACGCGGTCGCGGCGACCCCTAGGCTTAAATTCGGAAATGTTTGATATACAGGGGCTTACGGCCTGCATTCAGACCGAGTCAATCTGCGCGTCTCAGTGATGCGCATCGTTGCGCCCATCCCCTAAACCATCAATGGCAGGGGGGAACTTACTGTATTGAGAGGAAGCCCTTTATAGGTGTATAGATGGGAATTCCAATCGCAAACCATTTTTTAGGTTACGTGGGGGATAGGAAGAATGAGGCTTCCTGAAGAATCACCGTCGGATCCAACCGAAGGAACGGAATCCCGCTCCATGATCGAAGACGAAAGACCCGGTCAGACGGTTCTGATGAACCACACGGAACGCAGGAAGAGCCCGCGAACTCCAATTCGTCGGCTCGCGTATGTCAATTTGGAGCCCTATGATAACGGTGGCGTGATCACCGATATTTCTTGCGAAGGCCTGCGGTTCCATTTGGTCAAGCCGGTTGAGCATGGCGGAGTCGTTCGTCTCTCTATTCTTTTGGGAGCTACGAACCACCTGGATGCAGTCGGCGAACTGGTCTGGATGGACGCTTCGCGCAAGGTCGGCGGCGTCCGATTTACTGTTCTGCCGGCGGGAGCAGCTGACCAGATTCTCAATTGGGCAAAAGCATCAAACACGGTGGACACGTCAGCAGCGGCGCGGCGGAGCAATGCCCATGGCGTACCCATTCCGAATCGGGCATCCTCGCCACCCTCGCAAGCGAAACCTGATGTAACGCCTGATTTAACGAAGGTCAATGTTGCGGCGGGTCCCACATTGAACGAGGGCCCGGCACAAGCTACACCATCGCAAGCTGCTCCCGAAACGAATGCGCGTCCGGCCTGGGTGCCTCCCTCGGTGCGGCCGGCGGTTCGCCCGGAGACAACTGCGCCGCTGTTCCAGAATTTGCGCGGCGCGGCCACCCTACGCCCGCAGCCGGGCGATTCACAACAGACCAATGCCATGCCGTGGATCACCCATTTTGATCCCGATCCTCCGGTGCGTGAGGCGTCCTTCGTTCGAGGCGTGCTCGGCGGGTTCTTACTTTGTGCTTTGTTGGGCTCTGCGGCGTGGTTAGGCTTGCGTCATTATGGCTTGCCGAACGGCTTCAACCCATTCGGTAATACGCAGACGCCAAATCCAGTCGTTTCCAGCCCTGTCTTGCCTCACGACGATCCGGCGACATCCGATCTGCCACCCGACGCAAGCACAGCAAACTCACTGCCTGCAGACAAGGGACAATTGCCGGCTCCTCAGGCAACTTCGCCCTCCATTGCCCCAAGCGTCCAACCCAATCCGATTACGCAGGCTCATTCGAACACCGTGTCACCGAATCCTTTCGCGCCTAAGGCCGCTCCTCAAGCCGTTGCTCCTGCTCCTCAAGCTCCAGCTTCCCCGCAAACTGCATCGCCACAAGCTCCTATCGCGCAACTCGCTCCGCCCACGACACCAGGCACCGGCACAGCATCGCCAGCGGTTCCTCCGCAGCAAAATACTAAAACCAATGCCTCTCAGCCTCCTCTGCCACCTGGGATACCGGCGAATCGCAACTCATGCTCGCCCGCCAATATCTGGACGGCCGTGTCCAGCCCCGCAATCCAACGGTAGCCTCTCAGCTGCTTTGGTCAGCAGTCGAGAAGGGAAATTCCGCTGCCGAAATGGACCTTGCCGATCTGTATCTGCACGGAGACGGCGTGGCCAGAAATTGCGATCAGGCGCGCGTGCTCTTATCTGTGGCATCCGAAAAAGGCAATGTGGAAGCGATGGAAAAGCTCCGCGAGCTAAATCGGACCGGTTGTCGCTGATCGATTGAAGCC
Source organism: uncultured Acidobacteriota bacterium (assembly GCA_963804535.1). Taxonomy (GTDB): domain Bacteria; phylum Acidobacteriota; class Terriglobia; order Acidiferrales; family UBA7541; genus Palsa-189. The sequence continues at coordinate 38,101 of CAWDQT010000034.1, forward strand.
ATCCCAGGCGCTTCCTCTCTCATACCCAGCTACTCTTTTCATTTTGCCAATTAGCAGATAGCCTGAGACGATTAGTATCCCTAAACTCATCGGAAGGAACCGCGTAGATGGCTCAACCGGCCCCAATAAAGGGACTTTTTGACGAACTCAAAATCCGCGACGTCCGGCTCGCCAGCCGTATCGCCGTCTCACCTATGTGCCAATATTCTTGCGAAAACGGCTTCGCGACGGAGTGGCACCTCGTTCACCTCGGCAGCCGCGCGGTGGGCGGAGCCGCGCTTGTAATAGCAGAAGCTACCGCCGTTTTGCCCGAGGCCCGCATCAGCCCTCAAGATTTAGGGATTTGGAGCGAAGCACATATCGAACCGCTCGCGCGCATCGCGAAATTCATACATTCCCAGGGCAGCGTGGCGGGTATCCAACTCGCTCACGCCGGCCGCAAAGCGAGCACCGCTCGTCCATGGGAGGGCGGGGGCAAACTTACCGAGCAGCAAGGTGGCTGGAGCGACGTCGTCGCGCCCAGCGCCATTCCCTTTGCTCCTAACTATCCCATGCCCACTGCGGCCACAATCGAGCGTATCGCCGCAATCGCGGACGCCTTCGGAAAAGCTGCGCAACGAGCGCTCGACGCCGGCTTTCGCCTGCTCGAGATTCATTCCGCCCACGGATATTTCCTTCATGAGTTCCTCTCGCCGCTTAGCAATCACCGTTCGGACCTCTACGGGGGCTCCTTCGAAAACCGCACGCGAATCGTCCGCGAAGTAGTTTCCAAGGTCCGCCGTTTTTGGCCGGAGCGACTGCCTCTGTTTATTCGTATCTCCTCAACGGACTGGGTGGAAGGCGGCTGGGATATCGAGCAAGCCGTTGAATTGGCTCGAAGCCTGCGCCCTCTCGGCGTGGATTTGGTCGACTGCTCCTCTGGAGGAAACGTAGCCGACGCGAAGATTCCGATCGGGCCTGGCTATCAGGTGCAGTTTGCGGAACGTATTCGCCGCGATGCAGGAATTCTTACCGGAGCCGTAGGCATGATCACCGAACCGCATCAGGCCGACGAAATCATCCGCCAGGGCCAGGCAGATATCGTTCTGCTGGCTCGCGAGATGCTGCGTGATCCCTACTGGCCGCTCCATGCCGCTGCCGAGCTCGGCAAGCCCATATCTTGGCCCGCGCAGTATCTGCGCGCCGCGCCGCCTGGAACCGTGGCGCGCCAACCTGTCGAGGAAATCGAGCCAGCTCAAACGTTAGCCGAAGCTTCAAAGACTGGCCGCTAAATACCTTCTACTGTGGCACTTTTGCGTGCGCCGTCAGGTGTTGCGGTTCACTCGCGGATGAGAGTATCGTACCCTCCGGCAGCTCCTATTGCGCTTCTCTAATTCGGAGCCGCCGCGCCTTTCGAGTTAGGAGGCAATCATGGCGTCTGCAATTCCCGAATCGTCCCGCCGCTCCTTTCTGTACCGCTTAGGCTTCGCAGGTGCGGCTCCGGCGCTTCTGAGCGCTCTCGGAAGAGAAACGCTGGCTGCGCAAAAATCAGGGGCTCAAAAGGACGATGAAGCGCCCTCCGCCGCGCCAGATAAGAAAATCTGGAGCAATGAGTATTGGGCTCAGCGCGGCAATCTGAAACTTTACCTGTTTCGAAAGCGCCTGAATCCGCCGCATTCGCGTCAAGGCGCAGAGCCGGTGCTCTTCCTCGTGCACGGCTCATCCATTTCAGGCCGGCCGACTTTCGACCTCAGCGTTCCGGGCCACGGCGAATATTCTTTGATGAACAAATTCGCCGAATATGGATTCGACGTGTGGACGATGGATTTTTCGGGGTACGGCCGATCGTCAGTTGGCGAAGGAAACTCCAACATCGCTGATGGCGTGGAGGACCTCAAGGCGGCGGTGGAAGTCGTGGCGCGCGAAACAGGCCAGCAGCGCTATCATTTTTTCGGGGAATCGTCGGGCGCGCTTCGCGCTGGCGCTTACGCCACGGAGCAGCCCCAGCGCATCAACCGCCTCGTCCTTACTGCCCTGACCTATACAGGCGAAGGCTCACCAACACTCTCAGACCGCGCCAAGCAGCTCGAGTTCTATCGCACTCACAACCGCCGTCCGCGGGACGGCGCGATGATCCACAGCATTTTTACCCGCGATAAGAGCGGCACGTCCGATCTTGCCGTTGGAGACGCTCTCGCGGATGCGGAGCTGCGTTTCGGTGACAGCGTCCCTACAGGAACGTATCTCGATATGACCGCCAATCTGCCGGTCATCGATCCGCAAAAGATTCATGCGCCGGTGCTCGTTGCGCGCGGCGAATACGATGGCATCGCTACCGACGAGGACTGCCTCAATTTTTATCGCAAGCTGCCCAATTCAGACCGGCAGTTTGCGATTTTGCCGGGTATGGCGCACTCGCTCGTTCTCGGGCTGAATCGTCACCAGCTATGGCACGTCACCCGCGCTTTTCTGGAGATGCCGCCCCGGCTGGACTCACTGAAAGCTTGACCACCGCTTAACGGCGGAAGTTTCCACGCCCGCTTCGCTGCTCTCCGACGAAGCATTCCTGCAAAGAATTTACGAGCGCGCTGAGGCCCGTTGTTCGCGTGCTGCCGTGTATGTATTAAGGAACGCCAATGTGAGCGGCCAGGCCTGCGCGGCCGCGACTGGGTTATAGCTCGGGCGCGCGTCGCAGAAAAAACCGTGGTCGCCTTCGGAAAACTCCACGTTGACATAACTCTTTCCCGCCGCTTTCAACGCATCAGCGACTGCGCTCCTTTGTTCTGGCGTAATGTGCTGGTCTCGCCCGCCCCAGAAGAGCAGGACCGGAGCCTTCAGATCTTTCACACGCCCCAGGAAACCGGGATTCATCGGACTCGGCGCAATGCCGCCGCCGTAGAACGAAACCGCGCATTCGAGCGGCAGCGTAATCGCCGCCAGAACCGCGGCCCGGCCTCCCATGCAGAAACCAACCGCCGCGATCGGTGAGCCTGCGGCAACGCCATTAGCCCGCAGCCAATCGTAGGCCGCTCGAAAGTCCGCTTCCAGGTTTGGATCGCGCAGTTCCCTCATGTGAGGCATAACGGAGGGGAAATCGTCGTACCTTCCTTCGAATCCGGCGCCCGTTCGATGGTAGAGTTCCGGCGCAACGGCCAAAAATCCCTCCCGCGCGAACCGCTCAGTGACATCGCGGATATGTGCGTTCACACCGAACGCCTCCTGCATCACTAGAAGCCCCCGCCCAGGGGCCGCACCAGCCGGGCGCGCCACATACAGCCGCATCGAGGTCCCGTCGCTCACTTTTGTCGTAACAAACTCGCTCTTAATTTCCATCGCGCTCCTCCCTAGATCCTCTTAAGAACTCCGCTTTTCAGATGTGTACTTACCACTCGATCCCTGGCCGGAGGCCGAAGAATACACATCGCTCAGGTGCCTTGTCCACACCTTGACAGAAATCAGACGAATTACAGTTTGCGAGGATCCTTAGCGGCTCGTTGCGGTTGGCAGAGAACGCAGGTAGGCAATGACGGCCTGGGCATCCGCGTGGTTCAGGTGGTAGACGGTGCATCGGAGGTTGGATCTCTCGCCCGTTCGCCGCTTCGCCCTTTTCCAGGACGCGCTCCATCTGCTCGTCGCTAAGACCCGGCAAACCCGCGAGCGGCGGAGCAAATTGGGCCCAATTGGAGATGGAATGCACCGGCACGATCCAGATCGAAGCGCCCTGAAGCCATCGCGACCGATCGAGTTGATTTTCCGCGTCGCGAGGCGTGTGGCACTCCGAACATTTCGCTACTTCCTCGACCAGGTAGCGTCCTTGCGAAACTTGAGTTTGCGGATTTCGCGACGGAGCATTTTGCGCTCCGCTGACGATGACGGAAGACCGAGCGCCGAGAAACAGCAGAAGAAAGAAAACCGCCAGGAGAGTCGCTCGCATAATTAGCTCTTTTCTATTGTGAATGTGTTGGCCCGTGCGGTTCCGTTGTGCATGGTCCGGATGAGTTGATCTTACTCTAAAGCAGAAGATTGACACGGCGTCTCAAAGAAAGTGCCGGCCTTTCAGTTGAGGAAAGGCCGGCACGATTCATACCCAAGCGATGGGCCAGGTTAACTACCGAGAGGGCGAGTTTCCCGAAGTCGTCCCTGGATTCGTACGGTTGTTGGTGGGATAGCCGCTCCCGGAATTACCGCCGTAGCCGGTATTGCCGGTCCCAGACGTGTTCCCATTACTCGAAGACTGGTTTACCGCCTGTTCCATCTGGCGGGCCTGATCCAGGTGGTTTTGCAGCGTCGGCAGAGTCTGAGCCGCAAAATTCTTTATGGACTCGTCTTTCCCGTTCTTCGCTTCCTTCTGGAATTCGGAGACATCCTTCGAATGATCCTTCACCATGTCCCGTGCATAGGCACGGTCGAAGGCGTCACCGGAAAGCTTCGACAGGCGGTCGTATGTAGCCTGATCTGACTTGTCCATTTCGTTCGGCAGAGGAATGTTCTCTTTCGAAGTCACGTCCTTTAGCTCGTTGTTAGCTTTCGAGTGATCCTGCACCATCCGCCGTCCGAAATTCTTCACTGCCGGACTAGAACCCTTCTCTTCGGCAAGCTGACCGAGTTTTACTTCGGCCATTCCGCCTTCCGCCGCCTTTTTGGCGAAATTCTCATCGCCAGATGACTTCGTGTTTGCCGAAGTCGTGTCCGAATTGTCCTGACTCGTACGTGGAATCCTGTTGGCGTCCTTGCGGCTGCCGGGTCGTGCCGCGCTCGTTCCGCCGTATTGAGCGAATGCCGGAGCTGCGCCAAAAACGAGCGCCAACGCCGCGACGCCAGTGATCATATTCATCTTTTTTGCCATAGTTCGCTTCACCTCCTGGCAGTTCCAGCCTAGAGACGCCCTGCGTATCGAACAATCAGGTGATGCTGGTAAAGACCCTGAACATCCCCTTTAAGCTGCAGATAGTTGATAATAAGTCGCTTAGTTCGCGGTCGCTGTAAATCCTCCCGCGTGCGCATTTCAGGACATCGCGAATCTCTTGCCCGTAAAATCACCACTCGTCGGGCGCAAACTTGCTGTCCGCGTAGGGCTCGCTCCACAACGCGATTTGTAGCTGCACAGACTTGCACCAGGCACGATGCATCCGCTCAACCTCCTCGGGCGAATGGCCTTTCGCGCCGAGAAATGGCTTGACGGCGTCGTTGATTACTGCCGTAAACGCGATCACATACCGCAGTGGAATATACGCGGCGGATTCCACGTGGTCCGTTTGGTTCTTTTTTACGCTGGTGTGGCGCAGTGCGATCTCCTGCTGATAATTGAGCCAATCCTGATCGTAGCGCCGGAAACAAGTGTCCAGAATCCATTGCCGGAACCGTAACCCACTCTCAGCCGAGTAGTGCGCATCCGGTTTGCCGTCGGGTCCGAACGAATATTGGGCGAGGTGCGGGTTGGAGGCGATGACCCCTCGCCATTTCTTTATGACTTCTTCGGTTTGGTCCGTAAGCACCTCGCCGGCCTTGCGCAGGTATCTCTCGTCCTCCTCGGTGAAATTCACGGCCTTCTTCAACAATTCCAAGTCGCCGAGCGAAACAGGGGATCTGGCTGCTTCTGGAGTGCCGTACGTGTATCCCGGAATCTCTTTCGCTACTTTTCTGATTGTCTCCGGCTTGAGTGCTTCTTTCGGATTCATAACTTCATCCCCTCCGCTTCCATCCACGAGAATACGCCGATTTGATGGTAAGCACGCCAATCGAGAGCGGCGCTATCGCCCCATCTTTCCGTTGACATAAGTACATCGCATAAAGTAGTCTTTCTCGACCGACTTTTATGACGCCCGTCGAAGCAAACACCGCTTCTTCTCACGCCCCTGCGGGCGCAAGCCGCTGTTGTTGTCGCTTCTAGTCGCTGTCCGTCCTTCGCCGGCAGATCTGCTCTGCCATCATCCAAGCAAGCACTAGTTGTTTTCTAATCGAGGGACCTGATCGTGAAGCCGTATAACGAATTCAAGCTAGGCCCAACTCAGACCGTTTCCTTCCTCTCAGAGGACACCTCTCGTCGCTGTTGTTGAACCCACTATTCAGTGCCGATTCCATCGCGACGTCGGCACTCCTCGCGCCAGCAATACAAATTCAGCTACTGAGAGGAATTGCGAAATGCTAAGCGGCAGATCAGGAGTTACAACACACAGATTGCGGTATCGCGCTCTTTTATTTTTGTTGTTTGTCTTGATTTCAGGTGCTTTCAGTACGACAACGTCCTTGGCCCAGGATGACGCGGCCATTCGCGGAACTCTGAGCGACGCAACGGGCAGTGCCATCGCCGGCGGCACCGTAAAAATCAAGAATCTTGAGACCGGCTCCCTTCGCACATTGACCACCGATGATTCCGGCCGTTATGACGCGCCCGCTCTTGCCGTGGGCGCCTACGAAGTCTCAGCCGAAAAAGCCGGATTTCAGCCCGCGCGCGCCAAAGTGAACCTGGTATTGGGGCAAAGGGCTACCGTCGATCTTCAGCTTGCGGTCGCCGAACTGCAGCAGAACGTCCAGGTCCAGGAGACCGCAATTTCCGCCGATGTGACCACCACCGAAACCTCCGGACTGGTTGGCGAGCGCCAGGTGAAGGATCTGCCGTTGAACGGCCGCAGTTACGATCAACTCGTAACGCTTAATCCTGGGGTGGTGAACTACACCTCGCAGCGTGCCGGAGGCATCGGCACTTCAAATTCAGTCGTGGGCAACATGTTTTCCGCATCAGGCCGCCGGCCCCAGGAAAATCTCTACTTGCTCAACGGGGTCGAGTATACGGGGGCTTCGGAGATCAATAACACTCCGGGAGGAGCGAGTGGTCAACTTCTGGGCGTCGATGCTGTCCGAGAATTTTCCGTGGTGAAAGACGACTATGGGGCCGAATATGGCAAGCGCCCCGGGGCGCAAATAAATATCGTCACGGCCTCTGGTTCAAATGGCGTCCATGGCAGCGCGTATGAATTTCTGCGCAATAGCGCCCTGGACGCGCGCAACTTCTTCGATCACGGTGATATTCCGCAGTTTCAACGCGATGTGTTTGGCGCATCGCTCGGCGGACCGATCAAGAAAGATAAAGCCTTTCTCTTCGTAAATTACGAAGGCTTCCGCCAAAACCTGGGCTTAAGCGACGTCACACTCGTGCCGGACGCCGCCTCGCGCGCCAGTGCAGTTGCCGGTATTCGGCCGCTGCTCGCTCTGTGGCCCGTAGCCAACGGCCCCGAACTTCCGACCTCCACGGGAGCGCCAAGCGGAATTGCCGAAGCTTTCACCAATCCTGTGCAGCACGTGCGGGAAGATTTCGGAACGGCGCGCTTCGACGAGACCTTCTCGAGCAAAGATTCCTTCGCCGCCGTTTACACTGCCGACGACAGCACGGCGCATTCTCCGAGCAACAATCCCTTCACTGTTGACGACATTTTTCTGCGCGAGCAGGTGGCTTCGCTCAGTGAGACGCACATCTTCTCTCCCAGCGTGCTCAATCGCGCCACGTTTGGCTTTTCCCGCGGTGGATTCTATTTCAATAGCGGAACCACGGTGGACTTGCCCTCCTGGGTCAATGCCGGCCGGCCCGTCGGCGCTGTGGTCGTGGGCGGCGGTACCACGCTGAACGGAGCCTCGCAGATCAGCAACGGCGGCACCAACGCCGGAAGCAATCTCCGCGCGGCGCGCAATCTTTTTACCGCCGAAGACCACCTGACGCTCACGCATGGCAATCACCTCTTCGATCTCGGCGTCTGGTTTCAGCGTCTGCAATCGAACGACAGCCTTGTGCAGGATCAGTACGGTCAAATCTCCTTCGCTAGCCTGAAGACATTCATTCAGCAAGGCATCGTAAGCACGTACACGTATGCGCCCTCCTATACGCCGCTGGGCTGGCGTTCTTCCGAAGGCGCGTTCTACGCGGAAGATGCCGTCAAATTGAAGCCTTCGCTCGAGCTGCGCATCGGTTTTCGAGGCGAATTCACCAACGGCTGGAATGAGGTCGATGGCCGCGCGTCCAATTACCTCTACAACTCCGCCGGCGTGATTCTTTCTCCGCCTGCTGTAGGCACTTCTGCCCTGGCGGTAAACAACGCCAAATTCTTGCCGGCGCCGCGCCTGAGCCTCGCCTGGGCTCCCTTCGCTTCAAAGAAGACGGTGATTCGAGCGGGTGTTGGCGTTTATTACGCGCTGCTCGACAATCTGAGTTACCGCCTGGACCAGAATCCGCCTTACAACACAGTTTACGCGGTGAAGAACATTCCGTTTTCCAGCATCGCTCCCGACAAAACCTATGCCGGCGCGAAAGTTATTCCCAGCGGCGTGCAGCCAAACCTTCAGACGCCGACGGTCGAATCCTACACGCTTAAAATCGAGCAGCAAATCGCACCGAATACAGTCTTGAGCGTGGGCTATATCGGTTCGCACGGTTATCATGAGTTGCTCTCGCTCGATACGAATCTTCCTGTTCCAACGATCTGCCCCGCGTCGCCTTGCCCCAGCGGCTATCCCGCAGGCGCCTTCTACTTCCCCGCTAACGCGCCGCTGGCTAACAACTCCGTTTGGAACACGACGGACTGGTTCTCCGAAGGCGTCAGTTCCTATAACGGTCTCGAGGTCGACATAAATCACCGCATCGCGCGCGGCCTGCAATTCCGCGGGGCGTACACTTTCGCCAAAGCCCTCGACGACGGCGACAACATGAACACCAGCGTGGCCACGAACTCCCCGGCATTCGTTGCCGATCCGCTCCAACCAATGGCCGATTATGGTCGCGCCTCATTTGACATTCGCCATAGCGCGGTCATCAACGCCACATACGATCTTCCGTTTGGGCGCAGCGTTCTTCGCACGCGCTGCATGGCTCAACCGCGCTCATTGAAGATTGGCAGCTCAGCGGAATCGAAACCATTCAATCCGGTCTGCCGTTCACACCGCAGCTCTCTTACAACCCATCGAACGACGGTGACACCCGCAATCCTGTGCGGCCCTCCTGGAATCCGGCTTTCACCGGGCCGCTCATCCTTGGGCTTCCCGGCGAATACTTCAATCCCAACGCTTTCGTTCAGCCGTTGCCCGGCACGTACGGAAACGTCGGCCGCAATGTCCTGCAGGGTCCAGGTTTGGCGGAACTGGACCTGTCACTCGCAAAAAGATTCGCGCTCTCGGAGCGATTCAACCTGCAGTTCCGAGCCGAATCTTTCAATTTGCTCAATCGCGCCAACCTCAATGCTCCGAATCCGGTCGTTTTCACCGCGGCTACAGGGGGTGCGTCGCCGACGGCTGGCGTCGTCACCAATACGTCGACCACTTCGCGCCAGCTCCAATTCGGGCTGAAGCTGCTTTGGTGACGAATCAGGAGAGGGCCAATTCCTGCTACAAGGCGCGGTCGCGAGCAGCGACCGCGCTGTGGAATTCGCCGGAGTTCTTACGACGCGAGCCGTCGCTTCAAGGCGGTAACGGTGCCGGGGTTCGCCTTTATCTTGAGACAAACACCCTTTTCCTCGTACGACTCGCTGACCACGAGGATGTTCTTGCGGATGTCGGCGAGCACGCCTTCCTTGCCGTAGGGAACGACGAGCTCCACCTGATCCATGTTGTCGAGAAAGAAACTGACGAGACGGGAGTGAAGTGCCTCGATGTCCTTAGGGTTCAGCGCGGACATCGCTATGGCCTCGGGGAACTCTTTTTCTAGCAATGCCTTTTGCGAAATATCGACGGCGTCGATCTTGTTTAGAATCAGAAGAGCCGGGAGTTTTCCCGCCCCAATGCCTTCGAGCACTTCTTTCGTCACCTCAATGTGGGAGCGCAACGCCGGATCCGCCGCATCCACTATGTGGAGCAGAAGCGAGGCGTCCAGCGCTTCATCGAGAGTCGACCGGAATGAAGCCACCAGATCGTGGGGAAGATTTCGAATGAAACCAACCGTGTCGGAAACGAGAATCCGAGGTTGAGTCTCCGGCTGCAATGCTCGCACGGTAGTATCGAGAGTCGCAAAGAGCTGATCGGCCACGAGCACTTCGCTCGCGGTGAGCGCCCGCATGAGTGAAGACTTTCCGGCGTTGGTATAGCCGACGATGGCGACCTTGGGCAAACCTTCGCGATGGCGACGGCGCTCGACTTGCTCTCGATGGACCTCTTTGAGTTCGTGTTGCAGTTCGCTGATTCGATCCCGCACTTCCCGGCGCTCGGTCTCGTGAAAGGACTCGCTGACCCCTCGGCCGCCACGTCCTCCACCCTTTCGCTCTTTGGCCCCCGACACGCTCTTGCGGGGCGCGAGGTACTTGAGCCTTGCCAACTCCACCTGAAGTCGCGCTTCTTTGGTGCGAGCATGCCAATGAAAAATCTCGAGGATGACGGCCGGCCGATCGTAAACCTCCACGCCGGTCGCTTCTCTAATGTTTCTTACTTGGGTGGGGGTTAGTTCGTGATCGAATACCACGCTTTCGGCCTTACGGGGCGCTTTCACGAGCGCGCTCAGTTCTTCGAGTTTTCCCGGCCCGATGAGAGACGCGGCCGTAGGGGAATGCAGTTTCTGCGTGAGCGCTCCGACGATATCCCACCCCAGCGTTTCAATGAGTCGCCTCAGTTCCTGAAGCGACGCATCGTGCTCTTCGGCGGGCGTCTTCTGGAGCTGCATATCTATAAGGATAGTGGCCGGTCTAACTTCGGACCCTGAAGGATCGGTCATCTTCAAAGCATATCTCAATTAAGCCGGAATCTGCGATTGGGACCTCTGCCTCTCGCAGGAGAAACTGTCTTTGGAAGGACTCTCGGTATCCGCGGCGATCTCCTCAAAATAGTCGTAGCGACCCAGTCAGGAAGTCAGCCCTCGCGAGAGTTCCTACTTCCCGGGCCATTTTTCTTTCATAGACGTGCTGTATGGGACAGACGCCCGCATCGTCAGCGGCGCAAAGTAATCTTCTCTTCTGTCCGCCCGGTCTCTGAAGCCATCAAAAGGGTGGTTCCCGTCGCGCCCACAACCAGCCGCCAAGGGCGAAACGGACAGAGTAGAATTAAAATTTCCCGGGAGTGCACTCGCAGAAATCCTGGAAGAGTCTGGAGTTTGGTATGACTACCCGCCGCAGGATCGCTCTTAGTCTGATTGTCATCGCCGGCTGTCTTTTGGCTGCGTTGGTTTTCCTGGCGCCCGTTTTCCTCAATTTGGACCGCTACCGGCCCGAGGTGATTTCCTATTTCGAAGAGAATACCGGAAAGAAAGTGGAAATCGGACGCCTGGCGCTGACCTTCTTTCCCCACGTAACGATTCACATCGAGCAGTTTGGGGTGAAAAGCCCTCCATTATTTCCGCCCAGTTACATCGTTAAAGTGGCGCGGGCGGATGCCGTACTCGACTTTTGGGCGCTGCTGCACCGGCAGATGGTTATCCGCTCGCTCGTGCTGGAGGACCCGGAGATCAATCTGGTGTCGGACCCTGATGGCCCCTGGAACTTCGAGAATCCTAAAGCAGCGAATTCGAAGAACACCTTTCCCCTGGGCATCATCGACAAAGTGGTGATTAATCGGGGGCAGTTGATCGCGTCGAATCTGCTGGAGCCTTCGGACGCACCAGGCCCTGTGTTTTTCGAGGCCCACGACATCACAGTGAACTGGATCGGGTGGACGTGGCTGCAATCGTCAATCCGGCTTCTCCCGCGCTGGCCGGCCAGGGCAACTGGAAGGCGAGCCGCTTGCGTTTCGGTGCTGTGGAGACGACAAATGTGAACTCCAAGTTTCGGCTGGAGTCGAGGGCGGCTTTTTTCACGGACGTAAGAGCAGACGTGTATGGCGGTAAAACGACGGGCGACTTTTCCGTAAACGTGGCGAAAAAGAACGCCAGCTTTAAGGCGGACGCGCGAATGAGCGGAATCAATATGGACCATCTGCTGGCGGCGTTCCACGAAACGCACGGGAGAATGACAGGAAAACTGGAAGGAGACCTGAAGCTCGCCGGAGAGATCGAGCACACCCAGAGCCCGCTGGCGGGAATGCATGGGACGGGGCACGTAAAGGTGACTAACGGCAAGGTGCCGAGCCTGATGCTCAACGCAAACTTGATGAAGCTGGCGCACTTCAACGATCTGGGCCCCGCCAAAGAGAATCCCGATTCGTTCTCGTCGATTTCCACGGACCTGGAGCTGGCGAACCTGCGGATTACGAGCAAGACGATTGATATCGACGGCTATGGAGTGGATGTGGATGGATCGGGGAGTGTGAGCGTCTCGGGCTCCGACGATCTGAACTATCAGGGCGTAGCGGCAATTACCACGAAGCAGGGCTTCTTGACCAACACGTTCGCTCGGTTTGCGGGAGCCAAATTGACGGATGGCAAGTTGTCGTTTCCGTTCCGGATCGAGGGAACGCTCGAGAGCCCGAAATTCTCGAAGGGAGCGAAGGACAAGTAGGGAACGTATGAAATTTCTCTGGTATGGTTTCAACCCCAAGTCGAACTAACCGTAGGAGGCCTCATGCCCGATATTCGGCACGCCATATTCATTGCTGCGCCCGCTGAACGTGTTCACACGCTGGTCTCCACTCCTCAAGGCTTTTCGCAATGGTGGAGCGAGGACGTGACGGAAAATAAGGCCGCCCACACGGTGGATTTGGGCTTTTTCAATCGCGCTACGGTTTACGAGTTAAGCGCGGCGCGTATGGCGCCGTCGCAAACCGCCGAATGGATTTGCAAGTCAGGCCAGGAATGGAGCGGCACAAAGCTTGTATTCGACACGGCTTCCAAGAACGGCGGCACCATGCTGCGATTCGCGCATGCGGATTGGAAGGCTGAAACAGATTACTTCACGAGTTGCAATACCACCTGGGGAGAGCTGATGTTTCGCCTCAAGGCGTGCGCCGAAGGCAAAGCTCCGGGTCCACTCTTCACCCGCAACGCTATGGCCTACTAGCGCTGATTCTTCCTGCTCTTTCGTTTCCAGAGGTGTCGAGATTGTTTACGGTACGGAAATGGTAATGGTTTGCAGATTCGTCGTCGCCGAATTCGACGAGGCCTGCAGCGTCAGCGGCAACGTGATCGAACCGCCTCCCCGCCGCCGCTTTGCGTTGAGCCGACGCAAGACTGCATGCCCACGGCGGCTGCGGCGAGCAGCAGCGTCAACGCTAACGCGCGAGCCGATTCAGCGCACTTGTAACTTTTCGCGCTTAGTTTAGGCCCTATACACCGTTACGCTTTGCCGCGGGACTCTGCCCAGCTTTACTTCTCCACGAACTACTTGCCAATGACCAGCACGACGAATGTATCCGCCAGCACGTCGTTGTGCGTAGACCCGTGCCCATGCCTCGCAGTAACGGTAATTACGTCGTGCGTTTTCGTATCCAATGTGGCGGTCCGAGCGCCCGATTGCGTGTCGATTTCCTCCAGCACGCTGAACTTGTCGGGCGAGTCTTCGTGAATGATGGTTAGAGTTCCCGCACCTCCGGCCGGCGCAAAGGCGTTCATCGTTTCCGGATCGAAGACACTCGCGTCCGTTCCCGCCCCCGTGCGCAACGCCGCTACCACTTTGCCTGTGTCCGCGTTCATAACGATCATTTTCTGATTGTCGCAGGCTGAGAAGAGCCGCCGATTCTTCCGATCCATCGATATACCGGAGGGGCCTTCGCCCGGCGCGAGCGGCCAGCGATGAAGCACCTTCAGCGCCTTGCCATCGACTTCAACGACCTCGTTCTTGTCGGTAATGTTGATGAACACGCTGCCCTTGCCGTCGGCCACGACGAACTCGGGCTGCCCGCCAAGCGGTACGGTTCCGGCAACCGCGCCCTCGGCGGCATTAATGGCGGTCGCGCTGGCGCCAGCACTGTTCATGATGAAAACGCGCTTGCTGGCAGGTTCGTACGCAAAGGAATCCGGAGCTTTGCCCGTCTTTGCAGTTCCGATTTTTTGCAAGGTCTTGAGATCAACGATCACAACCTCGCTCTTCTCTTCATTGGTGGCAAAGCCGCGGCCAAGTTCGGGCACCGGCAGTAAGCCGTTTGTACCGTCCAAGCCGGTCACTTTGCCCACCATAGCGCCGGTATCGATATTCACGGCGTCGATATGGTTTTCGCGGCTGATGTACAGGATTCGCGCAGCGCTGTCCATTGTGAGGTAGTCCCAGCCCTCAGTGCCGGGCAGGTGAATCGTTTTCAGGATGTGATAGCCCGATGGGCCGGGCCAGGCCGGTATCGCGCCGGAGAAAACCGCGAACAAACTTCCAACAGCGAGCCCGAAAATAGCGATGCTCTTGCTACGCATGATGCTCAACCTCCTTGCTTAGATTACGTAAAGAGGATGCTTTGGGCCAAACTTTGTCGAGAATATAGTCCCTACCGGAATCGCAGGCAAGCTCTTCCAGCACTTAAAGAAGCGTGCAGCGGAATTGCTCAGTTGGTGGGGTCGCTGCTTGCCGTGGCGTTCGTCTTCGCCCGAATGGCCTTCGCGCGTGCCGCGGCTTGCGCCGCTTCCGCGGTGTGATTGGTCTTCAGCAGCAGGCCGGCGTAATTATCGAGGATGGAAACCAGCGCCGCATCGTCGCGCCCAAGAGCTTTTTCCTGAATCTCCAGCTCGCGTTGCAATGCTGTCGTAGCTTCCATATAACGCCCCTGCAAGTAAAAAACTTCGCTCAGCCCGCCCAGAATCGGTGCCAGTCGTGGGCTATTCGAGCCGAAATTCTCTTCCAGGATGCTCAGAGCGCGAATGCCCAGCGGTTCGGCCGAAGCATAATGCCCCTCAGCTACATCCAGCTTTGCAAAGTCAGTAAATATCGTGGCCGCCAGCGGCTGCTTGGCGAAATTCCTCTCCGCCAAAGCCGTGGCGCGTTTGTAGAGTGGCTCGGCCTCCGCGTATTTCCCTTCGGCAATGTAGACCGTTCCGAGATCGTCGAGCGTCGTCGCGATTTCCGGCTCTTCCGGACCGAAAGTCTTTTCGTCGATCGCTAGCGCTCGGCGATAGAGCGGCTCGGCTTCCGAGTATCGGTTCTCTTCGCGATACAAACCCGCGAGATTCACGAGGCTCTTGGCCACTTCGGGATGATCCGGTGCAAACGCTCTTTCGCGAATCGCCAGCGCGCGCTCATAGAGCGGCAGCGCGTCGGCTTCACGTCCCTCAAAATCGTAAAGCACAGCCAAATTGTTCAGGCTCGTCGCTAGATCAGGATTATTCGCATCAAGCGCTTTTTCCCGGATTGCCAGCGCGCGTTCATAAAGCGGCTCAGCCTGCGCATACTTGCCCTGATCGGCATAAAGCGCCCCCAGGTTATTGAGGCTGGCAGCTACCTCCGGATTGTCGGGCCCTGAAGACCGCTCGCGAATTTCGAGAGCCCGCTCGTAAAGCGGCTCGGCATCGGCCAAATTTCCCACCTCTTCATACAGAACAGCCAGCTTATTCAGGCACGAAGCGACATTAGGAGCCTCCGCACCGAATTTCTCGTCCGCAAAATCCAGAAGCTGCTGGGCCGCTGAGACCGCCTCCTCGTACTTGCCCTGCTGATAAAGCGAATCAACGCGCGCGTTTAGCTCATCCCAGTTATTTTGTTGCGCGGAAAGGTGTGGAAACAGGCTAAGAATGAAAATGAATGCACCAAACCCGCAGGCCATTTTTCGAAAAGGGGACACAACGCTTCTCCTTGGCAGATGCTTGCGCGAAGCAGGAGCTAAACCGGAGCTGGACGCGACCGGTGTGAGAGACGGCGCAAGTTTGTAAAGGGTAGCCTGCGAGATCAAAGCCGGTCAATTAACCGGACCGACACATGTTCCAAAGCGATATACCGTGACGCTAATGAGTTATAAAACCAGTCAGAAGCGAGGTTGTAATGCTGATGGCGGGATCTCAGCCTCCACGGTTTCGGCGTCGGGGCGGTGAACTATGTCATCCTGAGGCCGCGTTCCGGCCGGAGGATCTCTCCGAAGAATCGCGGCAACGTATTGATCATCACGAGGCCACGTTCTTTGGCCAAGGGATCCGCGGTTGATTTTCGCTGTCGGGTTGTAACTCCCGACTGGACAGCGTGAATTACTGCGTCTTACCTTCGATCTTCCCTGCTCCTTGCTCGGTCTTTTGTGCGCCCTTCTTCACGCCCTTGGCGCCCACATTGGCGACTTTCTTGCTTCCCTTTTTCACTGCGCTGCCGGTCTTCTTCGCCGCGGTCTTCGTGTCGTGGCCGGCTTCCTTGACATCCTGCTTGGCCGTCGTCCCGGCATCCTGCGGCGTGGTGGCCCGAACCTGATACGCGCCCAGCCCAAACAATCCGGCTAGGGTCACGATAAGTGAAAGACGTTTCATTCCTTGCCTCCTTTTCGGTGCCTACCCAAAATAACCGATAGCGCCCGCCCCTGTCGATACCCCAAAAGAGAGTAGGCCCCGCCCACAAATACCCTAAGCTGCAAGCAGCCGTCGTTTGCAGGTGATCGGCTGAGTGCTCCTGGGAGGCTCTGTGCGTCGGCAGCGTAAGGACTTGACGAATGCTTAGCAGCCTAGATACCATTGTTCATCCGCGACGCAGTTGCGCGGAGCGATCTTCATGCAGAGTGGCTGAGGGGTTCGGGCCCGACGACGCCACGACAACCGGACCAGCGCAGTTCAACTGGTCGCAGGTGCCAATTCCCGCCCGGTTTGCGGGGGACATGAAGCTCGGTAGTAAGTTTTTCGCCTCGTTCCCCCATCCCGGAACGGGGCATTTTTTTTGGCGCGCAGGGGCCCAGCGTAGCCTGGAGACCGCTATGACCGAACACTACACATTGCGCTGCCGCGAATGTAATCGCGACTGGGGCAATCGTCCCAGCTCTATCTGCGAAGATTGTCTCGCTCCGCTCGACGTCAAATATGACCTCGACGCCGCGCGCTCGAGCTTCACGCGCGATAATATCGCCCGCCGCCCCGCCAACCTCTGGCGCTATGCGGAATTGCTGCCGATTCCGGCAGGGTACAAGCCCGAAATCCCCGTTGGCATGACGCCGCTCGTCTCCGCGGCCCGGCTCGCCGCGCAGATTGGCTCGCGCCGCCTTTATATAAAAAACGACGCCGTGAATTTCCCCACGCTTTCTTTCAAGGATCGCGTCGTGGCCGTGGCTCTGGCAAATGCCAAAGCCTTCGGATTCCAGACCGTCAGTTGCTCCTCCACGGGGAATCTCGCCAACGCCGTCGCCGCCCAGGCCGCCCGGCAAGGCTTCGACGCGTGGATCTTCATTCCCGCCGATCTCGAGCCCGCGAAGATCCTTGGCACTCAAATTTTCGGCGCGCGCCTGGTCCGCATTGCCGGCAATTACGATCAGGTCAACCGCCTCTGTTCGCAGATCGGAGAGCGTTTTCACTGGGGCTTCGTGAATATCAATCTGCGGCCCTACTACGCGGAAGGGTCAAAGACCGTAGGGTACGAAATCGCCGAGCAGCTCGGCTGGCGCCTGCCCGACAACATCGTCGTGCCGATGGCCGGCGGTTCGCTGATTACCAAAATTCACAAAGCTTTCAACGAATTGATCGCGCTCGGAATCGTCGAATCCAAGACGGTGCGATTTTTCGGAGCGCAAGCCACCGGCTGTTCGCCCATCTCCAGCGCTGTGAAAAGCGGTGCAGACGAAATCGATCCGCAAAAGCCGTCTACCATTGCCCGCTCGCTGGCCATCGGCAATCCCGCCGACGGGCTCTACGCCACCCGCGCCATTCGCTCGAGTGGTGGCTGGTCCGAGGATGTTTCGGACGCAGAGATCGTCACCAGCATGGAGCTTCTCGCCACCACGGAGGGAATTTTCGGCGAAACCGCCGCGGGCGTGACCGTCGGTTGCGCGAAGATCTCTGATCGAGCAGGGCCGCATACGGCCCGATGAAGAAACGGTGCTTTGCGTCACCGGTAACGGCCTGAAAACCACCGACGCGCTCGCCGGCCGTTACGCTCTCGAGGATGCCATCGAGCCGCGCCTGGCCGCCTTTGAAAAATTCATGGGACAGGCCATGGCCGTTTCCGCCGCCTCGTAGTCGTGCCGCCTGATTCTTCCAGTTCAGGCGGCCCCGTTTTTTCTGTTGTCGTTCCCGCTTCCAGCGCCAATGTAGGATGCGCCTTCGATTGCGCCGCGATCGCGCTGAATCTTTATTTGCGCGCTTCGGCCACACTTGCAAAATCCGCTCCAGGTTTCCTATCGCGGCGCGAATGCCGACCAGATTCCGCGCGACGCAAGCAATCTGATCCTCAAGGCAATGCAAAGCGCGGCAACTGCAATGCACGCCTCACTTCCTTCCGTACAGCTCGACGTGCAGAACGACATCCCTCTCGGCGTCGGTCTCGGTTCCAGCGCAGCCGCGATCGTCGCGGGAATTCTCCTGGGCGGTAAGCTCTGCGGCACGAACTCTCGTTTGCGGATGCTCTTCGCGTCGCTGCCGAAATCGAAGGCCATCCGGATAACGTCGCCGCCGCTCTGCACGGCGGTTTCGTGGTTGCCGCGATGCCGCGAAGACGCTGCGAGCGTATTGGTCGCCAAGGCGAATGTCTCGCAGGCTCTCGACTTCGTCGCCGTGATTCCCGATGTCGCATTGCCTACCGAGAAGGCCCGCGCCGTGCTTCCCGCTCAATACTCCCGCCGTGACGTTGTCGCCAACCTGCAGCGCACTGCTCTGCTCGCGGCAAACTTCTTCTCCGGCGGCGAACTCTCGCCGGAATTGTTCCGACGACCGCTCTTCATCAGCCATACCGCAGCGCCGCTTGGTTCCCGGCATTGCAGAATGTCTCGCGTTCCGGCATGCCGGTCTCGCCGGCGTATTCCTCAGTGGCGCGGGCTCTGCGGTGATGGCCATCGTGCGCCACAGCTCTCGGGAAATCGGGGATGCCCTGGTCGGCGAGTTTCAGCGCAAGGGAACGGCCGCCCGATCGCTCGAGTTGAAAGCGGATAATAGCGGCGCGAAAGTTTTATCGGGAGATTTGCGCGCGGTGGAAGCCGCTGAATCGCGCGTTCGATCGCAGCGGTGAGCGATCAGCGAAGCAGATCTTCGAGTTGGGTGCGCAGGTCGGTCTTGGCGTCGCGGTATTTCACGATCACTGGCGTGTAGAGCGAAAGCCCCCACTCTTTGCCGCGGCCCTTGGTAATCGCACGCGATCCGGCCACAACGACAGCTTTTTCCGGAATGATCAAGGGCTGATCGTCGCTCGCTGTCAAGCACACTTTCCGCTTGTGACGTCGTAAACCGGCGTGGAGCGATTCAGAATCGTTCCCGTACCGAGTACGGCCCCGCGTTTGACGACGGTACCTTCGTAGACTCCGCAGTTTCCGCCGACGAGCACTTCGTCTTCGATAATTACGGGCATGGCGCCGACGGGCTCGAGCACTCCACCGATCTGCGCCGCCGCGGAAATATGGCAGCTTTTGCCGACTTGCGCGCAACTTCCCACGAGCGCGTGCGAATCGATCATGGTCTGCTCTCCGACGTAAGCGCCTACGTTGATGAACATCGGAGGCATGCAGGTGACGCCTTTGCCGAGAAAGCAGCCGTCGCGCAGGCTCGATCCTCCCGGAACGATGCGCACCGCATTCGCCAAGCTGACGCTCTTGAGCGGATAAGTGGCCTTATCGAAGAACGCCTGGCCCGCGCCATTATGCGACATCGACACAACCGCGCCCATGCGGAAGCCAAGCAGAATGCCCTTCTTCACCCAGCTGTTTACGCGCCAGCCCGTGGGCGAACTCGCATCGGGCTCGGCAGCGCGAATGCTGCCATCATTCAGGCCATCTTTGAATTGCTGGAAGAGCCGAAGGTGTTGGTCGCTATAGCGGTCAGGAGGTTTATCGAATAGAGATTCAATTTGCTCTTGCAACATGCCTGTCTCCGACAAGGCCCAGACACTCCAGCACGCCGCGGATTTTTTCTTCGTTTTCAGGCCGAGGAGGACACAGCGGAAGCCGCCACACCGGCTCGAGCAGCCCCATGGCGGCCATCGCCGCCTTCACGGGTATCGGGCTCGTTTCCACGAAGTTCACTTCCATCAGCGGTAGAAATCTGCGCTGCAAATGCCGCGCCTGTTCGAAATCACCTTCCAGGCAATAGTGAATGAGCTGAGTCATCTCCGCAGGAATTTCGTTGGAGACGACGGAGATCAGGCCTTTGCCTCCGAGAGCGATGATGGGCAGCGCGAGCGCGTCATCTCCCGAGAGCACCACAAAATTTTCCGGCAGATGTCCGAGTATGGAAGCGATTTGAGTGATGTCGCCGGAAGCTTCCTTGATTCCGACGATGTTGTCGATTTCCGCGAGCCTCTTTAGCGTGGCCGATGTCGACGTTTGTGGCCGTCCTGCGAGGAACGCTATAGACAATCACGGGCAGCGAAATTGCCGAAGCGATCGCTTTGTAATGTTGATACAGGCCATCGGGCGTCGGTTTGTTGTAATAGGGAGTTACCGAAAGAATTCCGTCCACGCGCATCGATTCGAGTTCCTTCGCGAGCGCGACGACTTCCGCCGTGTTGTACCCGCCCGCTCCCGCCAGCACGGGAACGCGGCCCGCGGCCTCTTCCATGGTGATTTCCACGACCCGCAGGTGCTCGTCCCGGCTTAGCGTGGGATTTTCGCCCGTCGTGCCGCAGGGCACCAGGAAGTCGATTCCCGCATCGATCTGGCGGCGCACCAGCGCGTGGAGCGCCCGTTCGTCAAGCGAAGAATCGCGCCGGAATGGAGTGACTAACGCCGTGCCGCATCCTGCAAACATTTCGCCCTCCTCATTGCCGGTCGAACAAAACGTCGCTGAATTCAAACCAGCCCTTTTTTCCGATCACCCACTTGGCCGCGGTGAGCGCGCCGCGCGCAAAGCCTTCGCGGCTGCGCGCCGTATGGCGCAACGTAATCGTCTCGGCCGCGGAATCAAACCCGATTTCGTGCGTGCCGGGATGAGCGCCTGCTCGGTTTGAGCTTACATCTACGCGCCGGTTCGGGTCGGCCTTTTTCATCTCTTCCACCAATTTCAGCAACGTGCCGCTGGGTGCGTCTTTTTTGGTGGAGTGATGAATCTCCCAGGCCCACGCTCCGTATTCCTTGTAAGGAGCAAATTGCCGCGACGCTTCCCTAACCAAACGTAGAAAGATATTAACTCCAATCGAGAAGTTCGGACTCCAAACCAGACCCGTCCGGCCCTTTTCCACCGCCGCTTTGGCGCGGTCCATGTGATCGGTCCACCCGGTCGTGCCTATCACTGCGTTGACGCCGGCGGCAGAGAGCCGCTCGATATCGGTCAGAACCGCCGCGGGAATAGAGAAATCGACGGCCACGTCGATGCCGCGAAAAGCTTCGCGAGTTATGCCTTTTCCATTTTCATTTTCGGCGATGTCGAGGCGCAGCGGAACCGCGAACCCGTACTCCGGGGCAAGCTGCTCGACCATATGCCCCATTTTGCCGTATCCGATGATCGCTAGATTCATATTTTTTCTTTAATCGAAAACCGTCGGATCCGCGCACCGGAAAAATTCCTGATGCAGAAGCGTCACCGTTTTCTCCGCATCGCGCGCCGCCACGACGAAACCAAGATTCAGCAGCGAAGCGCCCTGCGAAATCATGCGGATATTGATCCCCTGCAAAGCTCCGAACGCGCGCGCGGCCACGCCCGGCGTATGGCGCAGATTATCGCCGACAATGCAAACGATAGCCTGGTCCTTCTCGACGCTGACCTCCGAAAATTCGCGCAAAGCCTGGCAAATTTCGGTGAGCCGCGCCGGATCGTCTATGGTCAAGGAAACGCTCACCTCGGAGCTTGCCAGCATGTCCACCGCGGTTTCCGCGCGGCTGAAAATCTCGAAGATGCGATTGAGAAATCCGTGCGCCATCAGCATGCGCGTGGAGCGCATATTCACGATATAAATTCCCCGCTTGCAGGAAATCGCCTTGATCACGTTCGAACACGGCACCGCGTCGGCAACGATTCGCGTCCCGCCGATCTCAGGACGCCGCGAATTCAGTACTACCACCGGAATATTCTTTTCGATCGCTGGCAGCAATGTCGAAGGATGCAGCACCTTGGCCCCGAAGTAAGCCAGCTCCGCCGCCTCCGCGAAGGAGATCGTTTTCACGCGCCGCGCTTCGGGAACGAGTTTCGGGTCACAGGTCATAACGCCATCGACATCGGTCCAAATCTGAATCTCCTCGGCCCCGATGCCGGCGCCGATAATGGCTGCGCTGAAGTCGGAGCCTCCGCGGCCGAGCGTGGTGGTCACGCCGCTTTCCGTCGCGCCAATGAACCCTCCCAGCACCGGCACTTTGCCCTGGCTGATGAGCGGCAGAATTTTGTCTCGAGCGCGAGCATACGTCTGCGGATATAACGGCGTGGCCGCTTTATGCCGCGCATCGGTGAGCACCACGCAGCGCGCATCCACATGCGCACAGTCCATCCCGAAATTCGAAAATACCAGCGCGATCAAGCGGCTCGAGAGGCGCTCGCCGTAACTCGAGAGCGCATCGACGGATTCGGGAGTGAATTCGCCGGCAGCGGACAACTGCTCGAGCACGCCAGTCATCTCGTCAAAATGGCAGTCGAGAATCTGCCGGACTTCGGTCTGGCTCGAGGCCGGAAGCAGCGCGCCGATTTCGCGCTCATGCATTTGCCTCAGCGCGCGCAGTTTTTCGAGCGCCCGCTCTTTCGTCCCCGAAGCCGCCTCCTCGCCCATATTCAAGAGCTGCTGCGTCGTCTTGCCCATCGCCGAAACCACTACAACGGGATTGCGGGCCACCACCCGCCTGACGATTCCTGCCACGCGCTCGATAGCGGAAGCCGATTCCAAAGACGAGCCGCCAAATTTCATCACAATCATGCCGCCATCACCTTAGCCGTATGTGCGCCGAGTTTGCTCATGCGACCGCCAGAAGCTTTTTGACCATCTCCTGATAAATGCGGCTCGCGGCCAGGAGCTCTTTCTTAGGTACGCGCTCCTCACTCGTGTGCGCCACATGGATATTCCCCGGACCCAACAAATAAGGTTTGCCCCAACTATTGCCAAAGACCGGCACGTCCGTCGTGTACGCAACAACGGACGTCTCGAAGCCATCGAGCCGGTCAAAACGAATTGGCGGGATGCAGAGAACTTCGCGGACCTCGGCTCGATCGCCAACTGCGCGGATCATCGCTTCACGAATCGGCGCGGCATCGCCGACCAGGCGCACGGCTATTTCGGCCGTTGCCGCATCGGGAATAACATTGGGCGCTCGCCCGCCCGAAATTACCCCGATGTTCATGGTGCTTCGTCCCAGCAGCGGATCTTCCGGCAAACGGATTTTCCGAATTTCCTGGAGCACATCGAGGAGCTTCTCGATCGCCGATTCACCCAACTCCGGATACGCAGAGTGCGCCAGTTTGCCGCGGGCTGCAACTTCGCAGCGCAGCAGGCCCTTGGTCGCGAGCGCCAGTTTGTTTTCGGTGGGCTCTCCATTGATCAGAAAACGGGAGCCTCGCGGGCTCCGCGCGGCAGCGTAAGCTCCGGCGCTATTGCGCTCTTCGCCGACCACGAAAAGCAGCCCAAAATTGCGCACGCCGCTTTCGAGCAGCCCCTCTGCGGCTCCAATCATCGAGGCAATGATGCCCTTCGCGTCCGCGGAGCCGCGTCCCCAGATGAACTCCGCATCTTCGCGCGAGGGGAAAAAAGGTGGGACCGTGTCCATATGCGTCGAAAGTGTAACGACAGGATCTCCCCAATGCGCGAAGACGTTAAAGAGATCAGCCTTGACGGGGCAACGCTCCACCTGCCCCGAAAAGCGCGCACCCAGCGGCGAGAGGGTGTTTAGCAGGCACTCCCCTACCGTAGCCTCGTGATTGGTCACCGATTCGATATCCACGAGCTGGCGCGTAAGTTGGAAAACGTCCGTCATGGAGCTTTGTGCCTGCTATGTTGCGATAAATTCTGGACGGAGGCGGAGAAGGAAGGACGAGGAGACAGCCGCGGTCTTCGCTTCCCGATAGCGCTCCATCCGTTCAGCCGGCGAAAGCTCATCCCGTAGGTGACTTGCGCCGTATAGCGGATGACAGTCGACGAGTCTTAGGCTCGTCTCCCAACCGCCCCGGAACGCGCCTCCGGCGGCGATTTCGGCGGAACCTTTGGCGGGAGCAGCTTTAGCTGCTTCCCGGCCCCTTTCGCGCGGACCTCCGAAGCGCCTCGGAAACGCCGGCCCGGGCTACTGATGGCCTCCGCACCTCTACCAAGAACCCTTAAAACCTAGCAGCTTGGCGGAAGAGGTGTCAAGCAATCTGGATGCACGCGCCGATAGAAAACCATTGAACTGCGGCTATTAACTTTGAGATGATTGCCCCTCATCCGAGTTCAGCCAAGTGGCTTGGCCGTCGCAGAAATCTTGATCGAAACTGCGATATTTTTCGGTTCGTCTATAATTCGGAGGAAGTAACGATGAATACCAAACAATTTCGCAAGCTGGTCTGGCTTGCACCCATAGCTCTCGTGATGATTGCCTGGCAGCCGGCGGCGAATTTGTGCGCACAAGCGGCGAAGCCAGCGGCGCCTGCCGGCCAGGTCAACATAGTTAAAGAGATTATGGACCATAAAGATACGCTCAACTGGAAACCGGCCGCGAACGGAATTCCGTCGGACGTATGCTCGATCCTTCAAGTCTGCAACGGTCCCGTTAAAGTGGTGGCGCTGCCCCGGTCAACTGAGGGAGGCCTGCCCATGGGTCGCGGTGTCTTCTTGACTCAGGATGATAAGAAAGCGGATGTGCTCGTGCTCGAGCGCCAGACCCCGGTGGATACCTATTTCTTCTTGCTCACCCCGCAAGGAACGCTGGCAAAAGCCGCGTATGCCCAGGTCAACAGCAGGTCCTGGACTGCCGTAGGCTTGGCTCTGTCCGGATCGATTTTCGAAAAGGATAAGGTCGTGTGGCATAACTGGGCGACCAAGCTGGGAACCGCCGCGGCCGCCGATAAGAAGCCCGAATCCTAGAATCGCCTTCGCCTATAGCTTCCTGAAAGTAAACTTACGGCCCGCCGTCCGGATTGCAAATTGCCTTCGAATATGAAGGCCTTGCAGCCACGGCTCGATTCGGTTTGTGGGTCGCGGCTTCTTGCGGTGTGCTGAGCGAATCGACACCCGTGCATCAGGCCCTTTCACGCTGGAGCGCTTTAGCCGCTGAAGTTTCCGATTCCGGTTTCTGGGTGCCGCACCCTTCGTTTTTAAGGGTGCGCGCTTTTTTACGCGACGCAGATCGGCTGTCTACGAACCCTCGCCTAAACCTCCTCTGAGGGATACGCGCATATCGCGCGGTTCGATCTAGGAACCGAGTGTCGTATTTGTGCTTGCCTCGAATACCATGGTCGCAGTAATATCGTACCACGATATACTTAAGCAGATCACCCGAGGAGCTTCTCTCTAAGCCCAGTATTGAGGAGGAAAGATTCAAATGAGAATTCGATTTGGCAATGCACTGATGTTGGGTTTGCTTGGCGTTTTCGTTGTAAGCGCAGGATGCCGCCATCAAGTGGCGAGCAAGGCTCCGGCCGCGCCTGCGGTTACTCCGCCGCCTGCACAACCCACCGTGACTCTCCAAGCTTCACGCGGCGATATTTCCCGCGGCCAGTCCGTCACGTTGCGCTGGTCCGCCACGAATGCGACTTCTGTGAGAGTGACGCCCGAGGTGGGCAGCGTCGCGGCGGAAGGCAATACCAGCGTCACGCCGAGGCAATCCACAACCTATATCGCAACGGCAATTGGCCCGGGTGGCACGGCCACTGCGAGCGCAAGTGTGAACGTGTCGGTCCCGTCGGCGGCCGTCGCCACACCGCAACCTTCACTCGAAGAGCTTTTCACCAAAGAAGTGCGAGATGCGTTCTTCGACTACGATAAAGCCAGCATTCGAGACGACGCTCGCTCCGCACTTTCCGCCACGGCTGAATTCCTGCGTTCTTATCCCAGCGTCGCCATCGTGATCGAGGGACACTGCGACGAGCGCGGCTCCACTGAATACAACGTGGCCCTGGGCGATCGCCGCTCGGACGCCGCCAAGGATTTTCTCGTGTCGCAGGGAGTGGCAGTTGACCGCATTCAAACCGTCAGCTACGGAAAAGAGCGCCCCTTCTGCACGCAAGAGAACGAGTCCTGCTGGCAGGAAAATCGGCGAGCCCATTTCCGTATGGCGGGAACGAGCTCGTCCCAGCTCGGCGGCAATTAAGTAATTGGTCGCACTCGCCGCTGAGCGGTACCGAAGTCAGCGTTTCTCCGAAAGCTTAATCGGTTACGACGGCAAAGGTGAAGCCGTCGTAACCCTTCGAGCCAACGGTCTGCATCTAGCCGGAGGGCGCTACTCCATCTTTTTGCGGGCGAAGTAGAACTGCGAGGCGGCGAGCAGCACGAACATGAAAACGGCGAAAACGTGGCTATCGGCCAGGCTGCCCATAATCTTCGGGCCAAACTGAAAGAGACCTGGACGAAAGATGTGATAGCGGAACTCCTGGTCCTCGAGCAGAGCGACCACAATGCCCAGCAGTCCGAAAACCCCGCCGCCGGCGATCAAGCCGCTGGCGTAAAGTGGGCCGGGGCTAACGTCGCTGCCGGCAGCGGCTCCGCGGCTGCGTTCCACGAGCCAGCGCACCGCGCCGCCGGCAAAAATGGCCATCGTCGTGGCGATCGAAAGATATGCGCCCGTCGCGAATGGCAGCGATCGAATTCCGAGCAACTCGACAGTAATGACCAGAAAAACTCCGAGCAGCACCAGCCGCCACGGCAGTTGGCGGTTGAGGATGCCGCTGATCACCGTCGCCATCAGGCGGGCTTGAGGCGCGGCGGCTTTGTCGCTGCCAATACCCTGCACCCACTGAATCTCCACGCGATGAGTATCGGGATCGTAGAGGTATTTGCCATCGGGAATGACGCCGGAACCGAGTGCATTGATAAGCGTGTAGGTCTTGCCCTGATAGACGTAACTGGGATCTTCCACCTGCACGCCCGAAGGCAGGTGCGCGATATCCACCTCGATTTGTATCGGTTTGTATTCCGCCAGGCCAAGATTCATCAGCTTGAGCGTCCCGCCGATCACGAACACGGAAGCCATGGCGCCGATCATCAGCGCGATCTGCTGCCTCGAGGGGGTCGCGCCAACGAGAAAGCCTGTTTTTAAGTCCTGCGAAGTGCCGCCGGCATTTGCCGCCGCGACGCAAACCACGCCGCCGATGGTGAGGGCCAGCGCCGAATAAGTTCCGCCGGTCCAGCCAGCCAGCAGGAATATCGCGCAGGTCGCCATCAGCGTGGCGATGGCCATGCCGCTGATCGGGTTCGAAGATGTGCCGATCAGCCCCGTGATACGCGAAGACACCGTGGTGAACAGGAATCCAAAGACAAGTACAAAGATGGCGGCGAGGAAATTGGCAAAGAGGCCCGTCTGCGCGCCCGGGATGGGACGGAAGGTGAGCAGGGCCCAAATCATGACCGCTACTGCAGCAGCACCCACAACCACGAACTTCATGGGCAAATCGTTTTCGATACGACTGGCCACGCGCGCGTGCCCTTCCCGGCTGGCCTTCATCTCTTTTAGTCCTGTGGTGAGCGCCGACCAAATGGTGGGCATCGTTTTCGCCAGCGTGATAACCCCCGCTGCGGCCACGGCGCCCGCGCCCATCGGCCGGATATAGCTCGCCCAAAGCTGGTCGGAAGTCATCTGCGGAATCGGGATCGTGCTTGGATAAAGGGCTTGGGTTGGCGCAAGCGAGCCGAAGAAACGAATGGCAGGCATGAGCACCAGCCACGAAAAAACGCCGCCGGAAAGGAGAATGCCGGCGATCCGCGGACCGATGATGTAGCCCACTCCGAGATATTCCGGAGTGATATTGGCGCGGAAAGACGCGCCGGGCAGCCACTTGGGGTTGTACATCGGCGTATCGCGCCAGGCGCCGATCGTATTCATCAGCACGGAGTACAGGCCGCCGAGCCCCAATCCCCAGAAAACGCGGCTGGCGAACGAGCCTCCGCGATCACCCGCCACAAGCACGTCAGCGCAAGCCGTACCTTCCGGGTAGAGCAGATTGCCGTGCTCTTTGACGATGAGTTGGCGGCGCAGCGGAATCATGAAGAGCACGCCCAGCCATCCGCCGATCAGCGCCAGAAAAAATACGCCCCAGTATTCCAGCGGAAACCCCAGAAAAATCAGCGCCGGCAAGGTGAAAATCACGCCGCCGGCAATCGATTCGCCTGCGGAGCCGGTCGTTTGCACGATATTGTTTTCAAGGATGGTGACTTTGCCGAAGGCGCGCAGGATGCTGATCGAAAGCACCGCGATGGGAATGGATGCCGATACTGTAAGTCCTGCGCGCAACCCCACGTAGACGGTGACTGCGCCGAAAAAAAGGCCGGCAACAATGCCGGCCAGGATGGCGCGCAGGGTGAATTCGGGAACGCCTGCTTCCGAATCGATGTAGGGCTGGAATTCTTCAGGAGGTGCCGTCGAGCTCCACGTTTTCGTCGCCAAGCGTCACCTCAAGGGCCGCAGACGCGTTTCGCCGCGCACCGTGCCGCTGCCGCCGCGCATTATCACCTAAAAGGAGTACGCGGAGTAGTGGATTGGTTGGCCACGTCTCGCGCGGGGACAGAGATTTGTAGCTCAGGTCGTCCCGCCGCCCGCGCGCAAGCGAGTTAACTTAAGGCGGCGGGAGACCTGAGGCTTTTAACTTCAGGGCTGGACCGTCTACCAAACGTGATAAAAGCCGTCGCGGCGGCCCACAGTAACAGGCACGCCGAAAAGTTTTTGCAGCCGGTCTTCGGTGAGCAACTCCGATTTAGGCCCATCGGCAAAGATCCGCCCGGCCCGCAGCATCACCACGCGGTCGATTTCCGGCAGGATGTCGGCCAGATGATGCGTGATGAGCACGATTCCCACGCCGCGCTGCGCGAGCCGCCGCAAGCTCTGGCGCAACTCGCTTTGCGCGGCAAGGTCGAGCGCGTTGCTGGGTTCATCGATGAGGAGCATTTCGGGATCGTGCACGAGCGCGCGCCCAATCAGCACGCGGCGCATTTCCCCCGCAGACATTTCCCCCACGGGCTTTTCCGCAAGGTGGCCCGCTTCGAGCTGATCGAGCACGGCGGCCGCGCGCTCCCGCATGGCTTCGGTCACGTGCAGTTCGGGCCAAATCGTGGAGCTGGAGAAAAAGCCGGTGATCACGGCGTCGCGGCCCAACGTGTGCAGCGTTCGTTCGCTGGGGAACTCGGCGGCGACCACGCCGAGCCTTTTGCGCAGCTCGAAGACGTCCCAGCGTTCCCGGCCAAAGATGCGGGCCCGGACTCCTTCGCCTGCGATGGGATAACATTCGCAGGTCATCGTCTTGATCAGCGTGGATTTGCCGCAGCCATTGGGGCCGAGGATGGCGATGTGTTCGCCGCTCGCGATTCGCAGAGAAATATCGTGCAGCACGACTTTCTCCCCGCGAGCCACCGAAGCGTGTTCGAAGTCAACGAAACTGCCGCGATCTGAGGTCATAGCGAAATCACTGAAGTTAACCGAAACGCCGCCGCTTGTCACACGCCATTTCACCGCTCATGGCAAATTGTTGTCATCACGACGAGCGGAGCGAGGAGGGATCTGCTTTTAGCATGAATATGCTTGGTATTCTTACGCGCTCGCACGAGGGCAAATGAAAACGATTCGCGCCGCCTGGCCGACGGTTTGCAGCTCTTTGCGCATGGCTCGCGGAGCGAGCGACGCCGCGGCCGCTGTGAGCCGGGCGCGGGATTCCGCAGTGAGCTCCAGCCCGTAAAGATCGCCGTGGTGTGCGAAGGAATATCCCTGATAGGCGACGTGGCTCGAGGAAACCTCCGCGAGCACCGCATCCCAAAAACTTCGGCGGCGAAACAGCCCCGAGCGCGAGATTGCCGCCTTGGCGATTTCGATCGCGGGCCGTGGAGGCGTAGCTCCGGACTCGATCGCGATCGTGGTGCACTCGGCGCTGCGAAATTCGCGCGATGGATCGGGATCTGGAAAGCGGGCAAGCAGGCCATTCAATTCGGTAGCGTCAATATCAAAGCCCGTCCACCAATAGCGGTAAAAATGAAAAACCACCGTGCCCGAGCGAAGAATCTGCTTGATCCGCGCGGCGTCCTTTCCCGTGACGCTGAGCACCATATCGAGAAGCTGGTCGGGCCGAAAGCTCTGCCGCACCACCGGGCGGAAGCTGACGTAGCCCGCTTCTTCTTCGGTGTAGCGGACGGGAATCGCCTCGGGCAGCGGCATAGCCGAATCGTAGCTCAGGAAGCGCTGAAGGCGAAGTCGTGACCACCCAGGTGCACAGCCTGTCATGCAGGGCACAGCCTGTCATTCTGAGGAGCGAAGCGCGCCTTTTGCGCGCGACGAAGAATCTCTCTTTCTTTGTCCCCTTTTAGTAGAGAGATTGCTTCGCTTCGCTGTGGCAACGCTACATGCGGGAAAGGCGCTCGCGCACGCGGTCGGAAAGAGCCTTGCCATCGACTGTCTTTCCCTCGAGGCGCGCCCGCGCCGCCTTGATGACAGCGCCCATTTGCTTCGGCGAATTAGCGGAGGTCTCGACGATGGCCGCTTCGATGGCTTGATCCATGTCCGCTTCTTTTGCGCCCGCGGGCAGATAAGTTTCAATGATGGCGATTTCGCGGGTCTCTTTGTCCGCCAGATCTTTGCGGCCGCCCTTCGAAAACTGCTCCACAGACTCTTTGCGCTGTTTCACCAAAGTCTGCAAAACCTGAAGCGATTCGGCGTCATCGAGCGGGCGGATCTTCTCGATTTCCTTGTTTTTCAGCGCGGTTTTCACCATTCGCAGGACGCTCAGCCGCAGCTCGTCCTTCGATTTCATGGCCTCGGTGAGATCTTTCTGAATGCGATCGATGAATGCCATAGTTATTTGTCTGGCAAGCTCTCTGCGCGGACCGCAAACTATAACACATGAGTTTGACAGAGGACGGCGTGGCCGATAGGCTTTTGACCCATGAAAATTATTGTTGCTGATCGCATCAGCGAACATGGCGTCAAATTGCTGGCCGAGCCGGGCTGGCAGGTGGTGCAGCCGGCCGCGGCTTCGCTCGCAAGCGAATTGGCTGACGCCGATGCGCTCGTCGTGCGCAGCGCCACGCGCGTGACCGACGAACTGCTGAATCACGCCCGCCAGCTGCGCGTCATCGGACGCGCCGGCGTCGGCGTAGACAATATCGATCTGGATGCAGCCACGCGGCGCGGCGTTCTGGTCATGAACACGCCGGGAGGCAACGCGCCCAGCGTGGCGGAACATGCCTTGGCCTTGATGCTGTCGATGGCGCGCTCGATCCCGCAACTGAACGCCAGCATGCACGCCGGCAAATGGGAAAAGTCCGGCTCCGCCGGCGTTGAACTTCGCGGCAAAACGCTCGGCCTCATCGGCCTCGGCCGCGTTGGCGCGGAAGTCGCGCGGCGCGCGCGGGCGCTGGAGATGCGCGTGATCGCCTACGATCCTTACGTGAGCGCGGAACGCGCCGCCGAATGGGGCGCGGAACTGGTGCCTTTAGCCGAGCTTCTCCCGCAATCTGACTACGTCTCGCTTCACACCGCGCTCTCGCCGGCTACCGAGCGCATGATCAACGCGGAGACCTTAAAGCAGATGAAACCCGGGGCGCGGCTCGTCAACGCAGCGCGCGGCGAGCTCGTCGATGAAGCGGCTCTGGCCGAGGCACTGCGCTCGAAGCAACTGGCCGGCGCGGCCCTGGACGTTTTTGCCGAGGAGCCGCCGCGCAATTCGCCGCTGCTGCAGATGCCCAACGTGATCGCCACGCCCCACGTGGGCGGCTCGACGGCCGAGGCGCAGGAAGAAGTCGGCGTGCAAATCGCCCAGCAAGTGCGCGAATACCTGCAGGACGGCACGATGCGCAATTCCGTGAATCTGCCGCCAATTCCGCCCGAACAATATCGCCGTCTTCGGCCGTATCTCGACCTCGCCGAACGCATGGCTTCGCTCGTCGCGCAAGCCGCGCCATTTCCCGCGCGGCGGCTGCGTCTCTCCTGCGCGGGCGAACCAGCTGAACTGGGCACCCGCGTCTTGCGCAGCGCGGCCTTGGCTGGCGTCCTGAATGCCGTCCTCGACGAGCACGTCAACCTGGTAAACGCGACAGCGCGTGCCGAGGAACGCGGTCTGGAAATCGAGGAGGGTCGCCGCCCGCGCGAGCGCGGCATCGCCGACGTCCTGGAAATCGCCACGTACTCAGCCGGCGATGGAAAGCGGCGCGAATTTTCCGCCCTCGGAACGATTCTTTACGGCACCACGCCGCGTGTGCTGCAAATCAACGGCATCGCCTGCGAAGCTCCGCTCGAAGGCAATCTGCTGGTGATGACAAACCGCGACGTTCCCGGCGTGATCGGGCAGGTGGGCACCTTACTGGGCAGCCAGGGCCTGAACATTGCCTCATTCGCTCTCGGCAGGCGCGAGGCCAGTCTCGGCGCCGAAGCATTGGCCATTGTGCAGCTTGATGGCGAAGTCTCGGAATCGATTTTGCCCCTCCTGCGCTCCATTCCCAACGTAATGGAAGCGCGCATTGTGCGCCTGCCCCTCGCAGCTCCTGCTGTCACTTCCGCCGCCAGCTGAATAGCTTGGCGGGGAAATCACTTCTGCAGGTCGACCGCAGGAATCGAAGAATCGATCTTCATGCCGCCGCTGCGGGTGCCCCATCCTTCGCGCCCAGCACAGGCAGACGCTCGAGCGCTAAGAGCGCGAAGGGTGGGTCCTGCATTTTCCGCGTTGTCATTCTGAGCGGGTTCAACGCCTTACACCCGAAGAATCTCTCTTCATTGACGCCGCAGGGGCCAAAGAATCTCTCTTAAGCCGCTAGCTAACGTTGTCATCCCGAGGGATCGGCTTTTCGATTTTTCGGGTGCCCCATCCTTCGCGCCCCAGCGCGGGCAGCGCTCGAGCAGGTAAGAGCGCGAAGGGTGGGTCCTGCATTTTCCGCGTTGTCATTCTGAGCGGGTTCAACGCCTCTACACCCGAAAGAATCTCTCTTCAATGACGCCGCAGGGGCCAAAGAATCTCTCTTCACGCCGCCGCTAGCTAACGCTGTCATCCCGAGGGATCGGCTCTTCGATTCTTCGGGTGCCCCATCCTTCGCGCCCCAGCGCGGGCAGCGCTCGAGCGCTAAGAGGCGCGAAGGGTGGGTCCTGCGTTTTCCGCGTAGTCGAGAAAGCAAAAAGGCCCGGCGCCATTCAGCGCCGGGCCTTTCTTGTCGATCGCGGCATCAAAGCCGCACATTCCTATTTGTTGGGTGTGATGACCACGTATTGCGTGTTGCCGCCGCGATTCACGAGCAGCAGCAACGGCTGGTTCGAAGCGCCACGAATGGCCGTCCGGAACTGCTCCACATTGTTAACGGCC
Organism: uncultured Acidobacteriota bacterium; assembly: GCA_963804535.1. Taxonomy (GTDB): domain Bacteria; phylum Acidobacteriota; class Terriglobia; order Acidiferrales; family UBA7541; genus Palsa-189. The sequence continues at coordinate 71,369 of CAWDQT010000034.1, forward strand.
TTGCGGTTCACTTCCTGGACGATGTCGCCCCGCTGTAGACTCTCACCCGCGGTGCTATTGGGATCGACGCGGGTGATGACCACGCCACGGGTGCCAGGCGGCAGATTCAACTGCTGAACGATCTCCGAGGTGAGATTTTCCACCTGCACCCCATCCAGCGCCGGTGCTTCTCCCTGTCCTGGCGCATTCTCCGCGGTTTGCGCCTTCTCCGGGAATTCGCTCAGTGTCGCGGTTACTTCCTGCTTCTGGCCACTGCGGTAAACGTCAAGCTTTACCGGCGTATTGGGCGGTGTCTGCGAGATACGCAGCCGCAAATCATGGTAATCGGTAATCTTCTGGCCGTTGAGCGCGGTAATGACGTCGCCCTTCTGGAGTCCTGCCTTGGCGCCGGGGCTGTCCGGTGTTACGTCGCCAACGAGGGCGCCCTCGGCCGAAGGCAGATTGAACGCCTTGGCAAGATCCGGGGTCACTTCCTGAATGCTTACGCCCAGGAATCCGCGGGTAACCTTGCCGCTCTTGAGAATCTGCTCCATCACCGTGCGCGCCATATTGACCGGCACCGCGAAGCCGATTCCCTGATTCCCTCCGCCTCCATTGCTGATGATGGCGGTATTGATGCCAATCAGCTCGCCGCGCGTATTGACCAGCGCGCCTCCGGAGTTCCCGGGATTGATCGAAGCGTCGGTCTGAATGAAGTCCTCATATCCCTCGGGGCCTTCCAGCCGCAGGTCTCTGCGTCCTTTGGCGCTGACGATTCCCATGGTCACGGTTTCGCCGATGCCAAAAGGATCGCCAATCGCGAGCACGATATCGCCCACCCTCGCCTTGGTCGAGTCTCCCAGAGTTACAGTCGCCAGATTGGAAGTGGGGATCTTCAATACCGCGATATCCGTGCGGGGGTCCGTGCCGATAACTTTCGCCTTCAGCTGGCGCTTATCGCTCAGCGTAACCTGTACGTCGCTGGCCCCTTCCACTACGTGATTATTCGTGAGGATGTAGCCATCGGGATTCACGATTACGCCTGACCCCAGGCTATGCTCCCGCTGTTCCCGCGGCTGTTGGTCTTCCTCGCCGCCGAATGGATTTCCGAAGAATTGGCGGAAGAAAGGATCGTTCGAAAATGGATTCTCACCGCGCTGCGACGACTTTACGACCTTGGAAGTCGATATGTTCACCACTGCCGGAAGCAGCGGCTCGACCACCGCTGAAAATCCTTCGTTCAAATTCACCGGACCCGCCGGCGAATTGCCGGCGATGCGCAGCATTACCGGACTGCCGGCGCCAAGCACGGTGTGGCCGCCCGAGCCGACCGCCCAAGCCAGCGCGCCGCCGATGATAACAGCCGCGGTCAGGGAGACCAGCGCTACGGAACGTCGAATCTGCAGAAATCTTGTGTTCATGATCTATGGCCTCCTGCCACTCGATGAACTGAACCCTCCCTGGCTACGATCCAGGGTTGATGTGTGACATAAATTGGGATTTCGTTAGTAGAAACTGCGTTAATCACGGCGTTCTGCGCAGGCCGCATTTTCAGGCCAACTCTCTTGGAAACGCGCGCAGCACCGCCACTCACGTATTTTAGATGCCATCTGTTGCCACAAGGAAACATTATCTTCCGGACCGCCTATCACTTGAGGGGCGGACCGTGAGGAGCGGACCGGCAACTTCCTCCTCGTATTATATAACGCGCCACCCTGACTTGTGGTTGCGCATTTCTGCCGCGTGTATGACTGATTAGACGGACCGAATACGAAAACGTTTCTGTTACTTTTCGGCAGGGTAACCATCTAAGATGTCCGTGGTTTGAGACCTTGACCCATAAACTGCACCGCCGGTTGCTCGGTAGTTGAGAATAGCGGCATCCTTTTAGATTTCCCTTCATTTGTGGCTTGACGATTCCGCTGGGGCAGCTAAAATAGAATCTAGACTAGATTAGTCAAGATTCAGATGCGCAGGGCAGAAGGGGTCGGGAGAGCTTAGGAAAATCGATGTTCCGGCTGAACAAACTCACGGATTACGCGATTGTGCTCATGACGCACATCGCCCACAGTCCCGACGCTTCCTTGCATACGGCCCGCGAATTGGCGGGAGGCACGGAATTGCCGCTGACAACGGTCGGGAAGGTGCTTCGAGGGCTTTTGGACCACCATCTGGTGACTTCCCACCGAGGCATGAAGGGCGGCTACGCTTTGGCGCGGCCCGCCCGGGAGATTTCGGTGGCTGAAATCATCGGCGCCTTCGAAGGGCCGATCGGTTTTACCGAATGCAATACGACGCCGGGATGTTGCGATTTGGAGCCGTCCTGCTCGGTTCGCTCTAACTCAGGCGTCATTGGAAAGGCTCTGCAGCATGCGCTGGAGGGCATCCGGCTCTCAGACCTGACGAAACCAATGCGTGAGTCCGGTTCGAGAAACGGCGGCACAGTATCGATCACTTTTAGCTCGGGAGAGAATAATGAGCACAATCAACACCATTCAAGACCTCACCAACCAAGAATATAAGTGGGGCTTTGTCACCTCGGTTGAAGAGGACAAAATCCCCAAAGGTCTGAATGAAGACGTCGTCCGGCTGATCTCTGCAAAAAAGGGTGAGCCGGAGTTCATGCTGGAGTGGCGCCTGAAGGCCTATCGCTATTGGGATTCGCTGGAGAAGTCGCATGCTGAACCCAAGTGGGCGAATATCAAGTTCGGGCCGATTGACTACCAGAACATGGTCTATTACTCCGCGCCCAAAAAGAAGCCCAACTTGAAGAGCCTCGACGAGGTCGATCCCGAAGTATTACGAACCTATGAAAAGCTGGGAATCCCTCTGCTCGAACAGCAAAAGCTCGCCGGCGTCGCGGTGGATGCGGTCTTTGATAGCGTCTCGGTGGCTACGACCTTCAAGGAAAAGCTGGCCGAAGCCGGCGTGATCTTCTGCTCTTTCTCGGAAGCCGTACTGAATCATCCCGAGCTGGTGAAAAAATATCTGGGCTCGGTCGTACCCTATACGGATAACTTCTTCGCCTCGCTGAACTCAGCTGTATTCAGCGACGGTTCGTTTGTATACGTGCCCAAGGGCGTGCGCTGCCCGATGGAGCTTTCCACCTACTTCCGCATCAATGCCGCGGAAACAGGGCAATTCGAACGAACGCTGATCATCGCCGACGAAGGCGCCTACGTCAGCTATCTCGAAGGCTGCACGGCGCCGATCCGCGATGAAAATCAGCTTCACGCCGCCGTCGTCGAGTTGGTCGCCCTCGAGAACGCCACGATCAAATACTCCACGGTTCAGAACTGGTATCCGGGAGATAAAGAAGGCCGCGGCGGGATCTACAACTTTGTCACCAAGCGCGGCAAGTGCGCCGGCCGAAATTCGAAGATTTCCTGGACGCAGGTCGAAACTGGCTCCGCCATCACCTGGAAATATCCCAGCTGCATTCTCGTGGGCGATAACTCCGTGGGCGAGTTCTACTCCGTCGCGCTGACCAATAATTATCAGCAAGCCGACACCGGAACGAAGATGATCCACATCGGCAAGAACACCACGAGCACTGTGGTTGCCAAGGGAATTTCCGCCGGTCACGGCCAGAACACTTATCGTGGCCAGGTGAAAATCCAAAAGGGTGCCACTGGGGCGCGCAACTACACCCAATGCGACTCGCTGCTCATTGGCGATAAGTGCGGCGCGCACACGTTTCCGTATATCGAAGTGCAGAACTCCACCGCGCGCATGGAGCATGAGGCCTCCACGTCGAAAATTGGCGAGGACCAGATCTTCTATTTGCGGCAGCGCGGGATCAGCGCCGAGGAAGCCGTCTCCATGATCATCAACGGATTCTGCCGGAAGGTATTCCGCGAATTGCCGATGGAGTTTGCTGTGGAAGCGCAGAAGCTGCTGAGCATCAGCCTGGAAGGAAGCGTGGGATAAAACGGACATGAGCATACTCGAAATCAAAGACCTGCACGCGAATATACATAATCACGAAATCCTCAAGGGAGTGAACTTGACGGTGAAGGCCGGCGAGATGCACTCCATCATGGGACCGAACGGCTCCGGCAAAAGTACGCTGGCGCAAGTGCTGGCACGGCGCGAAAGCTACGAGGTTACCCGAGGCCAGGTGCTACTGAACGGCAAAGACCTTCTGGCGATGAAGCCGGAAGAGGCTGCCTGCGAAGGCTTGTTCATGGCCTTTCAGTATCCGGTGGAGATTCCCGGGATCAGCAATGCCTATTTCCTGCGCGCGGCGTTGAACGCCATCCGCAAGTACCGCGGCGAAGAAGAGCTCGATGCCATGGATTTCCTTCCGCTGCTGAAAGAGAAAATGCGATTGCTGGAAATGGACGAGCGCTTCCTGAACCGGCCGGTCAACGAGGGCTTTTCGGGCGGCGAGAAAAAGCGAAATGAGATCGTGCAGATGGCCGTTCTCGAGCCGAAGATGGCGATTCTGGACGAAACCGACTCCGGGCTCGATATTGACGCGCTAAAGATCGTCGCCAAGGGAGTCAACGCGATGCGCAGCGCCGATCGCGCCATTCTTGTCGTCACGCACTACCAGCGGCTGCTGGACTACATCGTTCCGGACTACGTGCACGTGCTGGTGGACGGCAGAATCGTGAAGTCCGGCGGCAAGGAATTGGCGCTCGAGTTGGAGGCGAAGGGTTACGCCTCGACCGAGCCTGCCTCCGCCGCTGCGCGTTAAACCGCATTAAACGAGGATCAGTCGAAATGGCCACTGCGGCAACAGAACGGCTTCGGAACTATCTGGACGCATACCACACGCTTGGCGCCGACGCCTCGCGCCAGCCAGCGTGGCTGCGCGGCTTGCGCGAGCGTGGCTTTGCGCGTTTCTGCGAAGTCGGGTTCCCGACCACGAAGAATGAGGATTGGCGCTTCACAAATGTAAACGCCATTGCCCAAACGCCTTTTCATCTCGCGCGCGACGCCCGGCGATCGGAAGCAACTTATAGCGACACGCTGGACGCCTGTCGGATTCCCGGTGCGGCCTGTCAACTCGTTTTCCTCAACGGCCGATTCGCTTCTGAATTGTCGGACTTGGGCAATTTGCCGCAGGGCGTGCGCGTCGGCAGCCTGGCCCAAGCGATCGCGCAGGATGGGGCATCGCTTGAACGGCACCTCGGCCGATACCTTAATATCGAACGCGATGCTTTCTGCGCCCTGAATACAGCCTTTATCGAAGACGGTGCCTATGTTTACTTGCCGCGCGGGACCGTCCTCGAAGCTCCCATCTGCTTTCTGTTCATCTCCCTTCCCGGCAACGATCCGGAGATGACCAACCCGCGCAACCTGATCGTGGCGGAAGATGCCACCGAAGCCAGCATCGTGGAAGATTACGTCTCGCTGGGCAGCGGCGTTTCCTTCTCCAATGTCGTGACGGAATTGGTCGCGGGCGAAGATGCCGTCATCTCGCATTACATGATCGAGCGCGAGGATCGGCAAGCCTTTAACGTCTCGACCCTCCGTACACAGCAGGCCCGCAGCTCGAACTTGAGTTCGCATTCGGTACTTCTCGGCGGCGGCCTCGTTCGCAACAACGTTCATCCGGTGCTCGCCGGCGAAGGCGGCGAGTGCCTGATCAATGGGCTCTTTATCGGCAATGGCCACCAGCACATGGATAATTACATGCTTGTTGAACATGCCAGCCCGCATTGCGGCAGCCGCCAGTTCTACAACGGCATTCTCGACGGCCATTCTCACGGCGTGTTCCACGGGCGCATCATCGTTCACAAGGATGCGCAAAAGACCGACGCGAAACAAACCAATCGCAATTTGCTGCTTTCCGATGACGCCCAGATTGACACCAAGCCGCAGCTGGAAATCTACGCCGACGACGTGAAATGCACTCACGGCGCCACGATTGGCCAAGTCGAAGAGAATGCGCTTTTCTACATGCGCTCGCGTGGCATTGAGGAAACTGACGCGCGTAGCTTGCTGCTGCTCGCCTTTGCCAATGAGTGCCTGGATCGCATGAAGTCCGCACCTGTCCGCGATTACCTGCGCGATCTGGTTCAGGGTTGGCTTCCCGGGACCTCTCATTCGACCAATGGTAATTCCGCGCACGCCGGCGAAGTCGCCAGACGCTGGGAGGAAGTGGGATGACCCCTGCCGCAAACACGGCTCTTCGGCCGCAGTCGGCCGTGCAGCCGGATTTCGATGTCCATAAAGTGCGTGCCGATTTTCCGATCCTGGCGCGGAAAATTCACAATAAGCCGCTCGTCTATCTCGATAACGCCGCCACCACACAAAAGCCGCAGGCCGTCATCGACGCCTTGATCTACTACTACACTGCGCAAAATTCCAATATTCATCGCGGCGTGCACACTCTTTCCGAAGAGGCTACGGCAAGTTACGAAGAATCGCGCGCGACCGTGCAGCGGTTTCTGAACGCCGCCGATCCCCGGGAAATTATTTTCGTGCGCGGAGCCACCGAGGGCATCAACCTCGTGGCCCAGACCTGGGGCCGCGCCAACATTCGGAGCGGAGACGAGATCGTCATCTCCGCCATGGAGCATCACTCCAATATCGTCCCGTGGCAGATTCTTTGCGAGCAGCAGGGTGCGAATCTGCGAGTTGCCCCCGTCAACGATGCGGGCGAGCTTTTGTTGGACGAATTTGAAAAGCTGCTCGGACCGAAGACGAAGCTGGTCGCCATGTCCCACGTCTCGAATGCGCTGGGCACAGTGAATCCGGTGCGCAAAATCGTGGAGGCAGCGCGCCGCGTGAATGCTCGCGTGCTGTTGGATGGCGCCCAGGCTGTTCCGCACATGCCCGTGGACGTGCGCGCCATCGATTGCGATTTCTACGCCTTCTCCGGCCACAAAATCTATGCGCCCACGGGCATCGGCATTTTGTACGGCAAGGCCGAACTGCTCGAGGCCATGCCGCCGTATCAGGGCGGTGGCGACATGATTAGCTCGGTCACATTCGAAAAGACTTTATACAATCGTCTGCCCTACAAATTTGAAGCGGGCACGCCGCACGTCTCCGGCGCCATCGGATTGGGCGCTGCGCTGGATTACGTCAACTCCGTCGGCCTCGACCGCATTGCCCGGCACGAGAAGCAAGTTCTCGCCCATGGCACCAAGCGTTTGCTGGAGATACCCGGCCTGCGCTTGGTCGGCACAGCGAAAGAAAAGGAAGGCATCCTTTCTTTCGTGTTGGAAGGCATTCATCCCCACGATGTGGGCACGATTCTGGATCAGGAGGGCATCGCCATTCGCACTGGGCATCACTGCGCCCAGCCGTTGATGGAACGTTTTGGCGTGCCGGCCACGGCACGCGCGTCTCTCGCGCTTTACAACACAGTCGAAGAGATGGACGCGCTCGCGCGCGGGATCGAAAAGGTCAGAGAGGTTTTTGCCTGATGGCTGAACTGAGCGATTTATATCAAGACATCATCCTGGAGCACAGCAAGCGTCCGCGGAATTACCGCACGCTCGAAGCCGCCAATCGCAAAGCCGAAGGGTTTCAATCCGCTCTGCGGCGATCATTTCACGGTTTATCTCGAGATTGGAGACGGCCAGATTCGCGATATCTCCTTCCAAGGCTCCGGTTGCGCCATCTCCAAAGCTTCTGCCTCGATGATGACGCAAGCACTGAAAGGCAAGAGTACCGAGGAAGCCGAAGAGTTGTTCCAGAAATTCCACCACGTCGTGACGGGCAAAAACGGCACCGAATCGCACGATGACCTCGGGAAGCTCGAGGCGTTCGCGGGAGTCTCGGAGTATCCCGTCCGCGTGAAGTGCGCAACTCTCGCCTGGCACGCTTTGCGCGCGGCGCTGCAAGGCGAGCAGCACGCCGTTTCGACCGAGTAAAATCCATGCAAAGCAATGTGATTGAACTAACTCGCGACAGTGAATAAAAGTAGGAATCAGAATGCAGAGCAATGTGATTGAACTAACTCGCGACTGTGAAGCTACCGAAGTCCCCTACGGCGGCGTGCAGGTCCTTCCCGCAGGCACAAAAGTAAGAGTCATGCAGTCGCTCGGCGGTACCTACACAGTCTCCACCGAACGTGGCTCCATGATGCGCATCGAAGCCAAGAATGCCGATGCGCTGGGGCTCACGCCGCAGCCAACCGAAGCGCAGACGGCGCCCGCCCAATTCAGCGAAAAACTGGTCTGGGACCGGCTGAAAACCGTTTTCGATCCGGAAATTCCGGTCAACATCGTGGATCTCGGGCTCGTCTACTCCTGCCAGGTCGTGCCCGCCGAAACCGGCGGACACAAAATCGAAATCAAAATGGCCATGACTGCGCCCGGCTGCGGCATGGGAGACGTGCTCCGCGCCGATATCGAAAGCAAGCTCTTGCAATTGCCCGAAGTAAGAGAAGTCCACGCCCAGATCGTCTTTGATCCGCCTTGGAATCCCAGCCGCATGTCCGACGCCGCCAAGTTGCAATTCGGACTCGATCTCGATACCGATTCCTCCCTTCCCATGTACGACCGCTGAAGCTCGCAGTGAAACATTCGACGGCCGCAGCATTTGCCACATGTCCTAAGCACGTCTCCGTGACGCGCTAAGCATTGGTCACCACTCAAAGATCGTCCCCCGCCTCTGCTAGACCCCCAACGGAAAAAACAAGATAATGGAGCCCAACGCGCAGACCCATGAACCAAAATCGAAATGCTACCGTTGCCCTCGCTCTTCTCGCGCCGCTTGCCCTCTTAGCCGGTGCGGTGGCTCTGGCGCAGCAAGGAACGCCCACGCCCGCCGCGGCAGCTAATCCTTCGGCAGCGGATCTTCCGCCCTGGAACGCGCCGCCCACGCCGCGGCAGATTCAGGCGCTTGTGACCCGCGCCGTCGAGAATCAGCACCGCAACGATCTCGCTCTTACGCAATTCGAGCGGAAAGAACACATCGTCAGTCAGCGCGGCAAGGCTGCCGTTGCAAACGAGTGGACCACGGAAGTTATTCCCGCAGGCGATCATCGCATTCGCGTCGAATTGGAACGCGATGGCAAACCTGCCGACCCCGCCAGTCTCGAAGAGCGGTGGCGGCAGGCGGCACAGTCGCTAGCAAAAGACGCCGAAACTGACGTTCCGAACGCAAAGGAAGAAGATGGCGACCGCCAAGATCGTCGCGAGCACGCCCGGTATCAAGACCGATATGAAATGGTTGATGCCGTGGCCCACGCCTTCCGCTTCCATTGGATAGGCCGCGCGGACCAGGACGGCCGTGGCGTCCTCGAATTCTCTTTCGAGCCCGATCCATCCTACAAATCTTCAAAACTTTTCGCGATTGTGTACGCGCATATGGTGGGAACGGTTTGGGTAGACGAAGCGAATAGTGAGGTCGTGCGCATTGACGCCAGGCTTAGAGACGACATTTCCATTGCAGCGGGTTTGATTGTCAAAATTGATCGCGGTGCTCAGGCCAGTCTGCGGCAGCAGGAGGTAGCATCCGGGATCTGGGAGCCGGTGCAGTATTCCTACGATTACCAGGGCCGCAAGCTTCTATTCGGCGCTTTGAACGGGTATGCACGGATGGAGGCCAGCGACTACCGTCACGTCGGTTCGCTGGACGAAGCCATCGCCATTCTTCGCCGCGAACACCCGAACGCTATCGCGAGCAGCCACTGAGTCGATTCTCAAAGATGACTCGATTCTCAAGGAGCACATAAATATGAACCGGCTTGTCCGATTCCTGTTGTATTCCTCGTTGCTGCTTGCGATTGTCGCAGTCTTCTCCCGGGCACAAACGCCAAGCGCAACGCCAACCGCAACAGACGTCGTGCGATTCGATCCCGCGCTGGATGCGATTCTCTCCGCGGATGCCAAACTGGAGATGCTTCCTGCCGAAGGCTTTCAGGGCGGCGAAGGGCCCGTCTGGGTTTCGGAAGGCAAGCCGGGATATCTTCTCTTTAGTGACCCTCCCGGAAATCGCATCTATAAATGGGCGCCCGACTGTGCGAAGTCTCCCTGTGCGCCATCGGGAAAGCTGACCGTATTCCTCGAACATGCCGGCTATAAGGACGCCTCCAAAGTCGGAGCTACGGATTCCAGCGGAGCGCCGCTTCGTGGCAGCAATGGTCTGACGCTTGATCGGCAGCATCGGCTGCTGATCGACGCCAACGGCGATCGCGCCGTCGAACGTCTCGAGAAAAACGGCGACCGCACCATTTTGGCCGATCGCTACGAAGGGAAACGCCTGGGTTGCCCCAATGACATCGTCGGCAAATCCGATGGAGCCGTCTACTTCACCGATGGTCCCTTAGGGTGTCTCGGCGGAGAGAATAGTCCACAAAAGGAATTGCCCTTCCACGGCTTCTATTTCGTAAAGGCTGGAAAAGTGACCCTGCTGGACAAGGATCCCGGTGGCGCGCCGCCCAATGGGATCGCCCTTTCTCCGGACGAAAAAACCCTGTACGTAACCAACGCTCCGATGTTCAAGCAGATTTTTGCCTATGACGTCCAGCCCGACGGCACCGTGAAGAATGGCCGCCTATTCCTGGATCTGGCCGGCGAAAAAGGTTTGGGCGGACCGGATGGCGTGCGCGTCGATCGCCAGGGCAACGTCTATACCGCAGCCACAGGCGGCTTGTGGATTGTTTCGCCCGCCGGAAAACGCCTGGGTAAAGTTCCCGCACCCGAGGGAATCCGGTTCGCCAACCTTGCGTTCGGCGACCCCGACGACAAGACGTTGTACCTCGTCAGTGCCAAGAATCTCTGGCGTGTCCGGGTAAAGATTCCCGGCCTAAGACCCTAGCCTTCCAATAGCGGGTGACTTCACTCAGCGGTTTCTAAAGCAGAAATGACACATATTGCAGTTGACCGAAGCGCTCAATCAGTAGCGCAACAGGGTCCCCAATATTCAGCTTTGTTAAGCTTTCGCGTAATCCGGCCAAAGTAGTAATGGTCGTTCCGTTCAACGCATGGATGACGTCCCCGCTTTGAAGCGGAACCTCTTGCTGCGCTCCCACAGTCTTGGCTGCCACGATAACGCCCGTAGGAATGCGTAGATCGGGCAACGACTGGGCTAAATTCAGATCGAGTTCGATTCCCAGAATACCTAGGCGTCTGACAAGATTTTTCTCCGGGTCGACCAAGTCCGTCAGGTTGTCCGTTTTGTGTGGCCGCTCCATGAGCGGGACCTGTAACTGCACTTGGTCCGAGCCCCGCAGGACTTGCAGATTCACACGCTCGCCGGCGCCGTGCATGTAGAGGCTGTGAGTGAATAGAGGCAGGCTTGCTGTCGGTGCGCCGTCCACGCTAAGAATGATGTCCTGAATTTTTAATCCCGCGCTCTCCGCTGGGCTGCCCGGCACGACGTCGGACACAATTACCCCGAAATCCCTCTGCAAATGCAATCCCTCGGCCAACTCGGGCGTGATCGTTTGAACGATCACCCCGATTTCAGGTTGGTGAATATGGCCATACTTCAGGAGTTGTGGATATGCAAACGCCACCACTCCGGCAGGGATGGCAAAGCCCAGGCCCTGATTGCCGCCTGAGGTGGAAAAAATAAAGGTGTTAATTCCCACGAGATTGCCGTCCGCATTCACCAGCGGACCACCGCTATTGCCCGGATTGATGGGCGTATCCGTTTGGACGTAGACGAGCGGACTATCCGGATCGGGCTGGCGCGCCACCGCGCTCACCACGCCCATCGTCACTGTATTGCGCAGCCCTTCCGGACTCCCGAAAGCAAAAACCACTTCGCCCTGGGCGGGCAGGGCAGGCTTGCCGAGCGATAGCGCCGGCAAGCCGTGTGCTTCGATCTTGATTACGGCGAGATCGATCTCTCGCGTCACTCCGACCATGCGAGCTTGGTAGCTTTTTCCTTGGAGCCCATTATTCGCGTCGACCTTCCCGGCGGTTCCGGGTTGAGCCGGCACAAACACTTCGATTTTTTCCGCCCCGTTCAAGACATGCGCATTCGTAACGATATATCCCTCGGGATCGACGATGATTCCCGAGCCGATGGCTCGCTGTCTCCCAATAACGACGCTCGTCTGGCCTCGGTCGCTCTGTTCAGTCGAGCCGTATCCGGTAACAATGATTTGTACGACGGCCGGGGACACGCGCTGAACCAATGCTTCGATCGAAGCATTCAGTTGATGCAAGGCGTCGGATGCAGGCGCTCCCTGCTTGGTTTGCGCCGCCACGCTGCCAGACGACACCAGCGACGCAATTCCTAGCAACAACAAGCTCACATTTCGTTTTGTCCATCGCTTCTTCGCGTCTTTATATATGCCGCTCATCGCTTCACCCCATTGCGTACGCTGCCATAAGGCCCGAAGCTAAACCCACTCGCCGCCGCGCATCACGGGCGTCGAATTTCCTTCTGCGCTGATCCCATCCACATCGATGTGATTCGATCCGATCATCCAGTCAACGTGAATCAGACTTTCGTTTGCGCCGCGCGACGCCAGTTGTTCCGGAGTGAGGCTGTCGCCATTTTTCAGACATGTGCTGTAAGCCTGCCCCAGCGCGATGTGGCAGGCCGCGTTTTCGTCGAAAAGCGTGTTCATGAAAGAGCAATCCGCTTGACGCAATCGGCGAGGAGTGCGGCACCAGAGATACTTCGCCGAGCCGCCGGGCTCCTTCGTCCGTCTCAATCATCCGCTGCAGGACCTGTTCGCCGCGCGCCGCATGCGCCTCCACAATCCGGCCGGCTTCAAACCGCACGGATATATCTTCGATCATGGTCCCTGAATAAGACAGCGGCTTGGTGCTGGTCACTCGTCCTTCCACGCGATCTTTATGCGGTGTCGTGAAAACCTCTTCGGTCGGCATATTGGGAATGCAGTACCGCCCATTTCTCGCCGTTGTGCCTCCGCCCAGCCAGAGGTGATCGTCGGCAAGACCGACGCGCAGATCCGTGCCCGGTCCGCGAAAATGCAACGCTGAATAGCGCTTCTCATTCAACCGTTCCGCCCGAGCATGCAGGTCCGCATCGTGCTTTTTCCACGCGGCCACCGGATCCGGCTGGTCGGCGCGCGATGCGGCGAAGATGGCTTCCCAGAGCCGGGCCAGCCCTTCGTCCCGCGACAGATTGGGAAATACCGCCGCTGCCCACGCGGGAGTGGCGCAGGCTACGATCGTCCAGTTGATCTCGTGGCGGGCAATCAATTCCAGCGCCGGCCGGTATGCCTTGGAGGTCGCGCGATTCATCCGGCTCACCTTTTCCGGATCCTGCTGCGAGAGCAGAGAAGGGTCGTTGCCGGTGATCGCCAGCCGTGCCGCCCCATTCCGGTACGCCTGAGCCATGCCTTCAAAAAGCCATGACGGAGCTGCGTCGAAGCTGGCGTCGGGGGCGTAGCGAAAGCGGAGCAGCGCCAGCTCCTCATCCGTGAATAAAGGAGTGACAAGTGAGGCGCCCGCTTTATAGGCATGCGCCGTAATGAGGCGCGCCAGCGGAACCGCATCGAGCGTGGCGGTCATCACCAACTCTTGCCCTGGCGCGATCCCCAGGCCGACTCTTACCGCGACTTCGGCCAGACGGTCGAGATATCGGTCGAATTCAGGTGTGTCGAGAAAACGATTCTTGGCAAACGCTGTGCTCTCAGCCATGACTCATTATCACGCGGAGCACAGCGCAGTGACAATGCGGTGATCAGTAGGGATCTTCGTTTGCGGGGAAGTGCAGTTGGCTTGTAGGCAAAACGCAGGCGGGCGGGAACTACTTCGGCGTTGATTTGACGGAGCGATTCCGGAACTTATTCAGGCTTTGGCGTACTGAAACTTCTTCTCTCGCTTATGCTGCTCGACTGAAATGCGGATCGCTTCGCGTTTCTCCCGCGCACGACTGCGGAGGGCTTCCTGCAGTAATACACGAAGCCGGCAGCGCGCCTTGAACAACTGAGATTTGGAATTCCCGATCGAACATCCCAGGATTTCGGCAATCTCCTTGTGTTCGTATCCTTGGACGTCGTGAAGGATGAAAATCTCTTTGTATCCATCCGGCAGTTGATCGATAGCCTTGCCCAGATTCACGTGATCCAGCATGCCGTTGAGCCGGAGGTCCGGCACGCCGAATTCGATCGGAGGAGCCGCGGTTTCGTCTGGGTCGAGCGTCGCATCGAGCGATGTTTCCAAATGGCGCTTCTTGCGAAAGCTCATGAGAACAACATTGACCGTCAGCCGATGAAGCCACGTGGAAAAGCGCGAATCTCCCCGGAAAGTATGCACTTTGCGGAATAGCTGCAGGAAAGCTTCCTGGGTTAAGTCTTCGGCTTCGGCCGGATTGCCGGCCATCCGAAGACACAGACTGTACACACGGCGGCTGTGCAATCTATAAAGACACTCGAAGGCATGAGCGTCGCCACAGCGAGCCATGGTGACCGCGTCAGCTTCGCGCATCTCGCCATCGCTCTGCCCCGGTCCTCTGAAGCCGTGTGCCATAACGTAATAACTTGAGCAGGGCTTATGCCAAACAGCGCCCGGCGCAGAGTAATGTGCGCTATCACATTGCGTAAACAATAGACTTACGTAGCGTGGTGAGATTCCGAAGGTCTGTGGAACCGGCGGTGATGTTCGGTGAATTTGACGCACGTGCGGTGGTTTTCAACCACCTGCTACGTGGCAAAGCGCAAGTTAAAGAACGTCGGCGCGCACTTCAGAAGTGGCCGAGATCCTGAGTGAGCAAGTCCCAACTCCCAAGATCGAAACTTGGGAGTTGGGATTCTTGCTTTCAGCTATCAGTTGGCCAGCGGATCGGGCCGCATCTGGAACTTGACGAGCTTGGCTGTGGTTCCTTTGCCGCCTTCCATGTGGAAGGGCGCCCGCGTGGAGATCGGCGTGTAGAGGCCCTTCCCTTTCCAGCCGCCGTTCGGATTATCGATGCGGCCGTCGAGGCCCTTCGCGTAGTAGCCCATCGGGTAAGGCACACGCAGCGTTATGAACTTGCCGTTGTCGAGCACCAGCAAACCCTCTGAGAGATTGCCGGTCGCAACCGGCGTATCCTTGCCGGCGCCCAGCGTGTCAAAAACGTCGACAAAGTTGTAATACGCCGAATCGGCGCTGCCGTTTTCCACCGCTCCCTTGTAGTTCGGACCCGGGAACGGATAGAGCGTCCAGCCTTCGGGGCAGTGCTGCCCAGTCGCGGTCGGGCCGTTGAGCGGGCCCTTGCACTTGCTGCGGTCAAAGCTCGCGTAATGTCCGCTCGAGAGCACCGTCCAGACCACGCCCTTGCTGTCTACGTCCAAGCCGCGCGGCGCGTAGCCTTGCACGGAAGCCTTGGGATTATTCCACGGCACCTCGTAGTACTCGGACAGCGCCGTCTCGGGTGGATGCGATCCCGGAACGAAGCGAACAATCGCGCCCGGGAATCCCATGGCAGTTCCCCACACCGAACCGTCCGGCGCGGGCGTAACACCATAGAACGTCACGTTGATGCGCTTGTCTTTGTTCGGATCCGCAGGTTGACCCGGTTCGGTATAGTCGTCGCGCTTTCCGTTTCCGTTGTAATCGAGGACAAACGCGCTCCAGCCCTGCGCCTTCTTCTCGTCGTGCGTCTTGTCCCAGATCTTCGTATCGAACCAGCCCTCGATCCCTGCAGGCCCGAACGACGACCACAGCACATCGTTGTTGTCGAAATTCACGTGGCCCCACGTGTAGCAGGTGTCGATCGTGGTCAACTCTTTGGTCTTCGGGTCGTAGAGTTCCAGCCCGCGCTGGCCCTGAGGGATTGGCATCAACTTCGCCGACGGAAGGTCCGATCCCGCCTGGCAAAATGCCGGCGTCTCGGGCTTCCGGACGCGCGCCGCGGCCCACACGCGGCCTTGCTTATCCATCGCAAAGCTGTGAACCGTCGTCTTGCTGTTCCAGATCGTTTCGTCGCCCCAGAATGGCGAAGGCGCCATTGGCGGCATATCCCCGGAACTCGGCGTTTGCGGATCGCGAACCTTCAGCTTGATCATGCTGGTCGAAGTGTGCATTGGATCGACGACGGTCAGATAATCGCCGCTCTCTTCGAGCGCCCCATAGATGGGGCCGTTGGCGTTCACAGTGGGATTGCGCTTATCGGTGGAGATGTCGTCATGCAGATAAACTTTGGGATCTGCCCAATCCCACATCGTGACCACAACGTTGCGCTCCTTGCCCTGAGGACGCGACGGAGCGGCATCCGGCAGCTCTCCTTTGGCGATCCGGTCGGTCCAGTCGGCGTACATCGCCGCGGCGCGATTAGAGCCGACCTGGTTGAAGCGCGAAGCCATCTGCGGGCCGGCCTGGCCGGACTCAATGCGCCGCACCCACGCGGCCTTCGAGTCCTTCGCGTGATGCATGATGCTGTCGGGAATTTCGCGCGTGGCCTTGTCGCCCATCTGATGGCAGCCGGTGCAGCCGTCGGTGTTCACAATCTCGCGAATCCATTGCCCCTGGCTCTTGATGCTGGAAGAGATGCCGTTCCCGCTCGGCCCAGTGCCCGGGAAATCGCTCTTGGGCGGGATTTGCAGCAAAGAGAACCAGTAGAGCGCCGGATAGTATTCGATGGCAGCTTTCTTGTCCGGCGCCGGCACCGCCTTCAGGTTCATGGTCATACCTGGTGTGGCTTTAGACTTCGGCGAATCCACCAGGCCATAGCCGCGAACCCACACGTCGTAATTCGCCTTGGGAAGATCGGGAACGAGGTAACGCCCCTGATCGTCCGTGACGACGATCTTGACGAATTTCGTAGGCAGCTCCGTGGTTTCCGCGATCACCCAAACGCCTGCCTCGGGCCCCTTGGGGCTCGTCACCACGCCGCCGATATCGGTATTGCCGACGTGCAAAGTTCCGCCCTTGTTTTGGGCCGCGCGCACTCCGCCCAACGTAGCGGCCAGAATGACGCCAACCACGATCACCATTCCCGGAAACAAAAATCGAGAGAAAGCTCTCTTGCTCATGATCTCAGACCTCCTCAGACGGTCGAACCACGCCCTCATTTGTGAACGCCGGAGCCGGACCCAGGGGATACGCCTAGCAGCAATATGCGCCGAAACCTCACCGGCCATATCGCCGCTTGCTGATGCTCAGTTATACGCGCTCTGGGCCACCAAAATCAATCATGGTGATGGGGCATCGGCGATGGGGCAGGATCGGCAATTCGGCAATGATGATCGGCAATGAGCCAGGCCGGGCGGTTCGCTATATAATCCTGAAGTTCTGGGGAAACGCTAAACTGCGGTCGCTCCCCGTGCGAGGCAAAATGGCGAAGCACGCAATCTTTTTGAGCTTGGTTCTTGCGCTTTGTTTCGTTGCCCCGTCCGCAAAGCCTCAATCTCTGTCCGCCAAGCCCCAAGCGAATGACCCAATCCCTCGATACACCGGACAGAGTTTGATCCGCCCTGAAAACTACCGGGAATGGATCTTTCTTTCCTCCGGGTTGGGAATGAACTACACCCCCTCCGCCAACGGACGCGAGTTGTTCACGAATGTATTCGTTCCACAGTGGAGCTACCGTCAATTCCTGGCCACTGGAAAGTGGCCGGACAAATCCATCTTCGTTGTCGAGGAGCGACAATCGGAAACCAATGGCTCCATTAACAAGACGGGCCATTTCCAAACTGAATTCGTCCGTATGGGTGTGGAAGTGAAAGATGAAAGTCGATTCCCCGAAAAGTGGGCCTATTTCAACTTTGACGCCGATACAAAAACTGCTGGAGCAAATCCGAAAGCCGCGTGCTGGCAATGCCACGAAGATCATGCCGCGGTCGAACACACGTTCGCGCAGTTTTATCCCACGCTGAAGGAAGCGGCGAAAAAATTCGGCACCTATCGCACCGCCGCGGAAAACGCCGCACCTTAGCCTGTTTCCCCGCGAACGCGCGGCCACTTTAGACCGAATTGGGTTGCTCAAGCCGCTGTCCCCTCCCCCCTAGGTTTTTTGCGTAAGTGTTCATTTTAAAAGCCTCTAGAGTTACGGTGCTGCAAGCGGCGGAAGGCGGAATTGCTCATGCTGCGAAGCTTGCGCTGGAGTTTTTCCTTGCGGCTCGGACATGGGTCGGGCGGCCTGATTTTCGACCATGACGGAGGCGCATACCAGTCGGTGCGGTGTCCTTCGTGGTGGTCGGCGTCAGGGCCGCCGAGCGAATCGTGCTTAGCGGCAGTCGCGGAAATCGGAAACGGCAAATGGAAGTTCGGAATGCGGGGCGGAGCCGGGAGCGCCGGAGTGCGAACGAGGTCTCCGATGCCGCCTGGAAGGCGGCGCTACAAAATCGGCCGGGCCGCTCGCCGAAGGTGCGCAAGACCGCTGCGCCTCAGGGACTGCGGCGGCGACGGG
>CAWDQT010000035.1:0-26309 GCA_963804535.1 uncultured Acidobacteriota bacterium
GCTCGATGGCTATTGTTGTTGTTGTGCGGGCTGCTGTGGCCGTTCGATGATCGTCGGAGCCGTAGGTGCTGCGGTCGTCTTGGCGAGTTGCTCTCGGCCTTCGTCATCAAGCGCCGGACGGACGCGAACGTCGACCGAAAGGCGCTGCCCGGCATGGCCCTTGTAAACGCCCCGAACAGGCGCGACGTCCCCGTAATCGCGGCCATATGCAATTCGAACGTGGCGAAGGCCCACGGGTCCGCCGAGCGTGGGGTCAAATGCCATCCAATCTCTTCCCGGAATCAGGACTTCGGCCCACGCGTGGGACGCCTGGCCCCCGATCACTTCCTCCTGCTTGCTCTCCGGAGTTGCGGCACCGGTGGGAACCAAGTAGCCCGAGACATACCGAGCCGGCAGACCGCGCATACGCGCCGCACCCAGGAGCAGATGCGCGAAATCTTGGCAAACTCCAGCGCTGATCGACAACGAATCCTTGATCGATGAATGCACGTGGGTGGCGCCCGGCACATATTGAAAGCGTTTATGAATCAGATCGGAAAGATTCTGTACAAAGCTGATCACCTTTCCGCCGCTCATCCCTTCGGCAACCTCGATGAATTCCCCCAGTTCCGGCAGGTGGGGAACGTATTCGGTCGGTGCGACAAACTCGAAGTGTTCTTCCCTCAGGTTTTCTTTCAGCGAATCCAGTTCGGCCAGGCTCGGCGATTCGGCTAGAGCTTCAGGAAGGTCGTGCGTCAAGACAATAGACTCCGCCTCGATCGTCAGCCGCCGATGCTCGCGAAGGACGTTGAACTGGTATACAGAATTTCCGAAAGCGTCGAGGTAAGTCGTGCCGTTCGCCTGCGGCGTAGTAGTAATGCGGAAGGATAGGCAACTCTGCCGTTCATCGTGAATGGGCCGCATGCGAACCTCGTTGTAGCTTTCTGAAACAGGTCCGTCATAAGCGAATTCGGTGACGTGGATCAGGCGATATCGGTTCACGCGACCACCGCGTAATAGAAATAGTTGCGAGCGATATCGCTCCCAATCAAGGCAAACATGGCAGAGAGTTCATTCAAATAGCTGTGCAGTCCTTGCTTGAAGATTTCCTCGATCCTGTCGTAGCTGAGCCTCTCCACGACTTTGCCTGCGAGCCTTTCGGCTTCATTTGCATAGGAGCCACGGTCACTGCCGCTGATGGCGCGCAGGCCCGATTGGACTTCCGTAGTGCTGAAGCGGATCGATCGCGGGTGCTGTGGGTTAAGTATGAGCATGCCGGCCACCTTTTCGGGCTCGATAGAAGAATGATACTGGCGATGGTAGGCCTCCACAGCCCCCACCGATCTTAGGACAGCCATCCACTGGTGATTATCGGGCGTCCCCGTAGTGGGTAGTTCGTCCAGAAGATTCTGATACTGAACGTCGACCAGCCGGGAGGTCATTTCGGCACGTTCGAGCGACCACCCGATGCGCAGGAATTGCCATCCTTCGTCACGCGGCAAAGTGGCATCGGTCACACCGTGGAAGCGATGCGTGCCGAACTTGATTCTGTCGCAAAAGCGATGAGGGCCCGCAATGATCTCGTCTCGCGGATTAAACCGGCCCACCATATGATAGAGGCCGTTAATGTCTTCCCACATCTCGCGCGAGATACAGTCCCGGATCGTGCGGGCATTCTCGCGAGCTTTGGAGATGCACTGAATGATCGAGCTGGGATTATCGGGACGAAATGCCAGAAACTCAAAAACATTCTCGGCGTTCACTTCCGAATACAGGCGCCGGAAGAGATGTTCTTCTCCGGCCATCACAATGAGCGGCTCCCAGCGCAATTGATACGAATCCTGTGATTGTTCGAGCAACATGTGATAATTCACGTCGAGAATGCGCGCCGTGTCTTCAGCGCGTTCGATATAACGCGCTAGCCAGAACAGGGAGTCGGCAATGCGTGAGAGCATCAACCCTCCCCTCGCAGTACCCAGGTATCTTTGCTGCCCCCGCCCTGCGAAGAATTCACGACCAAGGAGCCGCGCTGAAGTGCTACCCGAGTCAATCCTCCCGGCACGATAATCACTTTCTTGCCGTCAAAGAGGCAGTAAGGACGCAGGTCCACATGGCGTCCGCCCAAACGGCGGCTGGATACGTCATAGGAAGGAACCCGGGACAGAGGGATCACCGGCTGGGCAATGTAATTGCGAGGATTTTGGGAGATACGGTTTCGAAACAGCTCGAGCGTCTTCCGATCGGCCGTTGGTCCGATCAGCATTCCGTAGCCGCCGGATTCTCCCACGGTTTTCACTACCAGCTCAGCAAGGTGACCGAGGACGTAGTTCAGATCGCCCGGTTTGGCGCAGATATATGTTTCGACGGTTCGCAGGAATGGGTCTTCGCCGAGGTAGTAACGAATAAATTCCGGAACATATGCATAGATTGCTTTATCGTCTGCGACTCCATTGCCAACCGCGTTTGCCAGGGCAACGTTGCCGGACCGGTAAGCGCTCATTAATCCCGGTACGCCAAGCAGGGAGTCACGACGGAAGGCCAGCGGATCCAAAAATTCATCATCCATGCGGCGGTAGATGACGTCGACCCGCTGCAGGCCTCGTATGGTCTTCATGAATACAATGCCGCCGTCAACGATCAGATCACGGCCCTCAACCAATTCGATGCCCATCTGGCGCGCTAGGAAGCTGTGCTCGAAATAGGCGCTGTTGTAAATGCCCGGAGAAAGCAACACGACCTGGGCATCATCGGCCCCGCGAGGGGAGATGCTGCGAAGGATTCGGGAAAGCTCAGCGGGATAGTGATCGACGGGCAATACTTCGGAGGCGTGAAAAGCGTCCGGGAAAATCCGCGTCATCACCAGCCGGTTCTCCAGCACATAGGAAATGCCGCTGGGAGTGCGGACGTTATCCTCCAGCACGTAGAACTCGCCGGTTTTGGAGTCTCGGACCAAATCAATGCCGCAAACGTGGGTAAAGATTCCTCGAGGAACTTCCACGCCAACCATTTCGCGAACGAAATATGGACACGAATAGATAAGCGAGCGAGGGATTTTGCCGTCTTTCAAAATGCATTGCTTGCCATACACATCCTGCAAGAAAAGATTCAACGCCAAAACGCGCTGTGTGAGGCCACGATCGATTTGACGCCACTCCGAATTCGCGAGGATCCGAGGGATCAGATCGAAGGGAAAGAGACGCTCGGTATTGCGGCCGTCGCTGTACACAGTGAACGTGATCCCTTGGATCAGGAAGGAGAGATCCGCAAGTTTGCGCCGTTCGTCGAATTGCTCGGACGAAATTGACGCAAGCCTCTCAAAAACCTTGGCATACGGGCGCCGCGGTTCGCCCGGGCGGGAAAACATTTCGTCGTAAAAATTCCCCAGGTCGTAACCGGCAAAAAGGCTCGGAATCATAGCGCGCGGACGTGCGGCTTCCATAGCGGTGTAGTACTCTAACAGCCGCCACGTGAGGGCCTTCACTCAAAGTTTCTATCCGATCCATCAGCAATTCGGTATTCCGGCGGACCCTACTCGCCTCACTATGAAGCCCGCAGGAGAGACCATGACCATTGACCGCAGAGATCTTCTCAAGGCTATCGGCTCAAGCGCCGTCGCTTCGGCTCTCGCCGGAGCTTTGCCCGAACCAGGGCTGTCACAAAGCACGGGCGCAGATCAGCAACGGCAGCATGTACCCGGATCACCAATCGAGCGGGCTCCCGAGCGCTTGCTGCAATCCGACCCGGTGGTGACGCTCAGCCCCGAAGGCGACGCCACGATCGAGTGGGAGACCGTGGTGCCCACGCAAGGCGGGACAATTTACATTGGCGTTCCGAATGACGAAATCGCATTGGATTGGCCGATCTACAATGCGAACCAGTCCATAGCCGAAGAAAGCCCCCGGCTGAAACACAGCGCGCGCGTCGACGTCCGCGCATACGCCACTCGGTCGGCGGCGCGCATGGTGCTCGAAGGCGGCACGCTCGCGTATCGCTTGGAGCTTTTCGATCCGCGAAAAGGCGCCGCGCAATTTATCGACCGCCATTTCTCTTTTCGGGTGGATCACGATCAATTTCGAAAAACTCCCACGATTTTGGAAGGACCTTTCCTCAGCCAAATCAACGCTGATTCAGCAATCGTCTGGTGGCTTACCGACACGCCGACAAAAGGCGAGGTTCGGCTGATTGACGGAGCCACTATCCCGAGCGATGCAGGGCTCGCGACCCGTCACGTCGTTCGCGTGAGCGGGCTTAAACCGAATACGAAATACCGCTACCAGGCGGTTAGCACAGGATCAGAGGGCGAAACTCGTTCGCGTGCCTATACGTTGAGAACGTCTACGCGGGAGCCTGAATTTTCATTCGTCTTCACCTGCGATGGTCGTACGGGCGGCCTTGGCGGTGGCGATACGGCGCTCGAAGGCATCAACGGAATTTCCGCGCGCTCCCTCGCCGCGCAGATGGCCCGCCATTCGCCGCACATGCTGATTTTTACCGGCGACCTCATCAACGGCTACACCACGCGCGAGGACGATTTCCGCGCGCAATTGCGTTCCTGGAAACGCATCTACGGGCCCCTTTGGCACGAGGTTCCCATATATACGGGAATGGGCAATCACGAATCTCTCATCGATATTTACGCGGATACCACGCAAGTGGATAAGCAGGGTGAGCAAAGCGCCGAAGCAGTGTTCGCATCCGAGTTTGTCCACCCGATGAACGGACCGGAGCCTGAACGCGCTGGGCTTCCGCCGTATAAGGGCAGCGTTTACAGCTTCGATTACGCCGGATGCCATTTCACGCAGCTGAATTCGGACTATTGGTACTCGAGCCATCCCGAGGAGCATGAGGGCAATCCATTTGGGCGATTGCTTCCAGGTCAGCTTGAGTGGCTGGAAAAGGATCTGATGGCTGCGCGCTCTGCCGGAGCTCGCCACATTTTCGTATTCGTGCACGAGCCGGCGTTTCCAAATGGCGGACACATGCAAGACTCACTTTGGGGCGGAGGCGACGCTGAAGGAGCGATGGTGCGAGACCGCTTCTGGAGCATTGTTACCAAGGCGGGCGCGAGCGCGGTTTTCTCCGGCCACGAACACAACTACAGCCGCACATTGATTGACGGCAAAACGCCCGTACACCGCGATGGCACGCCGAATCCCGAGTTTGCCAAGCCGACTTGGCAGATTACACAGGGCGCTGCCGGCGCGCCTTTCTATCCTCGTGACTACACCGCGCCGTGGGTCAAAAACGTCAAGAAATTCGTGGCCCACACGTGGTCCTATTGTCTGATTCAGGTACGCGGCCCGCGCGTCAGCCTGGAAACCTACAGCTATACAGGCGAACTCCTCGACCAGGCGGAATTGGTCTAGGGCTTGACCTCGGACCAAAGAGTTCCCCGGCGATCCACTGGATGCGTGACCTAGGCCGAGATTGTGCGGATCGGATGACCTGCGAGAAACGCACGTATGTCTTCGACGGCGTCGCCGTAAGCTAGCCGATAATTTTCCACCGTCACGTAGCCGAGATGAGGCGTAAGCACAACGTTATCGAGTTTGCGCAGTGGATGTTCGTCCGGCAGAGGCTCCTCATCGTAGACGTCCAACGCCGCCCCAGCGATCTTATGATTCGTGAGGACATCGATCAGCGCGCGCTCCTCAACAATGGGTCCGCGAGAAGTGTTGATCAGGTAGGCTCCCGGTTTCATCAGCGCAAGTTCGCGCGCCGTGACCAGCCCGCGCGTACGCTTGCTCAAAATCAGGTGAATGGTCACGAAATCGGCGCGCTGAAATAGCTCGTCTTTTTCCACCCGCTTTGCGCCCAGCGAACTGGCGTGCTCGGCCGTCAGGTTTTGGCTCCAGGCGATCACTTCCATCTGGAAGGCTCGGCCTACCCTCGCCACTTCGCTGCCCAGCTTGCCCAGCCCCAACACGCCCAGAACTTTTCCGTTCAGGCCCACGCCAACCGTGGTCTGCCACCCTCCGCTGCGCATCTGCTGCGCCTCTTCCGGAATATGTCGCGCCAAAGCAAGGATCAGTCCCCACGTAAGCTCGGCGGTCGGCGGCGTAAGCAGCCCCGTTCCGCTCACCACGATTCCCAGTTCAGCGGCTGCCTTTGCGTCGATCGCAACATTGCGCATGCCCGTGGTGACCAGGAGCTTAAGTTTCGGCAGGCGCTCGAGAACCGAACGCGGAAAGTGGGTTCGTTCGCGCATAGCCACGATCACTTCGAAATCCGCCAAGCGTTTCACCAAGACATCTTCGCCGGCCAGCCTTTCGCGAAACGCCTCGACAGTGACTTCCGGTCCAAGGCTCCGCCAGTCCGCCACCGCCAGAGCTACGTTCTGATAATCGTCAAGAATGGCCACTCGCGTCATGAATCAGGCCTCTTTATACCGCCACAATCGCCACCGCGACTACATCTCAGGCATCAACCGCTATCCGCCCCATCGCAAACGACGGAATTATGCTACAAACGCTGAGCCGAAATGTCTGCCACTGCTGTTTTGCCGGACGTAGCACAGCGCGCCACGCGGCGCATCGCTCGCCGCTTGCTCCCGTTTCTTTTCGTCCTTTACGTCATTGCTTTTCTGGATCGGGTCAACGTGGGGTACGCCGGCCTGGAGATGTCGCGCGACCTGCATTTCAGCGACCGCGTATTTGGCTTGGGCGCCGGCATTTTCTCCATCGGATACTTCCTGTTCGAAATACCCGGAGCGCTCATCGTGGAGCGCTGGAGCGCGCGCAAGTGGATTGCGCGAATCCTGGTGAGTTGGGGACTCGTTACCATTCTCATGGCAGCGGTTCACACTCCGCGCCAGTTCTATCTGGCTCGGTTCCTCCTTGGAGTTGCGGAAGCGGGCTTTTTCCCCGGCATCGTCGTGTATCTCACGCATTGGTTCCGCTACCAGGACCGCGCCAAAGCTGGCGCAATCTTCATGGCCGCGATTCCCATGTCCAGCATCATCGGATCGCCTCTGGCTGGGTGGATTCTCAGTCACCGTTGGTCCGGGATCGCGAGCTGGAGATGGCTTTTCGTCGTGGAGGGAATTCCGGCAATCTTGTTCGGCATCCTCACTCTTATTTACCTGACGGACTGGCCGCGACAAGCGCAGTGGCTGGCGGTTGACGAACGCGCCTGGATCGACGCCGAATTGCAGCGCGAGAAAGCCGCAAAATCAAAAGTTCGCGCCTGGACCATCTGGCAGGCCATGTCCAGCCGCCAGGTGATTCTGCTTACGCTGGTTTATTTCTTCGCAATTATCGGAATCTATGGTTTCGTGATCTGGTTTCCCACGATCGTTCAGCGCGCCACAAACCTGCCCAATATGGCCGTAACCTTACTCTCCGCCTTACCGTACGTGGCCGGCCTTGCCGCTATGATCTGGAACGGATGGCACTCCGATCGAACTGCTGAGCGCCGCTGGCATACCGCCTTTCCGCTGTTCCTCGGCGCGGGATGCCTCGCCGTGGCAATTCGTTCGAGCGCTCATCTGCCGTTGGCATTTCTGTGCATGGTAGTCGTCGGCGCGTGCACGACGGCTTTCATGCCTAGCTTTTGGGCCCTTCCCACGGCGATCCTCAGCGAGTCCGCCGCGGCCGCCTCAATCGGATTGATCAACTCGGTAGCCAACCTCGGCGGATTTGCTGGTCCTTTTCTTATCGGCTATCTGCGGACGGTCACAAACTCATTCACGCCAGGACTGATCTTTCTTTTGGTCTGTATGGTTCTATCGGGAATGTTGGCCCTGCTGCTCCACGTCCCTCGAACGCCCGATTGAGCACAACCGTGGCCGCGGAGGCCGCAGAAGTCAGCCTGACTACCGCGGCCCGATTGGCCTGCGTCTGAGGGAATTCTCTCGAAAGAATCAGGGCCGCGACGGAAACAGCCCTGGCGCGAGTGCCGGCGCTGTTTCAGCAGCCACGAGCTGCGGTTGCGAAGGCTGGATCAGGGTACGACGCAGCTGGGCGTGTTGCGGCTGATAGGGGGGCATTGGAGTGATGAGCACCTGGGTCAGGCCCTTTTCGACGTAACCGAGCCGCCCGGCGGCAGCTTCGGAGAGATCCAGAACACGATGCAGGCGGAAATTGGGTCCGCGATCCGTTACAGTGACCGTGACGGCTCTGCCGTTTTCCAGATTCACTACTCGAATTACGGTTCCGAGAGGCACGTACCAGGATGCCGCCGTCATTTTGCGGAGATCGAATCTCTTCCCGTTGGCCATTTTGCGGCCCTGGTGCTGGAGCCCATACCAGGAGGCGATTCCTACAAAGTGGGATTCCTTTTTGGCCGTTCGCGCCTTGGCGAGAGATGCGGCTGAAATCATGGAAGCCGAGAGCAGGCTTGCTGCGAAAATTAGTAACGTCGTTCGTAGCTTCGTCTGCATGTTTTGACCCTCCGGATTCGTTAACTTCTTGGACAACTCTTGGGCGGGATTACCTCGGCTCCTCCTCGCCTTTCGATTCCCCGCGTCAGGATCGGGACAGCGCTTCTTTGGCTTTTCCAACCTCTTCGCAATGCCGTGACTGCCTTACCGCTGAGGCTGGAAACCCTCTCGATGGGAAGTAATTTACCTTTCAGCTCGGCAGTTGGCCTATGGCCTTAAAGCTTCATTTTGTCGGGTACGGGGGTACTAGGAAGATTGGACGCTACCACTAGGTGTAAGTAACTGATAATGATAGTGATAAGCATTGGCTCATCCCGGTCCATCATCGGGGAGCCCTGCGGTGTCCGGATAGAAACCTCGTATTTTCAGCAAGTTACATATATCTTGATGAAATAAAGCGGGTTAGGTGCGCCTGGCTCTGGATTTGGGACTCGATTCCAAGAGCTTGGCCCAGTGGGAGAGGTGATTCAGAGACGGCTGGTGGGTACGTTCCAGTTCGATGGGGGTTACAGAAGCTTTGCCGGCAAAAACGGCGGCGTAATCGGACTTAGGGTCGACGGGACCGTCTACCGGCTCCTCGCTCAGCCAGAAATAGACTCGACCTCGAGGGTCGGCGCCTTCCTGGAACACGGTCCTGGTTATCTTGGCTGACTGGCGGGTGAAACGCACCCCGCCGTTCCACTCGAGCGGCACGTTGACGTTGAGTAGCACCCCTTTCGGCAGGCCTTTCTTCAAAATAAGTTCGGCAAGCCGTTTGGCGAATTGCGCCGCACGGTCATACACAAATCCTTCACCTCGGTGGGCCAGAGAGATCGCGATTGCCGGGACATGGTTGATAACGGCCTCGGTAGCCGCTCCGACCGTCCCGGAATAGAACACGTTTTCGCCTAGATTCGGTCCTTTATTGATACCGGAGATCACCAAGTCCGGGGGCTTGGGGAACAGCCTATGCAGCGCCACCATCATCGCATCGGCCGGCGTTCCCTCGATCGCCCATTCGCGTTCGGCAACCTGTTCACAGAAAATGGGTTGGCGTACGGTGATGGATTGGGCTGCTGCGCTGCGTTCCTGGCAAGGCGCGACGACGCTCACCGTGGCGAATCCGGCGAGGCCTGAGACTAATGCGCGCAGACCGGCGGCATGAATTCCATCGTCATTTGTGATCAGGATATGAGGCACGTTACTTGCGAGCGGCCGACGGGGTCGAATGCACCAAACTGAGGCCGATCATCCGAATGATCTTCTATACGCCAAAAAATGGTCGGGACGACTGGATTTGAACCAGCGACCTCACGCACCCCAAGCGTGCGCGCTACCAGGCTGCGCTACGTCCCGACCGGTCGAGTAAGCGCTCGTCCTCAGGCGTTCCCGAGGACCTGGGATATGCTCTTTGAGCCTATCACTCGCTTTCGAGCAGCGTCAAGAACGCGCGCAGCGAATCCCGTAGGTCAAGCAGCACTTTGCGGCTGATATTTGTGGCAGGGTCCGTTTGGCGCGGCGGAGCTTGCTTCGGCTCGGCGTGGCTGGGGGCCGCCGGTTCCGAAAGCCCTTCGCTGGTGTCCCGCAGGTGACGCCGCGCGCCTGCGATGGTAAAGCCTTCGTCGTACAAGAGCCGCTTTATCAGCAGCACGGTATCGACGTCTTTTCGTCGATAAAGGCGGTGTCCCTTCGGACTCTTCACCGGCTGCAACATGGGAAATTCCGTTTCCCAATAGCGCAGAACAAAGGGCTTCGTATCGGTAATGCGGCTCACTTCGCCGATGCGATAAAGACTCTTTTCTGTGATTTCCTGATGGCCGTTACTCGACATTACCGCTTTATCCTATGCCGATTTGCAGGCAAGTCAATCCGCTCTGCGCCGCTTTTGCGTCGGACGTTCCCGCTCATCACGCGCGCGTTCCCGAAAGCGCTGGATAAAACGGATCGGGGATCCAAAGAAATCGAACTGCTCGCGCAAACGGTTCTCCAGGAAGCGCTCGTAGCTGAAATGCAGCCGCTGGCGCTGATTCGTGAAGATAATAAAAGTGGGCGGTGAAACCGCGGATTGTGTCATGTAGTAGATTTTCACCCGGTGGGCCCCTGGTGAAGTTCCGCGCGCTAGATCGACGCCGGCGAGCCAGCGATTTAGTTCCCCCGTAGATATTCGCCGCTTGCGCGCTTCAGCGACGCGATCGATCAGGGCATAGAGCTTTTCGACGTGTTCGCCCGTCAGCGCAGAAATAAAGACGATTGGCGCATAGGGCAGAAACTTCAGCTTGTCGTGTACCAGCACCTCATATTCAGAAGCTAATCGCTTGGGATCGTTCGGGTGCTGCTTTGCATTTCGAGGTCGTCGCTCTTGCGACTGTTTTAGGCGCTGCTTCTGCTGCCTCTTCGGCCGCTTCCCGAGCCTTCTGCAATGCCAGGTCCCACTTATTCATGACTACGATCACGGAGCAACCCGACTCCTGGGCGTATCCGGCGATGGTTGCGTCGCTCGCGGTAACTCCGAGGGCCGCGTCGGCCACGAGCAGCGCCACGTCGGCGCGTTCCAAGTGCCTGCGGGCCATCATGACGCTCAGTTTCTCCGCGATCAGGTTGGTTTTGCCTTTGCGCCGGATGCCTGCCGTATCGATAAAGCGATAACTTGCGCCGCCGCGGAGAACGACCGTATCCACCGCGTCTCGGGTGGTTCCCGGTTCGGCGGACACGATGGAGCGTTCCGCGCCGGCCAATTGATTCAGCAGCGTCGACTTGCCGACGTTCGGCCGGCCGATGATGGCCACCTGCACCTCGGATTTTTCCGGAGCGGCGCTTTCAGTTTCTGTTGACGCCGGAAAATCGCGCGTCAATGCGTCCAGCAGATCGTCCACTCCTAGCCCGTGCTCCGCCGAAAAGGGAAAGATCTCCGCGCCAATCTCGTAAAATTGAGCCGCAAGATCCTCTTGTCGCAGCGTGTCGACTTTATTCACGGCCACGACGAAAGGCTTGCCCGTCCGCCGCAAGCGCCGCGCGAGATCCAGATCGAGCGGAGTCGCTCCGGCGCGGGCATCTACAACAAGCACGAGGGAGGTTGCGTCGGCAATCGCCGCCTGCGCTTGCTTCAGAATTTCCCGTGGGATGAGGGCGCGGTCATCCGGCAGCAGACCTCCGGTGTCCACGATTTCAAACGGTCGCCCGCGCCACACGGCCGTACCGTAAATGCGATCGCGAGTGATTCCCGGCTCGTCCGTCACAATCGACCGGCGGGTGCCGGTGAGCCGGTTGAAGAGCGTCGATTTGCCCACGTTTGGGCGCCCGACAATAACGATGGATGGTAGTTTCTGATTCATTCGGATGTGGCTTCTCTGGCTGCCCTTGGTTCAGCTTATCCTATAAGATGTGAAACGCATAAGATGGCCACGGCACGCATAACCGACAAAGACGGCGAAACACTTGGGTTTCCGGGATCGCCTACTCGAAATTCGCCGCGGTTTTGAACCTGCCTTCTGGGTGGCGAACATCACCGAACTTTTCGAGCGAGTCGCCTATTACGCACAAGCTGCCGTCCTCGCGATTTTCCTGCACGAATCGCTCCATCTTTCCACCGAGCAAACCGGAACGCTCATGGGGCTATTCGGCTTCGCGGTCTGGTTTCTTCCAATTCTTGGCGGCAGCCTGGCCGATCGTTTCGGCTTCCGCAATTCGTTAGCTGTGGCCTACCTGACGCTTGCGGTCGGGTATTTCCTGATGGGTTCTCTCAGCGCAAGTTGGATGGCTCCGCTGCGGCAGGCGCTTCCGCTCTTCTGGGTCGTGCTGCTGGTGCTGATGATCCCGGCGCTGGGCCCATCCGTTGTGAAGCCGGTCGTTGCCGGAACGACCGCGCGTGCGTCGACGAGTCCGTGCGCTCCATCGGCTATTCCATTTACTACACTTTGGTCAATATCGGCGGAATGCTCGGTCCCTTCATCGCTTTTCTGGTCCGCCGGTCGCTCGGGATCGAAAACGTATTTCGTGTATCCGCCCTCTTCGTGTTCTTGATGTTTTTTGCCACGCTCGCTTTTTACAAAGAGCCCCGCCGTTCGGGAGAGCAATCGGTTCCCACCATCGCGGCAGCGTTGCGAAACATGCTGGTCGTTCTCTCCAATCTTCCCTTCGTGATCTTTTTGTTGATCTTCTCGGGCTTCTGGATCGTTTTTTGGCAGGAATTCATCGCCCTGCCGCTTTTTCTGCGCGGATACGTCAATCCTAATGCCAATGTCGATCTTTTGCTGACCGTCGATCCGTTTACTGTGATCCTCTTTCAGATTGTAGTGAGTTATCTCACGCGCAGGATACCGGCTTTTACCGCAATGACCATCGGCATTCTGATTGCCAGCTTTTCGTGGCTCGTCTTACTGCTGCACGCGAGCACGCCTTTTGTGATCGCGGCGCTTTTTATCCTCGCGCTTGGCGAAATCACCCAATCTCCTCGATATTACGAATATGTGTCGCGCCTGGCGCCGCCTGGGCAACAAGGCACTTACATGGGCTATGCTTTTCTCCCCGTTGCCATCGGCTATCTCATCGGCGGCAGGCTGGGCGGATATCTGGTTCATTATTTTGGTGACGTGCTGCATCGGCCCGCCGAGATGTGGTGGGTGATTTCCGCGATTGGATTCGCGACGACGCTACTGATGTGGATTTACAATATGGTGTTTAAGCCCATTGCAGCCGCGGATTCCCCGCCGGCCGATTAGCATTGAGAGCGATCTTTGGAACGAGACCTTAGTGGAAAGTGGGGCGCTCTTAAGAGCGGCGCCGCCATGTTGCTAACTGCGCTGCTGATCGCCATCTTCTTCCCGGTCGCTGCTTCTGCTCAGGCTTTGCGGAAGGATTTCAAACCAGCCATCAGCGCTTCAGAGGCTCAACAAGCCGTTGCGGGCAAAGAACTCTTTAACCAACATTGCGCCTCGTGTCATTTTACGGAGACCACAGCTCAGAAGATTGGACCAGGCCTCAAAGACCTTTATCGGCGGCAAACGTTTTCTGACGGAAAGAAGGTCACCGACGCCAGCCTCGCCATGTGGATCGAAGTCGGGGGCAAAAACATGCCCGGCTTCAAAGACGACATCAAGCCTGGGCAGATTCGCGAACTGATTTCCTACATAAAGACCCGATAGGTATCAGCCTAGGCACCCGCCGAGCCTCATACCTCCTTTGCCTTCGCCGCCCGGAGTGAGTCGATTGCTTCACGGGTCGTGGTCATTCTTGCTCCGAGCGACTTCATTTCAGCCAGCGCGCTTTCTCCATCTTCCGCCTTCAACGTCTTGATGGCGTCTTCCACCAGCGAGACGCGCCGCCCGCGCTCGAGCAAGCCTTTCGCGACGCAGCGCACACAATATTCGGTGACCACTCCAAAGACGAGCGAATTCGGCATCGGCGTCGGTAAATTGTTTGAGTCGTTCGATTACTGTCTCAGTGAGTGGATTATCGAAAACGTCGAGCGTCTGCTTTTCGAGAATCACCTGCTGGTAGGGCGACAAATCGTTCGGAACCGACGCTTCCCGCCGGTTTGGCAGGATCAGAAATCGCTTCGCGATCGTTTCGGGAAGAATTTCCGCGCCGGTAGGTACCGCGCACGCAGTGTGGTGGAAACCGCTGAAACTCAGGATCGTCCGGCGCATGGACGCACGCGTCCGAAACGAGAAAAACGCGATCTTTACGCGCTTGCTCCGTAAGCCGGTTTAAGTTCGGAATCAACTTCTCGGCGCCGGGAACATACAGATTCCCGCCCGGAAGCATGAAGTCGGCTTGCGTGTCGACGTCCCAGAAAATGATCCGGCGGGAAACCACCCAGCACCCCTAGGCCCGTGACACCGTCCGCGTGATGCGCTCTCGAACTTGCTCGAGCAGCGCTTCCAGCCGCGCGCTGTGTCGCACAGGGTATGCGCGGCCACAAGGCGCCAGGCCGCGAAGTGGAGTGGGCAAACACTCTATTTGAGATTGACACCGCTTTTGCATTTCTGCCAAAGACGCGGCGTGGCTTACGCGCTTTCCCGCCCGAAGCACCGGGACGAGTAATGGTTCGCCGGGCATGTGCTCTTCCTCAAGAGCAATCACATCGCCCAAGTAATCCCCTCGAGAATCGATCTCACGATACACCTGCTTGCGGCCCGGATAAGTGACCTTCGCGGCACTGAATTTCGCGGCTTCCCGCACTTCGCCGCCTCGTTCGACCTCGACGAGCTTATAAAGAACGCTCAGTGTCGGCGCGTCTGAAGACGTGGAGAGCGAAGTGCCGACTCCAAACGTATCCACACGGGCTCCGGCATTCAGCAAAGAGGAAATTCGCTCTTCATCCAGATCGCCCGAGATGAAGATCTCCACGTCGCCCCAGCCCGCTTCGTCCAGCTTCTGGCGCACCCAGATGCTGTCGGCGGTTAGATCGCCGCTATCCAGCCGTACACCGCGAGGTTTGCGGCCGATCGCGATGATCTTTTCGAGCGCTGCGCGAACATCGTACGTGTCCAGCAGCAATACCGAATGATGCGGGAAGATATCCATAAAACGGGCAAAGGCTTCTTCTTCGCTGTCAAAGGCCATAATCCACGAATGGGCTTGCGTGCCATACGTGGGAATCTCGAATAATTGGCCGGCACGAACATTCGAGGTTCCTTTGCACCCGCCGATATAGGCTGCGCGAGCAGCCAACACGCCGGATTCAATGCCGTGAGCGCGGCGCGTGCCGAACTCGACGATGGGCCGTCCGGCCGCGGCTTTGGCTATCCGCGCCGCCTTCGAGGCGATCATGGTTTGGAAACTGACCGTGGCCAGCAGCGCAGTTTCCACGATCTGCGCTTCCGCGATTGGCGCCGTGATTCGCAAAAGGGGTTCGCCGGGAAAGCAGACTGTTCCCTCCGGCATGGCCCAAACGTCGCCGGAGAACTGAAACGCCGCCAGATACTCGAAGAAATTCGCGCTGATGCGGGCGAAAGCGGGATGCCTGCGAAGGTAAGCGATATCCTCCGGACTGAAGCGCAGCGTCTCCAGGAATTCCAGGGCCTGCTCCAAGCCGGCTGCTATCAGGAAATTCCGCTTGGGTGGCAGACTGCGGACAAAAAGCTCAAAGGTGGCGCGGGCCTCGAAACGGGTTTCGAGGTACCCGGCCGCCATTGTCAATTCGTATAGATCGGCCAGCAGGCCGGAAGACACGGCAGCAGTTGGCATAAGGTGCCCGGACCATTATGCCACTGATTGCTGCGGATGCGCCTCCGGCAAAGCCGCATTGCAAAAAATGCGGCGCGAGGTCAAAGCCCAGACAGTCGACGCCCCACGGCTTCAGCTGCTATGGCCAAAATTCTTCCCGATTGATGATCAGGGCTGGGATGATCCGGATCGTTCGGGGCTTCGTCCGTGCTTAGGAGCCCAGAACTGCGTCTTTGAAGGCCTTTGCGGCCCGCAAACGTACTACCGTCTTCGCCTTGATCTTGATGGGCTCGCCGGTTTGGGGGTTGCGGCCCATGCGCGCTTTACGATGGGCTTTGACTGCACGTCCGAGGTTCGGAATGACGAATTTGCCCGCGCCGCCCTTGCATTCCTTTACCGCCAATTTGAAGAGCTCTTCAAAAAATGTACTCACCGTCTTTTTCGGCGTCTCGCACTTCTCCGCCAGATGGCCCACTACCTTCGACTTGCTCATTGGCTTTGCCATCTCGTCCTTTTTCCTCCTCTAGCGTTCGTTTCATTCGAGCCTGCGTGGAGGCCCGAACCAGGGCCGCACACGCGCGACACTATAAAGAGAGTCCCCGCGCAACGCAAGAGAAAATGCAAAAAAGCCGCGAAAAATTGATGTTTGTCACTTTCGAGATAGAATTTTTCTTTTTCTGCCGATTCGATCAGAACCATTCCGGCACAATCGGCAAACTTCACCGCCTGCGCGGGGACCGCAACAGCCAGCTGCCACAGTTGGATTTCAGAGCTTGCCCAAAGTCAGAGTTTGGCCAAGGCTTGATAGAAGTTAGCCACGGCCTTGATGCCTCCAAAATAGTTCTCCAGCAAAATGTGCTCGTCAGGGGCATGGGCATTTTCGTCGGGCAAGCCAAAACCCAGCAAGATGCAAGGCACCTTGAACGTGTCATACATCTGAGTGACAAAGGGAATCGAGCCGCCTTCGCGGATAAAAACCGCGCGCTCGCCGAATCCCGTTTCGAGCGCCTGGTGGGCTACCTCAAAAAACGGATGCGTATAGGGCGCTACCCAAGGTTTGCCGCTGCTCAAAAGTTGGAAATCGCATTTAACCTGCTTGGGAAGCAGCTTACGTATGTGGCGCTCGACCAGCTTCGCAATTTTGGCGGGATCCTGATTGGGAACGAGCCTGGTGGAAAATTTGGCGTGCGCCTTCGAGGGTATGACCGTCTTTGCGCCTTCGCCGATATAGCCTCCCCATATCCCGTTGAGCTCCAGCGTGGGCCGGCACCAAAGCTGTTCCACGAGGGTGTAACCTTTTTCGCCGCATAGCGCAGGCGCTCCGACGGTCTTGCGGAACTCTTTCTCCTTGAAAGGAAGTTTGTTGAGCGCCTTGCGCTCCGCCCGAGAAACTACGGCCACGTCGTCGTAAAAACCAGGAATCGCCACGCGGAAATTTTTATCGTGCAGCTTGGCAAAAAGCTCTGTCAGCACGGTGAGCGGATTCGGCACCGCACCGCCAAACACACCCGAATGCAAATCCTGCGCAGGCCCGGTGATGTCCACCTGGTAGTAGTTCAGGCCCCGCAGTCCGTAAGTAATCGAGGGGACGCCGGGCGCCAGCATGGACGTATCGGAAACGACGAGGGCGTCGGCTTTGAGCTTGGCCTTGTTGTTGTTGACGTAATCCCAGAGATTTTCACTGCCAACTTCCTCTTCGCCTTCAATGATCACCTTGAGGTTGATCGGAAGCGCTCCCGCCGTCTGCTTCAATGCGTCCATCGCGCGAATGTGGATATGCACCTGGCCTTTGTCGTCCGCGGTGCCCCGCCCATAGAGATTGCCGTTGCGAACGGTCGGCTCGAACGCAGGCGAAGTCCACAGTTCCAGTGGCTCAGGCGGCTGCACGTCGTAATGCCCGTAGAAGAGGATGGTTGGTTTGCCGGGCGCGTGCAGGGATTGGCCGTAAACCACGGGATGCATTTTCGTCGGCACAATTTCAACCGAATCGAGGCCCACGCGCCGCAACCGGTCGGCCACCCACTGGGCCGCACGCTCGACATCCTGCTTGTGGTCGGCCTGCGCGCTCACGCTGGGTATGCGCAGAAATTCGTAAAGATCGGTCAGATGCTCGTTATGCTTTCGTTCGACGTATTCATTCAGCTCCATCGGCCCTCCTGAAGCGGCGTTCCGATTCTAGGAGCGCAGCTCTTGCAGTGCAAGGCGGGTCCCGATCCCGCCCTCGCACTCCCGAACGGGCAAAAGCGGCTCGGCTTCCCGATTCCCCTTGTCCAAACGTTGTCCAAACGGGCAGTTGCCCCAAAAGGCACGCGAAGCCAGCACAAGATTGACCGCACGTTAGGCCCTAGCCGACCATGGATGTGCCATGACCCAGATCGCCTACGAACGAGAACGGCGCAGCTCCCGAAAGTTCATGCGAGTTCGCGTGAAGCTCGCGGGCAAGAATCAGCAGGGCCGGCGGTTTCGGCATGCCAGCGAAACGATCGTGATCAGCGCCCATGGCGCTTTGCTCTACTCCGAGCAGGATCTGGAGATAGGATCGCTGCTCGTACTCATCAATTCCGCTACGGAGGAAGAGCAAGAATGCCGAGTCGTCTATCTCGGCGACGATGCCGAGAAGGGCCAGCGCGTGGGCATCGAATTTGTTTCCCCAGCTCCCCTTTTCTGGGGCGTCGAATTGAAGCAACCCGATCGGGTCCCCGCTCAGACCAGCTCGATTACGAAGAATTAGATCCGATTTCGGGAAAAGTTAAAGTTTCAGTTGAGCCACCCCCCCGCCCCCTATGTTTTTCTGCAAGAATATCATTCCATGGGAGTTGCCTCGTAGCGTCGTGCAAGAATATGAATCCACGGGACTTACCAATATGGGGCATAACGCCAGGTCCGACTGGTTCGGACCGGCTGCACGCGACCCGCTGAAAAACCACATCGCAGCATGTTCCCCACCCCCCTACCATTTTTGTGCAAGTGTTCATTATGCATGGCTTAGCACCCAGCGTCTTGCTGGCGTCGTAAATCCGCTACGAAAACAAATCTCACAAAGCCGCGACACACAAAGCAAGGCCACCCCCAGACCCTTCGCGGGCTCCCTTCGAGGCTCCTTCGCAACTCAGGACAAGTCAGGGCCCCCATACGGGGGAATACAAAGGGGTGGGGCACCCGAAAAGGCAAATCTCCCCCAAATGGGCAGCATTGAATTTCGACCGAAAGCAGGTCCCTCTCTCGTCCGCCGGGCGGACTCGCTCGGGATGACAACATTTTTGGGATCGAGCGAGAGCGTGACGCTTCGGATGAAGCGAGAGCGTAATGGCGGAAACGGAAAATTCTTGCCACCGCATTCGAACTAAGGGCAACTGGGATGTCGGTCGGTTCAGGAGGGTTAAATTTTTCGCGAGAATCAACAACACTGCGCCGCCCATTTTGTAGGGCCGTAATTCGGGCGGAACTCGCCCCGCAGGCTCATCCTGAGCAGGCGTATATCTATTTTACCGCGAGCGTCAACCCGCACGATGGCAGCCGGGAACAAAAGGAAGCGGGGTACATGAGCAAGAAGAAAAAGAAGGGCCAGAAGCGACCGTCTGACAAGCAGTATTCGGGGATTGCTGCACACAAGAGACAGAAAAAGCTGCTCGTTCCCCCTCTGATGGCAATTCCCGGTATAAAACTTCAATCATGGATGAATGATCGCCTCCCTGAGATGATCTGGTGCGGTCTTCTGTTGTCTCACCTCGGTCGGGATCGCGCCCTTCAGGCATTTCGGGATACGGCAGCTCTGATTCCCAAATTACCAGTCGAAAAGCAGACAGTCGAACCTACCCTGTCCGGCTTTGCAGCTCTTGACGCCGCTGTGCTTCGTGATTTCCTCTCCACAATCTGTCGTAATTCCGACAACAGAAATGCTCTTCGCCCTCTGCTTTTATTTGACGATCTCCCTGCAAAAGAAGCATGGTCTCTGGCCATCGACCAGTCTCCCAATTCCGGGGACTGGGAATACCTAAAAGCCTCAGTGCTTCCCCTCCTCGATCACCAATCCCAAGAAGCAACGGACTGCCGCTGGTTAAGGGTTTTATTTCACGTCGTGTCAGGGAAGCTGCATGTCACCGAGGAGGATCTTCGGGAGATTCTCGGATATCCGGATTTCGGATTACAACAAAAGGTTCGGCCCTCGATCCGGGCAATGGAGGGAATGCTCGATCAGGCTTCAAAGCCTACGTCGTCTTGGCCCGAATCCTTCTGGATGCAGTCCCTGAAGGATACTGGGTGCGATGCAAGGCACACAATGGAGGCGGAATGGCTACCGCACTCCGCGACAACACCGCGTCGGACTCGCGACGTACGTGAAGCGCTGACGAGGCACGAAAAATCTTCTCTGGTCACGACTGCCGTTGACGCAAGGCACGATGCTGCATTTGGTTTTGGGGCTTACGCCTTGGCGATCTTGGATGAACTTCTGTCGATGGGTAACAGCACGTCCATATTGGGCAGAATCGGTCTTAGAACGCTCCTCGAATGTTATGTGACATTTGGTTACCTGATAACGCGTGATGATCCCGCTCTGTGGATCGCATATCGACAATATGGTTCTGGTCAAGCAAAACTGGCATTTTTGAAATTTGACGATCCGAGTGCCACGTCCGCCAGCTTCGTAAGTGCAGGGATTCTCCACCAGCTAGCAAACGAGGATAGGTGGTTGGAGTTCGTCTCGATCGAGCTCGGTCATTGGGCAGCGACCGACCTCAGGAAGTTAAGTGAAGAATCGGGGATAAAAGCCGATTACGACGGTGTTTATCCCTGGACGTCGGCTTTCACTCACGGCAATTGGGCTGCGGTCCGCAATAGTTGCTTTGACCTCTGCGGCAATCCGCTGCACCGTCTACATCGGAGACTCCGATCTGACACGGCCAGCCTAGGTGACGTGATAGAAGACGCCTGCGGACTGGTGGACAAAATTCTTAGCATGGTCGATCGCCTATACCCTGGGTTTACTGAGCGAGTCACGCTACCAGAATCGAAGGTGTCTCCAGATGGGTCGGCCGCATTGAGATCGCAAGGCAAACCGCTAGCATCACTCGGAATCTTGCAGAGAGAATTCTTCCAAATCCTTGATCAGTTTTTCCGGCGCGCCACGGGTGGCCCTGTCGAGGCGTTCGCATCGCTTGATTCCTTCGGCCACAGGATTCGAGCCGATGCCGAGAAACAGGTCCGCGGATGCTGGCTGCCCATATGTATGCGCATGAAGCTCTTGGTGTTTTCTACGAAAGGTTTGGCCAGCACCTGTTTTTCGAGGCGAAAAACTTACAGGGATTGAAACTAGTTCTTGGAGGGACGAGTTACTTCGGCAAATCACAGTTCAACTCCGTGCGGAAAATGTTGCTCTATGCAGATTCCATTCTCATTCCAGACCCCATACTTTCCTGGATTGAGTCTCCACGATCGGAAGAACGCTTCAGAAACGTGCGTCTTTTGGAAGCTGCTTTTGTTCTCCTTCACCTGAAGCCGCTAGTCGATGCCGACCTCCCGTCATCTTCAATTGTGATATTCCCCAGCTTTGAAAGGTCTCTTGAGGAACGGGACCCTACGACACAAACCGGGATCGCGACTTTGGCTACTCGGGTGATATCGCACTCTCTTGGGCACCAATTTCAGTCTGTGGAGGAAATGCAGAAGTTCGTTACCGACCAGGAAGATCAGTTCATCCGGGAGGTCGAAGAGCAGAAGCTGTTTGTGGCTCCGGGAGGATATGTTGGTCAGCCAATTAGTGAGGCGCTGGACAAGTATGTAGAGGAAATAAAGCGGTGGAGATCGAAAGCGTGCCAGGCAATGCTGCTGGAACTGCCGAAAGGCGCGCTCCTCCTCAATGGATTGTTGGAACGTCTCGCACCGCATTATCATCTGCTTGAGAATGCCGCCGAATTGTCGGCGTGCCCTTTGTTTGCTTTAGAAGACTCTGGCACTACTACTCAGTTCTATCCAAGTTTTTTGCCGCTCGACTGGGGGCGCAGGGAACATTTGGTGCAGGCGCAGTTGGCGCCTTGGAGTTGGTCGGGACACCGGAACATAGGTGGCTTGGCAATGTCCCCGTCAACCATCTTGTTGAACTGCTCTCACGCCGTGAGAACGAGAATTTCGTCTTTTTCTGAACGGTCTAGTCTCTGAACTGCGTAACGCTACGGTCGCTGGTTTGGACTCCGTCGTACCTAGGGTTTGCAGCGGAATCGCCTCATTGCTCAAGGAGCACGATTCACAAGTCTTGGCAATTCAGGAGAAATACAAGGTACGATATGGCGAGAAAGCCGTCGCCGGCTATATCACAACAGGCGCCGCGTATTTGCCAGCGCTGGCCCCAGTTGCGCAGATTCCAAACCAGTCGGGTGCTAACTCACATCTGCAGTCCGAAAACCCCCGTGGAACCGTGCGCCAGCGAATTCACTCTTGGGAGCGCTGGCCGTCGCCAAGACCAGTTGAAGCAAGGTTGGAGAGCGGCAAAACGGCTTGACTTCGGTGCCAAGCGCGGCTGAAGATTCGGTTTCTTGGCTTCAAGTAATTGGGGAATGGGCATGATACGTGACGACATACTGAAGGGATTTCCGGAGCTGTTTGGGACGAAGAAGGTTAATGGCCGCGCGATCGACGTCGAACAGGCCATCGATACGCTTACGCGAGAGTTGAGGCCGGCCATCGGCGCAGCGTTAGCCGCGCGGCGCGAACTTCTGCAATCCCGGGCGCCAGTCACCAAGAAGTACGCGTGGCCAAGCTGGGACGACAAGTTTGAGGATCCCGTAAGCGGGAAGTTCTGGACCTTTCGGCAGATCGTCCAAGGCATGATCGATAACTTTCTCGATCGGAAGAGCGACTGGAGCTGGCGCTTGAATGACGAGGTGCCCATCCCCAAGGACGCTCATCCATTGAGCAATCCGGGTTTGGAGCTTACCGGCCCGTGGCATCCGCTGGACATGGCCTTCAACGCATTGAATAGCCCGGCGCCGATGAACATGCCCGATTTCGAAGACGCTTCGCCGCCACACTTTCAGCCCGATGGCACGCCGGCAAAACAGCCTGTCGGCGTTTTTGCGGCACTGCAAAATGCCAAAGAGATTTTCGAAGGCCGCTGGGCGGAGCGCGCATACGAGGTTTCCAAAAAAGGAAAGAAGCGAACCTACAGCATTACCAAGCCGCCCGGAGGGTGGCCGACGCGGTTCGCACGGCCGCCGAGTATTCACATTCATTACGACTACATAACGGTGGATGGCCAGCCGGTCCCGGCTTTGATCCCGGTGACGTTGATCTGGGCGCTGAATAATTTCGACGCGCTGAGGCGGCTGGGGACTGGTGTGTACTTCTACATTCCCAAGATTCAGACGCCGCAGGAAGCTTTGATCGTGGAGAAGCTCCTGGCCGGAGTGGAAAGGCTGATCGGCGCCGAGCCGGGGACGTTCAAGATCAAAGTGCTGTACGAAGAGGGAAACGCGGGCCGGTTCCTGCCTGCCATCGCGTGGGTTTTGCGGCGACGCCTGCTGGGAACGAATGTGGGCCGATGGGATTATCTGGCCAGCATTATCGAAATGTGGAAAGACGATCCGCAAGGCGTGTTCCCGGATCCGCAGTCGATCACGATGTCCGCCCCGAACATGATCGCCTACCAGAAGTACAACGCGCTGGTCATGCTGATGGCGGGAATGAAAAACGGCGAACTCAGCCAAGGCGCGCCGATCGGCGGGATGGCTGCCGTGATGATTTACCAGCCCAGCGATGTGTATGGGCGTTCCCAATACAATCCGCTGGCGCTGCGGGCCATGGTCATCGATAAATTGCGCGAGCGGCTGCTGGGGCTCATGTTTGTGCCTGATGCGGCGCTCGACTCCGAGGAGCGGCCGACGCTGGAGGAGATTCTTGTGGGGCGCGCGAAAGGGCGCCTCTATGATGCCTACCGGCAAAGCTGGGTGGCGAGTCCGGAGCCCGCTTATGTGGCCGCGGGCAATGCACCATTGCGCGCGCGCGTAAGCGAGCTGCAAACAATTCTCGATGCGCCGGCAGAAATGACGGAGGCAGCGGGTAAGCGCATGCCCACCGTCGCCAGCGGCCTCGTCGAGGCCGAACGGCAGCTGCTGCAATCGCGCGGGCTGCTCAGCGCGAGCGGAAAAATTACGCCCTGGGTGATCAGGAAGGATGAACTGGACGCGCCGGAGAAATTGCTCACGCAGCCGCTGTGGGAGGCGATCTACGGAGTACCCAAAGGGGAGATCACCATCGAGCGCATCCAACATGCGTTCTACATGGCGGCGAATTACGGTTTCCAAATCCTGAACGGCAATTTCGCCGCGGCCATCGATGATTACGAACTTTCCCTCCGCTTCATGAATGACCTCGCGACATACCGGATCGATGTGTCTTGGCTGTGGACGCTGCTTCAACATCAGGCTCGCGTTACAAAAGATGGCTATCTGAAACGGCCAGAACTCACGCGGGACGGCGTGGTACCGGCGGTGAACGCTTTTGCGGTGAAAGCCGGAACGGCGTTCACCAAGGAGCTATTCCTGAAGCTATGGGAATTCCACAATGAGTGGACTGCTGAATTTTTCGCGGAACTGGACCGGCGGGGCGATCCGGGACGGTTCGACCGCGGCAAGGCGCCGATCATCATGGAGCTGCTGAAGCGGCAACTGCTTTCGCCGAAATACATCC
The DNA here is from genome assembly GCA_963804535.1 of uncultured Acidobacteriota bacterium. Classification (GTDB taxonomy): domain Bacteria; phylum Acidobacteriota; class Terriglobia; order Acidiferrales; family UBA7541; genus Palsa-189. Next base: position 24,188 of record CAWDQT010000035.1, read on the forward strand.
AGCACAGCGCACGCGTGCTGTTCGTTGTGGCGCAGGCGAAACCAGCGGAACGCGCGCAAGTCCTGGACGCGATGTTCGATCTTTCGCGCGAAGAAGTGGTCAGGCGGGTCGAGGCGGGAGCGATGGGCAAGGCTGTTCTTGCTGCGCACGACTATGTGTACGACATCTTTCCGGGTGGGGAAGCGCAGCGCCAGGCCACAGGGCGCTCGAGCAGCGTTTGAATAGGAACTGCGGGACTTCCTTAGCGATGCTGGGCTAGCGGCGCCGGCTAGCGCGCGCGGCGGGCGTTTCACAAACGCCGCCGGGTGGCGTATACTCCCGCCAACTGAAGGATTTTTAACGTGGATAACACACAGGTATCGGCGATTGGTGTGAGTGCGCCGCCGCGCGAGCGGGCCGGAACGCGCTCGGTGGCGATCACCATGTATTGCATCCTGCTGCTTTCGTATGTGCTGATGGCGGCGGATCGATATCTGTTTCCAGTGCTCGCGCCGTACGTGCGGCGCGAGTTCGGCTTTTCGGCGCCGCTTACCGGTCTGCTCACGACGATTTTCACTCTTGGCCTTGGCGCGGGCGGCTTGACGACCGGGTACATCCTTTCCCGCTATTCCCGCAAAGCGACCATGCTCGTCGGCATTGCGATTTTTTCGGGGGCGACGGCTCTTACCGCCGTCACCCATGGATTCTGGGGCATGCTCTTCTGCCTGGCGGCACAGGGAATCGGGATGGCCATGCTGGCGACTTCCATGTTTGCGCTGGCGGCAAGCTATTTTGTGACCTACAAGGCGGCGGCAATCGGGTCGGTTAACTTCTGTTATGGCATCGGGGGATTCGTAGGGTCGTCGCTGGCCGGTGTGCTGCTGGTGAAATACGCCAACTGGCGCGCGCCGATGATCGTCTTCGGGCTATTTGGATTTGTGATGATCGCGGTGATCGCGGCCACGGTGCGGCCGTGGTTCAGCGAGACGCGCGGCGCAGCGCAAGCGCGTGCGGCGGCCAGCGGTGGCGCCGCAGGCTTGCTGAACAGAAATACCGTGCTCCTGACGATTCTGAGCGTGATTCACGGGCTCAGCATGTATGGATTTCTCGGCGGCTATGCGTCTTTTCTGCAGGAGACTCTGCACTACACGCCGACGCGCGCGGGTTTTGTGGTCGGCTTCTTTGCCATAGGAGCGCTTACTTCGATTGCCGGAGGCTGGCTGGGGGACCGGTTTTCTCCGCGAATCGTTCTGAGCGGCGCCTACGTTTGCATCGCCGTGCTCGGGTATCTTTTCTTTCAGGTGACGCCATCGCCCCTTACACGAGAGATCCTGACCTTCGCCTATGGCGTCGTGGGCAGCGCAATTCTTTATGTAGGCCTTGCCGCGTATCACGTGAGGTCGTTGCGAAGCAGCCTGGCCAGCAAAGGGTCGGGGATGTTCGTGACCAGCTTGTATGGCGGCGCGGCTTTTGGGGGCTATCTGATCCGCGCATTGGCGGCCCACGGCGGTTGGCTCTTCGCCGGGGTAATACAAATGTCGCTGCTATGCGTGGTGGGCGCCGTTCTCGCATTGGCTTTGCGGCCAAGCGAGATGAATGCTTAGGCCAGAGGCGAACTCAGCCAACAAAAGCTTTTTGGGAGCCGCTACAGTTGCAAGGATTCTGGCGAGGGGCACTGCTTGGATTTTTCGGTCTGGTTATCGGCATCCAGTTGATTCGGCCTGCGCGTACCAATCCTTCCGTCAATCAATCGCACACTCTGGAAGCAGTAGTGTTCGTGCCCCCGCAGGTCGATAGCATATTGCAACGCGCCTGTAACGACTGCCACTCCGATTTAACGCGCTGGCCGTGGTACAGCAACGTAGCGCCGATCTCGTGGTTCGTCATCGATCACGTCGATGAAGGGCGCCGCCACGTGAACTTCTCCGACTGGCTGCGGTCCAACACCAAAAGTCCTGCGGAATATACCCGCGAGCGCTTCCAGGCGATGTGCAAGCAGGTGCAGACTTACGACATGCCTCTGACTTCCTATCTTCTGCTGCATCGCGCAGCAACGCTCTCGCAGGCCGATATTGATACGATCTGCCAATGGACAAGGACAGGCGTGCTCGCCAACTAATCGGGCCGGAGCCTGAGATGGCCA
>CAWDQT010000036.1:0-28598 GCA_963804535.1 uncultured Acidobacteriota bacterium
TCGGGCGGCAAATTCGTTGTGCCCGGAGCAGGAGAAGCGTACGATGCGCGAATCAGAGGCTGAAGTCGGGATTTCCGGTCGGGCAGGTTAAGGTGGCATTCACTACGAATCGGCTCGACGATATTCCAGGAACGCAAGCAATAAAGGAGCGGAGAACCATGGGTTCAATGTCGAAAATAGGCAGGAGAGCTTTGATGAAGTGCGGGGTTGCATCGGCGGGGCTTCCGGTGGTCTCGAAGCTATTGGGTTCCCCGGCTGTCGCCCAGGCCCAGGCAAAATCCGATCCATCGTTCGCGGCAGTTCCCGGACAGAAGGGCGTCCAGGACGTCTTCGGGGCCTACGACGTGGACCCAAATTGGCCGCAGCCCTTATCGGGGTTGCCCGGGAACGAACAGTGGTCCTGGGGATCGGCCGAAGGCATTTTCGCGGAGAACCCCGACCGGGTTTTCATCCTTCAACGCGGCGAACTGCCGAACATCAAGCGACCGAAGGAAATTGACCTCACCCAACTAGGGCCGAGCATCGGCTTTCCCATCGGCCGTCTGCCGTGGCGCGACGCGACGGCGGCCAGCCCGCCAGGCCCGCTGGATGGTCCTAACCACGGCACGGAGAATGTGGACTGGCGCTGGCAACACTGCATCGTCGGGGTAAACGCCAAAGGAGAGATCAAAGAGACCTGGCCGGAGTGGGACAGCATGCTGCGGCGGCCTCATGCGATTTATATCAACCCCTACGACAAGGACAAATATGTGTGGCTGGTGGACGACTACCGGCACTCCATTTTCAAGTTCACGCACGACTTGAAAAAGCTGGTGATGACGATCGGGACGCCCAACACGCCCGGCGCCGACGGCACACACTTCTATCGACCGACCTACCTCGCCTGGCTGCCCGACAGCACCATGTTCGTGGCCGACGGATACGTGGGCACGCGGGTGGCGAAGTTCGACAAGGATGGCAAGTTCCTGATGGACTGGGGACAAAAGGGGACGCCCCCGAACGATACGCGTCCTGGCTACCTCAATGGCGTGCATGGAGTCGCTGTTGACGTTCCATCCGGGCGAGTTTTCGTCAACGACCGGAACAACCACCGCGTCCAGGTGTTCGACACCAACGGCAAATTCCTTAACCAATGGAAGGTCGGCGATCAACCGTCCGATGTGCATTGCCTCCACCTGTCCGCGGCCGACCGGCACCTCTGGCTCTTCGATCGCGGCACAAACAAGATGATCAAGTACGACCTGGAAGGAAACTTTCTGTACTCCTGGGGCACCTTCGGCGACTTCCCGGGCGGCTTCTGGGGCGTGCACGGTATGCACGTGGACCAAGAGGGCAATCTGTACACGGCCGAGGTCGATAACGGGCGCGCGCAGAAGTTCATTCCGAGGAAGGGCGCGAATCCCGCGATGCTCATCGGTCCGGGCGTCAAGCCGCTCTGGTCATAACAGGCGGAATAGAACAAGCGTTGGTAAAACCCGAGTTCGCCGCGGCGAACAATCGCGGCGAACTCGTCTGTTAGGGAGGGGAGCTATGCGAAGGCAGGTCCTGCAAATTCTGGGAATGCTGTTAGTGGTATGTCCGACAATTGCGTTGGCTCAAGCGCCCAAGGATGGCGTATACATCACCGATGAGGACATCAAGGCCGTGTTGAAGCACGCGGCCGATACACACCGCACGATTCCTGACAATACGCTCAGGGTGATCGATATGGATAAGTACCAACTTGGCGTCGCTGTGGTGAACCGCGGAGCCATGGGAAGCGCGGCGCCTCCGAACGCGAATGCCGCCGCAGGCGGAAACGCTGCGCCGGCGACCGCGTGCGGCGAGCAGCGGCCTGGGGCGACGGGTCCCAATGGAATCTTCCACGACGATACGGCCGAAAGCTATGTGGTCATATCGGGAGCCGGAACTCTGATCACCGGAGGCACGATCGTCAATGGAAAACGTTCTGGTCCGACCGACGAAGTGACCACGGTTCTCAACGGTCCGTCCTGCGGCGGCACGATGGTGGGATACACAAGCCGCCAAATAAAAGTGGGAGACGTGATCATTATCCCCGAGCATGTGCCGCACGGATTCTCAGCCATCCCCGATCATATTACGTACCTGAGCATACGGCCGGACTTGAAAAAGGTTCTGAAGCACGGGTACGTGAATCCAGCGCTGAAGTAGACGGACTAGGGCAGGAGTTTACAAAATGCGCAATCGTCTTATGAGTCTGGCCGTAGTGCTGTTGGCGGCTGCCACAGTAACGTCTTGGCCAGCGCTCGCGCAGGGTCCGGCAGCCATCGCGCCGATGCACGTTCATCACGTTCACCTGAATTCCGTGAACCCGAGCGCTGCCGCCGCCTACTACCCGAAAGCGTTCCCCATCTCCGCCACGAAGACGACTTTCAACGGGTACGAGGCAGTCAAGACGGGTAACGTCTATTTGCTGTTTACGAAAGTCAACGCGCCGCCACAAACAGAGCTCAACGGGCCGCAAACCTCCGTGTGGCATTTCGGCTGGAATACGCCGGATTCGCGCAAATACGACCAGGAATTCCGCGCGAAAGGCTTGAAAATCGCGCAGATGTGGGATGCCGCAGACGGCAAGCTCGTGGATATGTCGAGCGACACGCTGCCTGGTCTTCCGACGCAAGAGCAAATCCTGGAAATGCGAGCCAAGGGCGTGCAGCCGACGCGAGAGGGCGGCTTCGGTTATCTCCGCGGGCCAGACGACGCGATGATCGAGAACGCCCAAGCCGGCAAGGTGGAACGCTTCAATCACATTCACATGTATCACGAGCACCCGCTGTGCGCGATTGCCTGGTATGTCACTCACCTCGGTGCGACCATGCCGCAGGGTACCGGCGGTGCTCCGATTACACCTGACGCCGGAGACTGCAAACGGCCGTATGCCCCTCCCACATGGCCGTCATTTTTCAAGTTTCCGGGGTTTGTTCGGGACCCGTCAGGGAGCGTCATGTTCGATGACATCTCCATTTTGATTCGCCCGTGGCCGGGCGGCGGGCTCGTCAGCACGCGCGGGCACCTCGTCGATCACTGGGCGCTGAGCGTTGCTGACCTGCCCCCGACGGTGGCGCGTTTAAAAAGCGAAGGGATCAAGGTTCTCGAAGAGATTCACCCGTGGGGGAACATGCGCGCGGCCATGATTGAAGGACCCGATCGAGTGGCGATTGAGCTCGTTGAGGTTAAATGAACTGACTCGCCGCGATTGGCGATGGCAGGAGAAGAGCTTTTTCGAGAATGCTGTGTTGAGGTCCCCGCTGGGAGCCAAACCCTGAGTTCCACTCAGGTCCTCCAGGCCAATTCCCGAATAAGTCGGCTCATCGGAAATTACGGCATTAGCAAGCGGGCGGGGTGTTGCCGGGGCTGGGCGTTTAGCCCTACTATTTACGCAACTGGAGGCGGCACCGCGACGATGGCGCAGAATGGGCACAATCGCACGACTGGCCGGCAGGAAGTAAACCCGGGGCACATCGTGAGCGTGCAGGACTTTTCCTCGGACACCTTGCGGAATATCATCGCGCATCTCAAGGCATCGAGTTCATTCGAGCATCTGGTCTACCGCGAGGCGGAACTGGACGCGATCTGGACAATTACGGGATTTTTTCTGGCGAATGAGCCGGCATCCAGCATGCGCGATGAGGTAAACCGGCTACACGCGGGCGCGCATAAGGCGCATGATCTGGTGGCGGAGCGCCGACCAGGGGCGGCAGCGACGGTGCTCGAAGCTTTTCTGTAGCCTAGGAGCGGAAAGGCCCCAGGGCCTCCACACACATCGCCGCGCCCTGGGCTACAAGGGATCGTAGTTTGGAGCTGCGAAAGGCTAAATGCTCTCGAGAGAAGAAAACGAGCTGCTGACGCAGACCGATTCGGCCACGCCTGCGGGCAAATACTTCCGGCGATTCTGGCTGCCTGTATTGCTGCCGAGTGAGGTGCCGACGCCTGACTGTTCGCCGGTTCGGGTGCGGGTCCTCGGGGAAGATCTTCTTGCCTTCCGCGATACAAACGGACGAGTAGGACTGATCGACGAATTTTGCGCGCACCGGCGGGCCAGCCTCTTTTGGGGACGCAACGAAGAGTGCGGTTTGCGGTGCGTGTATCACGGCTGGAAATTCGACGTGAACGGCACGTGCGTGGACATGCCCAACGAGCCCGCGGAATACGGGTTCGGAAATAAGCTGCGCACGACGGCGTACCCTACGCGTGAGTACGGCGGGCTGATCTGGGCGTATATGGGTCCTCCGGAGCACGAGCCAGAATTGCCCAAACTGGAATGGGCGCGAGTTCCGGACTCTCACCGGTACATTTCGAAGCGCTTTCAGGAGACCAACTACCTGCAAGCCATCGAAGGCGGCATTGACTCCAGCCATTCGAACTTTCTGCACGCCAGCCTGGACGCATTTCGCGTGACGGATGCCTACGTCGAAAAAGTAAGGAACAGCAACAATCTGCGAGCGAAATATCATCTACTGGATAAGGCGCCGCGGTTCACGGTGAAGAAAACCGATTACGGCCTGGTGATCGGAGTGCGGCGCAATGCGGAAGAGGACCGATATTATTGGCGGCTGACGCAATTCCTGCTTCCGAGCCACACGATGATTCCTTACCAGAAGGGGCTGGCGATTCATGGGCACTGCTGGGTGCCGCGCGACGACCAGACTTGCTGGGTGTGGACGATCAGCTGGAATCCCGAAGCGCCGCTTTCGGAAGAAGAATGGAAGACGATTCGGGATGAGACTTTCGTGCATGCGAAGGTCGATCCAGTCACGTTCCGGCCGGTGCGCAACAAGGCGAATCAATATTTGCTCGACCGCGAGAAACAGCGGACTGCGAACATGACCGGCATTCACGGCTTTGCGTCGCAGGACCAGGCGATTCAGGAAAGCATGGGGACGGTTGTGGACCGCACGCGGGAACGCCTGGGCACCAGCGACACCGCAATCATTGCCACGCGCCGCTTGCTGTTGCAGGAAATCCGGGAACTTGGCGAGGGGCGCGAGCCCTTCACGGCCGGCCACGGAGACGTTTACTGGGTGCGCTCCGCCTCATTGCTTTTGAAGCGCGACGTTGAGTTCGATGAAGGCGCACGAGAGCTCATGAAGGCCGAGGTTTAGGTGAGTTCGCCAGCGCCGCGACTCGAATCAACGCTTCGTGAAGAGCTGGTGCAGGCGTGCAAGGTGCTCTACGCCGTCAAGGCGGCGGGGGACGGCCTCGGCGGGCATCTGAGCGCGCGGCTGGACGAAAACCGAATCCTCATCAAACCGCGCCCGGTTAGCTGGCGAGGGCTAAAGCCCGAAGACCTGATCGTCATCGATTTCAACGGGAAACTTGTGGCTGGGGCAGCAGGTGAGCGCAGCGCCGTGCGCGAATGGCCGATTCATGCGCGGACGTATGCCGCGCGGCCGGATGTGCGGTGCGTGTTGCATGCTCACCCTCATGCTTCCACGTTGATGGCTGCGCTTGGTATTGCGGTTGAGCCACTGGATCAGGATTGCGCCGCATTCGCGGGTAAGCTGCCGGTGTTGGATAATGGCGCCGTAAGCATCGCTACACCGGAATTGGGCGATGAAGTTGCGCGGGCGCTCGGCGCGCGGGGAGCCCTGCTGCTGAAAAATCACGGCAGCGTCGTGGCTGGAGCAGACATCGCGTACCGTTTGCGTTACGGCATATAGGCTGGAGAAGGTTGCGGAGACTATGCTGCGGGCGGCTTCGCTGACGAAATTGCCGCTTATGTCGCCCGAAAAAAGCGCGGCAATTCTTCAGGCACGAGAAGCCGTTGAGCCAGGCGCGGGCGGCAAGATGAACCAAGAGCGGTGGCAAATGATGCGGGACTACTTTCTCTGATGGCGATGCCCGAAAAACGAACGGCTTGGCTGATGAGCGCGGGAGCTGGCGCGATGCTTATCGCGGGCTGCTTCAATCTACTGTTCCGCGCTACGCCTTCCATTTTTTCTTCGCGAATACAAACTAATTTGGCGGCTGGTAGTTCGGCGGAGGAAGACGATAGCTGCGCCGACACGACGGAATTGGCCATGGCGATGACGGCGTGGAGTCAGACGCAGCAGCGAGGCGCGCTGGCCGTGGAACGGACGAGTTCCGTTTCGACTTCGGGATCCGAAACTGCGCCGGTTGGAGGAGATATTGCTCCGGCGCGTTCGGTGGCCGATGCTTATGCGAGTCTGCACAGCGTGGCCGTCGATCCCGATACGAATCAGGTGGTGGTGAGCGATTCGAATCGAGGGGCAATCTTTTTTTACGACCGGAAGCTCCGGCAGCAATTCGGCGCAGATGGCGAATCCCGAGCGGGTGATCCGAGGCCCGAGGACGGGCATGATGTTCGTTGCCGGAATTTCGTTGGACACCGCCGATCGCGAAGTCTTCGCGGTAAATAATGACATCGGCGACCGCATGGAGGTGTTCCCCTACGGCGTGGAAGGGAACACCAAACCCAAACGCGTGCTTTCTGTGCCGCACGGAGCCTGGGGCGTGGCGTTTAATCCCAAGCGCAACGAAGTGGCCGTTTCGATCGAGCATCCCAATACTGTGGTCGTCTACCGGCGCGAGGCGAGCGGAAGCGAAGCGCCGCTGCGCGTGCTGCGCGGGCCGGAAACCGAGTTGGCCGATCCTCATGGAATCGTGATCGACCCTGGTCACAACGAAATGCTTGTGGCAAATCACGGGAATTGGGCACCGCTAACCCGTGAGGAAGAAGAGGCGCAGGGCGGGCTCAAGGGCGGTCATTTCGCTTTGCCATCGATCAACACTTACGGGATTGAAGCCAAAGGCGACGACAGACCCGCTCGCAAAATTCAGGGCGCGCAGACACAACTGAATTGGCCGATGGGGATCGGCCTGGACGCGATGCACGACGAAATCGCGGTGGCGAATTACGGCACGAATTCGATTCTGATTTTTCGACGCGATGCCAGCGGCAACGTGGCGCCGGCGCGGGTGATCAAGGGTGATCGGACGGGAGTTTTGGGTCCGATGGGCGTGGCCATCGACGCCAAGAATGACGAATTATGGGTGACGAATTATCGGGATCACACGGCGGTGGTGTTCGCGCGAACTGCTAATGGCAATGTGGCTCCGAAGCGCGTTTTGCGCAATGCTCCTGCGGGGACGGCGGCAGTGGGTTTCGGGAATCCGGGAGCGATTGCGTACGACTCGAAGCGCGGGCAGATTCTGGTGCCCAATTGAGTGAGCGTACCCAGGATACTGGTGTTTGCCAGGCTGGCAAACGGGAACGAAGGGCCGGTAAGGGTAATCGAGGGGCAGGGCACTAAACTCAGCCGGACGATGCACGGCATCGCGTACGATCCCGTGCACGACGAAATCGTCGTGCCGGTGCATCTGGCGGGAGCCGTTCTGGTATTTCGGGCGAGCGCGAGCGGGGAAGAGGCGCCGATCCGAATTATTCAGGGTCCGCACACGCGCATCCTGCGGCCGGAAACCGTGAACCTGGACCTAAAGAATAATGAAATCGTGGTCGGAGAAGATGGCGGCAAGGATGTCATGTTTTTTCCCAGAGACGCAAATGGCGATGTGGCGCCGCTGAGAACGATACGCGGAGAAAAAACGGGTCTGGATGAAGTGCGCGGCGTGGCGGTGGATCCGATTCGCAATTTGGTGGTGGTTTCGAGCCGCGGGAACGGTAATCGGACCACGGGAGTTTTTATCTTCAATCGGACTGACAATGGCGATGTCGCGCCGCGCGCGGTCATTGCCGGGCCGAAGTCTGGCATTCTCCGCATCCGGCAGGTGGAAGTCGATCCCGAACAAGGCAAGATTTTCGTGGCGGTGAAAAATAATGTCGAGTCGTACAAATTTGCGGACGCTTCGCCTTCGCCGTGGAATCCCGATAAGCCCGGATTCATCGGCGTTTGGGACATCAACGATAACGGCGATGTGCCGCCGCGCGGCATAATCAAAGGACCGGCAAGCGAAATGGTCTGGCCCGCGGGCGTGGCCCTGAATGCCGGAGACCGCGAAGTGTATACGATAGACAGCATTTCGAATGGGATGTACTCGTACTACATGCCGGAATTTTTCCCCGCAAAGAAACCTGCGCACAAAACAATGATCCGGAAGATTGGGGCTGCCGGCGCGCTCGGGATGGCAGTTCTTGCAATGATGGGCGCGCTAGCGCAGGCCGCGCCTCAGGAAAATAAATCCGGCAAACCTGCTCCCGAAGACATACCTCCCGTCCGAATGATCGCTGATCCGTATCCTGCGTTTAACGGCATCGCCGTGGACGCTGCGAACGGACTTGTGGCGATGAGCGATCCGAATCGCAAAAGCCTGCTCGTTTATGATCGCATTCGAGGAGCGAGCCAGGGCGATGCGAGCGTTCCGCTGCGGCAGATCGTAGGTCCGGACACGTTTCTGGGAATGATTGCGGGAATAGTTCTCGATCCGCAGCACCAGGAAATTTACACGGCCAACAACGATATCGAGGATACGGTCGTGGTGATGCCGTATAGCCGCTTCGGGGAATGTGAAACCGGCGCGCGTGTTTTCGGTTCCGCATCAGGCCTGGGGCCTGGCGCTGAGCGATTCGGCGGACCAGATTGCCGTCACGGTCGAAGTTCAAAATACGGTCGCTTTCTACCGGCGGCAGGTGAAAGGCGTGGAGGCTCCGGTGCGAATCTTGCGCGGGCAGGCGACCGGTTTGGCCGATCCGCACGGAATCTATTGGGACGATTCGCACAATGAGATCGGCGTCGCCAATCACGGGAATTTTCGGGGCGTAGTGAAAAACACGGGAGGCGGGTGTTCGCCGTCATTCGTCGTCGAAGACGAAGCCGAGGCTGGCGAGTCGCGGCCGCCTTCGATTCGGATTTTTGCTGCAAACGCAAAAGACGATGCGAAGCCGCTGCGCGTGATTCAGGGATCCAAAACGGGTCTCGACTGGCCGATGGGGGTCGCCTACGATCCGCAACATGACACGATCGTCGTCGCAAATAATGGCGACAGCTCCGTTTTGATCTTTGGCCGAAATAGTAGTGGCGATGTCGCGCCGCTGCGCGTAATTCGCGGCGCTCGCACCGGCATTAGTCATCCGATGGGTGTTGCGGTTGATCCGCAAAGAGGCGAGATTTGGGTATCGAATTGGGGTGATCATTCGGCTCTGGCATTCGACAGCGCGGCGCGCGGCAATGTGGCGCCAAAGCGAATTATCAGGAGCGCTCCCGCGGGAACGCCGACGCCCGGGTTTGGCAACCCGATGGCGCTGGCGTATGACTCGAAACGCGACGAGCTTTTAGTTCCCAATTGAGTGACCCAGCCGCGCATCGCGGTGTTTGCCAGGCTGGCAAACGGAGATGCAGCGCCAACCCGGCTTATCACGGGGCAGAATACTCTGCTGGGACGCACGATTCACGGACTTGCGTACGATCCGGCACGCGATGAAATCGTGGCGCCGAACGCTTTGGCCGATGCGGTTCTGGTGTTTCGCGCGGGCGCCAGCGGCGCCGAGCATCCGCTGCGCGTGATTCAAGGGCCGCACACGCATCTGGTGACGCCGCACGCCGTCAGTCTGGATTTGCAGAATCGAGAGATTCTGGTCGCGAGCCTCACGGGACGACGCATTAACGTTTTTCGAGGGGATGCGGATGGAGACGCGACGCCGGTTCGCGTGATTGAGGGACCAAAGACCGAGCTCGGCCACGTCGTGGGACTCGCCGTCGATCCCGAAAGGAATTTGCTCGCTGTCGCGAATACGCACGAAATCTTGATTTTCGATCGCACGGACAATGGAAACGTGCCTCCGCGCGCGCGGATAGCAGGGCCGAAAACCGGTATAACGGACGAGCCTTGGCAGATGGAATTTTACCGCGGCCGAATCTTTGTGGCCGCTTCGAATCACCTGCACCAAAATTTGTATGAGGGCGTGACGCTCCGACCTGATGCGAAGGAAGTGCCCGATGATCCGTGGCTCAATCCCGATTCTTGGATTTCTCGGCGTCTGGAACATTACGGATAACGGAGACGTCGCGCCACTGGCGATGATTCGAGGTCCTTTTAGCGGCTTGCTTCATCCTGTAGGTTTGGCGCTGAATCCGAAGGCGGGGGAAATTTATCTCTCCGACAGCGTGAAGAATGGAGTTTTGTCCTTCCTGGTGCCACAATTCTTCGAGCAAGATAAGACTCGCCCTGAGTCGCGTTAGTGGCCACTACGGAACAAACCGTCCGAACAGCAGCGTTGGCCGTGCCCGGCACCCGCAAAGTGGTGGGCGGGATTCTGACGGTAGGCGTGCCGCTTGCGCTGTGGTTCTTGCCTCTGCCACTCGAGGCAAACGCCAAGCACGCGCTTGCCGTCGCGTCGTTCATGATCATCGCCTGGATCACGGAGGTGATGCCGCACGCGCTCACTGGCATGGCCGGCTGTTATCTCTTCTGGGCGCTGAAAATCGTCAGTTTCGAAACGGCGTTCAGCGGATTCGCGGATCAGACTCCGTGGTTTTTGTTTGGCGCCGCACTGATCGGCATGATGGCAACGAAATCGGGATTGGCACGCCGGCTGGCGTATTTGGTGATGCGGCGAGTGGGAGCAGGCTACTCGCGTCTGCTGCTCGGGATGATTCTTTCTTCCTTCTTGCTCACGTTGCTGGTCCCGTCGGGAATCGCGTGCGTCGTGATCATGGCGGCGGTGGCGCTAGGCTTGATCGAGGTTTTTGGTTTGCCGCGCGGAAGCAACGTCGGGCGGGGGATTTTCGTCACGCTGACCTACACGGCGGGCATCTACGACAAAATGGTGATTGCCGGTGCGACTTCCATCCTGGCGCGGGGGCTGATCGAAAAAACGACGGGCATCGAAGTTTACTGGAGCCAATGGCTGCTGGCTTTTTTGCCGTGCGTTGTAGTGACGATGTTTGTCATCTGGCGGCTGGTGCTATGGCTATATCCGCCGGAAAAAGCGGCGCTGCAAGGCGGCGTTCAATTTCTCGATGACTCCCTGCAAAAAATGGGCCCGTGGACGCGCATGGAAAAGCACGCGCTGTTTTTGATGTCGTGCGCTATCGCGTTATGGGCCACAGACCTGATTCACCATATCTCGCCCGCTGTAATCGGCATTGGGGTGGGGCTGCTGGCGGGCGTGCCAGGAGTGGGAATCCTGGACCTGGAAGACCTTAAGCGGCTGAACTATCTGCCCGTGTTTTTCACGGCGGCGGCAATCAGCATGGGCGAAGTGCTCCTCAAAACAAATGCGCTGAGTTCGATGACGACGGTCATGTTCGCGTGGATGCGGCCGTGGGTGACGAATATATTTTCTCTGGCGCTGGTGCCGTATTGGACGGCATTCGTTTATCACATCTTTTTGGGGAACGAACTCTCGATGCTCGCGACGTCCGTGCCGCCTTTAATGAATTTCGCAAAAGGGGCGGGAATTCATCTGCTGCCGCTCGGTTTGATTTGGTCGTTTGCGGCCGGCGGCAAGATTTTTGTGTATCAGTCTGGGGTGCTGGTCACCGGCTACTCTTATGGTTACTTTGAGGCGAAAGACTTGTTGCGGGTGGGGTTTGTTCTGACCGTGGTGGAATCGCTGGTGCTGCTGCTTATCGTTCCCTTTTATTGGCCGCTGATCGGAATCCGTTAAGCGCGTTCTTTTTCGCGAATCGCGGCTTTGCCAGATTTAAAGCGGCGCGCGGTTGGCCTTGCTGACGGAAAGTTTTGTTTTTAATCGGCTGTACACGCTTAGGGAATTGTCTTCGTAAATCTTGCGTTTATCTGCTTCGCGCAGCCCTGGAACCGCCTCGATGTAGCGCTTCGTATCGTCGAAATAATGGCCGGTTTCGGGATCGATGCTTTTGACCGCGCCCACCATTTCTGAAGCGAAGAGAATGTTTTCGATGGGAATGACCTTTGTCAGAAGATCTATGCCCGCTTGATGATACACGCACGTATCGAAATAGACGTTCTTCAGCAGAAGTTCGCCAAGCGGCGGGCGTTTTAGATCCTGCGCGATGCCGCGATAGCGTCCCCAGTGGTAGGGAACCGCGCCGCCACCGTGAGGGATGATGAATTTCAGGGTGGGGAAATCCTTAAAAATGTCGGAGGTCAGGAACTGCATGAAAGCGGTGGTGTCGCCGTTCAGATAATGAGCGCCCGTGGCGTGAAAATTCGGATTGCACGATCCGCTGACGTGGATCATGGCGGGGACATCGAGCTCTACCATCTTTTCGTAGAGCGGATACCAGAAGCGGTCAGTGAGCGGCGGATCGCTCCAATGCCCACCCGAAGGGTCCGGATTCAAGTTGCAGCCGACGAAGCCAAGCTCTTCCACGCAGCGAGCTTAATTCGCCGATACAGTTGGCCGGCGGAACGGCCGGCGATTGCGGCAGTTGGCAGACGGCGGCGAAGTTTTCGGGATAGAGCGAGCAGACGCGGTAGATCAGATCGTTGCAAACTCGCGACCATTCGAGACTCGTCGTTGCATTTCCAATGTGGTGGCCCATGCCCATGGCGCGCGGTGAAAAGATGGTGAGATCGGTGCCGCGTTCGCGCTGGAATTTCAGCTGCGCTTTTTCGAGACTTTCGCGAATTTGATCATCGGTGATCTTCAGTGTTTCGAAAGAAAACGGTGACGAATCTTTCAGGGCGCTGATCTGCCGCTGCCGATAGGCTTCCAGATCTTTCGGCGCCGTCGTGTAATGCCCGTGACAATCGATAACCATCATGGCCTCGGTGGCACGAATCTACTGGCAGCGCATGCTATGAAGCCGAAGACCGAGTTGTCAAATATCTCTCGGCTTCGTGCATTTTGGGCTTTGCGAGGGCTCTGCTACGATGCTCGGCTCATTTCTATCACAGGCCACCACGGTTTGATCGGAGGAGGTTTGGAATGGCTGAACTCCCGAGGCTAAACAGCGTCATCCGCGCGCTGGAGCAGGGCCAGACAGCGATTGCCGCCTTTACGACTGCCGAAATCGATGCCGCACTGGCGTTCAGCACCTCCAGTTATGACGCGATTGTTTTTGAAATGGAGCACAATCCGTGGGACGCACGAATCCTACGAGATTGTTTTCAGTACATGCTCAACCGGCGGCAGATCGCGGATTCGCATTCGGTCGCGCCCGCGGTTACGCCTCTAGTCCGGATTCCGCCGAACGGGAATGAAAAGAACCAGTGGTTCGCCAAGCAGGCGCTCGATTTAGGCGCTTACGGCATCGTATGGCCGCACATCAGCACAGTCGAGCAGGCCTACAATGCTGTCGCCGCATGCCGTTATCCGCGCTTGAAGACGGCAAAGCTTAGCGAGCCGGCCGGCATCAGGGGCGATGCGCCGGTCGCCGCAGCGCGTTATTGGGGGCTTACGCAGCAGGAATATTATCGCAAGGCAGATGTGTGGCCGTTGAATCCGCAAGGGGAAATTTTTGTGGTGCTGATGATCGAGGACACGCAGGGAATCGCCAATCTTCGCGACATCTTGAAAAATGTTCCCGGCATCGGGCTGATCCTTATCGGAGAAGGCGATCTGAGCCAGGAACTCGGCTTCCCGCGACAATACGATCATCCCTCCGTTGTGGAGGCTATGGCGCGGATCGTTGCCACGTGCAAAGAATGTGGTGTTCCCGTCGGACATCCGCACGTCGATTCGAACAATGTCGAGCGAATCCTGAAGGAAGGATATCGCTTCCTGATGGCGGCTCCGACGCGGAGCTATGCTGCGCTGGATAAATGCCGCCAACTCGCGGGGCGCGCTTAGAGGTTCAGCGTTTCGGGTGCAAAAAGTTCTTCGACACTATATTTCTTGGGAATGACCTGCTGATCGGCCGCGAATTGGACGAGAGTCTCGACCGCTTTCCGGTTAGGCCCATTTCGATCACTGATCCCGAATGGAAACGGATCTCCGACCACTTGCTTGAGCGCGATGGCCGATTCATCTGCTGGAGACAGGTTTTTGCCAGCATCTAAATGAGCCAGGTAAATTTTCTTGGCCGCCTGAAATGCGTTAAAGAGCTTTTGGGCCAATTCGGGATGGGGTTTCAAGACGGAGTCTTTAATCACCAAGCCGTGGTTGATGGGATAAACGCCGGTTTTTCGGAAGTAGGCGAAACCCGCATTGCGCGCATCCGGAATCAGCGGCTTAATATCGGGCGAATTCACGCGCACGTCGCCAACTGCCGCAGCAATCTGGCCCGAAAGCAGTAAATCTGCAATCGGCTTTCCGCGATAGGAATAATCAACATTCGAAGGAGCTTTGTACTCGGCGACGTGCTCGTCGTCTGTGGGGGCCCAGGTAATTTTGTTCAGGTCCACACCGTATTCGGTCTGCAGAATGCCTCGCGCCCAGAGGCCGGTCGTGACGGTATAGCCGCGATTGACGGCGACGGTGCGGCCTTCCAGGTCTTTCGGTTTCGTGATTCCAGATTTCACGTTGTAGAAAATGGCCCAGTGATGGAAATTTCTGGTCAGGAAGACGGGAATCGCGGTGATGGCTTTCCCATATGCTTTGGCGCAAAGGTACGTGGTGAACGCCATCTCGCAAATATCGAATTCGAGGCCGCGCACCATACGCCGCATCGCGGCGACGATAGGATCGACTTGAATGTATTCGAGATTCAAATCAGGACTGCGAACGCTCCCGTCCTTCAGAGGTTTGGTGAGGCCGTAATTGCCGATGGCGATTGTGAGAGGATGCACTTGGTTCGTTCCGTCAGGATCGGACGCAAGAATACTCATCGCCTCATTTCATGGCAAGGCAAGCGTGTTTGGGCAAGGGGGCTCAAAACGCGTAGCGCAATTGGACTCGCGCAAACCGCGCCGGCTGAATTTCTACCGGCAGGCGCAGATTGAAGGACGTTCCCGTGACTTCGTTTTCCTGAAGCTTATAGCTGCCGTTCGCGAGATTCATGATGTCCAGCGCTGCATCGAACGTGCCGACTGGCAAATGGAATTTGCGGCTGAGGCGAATATTCGCGTTGATGACGCCTTCCGCACGATTCCCGCTGAGCGGATTAAATAACAGAGTGCCGCGAGAAGTTGCGTCGATCACAAAAGGCCCCTGAGCAAGTCCCGTAACAAGCAACTGGCGCGCGAAGACGAGCCCATCGGTGTAATCGGCGATTGCTGACAGTTCGATGCCGCCCCACGGCAGGCGATAGCTGCCCCAGATATTTCCGAGGTACTCGCGGTCCATGAAAGGGCGGCCGCTGGCGTTCACCAGGGTGTTCGGGTCCATATAAAGCGCGCCGACCACGCCAGAGTCATTTTCAAAAACGGCATTGCCTGGATTGGTCGGTCCGTACGATTCTTCGGCGACGAATGAGACGTTGAGAAAAAGATTTCGCCACGCCGCGCGAATTTCGGCTTGAAACCCTTTGTCGAGCATGCGCAGATCGGGTGGGTTCGTCAGCAGGTAGTGATCCTGACCGAACGTTGCGGGATTCTGCTGGTAGACCGTGAGGTGCTGATCGTCGAAAGTTCCGAAAATGCCGTCGGGTCCGGGATCGAGGAGGGGAACAGGCGTAAATGCCGAGGGAGGCACGCCCGTATTCACGGCCGCGATGCGGCGCCGATCGTCACGGCGAAAAAGGCTCATGCGCATGTTTAGCGTGCGGGTGGGCGCGAATTCCGCGCCTACATCAAATTCGTCGGCGAATGGCCGCCCGAGGGAAGGCGAGATCGAAGAATAGGGCCCACCGAAACGCAGAAGCAGCGCACCTAATTCGCCCGGCTCGAAAACTCCGTCGGAATTGCGGTCGATCCACTGATATTCGCTCCCGCCGAGACTATCGGGATTGCCGAAATCGAGATATCTGCCGGCCAGCGGCGTGTACACACGAAAATAGGTTGCCCGCAGGACAAGGCCATCGCTATGCGGCACGAGCCAGGCAAATCCCGCACGCGGCGAAATGTTATTCCATACGATCAGGTCGGGCTGCGAAGGAATTACGCGAGCGGGAACGAAGGTGCCGGCCGGGCTCGATTGCGCGGGGAGGGAGCCGCGCGCGAAATCCGCAATCGCGCCGAGGTCAAGCGACAGGGTCTGCCCCAAGTTGATATGGTCGGCGAAGGTCAAGGTTGACGTTCGAATGATCGAGCGGCTTGCGGCGGGAGTATTGAACTCCACTGCAAAAGCGGGCGCACCGGCGGCGGTGATGAGGTTCATGTCGGAGGGAGTGGTGAAACGATTCGTTGGCGAGGAGCTTTCGAAATCAGCGCCGATCACGAGTTGATGGCGCGATCTTATCGCGTGAAACGTGAACGGCTGCCAAACCGCGCTCACCTGCTGTCGCGTTTCGCTGGCGACATTTGCGAGCGGCGCGGCGCCCGTCACGTCGCCGCCCAGAAGTTCGATGCGGCTTTGCGGCAACGCATTGAGCGGCGTGGTATCGAGATGCGCCCGGGAGTATTGATAGCGCGCTTGCAAAGCGCCGAGCAGTCCATCTGGCGCGATGTGGCTCCATCCGGCCTGAAAAAAGCTAAACCGATCCGATTCGCTCTCGTTTTGAAAGCCGTAGGGCGAAACGAAAGACGGGGCCATGCGCTGTCCGCTGAGGACTTCGAGTCCCGCAGGCATGGCCCAATTGAAGAGATCCAAGCGCGAACCGCTATACAGCAGATCGAACTGGTCTCGCGGGGTTGCTTGGATCCGCAGACGGCTGTCGGCGAAAAGCATACGGCTATCCAGGTTATTTCCGGGATTCGCGATGGGAATGGTTTGCGACGCCCACTCGCCAGCACCCGCGAGAAACAAGTCGGCTCGTTTGGCCAGTGCGCCGCCCGCTTCAGCGCTATCGCGAGTGAACCAGCGATACTGTTCCGTTTGTTGCACGCTGCCGCGGTGCGCGGGTGGGAGAAGATTGCCCGAACTGAGCGCCGCGCCCGCGTCGCTGGTAGCAACATCGCCGTGCCACGAAGAGACCGGCTGGGAAGGGAAGAAGCCCACTTCGCTTCCGTAGGCGGTCGAAGTTGTCTGCGCAAAGGCGGATCGCTCGACGATTTCGTGGAGTTCGTTCACGTCCGGCAGAATAACTGGGCGGCCCGGCTGAAAAGAGTCGGTGGCATCCATTCCCATCAGCTGGAAACCCGTGCCGGTCCAGGAAAGTCCACGTTGGGATTGCCAAGCCAGCCGATTGTCGCCGAGACCGGCAAAATTGAGCGGCTGGGCAGCTGTGGCAGGTTCGCGGCTGAGAAGGACGCCAGCAAAGTTGAAGGCTTCGGGATAGGAGTCCCGTTGTGGAGAGCCGGCCCATATGCCGGCGTTTTCATTTAGCCGCGCTTCCGTTCGAAGGTTTCCTGAAGAATCGATAACGAGCCTGATTTCCTGATTTTGCAGCGGCTCGATATCGATCGAGACAGCCGAAGATGTAGAAACGCCGCGATTCTGGACGCCCAACTCATAATGTCCGTATGGAAGCGTAAGGAAGAATTCGCCGTGGGCATCCGAATTCACCATGGCGCGGAATCCAAGCTCGGAAGAAATCATGACCGCCGCTTTCACGGGCTCGCCCTCGACATCATCAAGCGTTCCCGCGACGGTTCCGGTCGAGATTTGCCCGAACGAGGTATGCGACCAAAAAAGAGCGAGCATTACAAATACGAGCCGAAGGGTGTTAGGGCGTCGCAAAATGGACATAAACGCGAGCGATAGTCTAGCCCGCATTCCTCAGCAGCGTAAGCGTCGAGCTTATGAATGAGTCCGAGAGGCGCGATTAGCGATCGAGCTGCTGCAAAAGCGCTGTAATTGTATCTGGCGGTGGCGGCGAGAACTCAAAAATGGGCTCGACGTCAATATCGGGAAAGCCCAAACGCGTAAGGCGCGCGCTTAGGGTTTCGCGAATGTGCTCCGCGGTCGCGGGAGGCATTTTGGCGAGTGCCTGAAAGATAATTTCGTGATCGCGATTGGCAAATGTATGCGCGCTGAGGCGCTCGAGGATCTGGGCGCGCATCTCGCGGCCAAAGGTCGCGGCACAAAGCGCTGCGAGGAGGCGCCGTTCGATTTCAGCGCTAGGGAGGTGCTCCGCCTCTTGCATCAGTGACTTATTGAGATGCGCTGCCGGTGAGGCGCTGCACAGCGGCAAGGGCGACTGCGTTTCGAGGATCGGTTTCGAGTCCAGCGCGATATTCGCGGACGGCGTCTGCGATGCGGCCCTGCTGCTCATCGAGCATGGCCAAGCCGAAATCGGCGTGATTGTCGATGTCATTCAAAGCCAGGGCGGCCTGGTAATCCGCGCGCGCTTTGTGCAGATCGCCCGCAGCGAGATCGAGATCGCCGAGATTATCGTAGGCATCTGCATTGGCGTCCGCTTCCGCTGAACGCGCGAATTGCTCATGCGCCTCGGAAGCTCGTCCCTGCTGCAGCAGAAAATGTCCGTACTTGTTGCGGGCGTTTATATCGAGCGGCGCCAACGAGACGGCTTTCTGGAATTGCTTATCAGCGTCTGCGAAACGGCCCATTTCCGCATACATTTCGGCAAAATGTTCGTAAGGAGACATGTATGTTGGGCGAAGGGCAATGGCTTGGCCAAATAGATCGGCGGCCTCGCTATATCGTTTTTGTTTCATTCGAACCAGGCCGAGATTGTTCAGCGTCACAGCGGAAGGTTTGCCGGGGCCTAAAGCTAGAATCCATTCGCGCTCTGCCGCGGACCAATCATTATGGTTCGGAATAATCTACGCCGAGGTTGATGTGGATCACCTGGGCGTCGGGCTGCGCTTCGAGCGTTTTGCGATAGAGCACCTCATCGCTGCGCCAATCGCGGTTTCGCTCAACTGTACGGACCGCATAGAGGCAAGCGACAATCCCAACACTAATCGCTATTGCCCGGCGCATGAAAGCGCGGCCCGGCAACGGCGATTCACCGCGAGATTCGCGCCAGAGCTTTGATATAGCTCCGCCGATCAACCAGCAAAAACCCACCGAAGGCAAATACAGGTAGCGTTCGGCAAAGACCTGGGCCGGCATCCAGCGGGGATTGAGCACCGGCGCGAGTGGTGCCGCTATCCAAAGGAGCGCAAAGGAGAAAGGCCGCGCAGCCCGCCATAGCCATACAAATAATCCCGCGCAAGCGATCAATGCGGCGAGCCCTGCGAGAACGTGAGGATCAAGGATGCTGCGGCTTTCGTGGAAAACGTAAAAGGCAATAAGGTGCACGGGCCAGATCAATTTAGCGAGATAACCGCCGATGAGTGCAATGGCGCTGAGCAGGACTTGATTCCAGGGCAAGGTTGGCCGCCAGATGGCCGGTGCGAAGCCGCCCAGAAGCAAAAAGGCGGAAGGCAATGTAAGCGGCTGCAACCAGGCACAGCGGCAAATAGCGGCGCGCCTTGTCCTTGAACTGAGATTCGGCTCGATCCGGCCGGTAGAAATGCTCGTAAACGATAGCGAGGGCGGGCAAAACCAGCGCTTGCTCCTTGGAAAGAAGTGCGAGGCAGTAGGCGACAAGCACGGGAATGTAAGAAAGCCACAATGGCGTGCTTTTCCGTTCAGTATCTGCGAGACGAAGATAAAGCAGAAAGGTCAGAAGGAAGAAGAAACTCAGCTCCAGGTCCGTTATGCCCGCAATCCAGGCGACCGATTCGGTGTGAATCGGGTGCAAAGCGAAAAGGCCGCTCGCGATCAGGGAGATCAGGCGATCGTGGAAAAGGCGTTCGGTTACCAGGAAGACGAGCAGGACGACCGCGACGTGCAGGACCAGATTCATCAGGTGAAAGCCGAACGGAATGCGGCCGTAAATTTTGTAGCCGATGAGATAGGCAAAGGTCATCAGCGGCCGATAATAGTTCGTTACGCCCTGAGCGCCCTCGAAGCTCCAGACCGTGCTGCCGAAGATCCTGCCGAGGTATCGAAAGCTGTGGACATAAGGATTCTCGAGGATCTGCTGGCGGTCGTCGTAGACGAAGCTGTTGGCGAGCGAGTTAACGTAGGGCAGAGATGCCAGCAAAATCAGTATGAGAAAGACTGTGGCATCGCGATCTCCGCCGCGATCTCTGCGCAGCCAAGCTTTGGCCATGAAACGATGGTAGCGGAGGGTAGTGGCGGAATCTAGCTCTTGCACGCCAGGCGTGACATAGGTTCAAACAGGCGGCACGAATCAGGCATAGGGACTTCGCGGATAGAACAATTGGTTTTTTACGGGCGCGCCGAGAGCTGCGGGTGCCTTGCCTAATTTAGTGCAGAACTCTGTTTTGCTCCGCATTTATCGAGAATGTCCCGAATTTTTCTGGCTAAGTCTTTCGGCGGATACGGTTTCTGAAGGAGTTGCGCGACGCCGCTGGAGACCAGCGAGCTGAGCATTTGAGATTCTTCCGAATACCCCGAAGTGAAAATCACCGGAATCGTGGGATTGATTCCGCGAATCTGTTCGAGCGCATCAGGGCCGCCCAGCCTGGGCATTACGACGTCCAGCACCAACAACGAGAATTTCTGCGGATTGGCCTCGAATTTCTCAACCGCCTCACGGCCGTCCCGGGCCAGAACGATCGAATAGCCCAAACCGGTAAGCACCTCGTGCGACATCTCGCGCAAACCTTCGTGATCCTCCGCGAGAAGAATGGTCTCAGTGCCCCCTCGAACTGGGGCTTCCTCAATTGGCACGCGCGTTTCGGCGGAATCTTCGGTCGCAGGCAGATAGACTCGGAATATGCTGCCCTTACCTACCTCGCTGGAGACATCAATGTGTCCGAGATGTTGTTTGGCGATGCCGAAAGCCGTAGCCAGGCCCAGGCCAGTACCCTTGCTTTTGTCTTTTGTGGTGAAGAATGGCTCAAACATTCTTTCCATGGTGGCCGCGTCCATACCCACACCGCTGTCTGAGACCGAGAGTTGAACGTAAGGTCCGGGGGAGACTGATGCATTTCCGAGGCAATAGGCTTCATCCAGGTCGGTGTTCCGCGTTTCGATCACCAGCCGGCCGCCGTTGGGCATGGCATCGCGGGCATTCAAGCAGAGATTCAGAAGGACTTGCTCGACTTGCGCCGGATCTGCTTTGGTCGTGTGGAGATCCGAGGCCAGGAGCGTTTTGACCTCGATCTGTTCGCCAATCACGCGCTGCAGCAGCGCCATGGCTTCGCCGACGATATCATTGAGATTGATATTGCGCGGTGTGAGCACCTGCCGACGTGCATAGGCCAGCAATTGCCGCGTCAGGCGGCCTGCACGTTCAGACTGTTCGCGAATCTGCCCGAAGAATTTGTGCGCACGGCTTCCCTCGGCCACTTCTTCTTGGCCCAATTCGGCCCAGCCCATAATCGCGGCGATTACGTTATTGAAATCGTGGGCGATGCCACCGGCCAGTTGTCCAATAGCCTCGAACTTTTCCAGTTGCCGAAGCTTCTGTTCCGAGTGTTTGTGTTCCCGGCGCATCTTCACGTCCACCAGTTCGCGATCTATGGCCGGCAAGAGCCGAGCCAGATTTCCCTTCAGGACGTAATCCTGCGCTCCGGTTCGCATGGCATCGACGGCAATATCTTCGCCAATCGTCCCGGAAACGAAAATGAAAGGCACATTGGAATCTTTTTCGCGCACCATCTTCAGCGCGGAGATGCCGCTGAATCCGGGCATGGAGAAATCGGAAATGATGCAGTCCCACTGGCGCTCGCGCAACGCGTTCTGGAGGTCGTTGGCCGTATCCACGCGCTTGTCCACTAACTCATATCCGCTCTGACGAAGCGTGCGCAGCAGCAGAGCGCTATCCAATTCGGAATCCTCGATGATGAGGACGTGCAGTTTGGCCATTTAATTCTTCCGCCAGGCGGGAGGCTGCTCATTGAGCAGCAGCCAATACAGGCCGAGCTGCCGGACGGCATCGACAAACTCCGCGAAGTCTACCGGCTTACGGATGTAGCTATTGGCGCCGAGGTCGTAACCTTGGAGGCGATCCCGCTCCTCGTTAGAGGAGGTAAGAATCACAACGGGAAGCAGCTTGGTCTGCACGGTCGCGCGTATCCGTCGCAGCACCTCAAGACCGTCTATTTTGGGCAGCTTCAAATCGAGAATGATGAGTTGTGGCAAAAGGGTGAGGTCGCGATTTGCGTAGGTGCCCGTGCCAAATAGATAGTCCAAGGCCTCCGCGCCGTCTCGCATCACTATGACTTCATTTGTGACGTTGTTCTTGCGAAATGCTCGCAGCGTGAGAGCTTCGTCATCGGGATTGTCTTCGACCAGCAAGATTGAATTACCGGCCATTTTCCGCCTCCTGACAGAGTTTGTTTCTCGGATTTAGCTCCGTGTGGCTCATAATTACTCTGCTACGGAGTTCGCGCTCGCAATTTCGGTTGTGCTGCGATGATGCTGGGATTCGTTGCCCTCGCTGGCCATGGTGTCCGCCAACAAAGTGAAAAAAAATGTGGCGCCCTTGGTTGACGGCGCTCTTGGCCCACACGCGGCCCCCATGCCGGTAAATAACCCGCTGCACCGATGCCAATCCAACTCCTGTGCCAGGGAATTCCGCAGCCGCATGCAGACGCTGGAAGGCGCCAAATAACCGGCCGGCATAAGCGGGATCGAATCCCGCGCCGTTATCGCGCACAAAGAACGCACTAGCGCCATTGGCTTGCGTGCGCCCGAACTCGATTCGAGCGTGCGAACGGCCGGAAGTGAATTTCCAGGCGTTTCCCAGGAGGTTCTCGAGGACCGTGCGCATCAGCTGCGCATCCGCCCGCGCCTCGAGACCTGGCGCGATCACGAACACGACATGTCGCGCCGGATCCTGGCGTGACAGATCGTTGGCCACCGAGCTTGCCATTTCGCTCAAATCGATGGACTGCCGCTGGAGTTCCGCACGGGTGATGCGCGACAGCGTCAGCAAATCGTCAATGAGCGCGGCCATGCGCTGCGCCCCCGCGCGCACGCGCTGCAGGTACTGTTTACCGGTGTCGTCCAACCGATCGGCATAATCGTCCAGGAGCGCCTGGCTGAAGCCATCGATGCTGCGCAGCGGCGCGCGCAGGTCATGCGAGACCGAATAGCAGAATGCTTCGAGCTCCGAATTGCTGGAAAGCAATTGCGCGTTGCGTAGCTCGAGCTCCTGGTCGATGCGCTTGCTTTCTGAAATGTCGCGAGTGACCTTCACGAAGCCAAGAAGCCGACCCCCTTCATCACGCAAAGCGGTGATGACGACGTTTGCCCAGAAAAGGGAGCCATCCTTCCGAACGCGCCATCCTTCGTCCTCGATGCGTCCTTCCTTGGCGGCAAACTTGAGTTCTGCCGCAGCCTTATCCTTATTCAAATCATCGGCTGGATAAAATCTCGAGAAATGCTGGCCCAGGATTTCTTCACTGCTGTATCCCTTGATGCGTTCGGCGCCAGCGTTCCAACTGATGACCTTGCCGTCAGGATCAAGCATAAAAATGGCGTAGTCCTTGATTTCGGATACCATTAATCGGAAGCGTTCTTCTTTCAGCCGCAGTTCTTCTTCGGCACGCTTCCTCTCGGAGATGTCTCGGATGGCACTGGACACCAGCACGCCCTCTTCCGTCTCCAGGGGGCTGAGACTGATCTCTACGGGGAACTCACTTCCGTCCTTACGTAGGCCATAGAGTTCTAGGCCAGCGCCCATGGGGCGAAGCTTCGGATCAGAGAAAAATCCGCCACGGTGGCTTGGGTGCCTTCCCCGGTATCGCTCGGGGATGAGCATCTCTACCTTGTTGTTCAGTAATTCCGCTGTGGAGTACCCGAACAATCGTTCCGTTTGTAAGTTAACCAGAACAATCTCGCCCTCGTGATTGACAATAACCATGGCGTCGGGAGCCGACTGCAATAAGGCTTTGAATTTTTTCTCGCTCGCCTGCACGATCTCTTCGGCTGCTTTGCGTTCGCTCTGTAAGACCGTGTTTACCCGTTCGAGATTGTCGGGAAGCGCCAGGGCTTTAGGAACAAGCTGAACCAGCAGGATGGTGGTAGGAACAGAGGCTAGCGCCGTGACTGCCTTGACGGCTCCTGCCAGCCAGTAGTCGGCGTGCCAAATATTCCAAATCTCCATGATGTGAGTGGCTCCGCAGGCCACGATGAACATTCCAAAGCAGCCGAACATCCAGTGAAAGGGCAAGTTCCGCCGCTTTCGAATGAAATAGATCAGCGTGACTGGTATGGAGAGATAGGAAATTGAAATCAGCGTGTCTGAGACGAGGTGCAGCCAGACCAGGCCGGGATTCCACAGATAACAAAAACCATGTGGCATGAAGTCACTGGATGAAAAGAGATGCCTGAGGATTTGCATAGGATCTCCCGTGCAATATTTGAACGGAGCAAACCGGAATACCGGCAGGAAGGGGATCCCGCTAGGAAGGGGCTAAATTCGAACCCATCGATTGTGCTTCACCTGGACACAGCGAAGACCAGTCGAGGGGGTAACGTGTGCCGTTCCCGTTAACGCTTGGGGCGGCGGCAGGCAACCGGAGGGAGTGCCTGGAAGTAAGCGTCGGTGACCGAAGAGAACGAAAATCTGTGCGGAGCTTGCCCGCGCCTGCGCGGAGGTTCATCCTATTAGGCAGGAGAAAGAGATGCCAGCGGAACAGCTTAAGGCCGCGGCGCCCTATCTGATCGAGCAAAAATATTCCGAATACACGGCGGAACAACACCAGGTGTGGCAGGAACTTGTGCGCCGCAGATGGCCGCAGATTGAGGCTCACGCGTGCAAGGAATATCTCGAGGGCTACCAGATTATTGGCCTTCAGCAAGATCGGCTTCCCAATCTCGCGTCGATAAGCTCGATACTTGGACCGAGGACCGGATGGAGCACTACACCGGTTAGCGGCTTCCTTCCCGCCCAGGCCTTCTTTGAAATGCTCGCGGCGCGAAAGTTTCCCACCACGACGTGGCTGCGCAGCCGCGATTCGCTCGAATACATCCCCGAACCCGACATTTTTCATGACGTTTTCGGGCACGTGCCCATGCATGCCCATCGCGTGTTCGCCGATTTTTTACAGCATTATGGGAGTGTTTGCGTCCGGCTGAACGATCAGGATCTGCTGGAGCAACTAGGCCGGCTATTCTGGTATACGGTCGAGTTTGGTTTGATTCGCCAGGGAGAGGCAATCAAGGTTTACGGCAGTGGAGTGATCAGCTCGCACGGCGAATGCACCAACGTGATCGAAGGCGGATGTGAGGTCAGGGATTTCGAGTTGGAAGAAGTGCTCAGGACTCCGGTGAGAGTGGACCGCATTCACAGTGTGCTATTCGCCATTGAGAGCTTTGATCAACTTTATGAAGCCATGCATGCTGCCGAGAATTGGGCGGAGCAACGTTTATTGCAGTCCCATACGGGCCGCTAGGCCAAAAAACGCGTCAGCGCAGCAACTTTCGCAGCAGTTGGTTGAGGCGGGTGCGAGCTTCGTCGGACATAGCGACGAATTCAACTCCCATGCCATCTTCTTCATGTGAATGACGGACGACCACCCCGGTGCTGACTTCGCCGGCAGGAACTTCGAACGATACATGCAGCAACTCTCCCCTGGCAGGCGGTTCCGGCGCCACAATTGATAGCCCGCCTTCGCTGATTGTCTCTACTTTCGATACAGAGAATCTTCCGCGGCCTCGCCAAGTAATACTCATCCCCCGCGGCAGCGTGATGCGGGGATGCTTGCGCTTCTCGATTCCGGATTCCTCGCCTAGATCCTCCAGGCGTGTCCAAAATTCCGGCTGTGCAGTGGGAAACTCTACAGCCACTTCGAGCTCCTGCGAGTCGCGGCAAGAGGTACGGATGACGCGGCACTCCTGCACCCGCTCGGCAGCCTCGTTTATGAGAAGCAATTTCTGCCCAGCCACGACGGGGGTTTTCATGATCAGCAGGGCGCCCGTCTCGCTTGTGTTGAGAACGGGGTTCTCTTCAAAAAAAGGGTTCAAACCCTGGCCATGTCCGTAAATCCGAATGTTCGCCGCAAGGGAACGCCGGTCGCTTCCGCGGCGTTCTGCGGCCATTTCGGTAGCGTCTGTTCTCAAGCCACGGGTGCTTTCAAACGCCTCTGCTTTTCGCAGCGCTTCGAAAATTTGGCTCATGGACTTCGCTCCCTCAGAGCATCACAAGTGATTTTCGCTTAAACCCTGACATTCCAGCAATAGGTCCCAGGGATCAGGCACTTGGTACGGATGGTCTATGGAGCGCTCAGTGAAGAAATCGAACCACTCTCGAAAATGAGGTGGTGCGCGGAATGGACACGTACAGCGCCACTTAGCAGGGGCTATTGTAAGTTATTGGAATCATTGGCCATTACAATCGGCAGGGCGAAATGGAGGTGGGGGTTCCGTTGCCGAGGGGGAAGTTGCGGAAAACGAGACTCGGGCCAGCGTTGGTGGGGATGTCAGCGGCGCTTAAAGCGAACTGATCGGTGAACTCAAGCGAAAAGGCGTGCTGGCTGGCGATATGGGCAACGGAATGCTTCAACGATTGGCCCCAGCCAAGTGACTGTAGGGCGTCTTTGGCTTCTCAATAACCAGCCGGGCACCGCTGCAAAATGAAAAACTTGTTGTTCTTTCGCTGGCTGGGAGAATAGGTCCTAACAGGTGGAGGTGGTCGACGAGGAACCTGTTCAAGTCAGCGATGAAGTTATTCACCTCTGCTTTTGGCAATAATGCCTCGGAATTTGCCGGAGACAATTGGCGACGCAGTGAGCGGCGCCAGTGGTGGCTTTCCTCCACGGCAATTGCGGTCTCGCTGATTCTGACCTCCGGAATCGTCTCTGTTTTGCTGCCTTCAATGATTCCCCAGTTGGGACCCTCCTCCTATGCTTTCGACACCGACATAGCCGTACATGCCCTTGTCGGGATCATTTTGCTTTTCGATGTCTATGTCGTTTTCCAGCAAGTGCAACTCTCCCGATTCCGCAAACGGTTGGCCGAGCGGGAAGAGCAGTTTCGCCTGATTAGCGAAAATGCCGCAGACATGATCGCCGTAGTGGACACGAAGGGCCAGCGGCTCTACAACAGCCCTTCTTACGAGAAACTGCTTGGCTATAGCCAGGAGGAACTGGGTAAGACATCAGCATTTGACCAAATCCATGAGGATGACCGCAAGACAGTTGTGGACGCGGCCAGCGAGGCCCGGCGCACGGGAATGGGCCGAACGGTGGAATATCGCATCCGCCATAAAGACGGACGCTGGCTGACCCTGGAATCGACGGCGAGCGTGGTCAGGAATCGCGACGGGGAAGTGGAAAAGCTGGTCATCGTCAACCGCAACATCACCGAGCGCAAACAACTGGAAGAACAGCTTCATCGTTCTCAAAAGCTCGAAGCTATCGGCAGGCTATCCGGAGGCGTGGCGCACGATTTCAATAATCTTCTGGGGTTGATTATCGGATACAGCGAGGCGCTGCAGGAGCGGATTCCGCCCGAAGATCCCTTTCGAGAAGCAGTGGACGAAATTCAAAACGCCGGCAAACGAGCCGCCGCCCTCACGCAACAACTTCTGGCATTCAGCCGCAAACAAGTTCTGGAGCCTCGGATTCTTAACCTGAATACGATCATCCTCGACGTGGAGAAGATGCTCCGCCGGTTGGTGGGCGAAGACATCCAAATCGACCTTTTACTCGCGCCGGATACCGGAACCGTGAAAGCCGATCGGAGCCAGATCGAGCAGGTGATCCTCAACCTCGTGGTCAACGCTCGGGACGCAATGCCCGACGGCGGCAAACTGACTATCGAAACCGGCAACTGGACATTGGATCGCTCCACTGTGCTGCGTCATCCCTACGTGATTCCGGGACCTTACGCCATGTTGAAGGTCACCGACACGGGTTGCGGCATGGACGCGGAGTTACAGTCCCATATCTTTGAACCTTTCTTCACGACTAAGGAAAAGGGAAAAGGCACTGGCCTTGGATTGGCCACGGCTTACGGCATTATCAAACAGAGCGGCGGCTATATTTGGGTAGATAGCGAGGTCGGTAAGGGAACCACATTCCGGATCTATCTGCCCGAGGCGAACGCAGTTGCTGAAGTGGTTCCCGAGGTGAAGGCGGCGGCGAAAATCGCGCCTGAGCGGCGAACGATTCTGGTGGTGGAAGACGAACGGTCCTTGCGCAAATTGACCAGGAAGACGCTCAGCGATGCCGGCCACGAAGTTTTCGAGGCCGGAGATGCTGCCGAAGCCTTGGAAATTTCGAGAAAAACCAAGGGCGCCATTGACCTTCTTTTAACCGACGTGATCATGCCTGGGATCAGCGGCAAAAAATTGGCCGACGTCTTAGTGGCGGAGCGGCCGGGCATCGGAGTGCTGTACATGTCCGGGTACACCGACGGTGAGATCGCCACGCATGGCATTTTGGAGCAGGGAACGACGATTCTTCGCAAGCCCTTCACGAGGGACGAATTGATGCGCCAAGTGGAAAACGCTTTGGCCGTGGTGGTGAGGTAATCATGAGCGGTGGCAGCGGAAACTCCCCGTCGCTCAGGCTTGTTGTCATCGACGACGACCCGAAAAATCTCAAGTTTGTGAATTTCATTCTTGCCAACACCGGCCTGGAAATTCATACGGCATCGGAGCCGCAGGAGGGACTCGACTTAATTCATCGCCTGCGCCCGCAGGTCGTTCTGATGGATCTCGTCATGCCCGGCGTGCAAGGAATGGAGTTGCTGCAAAAGATCGTGCAGTTTGATCCTGGCATCGACGTCATTTTGATGACCGGCTACTACTCCACCGAAT
>CAWDQT010000037.1:0-37327 GCA_963804535.1 uncultured Acidobacteriota bacterium
TCGACCGCGATTTGGCGAGTCTCTCAACGTCTCTGGCCCCGCTTGCTGAAGCTCACAAGTCAACGCTGCTCGCGGGACGCACATGGCTGCAGCAGGGGCCGCCCGTCACCTTCGGACTCAAAGTGGCCGGCTGGCTAGATGCCGTCGAACGGCACCGCGAACGGTTGAAGCACTCGCGCAAGCAAATTTTGGTGCTTCAGTTTGGCGGAGCCGTGGGCACGCTCGCTGCGATCGGGGACCGTGGCTTGGAATTAGCGTCTGCGCTTGCCCGTGAATTGAAACTAGACCTGCCTGAGGTCCCCTGGCATTCGCATCGTGATCGCTTGGCCGAAGTCGCCGCTTCGCTGGGCTTGCTGGTGGGCTCGCTCGGTAAAATCGCACGCGATATTTCCCTGATGTCCCAGACGGAAATCGACGAAGTTGTTGAACCTTCCGGCCCTGGCCGAGGTGGTTCTTCCACCATGCCCCACAAACGCAATCCGGTGGGCTCCGCAGTCATCCTCGCGGCCGCTCTTCGCGTTCCAGCGCTCGTCTCCACGGTGCTGACAGCGATGGTGCAGGAGCACGAGCGCGGTCTGGGCGGATGGCATGCCGAATGGGAGACTTTGCCCGAGATTTTTCGTCTGACGGCAGGAGCGCTGGCGCGCACGAACGAAATTGTCGCCGGCCTCGAGATTCATCCCGAGAAAATGTCGCAGAACCTGAATGTGACTCACGGTCTGGTTCTTGCCGAGGCGGTTGCTTTCGCATTGAGGGAGCGGCTGGGCAAGGAAAAATCGCACAAGATCGTCGAAGAAGCCGCGAGGCGCGCCGTCAAGGACGGGCGCGATTTCGCCGACGTGCTTCTGTCTTACCCGGACGTCAGCAGCCATATTTCTCGCGCCGAACTGTCTCGTCTGCTCGATCCTGCGAACTATCTCGGTTCTGCCGAGGAGATGACCGAAAGGGTCTTGTCCGCTCGCAGCAGCGCAAAGAAATGAACGCGCAACTGAAAACTTGATTGAGGATCATCCGTGCCTTTTATAGAAGCCAATGGCGTCCGCATTCGTTACCGCCTGGAAGGAAAGCCGGGCGCGCCCGTAATCGTCTTCTCCAATTCGTTGGGGACGAATCTGTCGATGTGGGATCCGCAGGTCTCCGCGCTGCGCGACGAATTTCGCATCCTCCGTTACGACACTCGCGGCCACGGACTTTCCGCCGTTCCGTCCGGACCTTATTCGCAGGAACAACTCGGCAACGATATTCTTGCGCTGCTGGATGCGGTCGAAATTCGCCACGCGCACTTCTGCGGTCTTTCGATGGGCGGGCAGGCGGGAATCTGGCTCGGCGCAAATGCTCCGGACCGCTTCGCTCGCCTCGTTCTCTGCGATACCGCCGCGCATATTGGCAATCCTGAGGTTTGGAACGCTCGCATCGCCGCGATTCGGGCAGGCGGCATGCCAGCGATCGTTTCTGGGGCCATCGAGCGCTGGTTCACGCCGAAATTTATTGCGCAATCGCCCGAAATGGTTGCCTGGGTCCGGCGGATGATTCTCGACACTCCGCCGCAGGGTTATATCGCCTGCTGCGAAGCCATCCGCGATGCCGACCTTACCGAGCAGGCCTCTCGGGTGCTCGCTCCCACTTTGGTCATTTCCGGCACGCACGATCCCGCCACTCCTCCTGCCCAAGGACGCTCGCTGGCCTCGATGATTCGCGGCGCCCGCTATCTCGAATTGGATGCGTCGCATTTATCGAATATCGAAGCTGCGTCTCAGTTCACCTCTGCTGTCCGCGAATTTCTTTCCGGAGCCGCCGTTCCTGCGGGATAAATCGGGCGCCTCGAGCATATGAAGCAGATCCGCACTCAAGTAGGCATCGTTGGCGCCGGTCCCGCCGGGCTCGTGCTCGGCCATTTGCTGCATCTGCAGGGTATCGAATCCGTGGTGCTCGAATCGCGCAGCCGCGAATATTGCCAGGAGCGCGTTCGCGCCGGCTTACTCGAGCAAAACACCGCCGACTTGCTCGCCGAAATGGGCGTCGGCGAGCGAATGAAGCGCGAAAGACTGGTGCACCACGGCATCAATCTGCGTTTTTGCGGCCGCACGCATCGCATCGATTTCGCGGACTTGACCGGGCGATCCATCACGATCTACGGACAGGGCGAAGTCATAAAAGACCTCGTCGATGCGCGTCACGCGAGCGGCGGTCCGATCTTCTTTGAAGTCGAAAACGTGAGCGTGCACGATTTTGAATCTGAACATCCCCGAATTCTTTTCCAGAATAAAGGGCAGCAAGCGGAATTGGTCTGCGATTTTATCGGCGGGTGCGACGGCTTCCACGGCATCTGCCGCCCCTCGATTCCCGCAAGTGCTCTCACTGTTTACCAGCGGGATTATCCCTTCGCATGGCTGGGCATTCTCGCCCAGGCGCCGCCATCCTCAGAGGAACTGATTTACGCCTATCACCAGCGCGGCTTCGCCCTGCTCAGCATGCGTACGCCGCAGATCAGCCGTCTTTATATCCAATGCACGCCGGACGAGGATCTTGGTCTCTGGCCTGACGAGAAGATTTGGCAGGAGCTTCAAATTCGCTTGTCCTCCAAAGAAGGCTGGAAGCTAGTCGAAGGGCCAGTCCTGCAGAAGAATGTCGCGAAAATGCACAGCTTCGTCGTCGAGCCCATGCAATACGGCCGTCTCTTTCTTGCCGGCGATGCCGCCCACATAGTTCCCCCGACCGGCGCCAAAGGCCTGAATCTGGCCGTCGCCGATGTCCGCGTTCTGGCTCGCGCCATCGCTGAGTTCTATCGTTCGGGACGGAAGGACTTGCTCGAAAAATATTCCGAAACCTGTCTGGACCGCGTTTGGAAAGTGCAACGCTTCTCCTGGTGGATGACGTCCATGCTGCATCGCTTCCACGATGACAACGCTTTCGATCAGCGCCGCCAGCTTGCCGAGCTCGAATATCTCACCAGTTCGCGCGCGGCTTCACAGTCGCTGGCCGAAAATTACGTCGGCCTGCCAATGGATTGACTTATCTCAGCGCCCTTGATAGCTTCCACCGCGCTTTCAATAGCTCCACATCTCTTGCCGTTTTGGGGTGAAATAACCCGAGGCCTCGATGAAAATTGACATCTTCTGCCACATCTTTCCCAGAAAATTCTATGACCGCATGTTGGCTCTTCCTGAACGCGGTGTCACGATCAAAAAGCGTGTGACGGAAATTCCTTCCCTTGTCGATCTCGATGTTCGCTTCCGCATCATGGATGAGTTCCGCGAGTACATCCAGGTGCCCTGCATGCCGCTGCCGCCTATCGAAGCTCTTGCCGATCCGCAAAAATCGCCGGAACTCGCCGAAATCGCCAATGATGGTTTGGCCGAGTTGATAGCCAAGCACCCCAATCGCTTTGCCGGATTTATCGCCTCGCTGCCCATGAATAATCCCGCTGCCGCGGTGAAAGAGATCGAGCGCGCCGTGAAAAAGCTTGGCGCTGCCGGGGTGCAGACTTTCACGAACGTAAATGGCCGCCCGCTCGATGAACCCGATTTCCTGCCTATCTTTGAGAAAGCGGCCGAACTCGACGTGCCGATTTGGGTGCATCCGGCGCGCGGTTCGGGCTTCCCCGATTATCAGACCGAGAAAAAATCGAAATACGAATTGTGGTGGGTTTTCGGCTGGCCTTACGAGACGAGTATTTTTATGGCGCGCATGGTTTTCGCCGGCATTTTCGATCGCTTCCCCAAAATCAAAATCATTACGCACCATTTAGGAGGCATGGTCCCTTATTTTTCAGGACGCACCGGCCCCGGGCTCGATCAGCTTGGCGTGCGCACCGAGGAAGAAGATCTGACGGTTTATCTGCGCCGTCTGAAAAAACGGCCCCAGGAATACTTCAAAATGTTTTACGCGGATACGGCGACGTTTGGTTCTGGTCCTGCAATTCGATGCGGACTGGATTTTTTTGGCGCGGACCAGGTCCTTTTCGCCTCCGACTCTCCATTCGATCCCGAAAAAGGCGCCGGTTATATTCGTGAAACGATTCGCTGTGTGGACATCTTGGATATTTCCGAGGAAGACCGTCGCAAAATCTACGAAGGCAACATCCGCCGTCTGCTTCGCCTTAAGCCGCCATAGGCAACGAATTAATCCGGTGTCGCTTCTAGAGAGGGTTCAGGCAACCAGAATCTGGCGACAAACCCGACAACATACGACAGCAATCCCACAATGCCTGCTGCATAGCTTAGCTGCCGGCTCGCGTTGCCGCCCGGCATGAATCGCACCATCGAAGTAACAAGCAAAGCTGCCGAAGTGCCCAGCATTCTGCCGCCGATATTCGCGGCGAAAGCTTCACCAGTGCCCCGCAAGTATGTGGGATAAACCAACGGCAGATAATTTCCCCAATAGCTGAACTGGGCCACAGTCAGCAATCCAAGCGCAAATATTCCCGCCGTGGACATGTCCCGATCCCGCACGGCCGGAATGAACATCACCAGTGGAATCACTAAAAGCGCAGGAAGCTGAAATAGCCGCAGCAAGCGCCGCCGGCTGAAAATGTGCACCGCCAGAAAAGCCATCAGGAAGCGCCCGGCTAGTCCTCCCATCTCCTGCACGCCTTGCAATGCGCCAACGCGTTGCTCCTGCGCCGCCGCGGGCAGGATCCGCACTCCCGGCGTGCCGGGAATAATTCTGGCGAAATGCTGCAGCATCCCAAACGATCCCGCATAGGAGCAGGCCATCATTAAGCAGGTAATCAGCGCGGTCTTGCGAAATGCCGGACGGAAAAGCTCCACAAAGCTCGGCCGCTTCAGCGTCCCCTCGGCTTTCTTTCGCTTCCAGATGGGCGACTCCGGAAGAAATGGCCGCAGCACGATCAGTGGAATCGCCGGGATCAGCCCAGACATCGCCGTATAACGCCAGGCCTCGTGCCCGCCGTGAATCAGCGGAAGGCGCAGGCTGTATGTCACGGCGAGATAATAGGCGGCGCTGATCAGCAGCCCGCCAGTCGAGGCAAATGCCTGTGTATAGCCGATGATCGCTTCGCGCTGTTCGCGCCGCGTAAACAACTCCGCGAGCCATGCCGTCGCCGCCACAAATTCCACCGAGACGCCGATAAACGTCCCGCAGCGCAGCAGTAAAAATTCTTCTGGACTTGTAACGTAAGCGGTCCCAAACGTGCACACGCCGTAGAGCAAAATGCTCCACATCAGGATGCGCCGGCGCCCCAGCAAATCGATCAGATAGCCGCCGAGCAATCCGAAAATTCCGCCTGCAATCGCGGGAACATAAAAGAGAATTCCGATCCACTGATTGACAACTGCCGGCCCGGAGTTCGGCGGCAGCATTTCGTTGAGCGCGGGCCGCACGATCAGCGTCAAAACGAGCAGCGTGTAGGTATCGAAAGCAAAACCGACGCAGGCCACCGCGCAAATCAGCCATTCCGTCGCGCTCATGTGCCAGATTCTGACTTTGGCCGGAGCGCCGAGAGCCTGCGCGGTTTCGGTTGCGTGCGAGCTGCTTGGTGCGGGTGTCATAGAAGTTTGCTCTCAAAGCGATCGAGGAGCCGACCAGCAAACTCTAGCGGCCTAGTATATGCGCGAACCATGACACCGCAAAACGAGGTTCTGGCGAGAACGAAGCCGCGCTTCTGGTAGTAACTTCGCGAATGCTCTACACTCTGTGCTCACAGGGAGACCACCCGTGGATAGCGCCCGCACACGCGCGCTCACCGTAAACGAGATTATCGACGAGCGCCCGCTAAGCCGATTTCAAATCTCCACGATTGCCTTGTGCGGCTTGGTGCTCTTGCTGGACGGCTTCGACACGCAGTGCATCGGTTTTCTCGCGCCCTCCATTTCAGAAGGTTTAGCCATTCCCCTCAAGAATTTCGGGCCTGTCTTTTCTGCTGGCCTGATCGGCTTGATGATCGCGGCAATGGCGATGGGCCCGGTCGCGGACCGCTGGGGGCGCAAATGGCCGGTGGTGCTTTCGGCGCTCACCTTTGCGATTTTCGCGCTGCTCACGGCGCGCGCCGTTTCGCTCCAGCAATTGATCCTCTTCCGCTTTCTGACGGGACTGGGGCTTAGGCGGCGCGATGCCCAACGTCGTCGCGCTTACCTCCGAATATTCGCCCAAGCGTCTGCAGGCAGTCTTTGTCGGCGCACTCTTCTGCGGCATGCCCCTCGGTGCTCTCGTCGGCGGTTTGGCTAGTTACAAGATGATTCCGCTTTGGGGCTGGCGGTCCGTTTTCTATCTCGGAGGCTTGTTGCCGCTCGCAATCGCGATCATTTTGATCAAAGCTCTGCCTGAATCCGTGCGTTTCCTCACCGCGCGCGGAAAGGACGCACGCGAGATTTCCAAAATCATGCGAAAAATCGCTCCTGAAATCAGTGCAGCGGAGCTCAATCTCTCTTCGCCTGCCATTGCGGCACGCGAGGAGCCGAACGAAGGCCTTCCCGTCCGCCAGCTTTTCACCCAAGATCGTGCCGCCGGGACGATTCTGCTGTGGATTCCATTCTTCATGAATCTACTGATCCTCTATTTCATTGTGAATTGGCTGCCCGGCCTTTTGCGGCAATCGGGTCTGGCCGTCTCTGCGGGGGTTATCGCGGTCTCGCTTTTCAGCCTCGGCGGAATTACCGGAGCGCTCACCGAAGGCCGCGTGATGAATTCTTTTGGCGCCTACGCGACACTGCTGGCGCAATTCGCGATCTCTGCACTGCTCATCGGCTCGCTCGCGTTTTTGACGCACTCATTCGCCATCATGATGACGGTCACATTTGTCCTCGGCGTGGCCATTCAAGGCGCGCAGGCCGGTCTGAACGCGCTGGCGGCAGGTTTCTATCCTACGACTGTGCGCTCGACAGGAGTCGGCTGGGCGCTGGGAGTCGGCCGCGTGGGATCCATCGTGGGGCCGGCGATCGGCGGGATGTTGCTCACGATGGGCTGGACTCCGCAGCGAATCTTCCTCGCAGGAATGGCGCCCGCGCTCTGCGCTTCGATTGCCATTCTCGGGAGCAGTCGCCTTCGCGGCCAGCCGAGCGCTTTCCGCGCCCAAATGGATGTCCGCCGGGCGTGAATCGGATCAGCTCTTAAAATCGGTGCCCAAACCGAGTGCGCGCCAAGTTTCCATTTCCCTGCGGAAGTCATCGAGCTTTTGACTCATGCGGTCGTAGGCGAATTTCCCCAGTATTAAATGGAGTGGCGGGTTCGGCGACGTGACCGCGTGAACGATGGCGTCCGCGGCGAGCGCGGGGTCGCCCTGCTGCTTGCGGTTGCGTTCGGCGGCGCTGGCGCGCGTCTTGCCTGCGGTGGCTTCGTAATCTGGCATTTTGTTTGCTGCCTTTACCAGCGAGCCGCCGAGAAAGTCCGTGCGGAAGGGGCCAGGTTCGACAATCGTTACGCCAATGCCCAGCGGCGCCAATTCTGCCGCGAGTGCCTCGGAGAGGCCTTCCACAGCAAATTTGGTGGAATTGTAGATACCCCACCCCGGCATGCCGGTGAGCCCGCCAATCGAGGAAAGATTAACGATGTGGCCTCGCGCTGTTTCCGCATATGAGGCAAGACCGCCCGGGTAACGCGAAGCAACCCAAAAACGTTCGTCTCATAGACGTTGGCGATTTCTGCGTCGCTGGCTTCTTCGACGGCGCCAGTCACGCCATAGCCGGCATTGTTGACCAAAATATCGATGCGGCCGAATTTCGCAATCGCCCGCTCGACGACCGACTGAAATCTGCGCCGGATCGCGCAGATCCATTGACGCCGTTAGCAAGCGATCCGCCGCTGCGGAAAAAGCTACCGCCACCGCTTGCGGGTTCCGTGAAGTCGCGATGACCGAATCGCCGCGTTGCAGCGCGGCACGCACGAGTTCCCTGCCAAAGCCTTGCGAAGTGCCGGTTATGAACCAGACGCGATGCGTACTGGGATGGTTTGTCATAGACCTTACCTATAAAAAACTGATTCGGTGAAGAATTTTCCAAATCTCAGCGATGCTAGCACGCACACTTCGAACGTCGCAAATTCGCGCCAAGTCGACGTGAGCTTCCCGGCGAGACCCCCAAATCGTTTCTGGAACCGTGACGCGCCAATCCCAGACGTGCTAGCATGTCCGGCACTGGCGGCACCATGGCCGCTCTTTTGTGCTGCCGCGAACTGAACGATCCGGAGGCGATTTATGAGAACTTTCCGCGGTGCTGTGAATTTGGGTTTGGCCCTCGGCTTCGCCTGCGTTATTACCATCGGCGTGCTCATAGCTGCGACTGAGCCGCCTCCTCCCTGGGCTTATGGGTTTACCACGCCGCCCGGCGAACAGGCCAGCGCTCCACCGGCCGCCGCTCCGGTCAAGGATGACGGTACGCTCCGGCATCTTAACGGCAGCACGCTGGCTTTCACGCTAACTCAGATTCGTAATAATGCCGGGCCGGCCGACTGGTATCCGAATGACCATCCGGCGATGCCGCCCATTGTGGCGCAAGGGCGCAAGGAAGCGAATGTTTTTGCGTGCAGCCTCTGCCATTATCCAAACGGCAAGGGCCGGCCGGAAAACGCCGGCGTCGCGGGTCTGCCTACCAGTTACTTCATCCAAACCATGAATGACTTCAAGAACGGCGCCCGAAAGAGCGCCGATTCCCGAAAGGGCAACACGAACCTCATGATCGGATTCGCGAAGGCCATGACGGACGATGAGATCAAAGCTGCCGCCGATTATTTTGGCTCGATGAAATGGACTCCGTGGATCAAGGTCGTGGAGACGAACACGGTGCCAAAGACGCGCATTGCTGGGGGCATGTTCGTGAAACTCGATGGCAACGACAAAGAGCCTATCGCCAAGCGCATCATCGAAGCTCCGGATAATACCGAGAGCACGGAACTTCTGCGCGACGACCACTCTGCCTTCACCGCCTATGTCCCTCCGGGAAGCGTGAAAAAAGGCGAAGCGCTGGTCAACGGTGGCGGCGGAAAAACCATTGCCTGCGCGAACTGCCACGGCGCGGATTTGCAAGGCTTGGGCCCGGTGCCAGGGATTGCTGGCCGTTCGCCCAGCTATCTCGCGCGCCAGCTCTATGACATGCAACAAGGCGATCGGCACGGTATTTGGACGGAGTTGATGAAGCCTGTTGTCGCCAAATTGACCACCGACGATATGGTGGCGATCGTTGCGTACGTTTCTTCGCGTCCGGTTACGGCCGATAAAAAGGAAGTCAGCAGCGCGAAGCGCTAGCGATTGCGGATAATCTAAAACTGGCGGATTCAGAGTTTATCGGCTTTGCGGTATTCTTTCGCTGCCGAAGGAATGCAGAGCATTTTTTTGTCTTAACTCGGCGCTCGTTCGCGGAGCGACGAAGACCAGCAGTAGGAGGATGACGCATGAAATCGAAAGCAATTTTAGTGCTTGCGGTTTTGCTTACGTGTTCAATGGCAGCTTTCGCCCAGGACGCCGACCAAGGCGGCGGGCAGGCCCGCGGTCAGGGTCGAGGTCAAGGCCGAGGTGCGGGGCGCGGCGAACAACAAGAGACCGTGGTCGCCACCGATAAGGTCACACCGGACATTCCGGGTGTAGTCAAAGCCGGAACAAAGATAGAAGTCGTGAAAAATGGATTGCGCGGCTCCGACGGTGGAGTGGGTATGCCCGACGGCAGCCTGCTGGT
Source organism: uncultured Acidobacteriota bacterium (assembly GCA_963804535.1). Lineage (GTDB taxonomy): Bacteria > Acidobacteriota > Terriglobia > Acidiferrales > UBA7541 > Palsa-189. The sequence goes on from CAWDQT010000037.1 coordinate 9,624, forward strand.
GACGGCAAATGGCGGCCTCGCCAAAGTGGATGTCGATGGGAACGTGACCACGTTAGTGGATAACTCCGAGCAGGCTGCCGGCTTGGCGATGGACTCGAAGGGCCGTATTTTTGCGGCGCAATACAGCAAAAAGGTCAGTCTGATCTATCCCAAGGATGGCGCCGAAACGCTCACCGACAGCTTTGACGGCAAACCGTATATCCGGCCCAACGATCTCGTGGTTGATAAAAAAGGAGGCATTTATTTCACCGACTGCTATCAGGTTGGCGCCAAAAAATCGCCGGACGATTTGCCGCAGGCGGTGTATTACATCCAGCCCAACAGTAAGAAAGTCGTCCGGGTAGCCGACGACGTCAATCGCCCCAATGGCATCACGCTCAGTCCGGATGAAAAGATCCTTTACGTCAATGACTGGGATGGCGCCTATCTGCTCACTTACGATGTGCAGTCCGATGGAACGTTAAAGAACCGTAAGAATTTCGGCAAATATACCCTCAAACAGGAGACCGATCACGGATTGGTGAGCGGAGCCGACGGTCTCTGCATTGACAGCCAGAGCCATCTCTACGCCACCACTCCGGCCGGGGTTCAGGTGTTCAACTCCAAGGGCGAACACCTGGCAGACATTGAAGCACCTTACGAAATGCCGCCGCAGAACTGTGGCTTCGCAGGTCCCGATAAGCACTATTTGTATGTTGTCGGGCGCGGCGTGGTTTATCGAATCCGTACCGAACCGACGGGATATAAGGGCCGGGCGAAATAGCCCAGGTCACTCTCGATCCCGCCAAAAAATGACAAAAGGGGACCCACTTCAGTTGAAGCGGCTTCCCCCTGCTTTGCCACGCGCCCTGCCACCACCTTGCTGCTTTTGGCTGTAGTTTCGGAGTGCGGCTTCGATGACGGGATACGCCTTGGCGCTGGCATCGATCTGATCACTTCCACACTAAAAAGCGAAAGGGACCGGAAGGTGCCGGTCCCTGTGTTAGCTACAAAGAACTGAAGTCGCGTAAATCCGCGAACTACTTGACGTCGTTATCGGCGCGCCCGCCGTTATCCGCTCCGGTCTGGCTGTCCCTTAGCAGGGCGCCATCGGCAAGAACAATCTTGTTAATGCGCCCCACCGGATTACCATTTTTGGCAGGAAACATGTAAACGGTAACGACATCGCCGGCCTTGAGCGAAGTTCTGTTCCAGCCCATCAGGGCGATCGCCGAAGGGCTACCCAGCTCCACGGACCAATGTGTGGTGTCACCCTTGTCATTTTTGGCGTCGAAAAAAACAAGCGTGTGGGGATTCGCCCAGATATATTTGGTTACAACGGCATCTTTCATGACGACGGGCTTACTCATGTCGTAAGCCGCGGCTCCATGATGTGCGAAGGCAGCGCTACACAAGCTAAGGAATGCAATCACCAAAAGTATAAGTGTATTTCGCATGCGCCACCTCGGGAACGAAATTTTGCCGCGATCAACCTGATTCAGAGAATATAAGAGTCAATTGCCTCAGTCAACCGATGCAGGGCAATGAAGCGGCGTCCCGATGCTTGATGAGCGCTTGCTTGGCTATTTGGCTGGTATGGTGCTGCCGGCGGGATCTCCAACTGCCTTCAAATACTCGATCGTCTCGGACGGTATGCACAGCTTCTCATCGAAGATCTGATTGGGAATCCATTTGAGATAAACGGTTCCCAGAGAAAAGGGCTTGGCATAAATCGTCGGATCGTCCACGGTAATGGCCAGTTCCAAATCGTTGTGGTCGGTGCGGGTGAAGCGTTCCTGTACGTGCGCCTCCACGCTATGTGGATGTCCGTCGCGGTCGAGCCAGGTTCTGTCGTCCAGCCCAGTGGTATCAACCACGAGAGTATGGTCGCTTTCCCAATGACCCACTGAGTATCCGAAAAATCTCGGATCGGGTGAACCTTTCTCCGCGGCTCCGACATTTTTCGGAAGTGCGCGCCCATCCATCCATATCTCTCTCCAAACCTGCTGAAATTGGTAGAGCACGATTATGCGATCTGGCATCGTTGTGAACGAAATTCCTCTGATTTCGTCGACGTCGGCTCGCGGGAACGCCAACGGATCACAGGTCCTAACAAACGGGTCATTGGTAGCGGCAGGACTGAATTTCCCGAGACTTTTACGTTCACTGAACAGCCTTTGCCCCAAAGGGGTTAGCGAAGGTATTTCTCCTTCTTTGAAATCAGGCACCCCCGCCCCTGAACGCGGCCCAGCCCACGTCCCGTTCAAATCGTGAACTGGAGCAGGCCCGCCGGTGCCTACGACTCTATTGCGGCCGTTATACATCCATTCTGAATTTTTCCCGGCTGCTTGCGGCTGGGGCATTTGGGCCGACGCAACGGACGAAAACGCAAGGAGTGCGGCCAAGGCCATGATGACGCTGCTCCCTGGACTTCGCATTAGGTTCTCCTGTGGAATCGGGCCCTTGCAGCACAGAGTCAGATCTCAAAGAGGCAGCGTGGAAAAAATAGCGCTCCGCTTTGTCCTCTGTGAATGCCGTAGCATACGCTCGACGATTTTGACGGTCAAGATTCGCGCTTTCAGAAGATCACGCGCACTGCCGGTTTCACTTGGCGGATTGCGTGTGTGGGGCAGCCAGGTGTATAGTGTCGAGCCGGCGTAACGAAAAAATTGCAGGTGACATGTCCAGCTCGATCGAGAGCTGGAGAAAATTGCGCATGCGAGCGATCAGATCGGCAGAACGAAGCTCCGCAAACAGGACAAAGAGGGAGGGTACATGAAATTCGGATCGAGGGGAGCGATCCGTGGTGCGGTGACCACGCTGGCAGTCTGCCTGATTGGAGCAGGATGGGCGCGCGGCCAGGAACAGAAGCCTCAGCTGGCGGAAGATGCCTTCAAAAACATTCAGGTGTTGCGAGGCATTTCCGTGGATCAATTTCTGGGGACCATGGGCTTCTTTGCCGCCTCGCTGAGCTTGAACTGCACCGATTGCCATACCGCGGAAAGCGGAGGCAGTTGGGCGCGCTATGCCGACGATACGGCATTGAAGAACACGGCGCGGCGGATGGTGGTGATGGTGAACGCCATCAACAAGGCGGATTTCGGGGGCGAGCGCAAGATCACCTGCTACACCTGCCATCGGGGCAGCCAGAGGCCGGAGGTGACGCCGAGTTTGGCCGAGCAATACGGGACACCGCCGCCGGAAGATCCAGACAGAGTGGAAATCCTGAACCTGAATGGAGCCAACCAGCCGAGTGCGGAGCAGATTCTGGATAAGTATCTTCAGGCGCTGGGCGGCGCGGCGCAAGTGGCCAAGCTGACGAGCTTGGTGGGCAAAGGAACGTATACGGGATTCGACACCGATTTTGCCAAGGTGCCGATCGATTACTACGCCAAGCCGGGACTGCGCACGACGGTCGTGCATACGCTGGCCGGAGATAACACCACGGTGTATGACGGCCAGCAAGCCTGGGTGGCGGCGGTGGATAAGCCCGTGCCGCTGATGCCGCTTACGGGGGGCGATCTCGAGGGAGCGCGGGTGGATGCGGGGCTCGCGTTTCCGGCGCAGATCAAGCAGGAGTTCAAGAACTGGCGGAGCGGATTTCCGGCCATCACGATCAACGATAAGCCGGTACAGGTGATCGAGGGGACCACGGCGGGCGGATCGGCGATCAAGCTGTACTTTGACAAGGAAACCGGACTGCTGGTGCGGCAGGTGCGCTACAACAACACGATCATCGGGCTGACGCCGACGCACGTGGAGTATTCGGATTATCGTGCGGTCAACGGAGTGAAGGTGCCGTTCCACTGGACGGCGACTTGGGTAGACGGCCAGTCCACGACAGATCTGAGTTCGGTGCAGGCGAATGTGCCGATCGACGCCGCCCGATTCACCAAGCCGGCTCCAGCCGTCCCCAAACAAACCAGCGCTTCGCGCTAAACCGAACGCAGCATTACATTTTCGGAGGCGCTGAGTCTTCCACCGCGCAAGCGAATTTACCGCGCGCGCGTCGAATTACCGCGAGTTGCGACCTCCGAGAACTTCCTGCTAGAATCGCGCAGCGTGAAGTAACCAATGCCGAGCCGTTCGCGTATAAACTAGGGAGGCAAGTTATGAAAAAATGGCTGGTGAAGGGTTCCCTCGTGGCTGTTGCGCTCTTGATGATCTCAGTTTCGCTCTTTGCGCATCACGGCAACGCAGCCTATGACAGCCAGAACCGTCACTGTGAAGGGAACCATAACGGCTTGGGTTTGGACCAATCCGCATAGCTTTTTGAAGTTTGACGCCAAAGACGAAAAGGGTAATGTCGTACACTGGCTCGGCGAATGGAATGCCCCCTCTACGCTTATCAATTTTGGCATTACGGCAAAGTCATTTAAGCCTGGCGAGGAAGTCACCGTCACGATGGTCGGAATGTCTAAAACAGGCCAGCCGGTTGGGCGCGTGACAAAAGTCATTCTTCCCGATGGCCAGGAACTCAGCATGGGCAGCGAACGCTAAGCTGGGATAGCGCGCGTGCTGTTGTCCTCTGCGCTGATTGATGCACAAGTCCGAAACGAGATCCGAAAGTAAGCACGTTCATCGAGGAGAGATTTCAGAAATGTCAAAGCGCTTTTTGGCCGCAGCGATCTTACTGTCAGCCGTGGCGTTTTTGCCTCTCATGCGCGCTCAAACGGCCCAGCAACGGGAGTCCGGCAAAAATATACATCGCGACGGTTGGGACCGGATCGTACCCACCGCGCCGAAAGATCAAACGTCGGAACCCGCTCCTGTTCGCGACCTGAGCGGAATCTGGGAGCCCACCCCAGGCTACCGCGACGGAGTCTTTGCCACCGGCCCGAAAGAATACCCCTCTGATACCAAGCCCGAACATGAGCTACCTTTCACTCCGCTGGGTCTGAAGACTTGGAAAGAGCATAAGCCCGGATTCGGAACCACCGCCGTTCCCATCGCGCAAAATAACGATCCATTTGATATCTGCGATCCAATCGGATTCCCACGGCTTGAGCTTTTCAACTTGAGAGCCATCCAGATTTTTCAAACGAAGAGCCAAGTCGCCATCATCTACCAGAATGATCAAGCGTGGCGCAACATTTGGATGGACGGTCGAGAACTCCCCAAGGAAATCTTGGAGCCGCGGTGGTATGGCTACTCCGTTGGCAAGTGGACGGACGACTACACGTTTGTTACGGAAACGGTTGGGTTGGATGAAAGAACCTGGATCGATAACGTAGGCCGGCCCCACAGCGACGAATTGAAAGTGACCGAAACCTGGCACCGCGTGAACCATGACATCATGGAATTCACGATGACGATTGAAGACCCCAAGATGTATACCAAGCCCTGGAATCCTCTGAATAAATTCCGCATGCGATTGCAACCCGAATGGTTCGATATTCGGGAGATGATTTGTTCCGCTTCAGAGGCGCAGGAATACAACAAGACGATTGCCGAGCAGGCTATTGCAGAAAAGGACGCAAAAAAGAAGTAACGCTGCTTCCTGCTAGTGGATAGTTTCAGTCATCTCAGGGGCGGAGAAATCATATTCGCTTCGTCAGAATGCCACTGCTCCACGCTCGCCAAGCCTGGTTTCAAAGAGGCCGGAACGTGAAAGCTAAACGGGGAGTATCTCTCTGTCAGTAGGGCTTTTCCGACTTCTCTTTACTGTCCGCGTCTCCGAGTTGGCTATCCTTTAAAGTGGTCCCGTCAGTCAGAACGACTTTGTTCAGGCGCCCTACCGGGTTGCCGTTTTTTGATTGGAACGTATAAACGGTAACGACGTCCCCGGGCTTCAGCGAATTCTTCGTCCATCCAATAAGGCTGAGCGCCGAGGGGCTGCCGGCTTCCGCGGCCCAATGAAGGACGTTGCCCTTATCATCCTTGGCATCGAACATGGCAATCGAGTGAGGGTTCGCCCAGATGAATTTCGTTATCGTGGCGTCCTTCAGAACGACCACTTTTTGCGTGTCATAGATTGCGCTTCCGTGATGTGCAAACAGCGGAGCACACGTCATGACAAGACCCACAACCAACCCTACTCGCATTTTAGTTGCGACCATTGCCCCTCCTCTGGATTCGCCGCTTAGAAACAATTGACTAGCGCTCATGTGGATGAGCTGGAAGATTTTGAGCATCCGCCCACAGAATCTATTAGTGCTGAAGGCGGCATATGAAGCACATTGGACCATTGCAGGAGCGGCACTGTCAAGGCGGCCTTCTATCCTGAACGGTGTAGATTCTCACCTCGGCGCTCGCGCTGCTGCTGGCGGGAATAGCATGCAGTCACGATTATCGCAAGCGCCATCAGGACGATGCCGCAATGAGAATTGAAATAAATTAATGTCGGAGCGGTCTGCTTCGGAATGCACGATCCGCGAAGACGTTGCCGGTAACGGCGAAATTCGAGGGGGCGTGATAATCGCCCCCTCGAACTCGTTTCACTAGAACGTTAACTTCAACCCGAGTTGCATCACGCGCTGGCTTCCCGAGCCGATGAGCGGATTGCCGGCCGCGAAGTCCGGCGTCAAGAAGGAAGCGCCGAACACTGCACCTGGACCGGGGGTATTCCCGGTATTGACAAAGCTGGATGCGCCATAGGGATTGGCGGCGATGGGAAGATTGAGGACGTTGAAGACCTCCCATCGCAACTGGGCGCCAAACCGCTCGGTGAAGTGGAAGTTCTTGAATACGGACAAGTCCAAGTTCTGGTACCCGAGTCGCGGAAGATGTTGCGGCCCATGTTCCCGAATGTTCCCTGCGCGGAGGGACGATGAACGAGTTGCCGTTCGTGGACACATAGCAGCCAGCGGCTGCCAGTGTGGCGGGCGAAGGAGCTTAGCTGCGCACCCCGCAATGGCGCTTGCAGTAGCGGCCGCGGACATGGATCGGTATGCTGCCAGCGTTGTATGGGTCCGCAAAACCGCAGGTAACGGTGGTTGGACCAAAGGGTGTCCCCGCTGGCAACCCTGGAGTGACGCCGCAGTAGGGAATGCTGTTCTTGCCGGACGGGAAGTCGGCGGGATTGCCGAAAATGTTCCAGCGATCGGCGTTTTCTCGGTCCCGCTGATATTGTCTGTGTTGTCGAATGTTTCCACGGCTGGGCAGTGGATAGTTCACGATGGCGTTGATCTGCCAGCCTTCCAGCAACTGGCCAAACCCTTTCTTCCCAGGAATGTTGTAAGTGACTGTGAAAGTGAAGCGATGACGAATGTCGAAGTCGCTGCTGGCATATTCTGCTGCCAGATTGTTGCTGTTCTGCGGGATCAAGCCGAAGCGATTCAGGGAGCCGTTATCCAGGCCATGACCGTACGTGTATCCGGCAGTGAACGACAGGCCTTGAGACATCCGCTTGGTCAGGGTCACCTGCAGCGCTGTTGTAGTTGGAATACGACTTGTTCGTTGCGAAGTTGATGAATCCCAAGATATGGGAACTTGGTATAAAACGGCCGGGCTTCCTGTGCGGCCAGACCCGTCATCGCGCCGGCATTGAACCGGCCCGCAAGCATCAGCCAGCTGCGCCGCCGTTAGCGGACATTCAGACATTATCGCTGCGCCCAGCGGGGCCTGATTGATGTCCGCAAAGCTCAGCAGTCTGTAGCCGTGATTGCCGACATAGGCGACCTCGAGCGAGAAGTTGGAGCCGAGTTGGTGTTGAACGCCGAGGTTGTAATTCACGACGTAAGGTAGCGAGATTCGGGTCGACGCCCATCAGGTCGCACGGGGACGCGTCTCCGCCAATGCCGTCTCCGCATTTCGCCGCCTGTCGCTGCCGGGAAAACGGTAGCCTGGCCGCTATGCAAGCCACAGTGTCGCCAGACCTGACGTGATGGCGGGATCCCAGCAGAGTGCGCTGGGAGCAAAAGTGGCAGAGCCGAGAGCGTTCGTCCCGCCGCCCGAAGATGGGCAACTGATCGATGGAACCAGAGCTGAAATCCCGCAAGGATCGAGGCTGCGGTAGGTATCGCATTGATCGCGGTGGAACCGTCGTTCTGCATCCCGAACTGTCCCTCCAACGTCTCCAGTCCAGGTCTCGTGAACAAGACCAACGCCCGCCCGGACCACGGTCGTTCCCTTGCCCTTGACGTCCCAAGCCAAACCAACGCGCGGCTCGAAATCGTGGTGATCGGCCTTCCATATCGTGCTGTGCCCTGCCTGGCCTTGCTGAACCAGCCCGGTTCAGTCGGATCGAAGTTGCCGAAGTTATTGTTGGCATCCTTCATCGGCGTAACGTACATGTAGCGCAGCCCCAAGTTGACAATCACCTTCGGGGTGACGCGCCAGTCGTCCTGGACGAACCCAGCGAAATTCATGAAGCTCAACTTCGAAAGTGGCTACCCGCGAGGAGTACTGCCGTCCGACTGGAGTCCGGCAAAGAAGTCCTCGAGTGAGGTGTGGTGCGAACCAGCAATGGTCTGGCGAGCCGCCGTTGAAATCGAATCGGCCCCGGCCGTTGTTAAAGATGGCATCGGCCTCAATATGCGGGAACTCGCCGCCGAACTTGATGGCGTGCTTGCCCTTCAGAACCGAAACTGAGTCCTGGAAGTCGTAATACGGGTTGGGGGAAAATATTGGGGCCGGTTAAAGGCCGTGCCCACGACCGGCGTACCGCCATTCCCAAAGCTGCGATTGTGATGCTCGGCAAGCCGCCCGCAAGCGGGTTCGTTACGCCCGTGTTGATCCCGTAGGTGCTGGCTGGTGTGTTGACGTCGATATTGACGAAGTTGAAGGTGATACGGTCATAGCCAAACCGCATTTCGTTCACCACATTGGAGTTGGGGGTATAAACCCAGCTCGACGGTATCGTCAAGGCGCGTATCGGCGCATTATCCGTGGACTGTATTGCGTAAACGGGTGATCTTCTCCCACGGCGTTGTAGTTGCCGAGGAAGAACATGCCATTGATCGTGTTCTTGTCGTTCAGATGGTAGTCGAGTTTCCCGACCCCGTTGTCGCTGGTATTGCTCGTTGGGGAAAGTGCTGAGGAAGTGGTCGACGTACCGACTGTTCTGGGAATAGATCCGCCGGTGCACAGTTGGCGTCGCGCCTGCTGGTGCATCCGGCAAGTTTCACGCTGACCGCGCTCACAGGACACTCGCGCTCTGCAGAGCGGTGATCGCATCCACCATGTTGTTCGCGGGTCGTCGCCCACTGATTGCGTGGCTGGAACCGCTGATGCCGCCGACGAAGCCGATGAAGGAGCGCAAGCCCTCATAGCCCGCGAAGAAGAAGAGTTTGTCTTTCTTGATCGGCCCGCCCACCGCGCCGCCGAACTGCTTCAACTGGCCGGCGTCTGATTGCATGCAGACACGACGTTTGGGTTAAGCGGCGCACACCCCATTGTTCGGCGCGATGTTGAAGTAGTTGCGTGCGTCCCAGTTTTGATAGCGGCCGAACGCATAAGCGTCGCCGTGAAAAGTGTTGGTTCCCGATTTGATTCCCACATTCACGATCGCGCCGGCCTTCCATCCGTACTCCGCCTTGGGATTTTCCTCGAGGTTGAATTCCTGAATGGCGTCCACGGGCAGGATCGTCGCCCCATCCGTGAACGGACTCGGCATATTGATCACGGGGCGTGCATCAAAGAAATTGGCGTTGATCACGCCTTCCATCATCCAACCGATTCATCGGGACGGACGCCGTTGGTGCTCTGGGTCCATGGTCCGCCGCCCGGCTGGAGCATGACGCCCGGGCGCAAGCCCAGCAGGTTCTGGTAATCGCGGCCGTTCAAGGGCAGGTCGGCGATATCCGCGTTATTGAGCGTGCCGCCCAGGGTGGCGTTGGTGGTTTCCACCAGCGGAATCGATTCGGTTACCGTCACCGTTTGGGTCTGCTCGCCCGGCTGAAGAGTAAGGTCCACGCGAGGTTCCTTGCCAACCTCGAGGATAACGTTCTGACGCTCGACCGTCTTGAAACCTTTGGCCTCAGCGCGAACTGTATATTTTCCGGGCTGTAGGTTGGGAGCGTTGTACTCTCCAGCATCATCCGTGGTCAGCGTTCGCGAGATGCCTCTGTCTACGTCCAGAACGGTGACCGTAGCGCCGGCTATCACGCCGCCAGTTTGGTCTGTAACGGCTCCGAGAATACGGCCGTAACTGCCCTGCGAGAAAAGAGGAAGGCAGATAAGAAGCATGCCCAGTGTTGCACTCAGCAGCACTGCGGCTCGCCTAATCGAACTACAAATACAAAATGGACTTTCGGACTTGAAGGAATTCATAGAAGGCACCCCATTTGCGAAGCTTTTTGATATTGGAAGACTTAGCCTAACTAACCCTAAAGAGCCCCACAGCTATGGCGGAGACGCTATGAGTTTTCAGGCGGAAAGTCAACACATAATACCGTAAAGCGACTAATCGTCCCGGAAATTTACAAAATGCTGACAGTCCACATACATTCGCGAGATTTTTCGCCGGCTTATGACGGAACGACTATTGTCGGCGCGCTGCCAGTCTTCCTCGCCCTCAAGATATTTTTGAATCCGGAGTCCCAGCGTTAAGATTGACTGTATTTCTCTTCCATAGAGGTGAAGATGCCCGACTCCAGCCGCCGCGAATTCACGAAAAAATCCTTGCTGCTGGCGCTCGGCCCTGTCGCTGGGGAAAGCGCGATTCTCTCTTCTCCGCTATCTAACGCGCTCGCGGAACCTCAAGCGCCCGGACGCGATTTCTTCCCAGGCTTCAAGCGCGAGCAAATTAAGACGACGGGCGCGACGATCAACGTCGTGCACGGTGGCAAAGGCTCGCCCGTGCTTCTCTTGCATGGCATCCCCGAAACTCACGTGCTTTGGCGCAAAGTCGCGCCGGTCCTGGCGCAAAATTTCACGTTAGTGATCGCCGACCTTCGCGGCTACGGCGATAGCAGCAAGCCTCCCGGCGGCGCGGACCACTTCGGCTATTCCAAGCGCGCCATGGCGCAGGACCAAGTCGAAGTAATGGAGCATCTGGGATTCCCGAAATTCGCAGTTGTGGGGCACGACCGCGGCGGCCGCGTCGCTCATCGTATGGCTCTCGATCACTCCGATCGCGTCACCAGGCTCGCCATCCTCGATATTGTGCCCACCTACAAGTGTTATCAGACTGTGAACCAGGACTTCGCCACCGTTTTCTTCCACTGGTTCCTGCTCGTCCAGCCGCCGCCGTTCCCCGAAACAATGCTCGGCAACAGCGCCGAGCTTTTCCTCAAGACCATGTTGTTCCGTCTCGGCGGCGAAGCGCCCCGCGAAGGCCTGCCCGAATGGGTGGATCAGCCGGCCTATAACGAATATCTGCGCTGCTTCCGCGACCCGGCCGCGATCCGCGCGCTGTGCGAAGATTACCGCGCAGCCGCGTCCATCGACTTGGCGCACGACAAAGCGGATCTCGACAAGAAAATCGAGTGTCCCTTTCTCGTCCTCTGGTCCGAAAAAGGCCCGTTCCATCGCATGTACGACGTTCTGCAGACTTGGAGAGAGCGCTCGAGCCAGGTCAGCGGCAAAGCTCTTCCCACCGGCCATTTCCTTCCGGAACAAGTCCCGGATCAATTGATCGCCGAGCTCAAACCGTTTTTGGGAGCCTGATTGAGCCTGCTTAGAAATGCAGATAGTGTCTCAGTTCGAATTTCCTGCGTCTTCATGGGCTTCCGGCCTATACCTGTAAACGAATGCAGTGCGACCAAATCGCGCTTTTGACAAACTGAAAAGCGCTTCTCTAGCGCCTTCTGGCAGTTCAGGAGTAAGCTACTAAATACTGGGACTGCGGGAGGGCTACGATGAGCGAATTATTCGTTGTCCTTGGTCTGCTGATGTTCTCCTGGATGAACGCCATACCTCAATCAAAAACACAGGAGACGCCTCGCACCGCCGCTACAAACGCCAAACCGATCAACATCACAGGCATGAGCTTTGATGAAAAGCTCTTTGTTAGCGACGAGGACATGAAGATTTGGAGTGTAACGAATCCCAAGGCCCTCAAGGGTCACGCCGGTCACCACGTCAGGATCACTGCTCAAGTTGACACCACAAAGAATGCGATCGTTGTGAAGTCGATTAGACTGTTGCCGGCGGTACACGAGATGCCCTCCAACAACGACTATAGGCTTGATATACTTCCAGAACCTTTTCCGGATTACCTGCGCCGAGGTGACATTCCAATTAAATGATCCTGGCAGTGAAAGAATCAAGGGAGCGCCACCCGTCTGCTTGGAGGCGAAATCAAACTGAGACCCTACCGAAAAGCCCGTCGCTTCGTTTTTGCAGAAATATAATGCTATAGTCGAAATATTGCCGGTCCCGTAGCTCAACTGGATAGAGCGCCTGCCTACGAAGCAGGAGGTTGGGAGTTCGACCCTCCCCGGGGCCGCCACTCCAAATTCGGCCGTTCAGCCTCCCGTTTGCGCACTTCTCTCCTGTCCGAATGAGGCATGCAGGGAAAGCGTGATCACCTTGGCGCCGCCTTCGAGCGTGATGGGTTCGAGCCTGCACTCAAACTTCCTGCGCGTCTCCCCGTCCATCCTCAACTCCACCGTAAAAGGAGCAATCGCTTCGCCGGTCTGCTGCGCCTTGTGCAGAACTTTTTGCAGCTCCGGGTTATCGGGGAAGACATGGTTCAAGCGATGCAGAGAAAGGTTCTGGACCGCTCCGGGGCTGAGCTGAAAGGCCCTGCAGAATGACGGTGTGGCCGCCTTGACACGCAAGTCGGAGTCGAGCACCACCATCATATCGGCAGGATGATCCGCCAAAACGGCTTCGCCCGCCAGCCTGGCTTCCCTGACGCTCTCGGCAGCTAACGTAATGACGGCGCCGTCGACTTTGTTATCCATGGTGCTATAGGGCAGGACTCGTAGCGTGTATTGCTTTCCGGATCGCACGTGCACGTCCCGCTCGACCGGAGTGAAGTCCGTAACCACCTGAAGAACGAGTTGGTGCAGGTCGGGAATATTCAGGCCCGCGTTGATGTTGTCGAAAGGCCTGCCTACGTCGCTCGCGATCAGTCCCAGAACTTTTTGTGCCTCCTGCGTGAACCGGCGAATACTCAGATCTCTGTCCACAATGACCAGCGCAACATTGATGCTGCTGAGCAGGTTTTTCAGGTCGTTATTCGCATGGACGATTTCGTGGTTGCGGCTGCGCAGTTCGTCGTTGACCGTGGATAGTTCCTCGTTCGTCGATTGCAACTCTTCCTTGGCGGTCTCCAGTTCCTCATTGGTGCTCTGCAGCTCTTCATTGCTGGAAAGAATCTCTTCGTTGGCGGACTGCAGCTCCTCGTTGGTGGCCTCCTGATCTTCGATCACCGTGTGTAGATACTCGGTGGTCGCCGCCAATTGCTGTTCCACTTTGGCCAGACGCTTCGATGACGTGTCCTTTCGGAGTGGCGCCACGCGACGCTTGCCCTGCCGTTGTTCCCATTCCGCGGCGGCTTCCTCGAATACGATCATCAGGTAGGGTTCGTGCGCATTGGCCACGCGCAGCGGAATCACCTCGAACGAGACGTCGCGAACGGAGTGATCGGTCTTTACGTCCACGTGTTCCCGGCGCACCGTCACGTTGTCCTTTTTTGCGCGCGTGATGGCATTGCGCAATTCGAGCAACAGCCCTTCCCGGGCCATCTTGAGGATACTCAGCGTGGCCCGCCCCGAGGAAAGCTTCAAATAGCGGTCCACGTTCCCCCGCGAATGAACCACCTCGAGCCCTTCATCGACGAAAACGGCCGCGGGCGCGAATTGCTGCAGCAAGCGCCGGTCGAATTCCTTCTGCGCCTCGGCGGCGCTCCACGACGGCTCCTTCCTGGCTACCAGGTGAGGCTTCGTGCCTGGCCCGATCCTCTCCGGATAGCGGCCCAGGGAAAACGCCACCGCGGGCCGGATGGCCGTGAATCGCCTCGCGTAAATCTTGTTCGCTCGATCTTCCAGAGAAAACAAATTGCTCAGTGTGCCAACGCTTTCCGCACCCCCCAGCACCAGAAATCCATCAGGTTTGAGCGCGTAATGGAAAAGTGAGATGACGTTCTTCTGAAGCGGCGCTTCCAGATAGATCAGCAAGTTTCGGCAACAGATCAGGTCCATTTGCGAAAAGGGAGGGTCGGCCAGCAGGTTCTGCTGGGCAAAGATGCACATATCGCGTACGTTCTTATTGATGCGGTAGCCGCCCTCCACCTTCACAAAGAACCGGCCTAGCCGTTCCGGCGAAACGTCGCTTTGAATATTTTCAGGATACAGGCCGTTGCGCGCTTTGTTTATGCTGGTCTCGCTCACGTCCGATCCGAAAATCTGCAGGGGGAGGGAGGAAACCTTGTCGCCCAGGGATTCCAGCAGCGCGATAGCCAGCGAGTAGGTCTCTTCGCCCGAGGAGCAGCCGGGCGCCCAGATGCGGATCGGCGAATTCGCGGGGCGCTTCTTCAGGAGGGCCGCAAAAACGCGCCCCTTTAAGGCCTCGAAGACCGAGGGGTTGCGGAAGAAGCTGGTCACATTGATCAGCATGTCTTGGTAGAGCGCTTTCATCTCAGCTGGGTTCTTCTGCAAGTACTTGACGTAACGCGGCAGTGTGTCCATTTTGTGAACGATCATGCGGCGCTGGACGCGCCGCCGAATGGTGGTGTGCCGGTAATACGTGAGGTCCACGCCGGTGCTCTTGCGGATCAGCTGGAAAATCGTCTTCAGCCCAACGTGCTGTTCGGGCACAAGATCGGCGGCTTCGTCTTTTCCGGTAGGGGCGATGTAAGGGTAGCTCGCAATGCGCGTCAACTCGCGGGCAATCTCGCTGGGCGGCAGCACAAAGTCCACGCAACCCGCGGCAATGGCGCTCCGCGGCATGCCGTCGTGCCTGGCGGTCGTTTCATCCTGAGCGAACGTCACTCCGCCTTGCGCCTGGATCTCGGCCAGACCCAGCGTTCCGTCCGTCCCTGAGCCGGAGAGAATCACGCCGATGGCGTTATGGCCCTGCACCTCTGCGAGGCTCCGCATGAAGTAATCCACGGCCATATGCAGTCCCCGCGTTTCTTCGCGCGCCGTCAGGCGCAGGGTATGGTCGTGGATGGTCATCGTCGCATTCGGAGGGATGACGTAGACGTGGTCCGGCTCGATGCCCATTCCGTCTTTCACCTCCAGTACGGGCATTCTTGTGGAACGGGAGATCAGCTCCGTCAACATGCTTTCGTGCTTGGGGTCGAGGTGTTGGACGAGCACAAAGGCCATTCCGGTGTCCGGAGGGAGATGGGAGAGCAGGTCGGTGAAGGCCTCCAGCCCGCCTGCTGAAGCCCCAATAGCCACTACCACTACATCCTCTTGATCCTCTTGCTGGTTCGCTTCCGGGCTCGCATTTGCAGCGATTGGTTTCGACGGTTTTTCGTCGTTGGGCCTGTTTTTAGGGGATCGTTTTCGTTTCACGTTGACCTCCGAGAGGCGCCCCGGCGCTTTCGATGCGTGACTCGGAATTGCCAGCCTTCTCTTTTCGATATCGCTCCGACGAACTCGCAGGTTTGCGCCAATTGCCTTTCCGCCAGCGCGTGTGCGCTGCGGCCGGAGACATCTTCAAATAAGATGCCGACCGACCAGTTGCGCGGGCCTGCTGTGAATGCCGAAACCATAAATAGGCGCTCACTCTGGATAGCCGATCCTCTGCTCGCGACGATTCCAATCTTGCGCTGTCATCCTGAGGGGCGCCTTTTGCCCCGAAGGATCTCTCCTTCAGTTCGCTGTGTTCGTCGTCGCTGGAATTGATTCCTCTGTCATCCTGAGGGGCGTTCTGTGCCCCGAAGGATCTCTCCTGATTTTTCGCGTGTTCGTACCGAACGCGTCTGCTTTCCTTGTAGCCCAGGGCGCGCTCGCGGCCCCCGGCGCGAATGCGCCATCCATAAAAGTCGCGAGCGGCCCTGGGGATTTTTCCTCTCTTGTAACTCAGGTTACGCCAGCGCTCTTTCCGGCGCGAGATGCGGGTCCCCAAGACGCGCCGACTTTGCGCTGCCGGAGTCCAAGACCTGAGGAATTTCCCCAATTCGAACAAATCTCTTCATTCGAACGATGCGTTCCATAGAATACTAAATGGATAACCGTTGATAACTATACGATAATATGCTACTCTCGCCCATGTTCTTCGCTAATCCCGCTATTCGACTCGATCTGCCCTGCCATCTCCGGCGGATTTCCCCTAACCTCCGTGCCACGCCCCGTGCGGACGCCCCGGCGAACTCATCCGTTCCGGTTCATCGCTACATCCCACAATTCTCGATCCGTCGCGCCTCAATCTGGAGTATCACCCAGCCCAGAGACGAAGGCTTGCATGCGAAGCTACTCGCAAAAACACCTGGAATTAATGCGATCTAACCCTACTGGAATGAACACTTGCGCAAAAAGGGGGAGGGGGGTGGACAGCCGTTTTCAGGCGCTTACCGGCGTTTCAACGTCGCGCAGGTTCCACGAAACTGCGCCCGCGGCGCTCCGGTCCGAAGGCGACGGCAATACCCAATATGATGATGGTAAAGATCTCGAATCCGGCCAGGGCCCAGCTATAGCCGACTCGATTGCTCAGGTTATGTTCTGCCACCGGGGTACGCGCGGCCAACACGATTCCGAGTTGATAAGCCAGCCCCGGAACAAGCCCGCGGGTCGAATCGGCGGAAAGCTCACTGAGGTGGGCAGGGATGATGCCCCAGGCGCCCTGCACGCCCACCTGCATCAGAAAGGCGCCCAGCGCCAGCATCTTCAGAGAGCTGCCGAATGCCCACAGGGGAATTACGGCCAATGAGAGCAGCAGCGCCGCGATCAGGCTGAGCCGGCGTCCCGCTGTATTCGAGAGTTGGCCAAAAATAATGCCGCCGAGCATGGCGCCGATATTTCCCAGGATCACGATGTACGAGACAATCGCCACCCCGGCATGATGCTGCGATTGCAGGAAGTCCGGATAAAGGTCTTGCGTGCCATGCGAGAGAAACATCATGAACGTCATCAGCAAGAGCAGATAGAGGCACAGCTTCCATTGCTGAGCGACAGCCCGCAAGACAGCACCCGTGGAAGGCGCGCGATGATGCCTCCAGGCCTCAGACTCCGGCACCTTGGCGCTGATATAGAACGCAAGCAAAGCGGGAATTCCGCCGAGCCAAAACATCGGCCTCCAGCCCCAGGCGGGAAAAGCGAAACGGTACGCAACCGCGGCAAGCAGATATCCCACCGCGTAGCCATTCTGCAAAATGCCGCTCAACACGCCGCGCCAGCGGCTCGAGGTCGCCTCCATCACCAGCGACGTGCCTACGCCCCATTCGCCGCCCATGCCGATGCCGTAGAGAATGCGCAAAATGAAGAAGACCGTGTAGTTCGGCGCGAAGCCGCAGAGAAGCTCAACCACCGAGAAGAAAACAACGTTGGCAATCAGCGGAATGCGGCGGCCGTAGCGGTCCGTCAGGAGACCAAAAATCACCGCGCCCACCGGACGCATGAGCAACGTCCAGGAGACGGTAGCGATGATGTCTCCTTTGCTGACGTGAAATTGTGCCGCGAGCGAATCGAAGAGGAAAACGACGACAAAGAAATCGAACGCGTCCAGCGTCCAGCCGAGAAATCCGGCGGCTACGGCGTGGAACTGAGATCTACGGCCGGCGTTCTGTGCGGCAGCCATGGGAGATTTGGCGGTCCAGTTTGTGCGAGGCCGGAGCCGGTGTCAACTTATTCTCGACGTTGCGATCGCCCGTCGGAGGCGAGTTGAAAGACCATGCTAAAAAGGCTGCTAAAGGAGAAGCCCCGGAATCCGGTAGGGGGAACCGGAACCCGGGGCCGTGGGGGGTGTGCTGGGCCGGAAGAAAATCGCCTGAAATTTTTCAGACTACGATCGTGCTAAAAGCCGCTTTAGCCGCGAACTTCTGCCACTAACCGGCAGAGCCGGTATAGTTCGGCATACGTGAAAACGAGTCCAGCGCCGCTACTATCAGCGTCGGGATGACCTAAGCCGGATTGCTCGGAAAGCCAGCGCAATTTTTGCGCGCTCAGACCCAGCAGCGCGGCCGCGCGGCTTTCGTTCACTTTGCCTTCGGTTCGCGGATGGGATTCCATCGCTTGTGTCTGTATTTGCATGGTCGTTAGTTGACCAGTACTCGTGTCCAGCGGTCCTGCTCCACCGCCAGAATCATGCTCTTGTAGATATCAATGTCCCAGGCTTGCTCGACGCGAAAGCGGATGAAGTCGTCCGTCTCCTCGAGGATCATCCCGCGCAGAGGAACTCGCGAATCCGCCGCCGCCAATTGCAGTATCACCGGTTGGCCGATCCAGACTGCGTATGCGCTTTGCATGTGCTCCCCCTCCGCAGTTCCAGTTGCTCGCGAACAGGTATCATTTTCGGTAGGAGGGCTGCCGCGGCCAATGGTACGCAGGCGTCATCGTAATGAGACAAAGGTACTGTTGGTTGATCCGGCACAGGCTAGCCGCGGGTTTCATCGCGCCGGTACTTTGGGTGGATTGGCCCCTACTTCCGTGGGGCGCATCATGCGCCCATACGAAGCCGATCCTTACCAAACGGGCCAGCAGCCAAAGGATCGCTTCCGGGAGGCCCAATATGTGGGTTGGCGTCCGGGATATACAAATTATCTCCCCAGCACGCTTTCTCTCTCTTGTTGCCATGCTGAATCTTTGCTGGCTGGAATGTGCGCAAAATCCAGCTGTTTTCTGCTACCGTATTGGTTGGGACCTGCTGGCTCCTCTCTGCCAATCGCGGCGCGGCGGGAACCCACCGCCGGCATGCTCGAACTAATCCGAAACGTCCTCCATAACCTATACGATGTGCAGGGGTTGATCCAATGGGGTGGAACCCTGCTGGTCTGCGTCATC
This sequence comes from uncultured Acidobacteriota bacterium, assembly GCA_963804535.1. Lineage (GTDB taxonomy): Bacteria > Acidobacteriota > Terriglobia > Acidiferrales > UBA7541 > Palsa-189. The sequence goes on from CAWDQT010000037.1 coordinate 28,382, forward strand.
GTTTTCGTGGAAACAGGGCTATTTGTGGGCTTTTTCCTGCCGGGCGATTCGCTTTTGGTCACGGCAGGAGTGTTTAGCGCAACCGGAGTCCTGAAAATCGGCACTCTGGTGCCGGTGGTTACGTTATGTGCCTTTGCAGGGGACCAGTTGGGTTATTGGATTGGGCGCCGCGCGGGGCAGGCCCTTTATCGTCGCCAGGATTCAGCCTTTTTCAAACGCCGCTATTTGGAGCGCGCTCGCGCTTTTTACGAGAAGTATGGCGGGAAAACCGTCATCCTTGCGCGCTTTGTGCCCATCGTGCGAACGTTCTGTCCTCCGGTGGCCGGAGCGGCGCAGATGCGTTATGCGCGCTATGTCGCCTATGATATCGCCGGTGCTTGCTGCTGGGGCGCCGGCTTGGTTTTGGCCGGCTATTTCCTCGGGTCAGTGGTTCCGAATATCAGCCAGCGCATCCACTGGGTCATCGCGGTAGTTGTAATTCTCTCGCTTCTTCCTGCAGTAATCGGGGCGATGCGTTCACGCTCCTCAAAACCGGAAGCCTTTCCTCTTGGCCGCTCGACGCAGGAATAAGATCGAAAAGCAGAAGAGATCGTCGCGTCGCGCCGTCAAGCGCGTGCTTTCAACACCAAAGGCAGTGATCTTTGATATCGGTCGTGTGATCGTGCGCTTAGATCCAAAGCGCGCCTTCGCGCCGATCTCTGCGGCGATTCCGGATGCCGCCGACTGGCCAGCCAAACGACTTTCGGCAGATCACGTCTGGAAGCTCATCTGTGCCGATGAGCATTGGCAAGACTGGCAGGAGGGTCGACTTTCTCCGGCCAAATGGCATCGGCACCTGATGCGGCGCCTGAAGCTGTCGCTCAGTTATGGGGAATTCCGCGATGCCTGGAATCGGGTGCTCGATCCCGAGCTGATTTTGCCTGAAAATCTGTTCATTCAGCTCGGCGCACGCTGCCGACTGGCGCTCCTTTCCAATACTGACCCGATTCACGCCGAATGTCTCGAGCGGCGGTTTGGCTTCGGGCGCCACTTTCCAGTTCGGATCTATTCCTGCCAAGTGGGCATGACGAAGCCGTCTCCGGCTATTTACCGCGTAGCTTTGGAATCGTTAGGGGTTGCGGCCTCTGAGGCCGTTTACGTTGACGACATTCAAGAATTCGTGGAAGCGGCGCGGCAAATGGGTGTGGACGCTATTCACTTTAAAACACGGGACTTATTGGAAGCCGAACTTCGGCACAGGCATCTGTGCTGAAGTACAGCAGGACTAACCTGTACAATAGGGCAAAGTCCTTAAATGGGCTAGAGTCCAACCGACGAAAACAAAGTGAAAACTACGAAACTACGTAAAGATTTCTGGTATTAGTACTGTCCGTTCGAACAGGCGACCGTCGGGCGCCCACCTACAAATCCTCAATTCTCTTCATCGTAGCTCGAACTTTGCTGACGTATTGGACTTGGCGCTCCACGTGCTCAGTTGAGTGTGGGCATAGCCCAGGGTGAGGACAGTCTGATGGGGAGAAAGGTTTATGATCGATAATTCAGAACAGGTAGTGGATCACGGGACTCCAGGTTGGGTGACGGCAGCGATCGTGATTCTAGCGATCGTTTCGATCGCCGGGCTCGGACTCGCCTGGCACAACTCTACAGAGTTGCAACAGGCGCAGCAGAGCTTCACGGGACAGATGAAGACGGCGGCGCAAGCCAACAGCCAGGAAGTGGCGACGCTGGAACAAAAGTTAACGCAAGCTAACTCTACGAGCACGGGATTGCAGAGCGATCTTGGAGTCGTGGAGAAGAGGCTGCGGGTAACGCAGAGCGATCTGAAGAAAGCCCGCGATGAAGAGGCTAAGATTCGCGAGGAAGACGCACAGAAGCTGGCGCAGATGGATACCGACGTAAAGAGCCAGCTTGCTACCAAGGCCAGCACGGATGAACTTAACAGTGATCTCAACACCGTGAACGGCAGCGTCAACAACGTGAAGACCGACCTCGAAGGGACCAAGAACGATCTGAAGATGGCCCGCAGTGAGCTGGGTACGTTGATCGCTCGCAACCACGAGGAGATCGATGTGCTCCGCCGCATGGGCGAACGCGACTACGTTGAGTTCACCATCAACGGCAAGAACAAGCCGCAGAAGGTGGGCGCCATCACCATCGAACTTCGTTCGGTGGATACGAAGAAGAACAAGTTCACCGTCGCCTTGACCGTGGACGACAATCGCACCGAGAAGAAGGATCGATTGGTTGACGAACCGGTGGTCTTCTATCCGCGCGGCTCGCACCAAGCCGACGAATTCGTAGTGAATTCGGTGGCCAAGGACAAGATCAGCGGATACATCAGCGTGCCGAAGAACCCGTCGGCAACAACGGCCAATGCGTCAGGCGGTTAATAGAGTTAGCTGAGGGTAAAGGATGATGGCGGCGAGGCGACCTCGCCGCCATTTTTCTTTTCAGGCGGCTGCTCCGCCGTCGCGCTAGACTTCTTGCGACATGCTAGCGCCTCGAGTAATCATCTTCACGACAGCAAGCCTGCTCGGTTCTCCAACGCGTACGGAATACCAGGCTTCAGAGGCACTAGCCGAGATTGAAAGGCGCAAGATTCCCCTGGTGCTTTTAACGCGCGGCACACGTGCGCAATTGGAAATTCTTAGGCGCAAGATCGGGCACGCTCACCCCTTTGTTACCGAAGGCGGAGGGGGGCTCTTCCTGCCTGACGGATACTTTGCCCTGCGCCTCGAAGGTGCAAAGCGAGCAGCCCGCTATTTATGCGTCCCCTTCGGGCGCACGTCGGAAGAAGCGGGCGAAGCCGTGCAAGATATTGCGGAGCAAGCAGGGGCGGAAGTTGTTCGTTATGCGGACATGAACGCGCGGGAAATCAGCAGCAATGCCGGAATAAGCGAACGCGAGGCGGAAGCATCTCGCGAACGAGAATTCAGCGAACGCTTCTTTTTTGCGGGGAATGCCGATCTGGCCGCTCCCTCGTTCGAAAAGATAGCCACCGAGCAGAACTGGCGGATTCGTCACTGCGAGCCCTTCTGGGAGCTTTATTCGGGCAACGATGAGGGTAAAGCGGTTCGCTATGTGATGCGATTGTATCGGGAAGCTCTACGCTCGCGCCTGCGATCCGTAGGCATCGGCGCATCTTTCGAAGACCTCAGCCTGCTAACGGCGAGCGATCAAGCCATCATCTTGCCGTTAAGTGCGGGGGACTTCGATGAGAGGCTACTCGCAAAGCTCCCGAATTCCGTCCGAATTGATGTCCCGGGAGCAGTTGGCTGGAATCAAACGGTGCTGGACGTCTTAAGCCGTACTTAAATGGTGTTTTTACGAACAATTCGGAGCAGAAAGAGGCAATCTTTTTGCGCTTTCAAACGGCTCAGCCGTTTCGTATCGCGCTTAAGTGGCATGCATTGTTTAACTTGCGTGGTACGTCCGATTGCTACACTGTGGAGCCGAAATTGCGCCTCTTCTGAATCAGGAGCGTGCTCGTGAAATTTCTCCGCCGCCTGCAGGTCCCAGCAACCGAGTCTCAGCTTGCGATAACGCTCGCAGTTTCGTTGGTTATGATGGCGGCGATGCTGCTCGGTATTCTGTGGCAAGCCAACGTGATCAATTTCCAGAAGGAACTTATCCGGGCGCTGTGGAATTCGAAGTTCGCCGGCTAATTCTCTCCGCAAGCTAGTCCTCGAATTCAAGCCAATGTCCGCCTAAAAACGGCGACGGGAGCCTGGCGGCTCCCGTTGCCTTACTTTTTCTTGTGCTCGACAAGCCTAAAAGGCTGCCGGCTTAAAGCACCGCAGCAGCGGTGCCCTTTAAATTTGATTCTGTTCTAAAGCCGGTGGATTCACTCTCCCTCCCGCTCTAGAGCCTAATCTCCTTCTAACGCCATTTGGGCGCGGATGCAAGAGGAAGATCTCTTCGCCGATATTACGCTTGTTCGAGACCTATTTGACGAAAACGCCTTCGCGCAGTTGGTCGCGTCCTACGAAGGTCTTCGAGGTGCGGAACTTCCCGAAGAGCTCCTGTATCTCGCGGTTTTGATATATGTGCTGCGGTCGAACCAAAGTGGCCGCGGGTACGAGCTGCAAAGAATGCGCGTCCACGACACGGTAGCGGTTAAATTGTTCGGGAGGGCGCGTATGGAAAATGGCCAGAACAGCGCCGCCTTCGCGGACCATGGACACAATGCGCGGCAAGAATTGCTTAGCTGCCTCGCGATCCATGTAATCGAGCAAATCCCATAGCAGAACGGCATCGAAGCTGTCTGCGGGATAGTGAAGGTTTGACGCAAGGAAACGATCGGCGCGTGCTGCCGGCGAGAGATCGGGCCGTTCGGCATCCGGCGGGAGCAACGCAATGCGCTGGGAATCTTGTTCGAGGAACGCACCCCACCCAGCCATCAGATCTTCCGTGTAGACCTTGAAATTATGTTCAATGAAGTACGTAAGAGTGGCCTGAGATACGGCGCCGAGATCAAGAAGATTACCTCTACCAATGCCTTCGAGCTGCCAGAGGAATTCCTTTAATCCATTGGAGAAGCGACCAGTAGTTTCCTCGCCGCTCTGAGCTGAGCCCCCGGCGGGAGCATGCAGGGGAACGGGCGGAAAGCGGTGATTGGGTCCATAGGACGGACGAACGGCCGGAGTGCTAGGATTCCCTGAGTAACTTATGGGGCGAAACTTGCCAAGGAAGCTCATACGTGCACCTGTGAAAGTTCTTCTGATGTTGGAACTTGAGTTTTGCTATCGGGAATTTTGCTATCGAGAGTTTTGCTATCGGTCTGGGAATTGGCCGCCGGGGAGACCACTGGGCGATGACGTTCTTCCTGATCGAGGTTCACTCGGAGGCCGTGCACTACGGCTCCTTCTTCAATCGAGATGAGTCGTGTGCGGACTTCGCCTTTCACTTTGGCGGTCGCGAGTATGCGAACGCGATCATGACCCTTGATATTTCCTGAGACTTCTCCGCGCACGACGATTTCCGGAGCCTCGATGTCCGCCGTAACGCGGCCATCCGGTCCAACGGTCAGCTTGCCTCCCTGGAGGCGAATTCTGCCGCGTACTTCGCCATCGATTACGAGATCGTCCTGTCCGGAAATCTCGCCTTCAACGACAAGCGATCGAGTCAGCTGGCCTTCTAACAACACTGAGCTGGTTGGCAACGTTGTCGGCTTGGCCTGATCGAACGGATTTTGCGAAGCGGTGCTCACTGGTGCAGATTTCGTAGGTGCAGGCAGAGAAGGAGCTTTTGGCTCGTCCTTTGGCCACATAAGCGCCTCCTTGCAGGCGGTCAAATGCCTAATTAGTCGCGGATTGAACTACTTGGCTGGGAGGGCGACTATAGTACAGGATTTTACCGGTGTAAACTGAAACCTGACTGATTATTCGTGCATTTAGGTGACCTGGCAGTCAATATGCCGACGGCGAGGTGAGCCGGAGAACCGTACCGCCAGGAGAGGATCCCGCGGGCCGCTCGCGCAGCTCCCAGACGGCCACGAGGTATCCCATCGTTTCCAGAAGAAATATCTTCCTGCCTTGTCGCGATTGCCACCAAGTGTCCGGTTCGAATTCGGCATCGAAAGCGCCGACCACCTCTAAACTGACATTGGCTGGCAACACTTTCCGAAAAATATATTGGGCGCGACGCGTGTGATAATTCGAGGTCACCAGAAGAATTCGACGCCAGGCGTTTTGGGCTATCAGAACTTGCAGATCTCTTGCTTCCTCGAGGGTGCTGTTGGCTCTATGGGAAAAACGCACAATCGCCTTGGCGGGAACGCCGCGGGATTCCAAATCTTGCGTCATCAGATCCGCGATGGTGGAATACGGCCGCAGCATGCGGCCGCTGGCCACCATTAAGGGAGCCCAGCCTCCGTGAAAGAGCGCTGCTGCTTCGGTAGCCCGATCAGCAGTAAAGTCGTCGTCCCCAATGACGATTATGACGTCGGCGGGTTCCATGCGGTCTTGGACGATCCAAAATCCACCAGCGGCGCGGAGCAAAGGAGTTCGCGCAAGATAAATTATGCCTGCAAACAGGCAAAGCATCAGAAGAGCGAGCAGGCGGAAGATGATGCCGCCGTGCTGGCCGCGCCTCATTTGTTCGGGTCAAGCTGACGGAGCCGTTCGGCGGCTTGCTCTGGCATGAGCGCGTTAAAGTAGACTTCCTTGATGCTATAGGACTTGCTGCTTTGCTGGACGATGGGAAGAATTTCGATATGCCAATGGAAATCGTCGGCTAGCGTACGCCAATACGAGGCGAGCTGCCCCTTTGGATGGATGGTGTTTGGCGCCGTGTGAACCACCAGGTGGTAGGATGCGGAAACCTGTGTAAGACGACGAAGTGTACGGCCCAGCAGTGAGGCCAAATGCCTCATGTTCGACGCTGCAGTGGGTTGTTCAAACAGATGGCTGTGCTTTCGCCAGATCAACCATATTTCAAACGGCACGCGCGAAGCATACGGGCAAAAAGCGACGTAATCGCCCTGGGAATCGACGATGCGGCGCGCCTGCTTTTCCTCCTGGCGAAGGATGTCGCAGAAAACACATCTCTCTTTCTCTTCGAACCAAGCCATGGCAGAGCGGAGCTCATAGAGAACGCGGCGGGGCACAAAGGTCGTTGCGGTCACCTGTGAATGCGGGTGCTCCCATTCTCCACCGGATAAAGCGCCCCTGTTTTCAAATACCGTGACGTATTTGAAACGCAAATCGCGTTTCAAATCGGCAATGCGCAGCGCATAAGCCTGCAAGACGCGTTCGATTTGTTCGTCGCTCATGCGAGCAAGGGTCAATTGGTGATCGGGCGATTCAATGATGATTTCGTGCGCACCGAGCGGCCTCATGCGATCGTAAATCCCATCGGGCATTCGGCCTGGCTCGCCTTCAATACGATAAAGCGGCTGAAAATGGGGAATGACGCGAACTTGGGCCAAGCCATTCGCGGGCAGCTCCAACAAGGGCTTTACGCTTTGCGAATGATTTGGGCAGAGGGGACAACCTTCCGGGGCGATCGAATCTTCACGATGGCCCACACGTACCCAACTGCGCGTGATCGGGTCCTTACGAAGTTCCATACGGGAATTTAAACGCCGAGCGAAAGGCCGTGCACATTATTTATAACGCCGGGTCCTTGGGGGGCGCAAGGATGCAGGAGCCGGTGTAAGCGCCGAACCCAGCGACATTAGCGGACATATCTTGCCGGCGTAGGTCCTTCCTCCAGCCGATGGCGGTCCCAAATGGCTCCTTCGCGGGTGTAGGTGGCCATCTCGAAATCCTGCGTGAGTTCCAGACAATCCGTGGGACAGGCATCCTCACAAAGGCCGCAAAACATGCAGCGCGATGTGTCGTAGGTAAAGGTGGTCAAGACTTTGCGGCGGGTGGCGTCGTCGCGCTGCCATCCGACCACAATCAGATTTTCCGGGCAGGCTAGCGCACAAAGATTGCAGGCAATACAAAGCGTTTCGCTTGTTTCCGGATTGTTGTTAAGCCGCGGTGCGCCGCGATAGCGTTCCGCGACCATCGGACGCTCCAGTGGATATTGCTCGGTATAGATGTACTTTGGGTTTTGCGACCGGAAAGTGAGCGACAGACCCTTCCAGAAGTCCACCATAAACATGCGGCGAAGGATTTCGTTCATAAGTGCTTTAGTCTGTGGCTCCAGTACCGGTTTGTCAAGGCGGAGCGGGCCTGAAAGGCTACACTCGTAACGTTTCAATCGCAACTTATCGCAACTCCGCCCGTTTGGACGAAAGGCCAGGCTGTGATGGCGACTCCATCATCATTAGCGCAGTTCCAATGTTAGAATCACGCGATGGCCACTCCCGAACAGCGTCCTCATCTGAACATCCGTCCAGCGCGTGAAGATGACGCACCGGCTCTTCGCGAAATCTGTAATGATGCTGTCGAAGACGGACTGGCTACTTTCGATAATGGCTTGCGTTCAATCGACGATCAGAAACGCTTGATAGCCACGGCGGGGCAGGATGCGAAGCGTCCCTTGCTGGTCGCTGAAGTGCGGAATTTGGTTTGCGGCCTCGTTTCCATCGAGGCTTACGAAGAACGACTCCACTACGGCGAGATCGCCGAAATTGTCATATTTGTGCGACGCTCCTTTCGGAGCTATGGGGTTGGCCGCCAACTGATGCGCGTAGCTCAAACGGAGGCGGCTAGGTTGGGATACCGCAAACTCATCGGGCGGGTCCTTTCTGATAACGAGGACAGTTTGCGGCTCTGCAAAGCCACAGGATGGCGGGTGGTAGGCGTTCACGAAAGACACGCCCGCCACGGCAGTCGTCTGCGGGATGTTACCGTGGTTGAATATCTCCTGCCGGCGGTTTCTGGAGCCGAATGATTTTGCCAATCTCGGATGGATGACCTTGCCTACATGGGACTGGCACTCGCCGAAGCACAAGCCGCGGCAGAAAAGGGCGAGGTGCCGGTCGGGTGCGTCATCTCGCTTGGGGACCGCGTAGTGGCGCGCGCTGGAAACGAGACGATTTCTGCATGCGATCCAAGCGCTCACGCAGAGATCGTAGCGTTGCGGGCTGCGGCCAAAACAATTGGGAATTACCGTCTAAGCGGCGCGACTGTTTACGTTACGGTCGAGCCGTGCGCGATGTGTGCAGGAGCGATGATTCAGGCGCGAATCGCACGTCTGGTGTACGGGTGCGACGATCCGAAGGGCGGCGCCGTGCACAGCTGTTTTGAGATTTTCAGCCATCCTGCGCTGAATCACCGCGTCGAAGTTTTGGGCGGCGTGCTAGCGAACGAATGCGCGAGGGCAATGCAGGCATTTTTTGCCCTGCGCCGATAGCGGATCGCGCGGATTGCTGAAAGCATGCGGCTCCGCTAAAATTCCCCGTCTGGAGAGGTGTCTGAGCGGTTGAAAGAGCCCGCCTCGAAAGCGGGTAGCCTGGCAAAACCGGGCTCGTGGGTTCAAATCCCACCCTCT
>CAWDQT010000038.1:0-40285 GCA_963804535.1 uncultured Acidobacteriota bacterium
CTGCCCGCGTGTTCGAAAATATACGGATTAGCGGCTGCTGGTTTTCGGGAAGCCCGAAGCGATCAAATATTGACGCGCTGCATGGCTTCCTGCGGATAGCGCGCGCCCGCAGCGGCTCCGCGAGGCGCAGCGCGGTCCAAGCGCGTGAGATCGTTGGCGCTCAATTTCACTTGGACAGCGCCCACGTTCTGCTCGAGGTAGCTCCGGCGTTTTGTCCCCGCGATGGGCACAATGTCATCGCCACGAGCCAGAAGCCACGCCAGCGCCAGTTGCGCCGCCGAGCAGCGCTTTTCCGCCGCGAGTTCCTCGATGCCTTTCACGATCGCGAGGTTGCGGTCGAGATTCTGCCCCTGGAAACGTGGTGAGTTTTGGCGATAGTCACCGGCCTCAAAGTCTTTCTGCGTGCGAAAGCGCCCAGCAAGAAATCCGCGCCCGAGTGGACTGTACGCGACAAATCCAATACCGAGCTCGCGGCAGGTCGCCAGGATTTCTTCCTCTGGATCGCGAGTCCAAAGTGAATATTCGCTTTGCAGAGCCGTGATGGGATGCACGGCGGCGGCGCGCCTCAGGGTCTTCGCGCCGGCTTCCGAGAGCCCGATGTGGCGAACTTTGCCCTGTTCCACCAACTTGGCCATGGCGCCCACCGTTTCTTCGATCGGCACTTGGGGATCGACACGGTGCTGATAATAAAGATCGATGTGCGCGACTCCCAGCCTACGCAAACTCGCGTCGCAACATTGCGCGACGTATTCCGGCCGACCGCTCACGCCCAGCCATCGGCCATCGTTCGCGCGCACGTTTCCAAACTTTGTCGCCAGCACGGCCTGCTCGCGCCGGCCCTGCAAGGCCCGGCCGACGAGCTCTTCGTTGTGGCCGCGCCCGTATACGTCCGCAGTGTCGAGAAAATTCATGCCCAATTCGAGCGCGCGATGAATGGTGGCGATGGATTCGGCATCATCCGTTGAGCCATAGAACTCGGACATGCCCATGCAGCCAAGGCCAAGCGCCGAAACACTCAGATCATTTTCCCAAAGTTCTTCTCGGCAGCGGAATATTTGTTTGGCGCGGATGTGGCGCTCATGACGTGCTCCTTCGTCGGAATAGATTTCTTGTTTTCGTTTTGACCGACAAGGCTAGGTTACTACAACAGAATCAAATCTTCGTGCTTTCAGAACTGAACTGGGGCGAGCGGAGTTATTCAGCCAAAATACTTGTCGTTCCGGACGGGTTAAACTCGAGAGAAGAAGCGGCAGACAGAGACGTCGCCATTCCGCCGCACTTCACGCCCAGACTGAGCCGCAAGAAGCGGCTCAGTCTTGCAGCAGAAGATCGTTAATCGCCGCTGGCAACTCCCGCGGCGGGCTGAAGACGAGCGGCAAGCTGCCGTGTACTTTGTGTGATTCGGCTGCCATGGCGCAAAACGTCGCCCAAGCGGCCGGCCAGTTGCTGACGCGCCCGCCACAGCCGAGCTTTGAGCGTGTTGCGTGAAACGCCCAATGCGCGGGCAGCTTCGTCCGCGGTCAGGCCTTCCAGTTCGCGCAACTCAAAAGCATTGCGCAGCAGCGGCGACAGCGTTTGCAGATTTTCCTTCACGCGTGCGGAAAGCTCCTCGCTGGCGTAGATCTGCTCGGGGCTGGGATGCCCGTCCGCGAAACGCTCCGCGATCGGCATCTTATCTTCGCTCGAATCGTCCAGTGAGAGAGCCGGATGCGCACGCTTGCTGCGACGGCGCATCAGAGCCGCATTGATGACGATTCGCGTCATCCAGGTAGAGAATTGCGAACGTCCCTCGAACCGCGGCAGATTCCGGTAGGCAGACAGCATGGCTTCCTGCAAAGCGTCCTCAGCATCTTCCGGATTGCCCAGCAGCCTGAGGGCAGTTTGAAACAAGGCGCGACTGTGTTGAGCAAACAGTATTTCTAAAGCACCCTCTTCGCCCGCAATCGCCTTGCGGACCAGGGTCGCTTCGTCAAGAATTGTTTGGTTGATAGCAGTAGCTTGGTTGAAGTTAACTGTATAGTTGCTTTTTGGATTGGCCGTTTGTGTGTTCATTTTCTCTTCCCCTGACCTCCCCCTGATTGAGTTGCAATTGTCCTTTCGCCTTCACAATCGCCGGCCGAAAACACAGCGCCAATGATTCGAGCGATAATGGCGCGTACCATGCATCCTTCGCCTTCGAGCTTCGATCCGGCATTCGAAATCTTTTTGAGTAATTCCCTTCCCGCGTCGTCAATGAAGCTGACGTTTGCTAGCCTTACCACGATCACTTCAGACGAAACTCGTTTGCTCTCGCTTTCCCAACAGCGCTCGAGCTCGTCGACCCAAGGTCCAACCAACCGGCCCTCGACCTCGAGTAAAATCCGCTTCTGCGGTTCTTCGTCTTTAACCGAGATCTTTAGCATTAACGTTTGTAGCCGAGTTTTGTTAACCCGACGTTCGAGACTGATTAATGCACTTAGCGGTCCATTAGTAGGGATCTGACTTAGGGCGATAACTCTTTCGTAATCAACGAAGGATCAGGTCTTATAGAGTCGACCGCTAATTTCATGTGCCAGAATCCCGGCACGTCGTCGGCATTTCGGCACGGGATCGACACTATCGACTCGCTAACACCTAAGCGGATCGTGAGCCAAGAGAAGCGAGTGTCGTCCCATTTTCGAATTTAAGCGTTCAAACTCAAAATACCCTGCCCGGAACTGATTGAACGGCTGAAAGTTCACCGAAAATCCTGAATCTTCCGTACCTAATCGTGAATCATTTGTTATCTGGACCCGTCCTACTCTGCGGCTGCGCCAATTTGGGAGATAATAGAAAAATGCAGATATCGATATTCGCGGCGTTTGTAGCAGGACTGATCTCGTTTCTATCTCCTTGTGTTCTGCCGCTGGTGCCCGGTTATATCTCCATGCTCTCCGGCATCGGAGTGGAACAATTGCGGCAGGGGGAAAGGCCGCGCGGGAGTCTGCTCACCTCTTCGCTGGCCTTCGTGATCGGCTTTTCCGTCGTCTTCATTACGTTCGGCGCCTCGGCGAGCGCGGTGGGCCAGTTTCTAGTGCGAAATCGCAGTTTGCTGGCGCCTTTTGCCGGTGCGATTATCGTCCTCTTCGGCCTGCACCTCATTGGCTGGCTGGGACGCATTCCCGTGCGCGGCGGCCTGTTGATCGGAGCTGTGTTGCTGGCACTAGCAGCGGTCGTGTGGATCTGGCTCGGCGACAGCGAAATTTGGGGGTTCGGCCCCGCGCAATTGATTTCCGTCTCGCTGATTTTTCTCGCCGGCCCGATGCTTACGCGATGGCTAAACCGGGATGTGCACTTCCGTAATCTCGGAGGACAGGCCCAGTCCGAACGAGCTAAGGGCCCCTTTGCAGGCGTCGCCAGCGGCTTTTTGCTGGGCTTTGCCTTTGCTTTCGGATGGACGCCCTGCATCGGCCCGATACTCGCAGGAGTTTTGGCCATGGCCGCCACGGCGGAAACGGTTTCGCGCGGCGTTTTTCTTTTGGCCTTCTATTCCGCCGGCTTGGCGATTCCGTTTTTACTAACAGCGCTGGGCATCAATCAATTTCTCCGTTTTTATCAACGCTTTCGGCGTCACCTGCATGCCGTGGAAGTGGGCAGCGGCGCGTTGCTACTGGCAGTGGGCTATTTGATCTTCTTTAATCGCCTGACTTGGCTTTCGGGTAAACTGAGCTTTCTGAATGTGTTTGTGAAATGAGGAGCGCATCGATGCGTGGAAAGTTTGTAGCAGCGCTGACGATCACAGGTTTTTGGGCTTTGCTGCTCGTGGGCTGTGGCCAAAAAGCCGGCCAGAAGACAGAGTCCGGCGGAAGCAACGGAGCGTCCACAAGGGCAGCGGCCGCGGAAGCCAATCTGGCCATTCCCGCGCTGGACGGCTCGACCGCTACGCTTGATCAATACAAAGGTAAGGTCGTGCTCGTGAACTTCTGGGCCACCTGGTGCGATCCCTGCAAGACGGAAATTCCCTGGCTGATCGAGTTCAATCACAAGTACGGGCCCAAGGGGCTCGTTATTCTCGGCATAGCCATGGACGATGAAGGCAAAAAGGCAGTCCAGCCTTGGGTGGCCAGCAAGAGTTTCGATGTCAACGGTCAGCAGGCGAAAATGGATTATCCAATTCTGTTGGGCAACGACAAAATCGCCGACAAATTCGGCGGAATTCTGGGACTGCCTACGAGCATGCTGTATTCGCGCGATGGCCGGAAGATCAAAACCATCGTCGGGTTGATCAACTACGAGGATTTATCAAAGGCGTTGGAAAATCAGCTCTAATCATCGTAGATTCAATCAGTTAGAACGGGATTCTCCTGGCTATAGATCCTGGTCACCCTACCGTGTTTAGTGTATGGCCCTAAATCAGGTATTTCCTCTACTATCTCCCTATCCTAAGCGCTGGAGGGGAAGACTATGTCAAAACTCGACGTATTGGTCGCTGACGATCACGACATCGTGCGCCGAGGCCTCCGCGACCTTCTCGAAAAACAGCCTGGCTGGAAAGTGGTGGCCGAAGCTACCAACGGAAAAGAGGCTGTAGAAAAAGCCAAGCAGTTGAAGCCGGACGTCAGCATTCTCGACATCAGCATGCCGTCGCTCGATGGGCTGGAAGCGGCGCGCCAGATTTTAGCGAGCGGATCTCCAACCAAGGTGCTCATCCTGACCATGCACCATTCCGATCCGCTGATTCAGCAGATGCTGAAAGCCGGTGTCCGTGGTTACGTTTTGAAGTCCGACGCGGCCAGCGAGCTTGTCCAGGCAGTTGAAGCCCTGCATCGCAACAAGACTTTTTTCACTTCCAAGGTGCCGCAGGTTTTCCTCGATGACCGGGAAAAGCCGGCAAAGACCAATGGCCACGGATAAGGTTCTGCGGCTGACGCCGCGGCAGCGGGAGATCGTGCAGCTTCTGGCTGAGGGCAAGAACAGCCGCGAAATCGCAGCTATGCTCGGAACCACTTTCAAAACCGTAGAGACACACCGCGCTAACATCATGCGGAGGCTCGAGTGCCATTCGGTGACCGAGCTCGTCCGCTACGCGATTCGCAACGACATCATCCAGGCGTAGCGAAAGCTTCTATTTAACTAGCGCTTCTCCGAGACGCGCTTCGATTCAAAATTGGCAACCTGCCGCGCCGAGCCCGTCAGCTCCAGGATGTGCATGCCGGTGTTGGCGCGGTCCACGATGTAGATGTAGCCGCGGTCGTCCACTTCCACGTTATTTGTTTGAATCGCCACTTTGCAGTGCTGGTCGGCGCCAGTGCCCACGCAGCGCTTGTCCGTCTTGTCTGTGATCGCCGGGATATAGTAGGCGATCTCCTTCGGATGGAACGGATCGCGAACATCCAGAGCGCGCACACCCGCATTAAAGTGCGCGATGAAAACGATCCGCCGGTAGTAGATAGGCGTGAGATTTTCGTTGCTCGAATGCGTGCCAAAGCGCCCGCCGCGGTCGCAGAAGTTTCCGCTGGATTCTGGCACCGTCCAGGTGGCCACGCCGAAAGGATGCGTTTCGTTGGTTACGTCGACGACACGCACCATTTGCCGGTTCTCGAGGCATTCGTTCCCGGTGGTCTCGCCGACAACTAAAACAAAGTCGCGATGCGACTGATTCGGTTTGCCTGTAGTATCGGCCATGCCGTGTTCCATACCAGCCGCAGCCGGCGAAACTCGCGGTTTCTGTTTGGCCAATTCCGGCAAATCCATCCCGAGCAGCGGATAAGCTGAATGCGCACCGGCCTCCGGCGGCATATCGAGCCTGGCAATCAGCGGGTAAAGCAAGTTCGCGTCGGTGGGATCCTTCGGCCCGTTCAGCAGCTTATCGCGGTCCACGACTTCCAGGATGCCTCCGCCATTAGTCCCATAGCCAAAATAAACGCGATTCCCGGCCGGCCCCGTAGACATAGCGCCGTGCAATTCCGTCGGCGCAGGTCCAGTCGAGCCAGGCTGCTGCCCCGGCAATCCGAAATTGCGGATAAACACGGGATGCGCGGGGTCGCTGAGATCATAGATCTGCGTCATACGGCGCACCCGCCAGTCTGGCACGCCCGAAACCAGATACGCGATGCCGGTGTCGCATTCCCACCAGCTCTTGTGCGTATCCACAAGGCCGTCCACTACGACCGCCAGGCGGGTTGGCTTCGTCGGATCGCTCACATCCCAAGTTTCGTGCCGCATGCCGCCAAACGTGCGCAGCATGTAGACTTTGCTTTTATCGGCGTGCGGGAGCGAGCTGCCGTCGCAGATGCGCACCATTTGCGCGCCGCCCGATTCCGGATTGCCATTTTTTTCGGGATCGCCGGGAATATGCGAAAGATAACGAGGATGGGCGGGATCGGTGACGTCCACGATGGAGGTGCCGTTGTCCTCCTGTTTTCCGGTAAGCGTGTTCATTTGCGAACCGCCGTGATGCCCAATGTAGGCAATCCACCGCTGCCCCTGCTGGTGGATAGTAGGTTGATAAGAGCTGCGCGCTTGCAGGTCGCTATAGCCCACCAGCTGCATGTTGCTCTTCTCTTCTTTTTGCGGCTGTGCCGCCGCGGTGATCGCCAAAAGAACGATT
Organism: uncultured Acidobacteriota bacterium; assembly: GCA_963804535.1. Lineage (GTDB taxonomy): Bacteria > Acidobacteriota > Terriglobia > Acidiferrales > UBA7541 > Palsa-189. Next base: position 6,569 of record CAWDQT010000038.1, read on the forward strand.
AACCCTGCCAACGGTGAACGACGGAGCATGGCGGGGAGGTACGCAAAGTCTCGACCATTTCTCAACATTAAGGCCCCCTATGCGGAGCGGAGATTCGAATGCGGCCGACTACCTTATGGCTGTGGAGAATATCACTGATACCGCAGAAAGAGAACCGGCACGAAAACTCGGCCCAGCCTATTGGGGCGGCTCAAGTGCGATGGTACCGAGGTGTTCAAGGACAGGCTCAATCCTTTGGCGGCTTTGCCAAAAGTCGGCCCACAAGTCACCCTTCTCCTTGAGCCGGCTGAAAAGATTTTTCATATTGAATTTTTCCGGCTTCAGAGTGGGCCGCAATTCCTTGATTTCGACTGGCGTCGATACAGGGGCTTTCGGAAATGCGCGAACCGTATAGGCCGCGGCGAGGGGTCTTCCCAGAGAGTTTTGCGTTACGTCGATCAACACGCGGCCGGGCCGTCGCTTCGACACAATGCGCTCGTGTGTCACAAGCTCCGGATGTTCAGCGGTGACCAGTTGCGCGAAGATTTCTCCAAACATGCGCAACTGCTCGAACGTGTAAATGCGCTCAACCGGCAGATAAATATGGAATCCAGTCGCACCGGACGTTTTCATAAATATCTTCAGCCCGACCTGCGTTAGTTTTTCATGCAGCGCACGGGCAATGGTCAGAACGTTCGCAAATTCGGTGCCGTCGGCCGGATCGAGATCAAAGAAAAAATAATCGGGATGCTCCAGGTCATCGCGGCGGCTTGACCACGGATTATGGTCGATGCAGCCCAGTCCGGTGAGATAAAGCAGCGAGGCAAGGTCGTTGGCGATTACATACTGGATATCTTCGCGTTTCCCTTCCGAAGGGATGCTTACCGTTTCGATCCACTTAGGCACGCCCTCCGGCATATTTTTCTGAAAAAACGCCTGCCCCTTGATTCCATCCGGATAGCGGCGCAGCACCAAAGGCCGATCCTTGAGGAACGGCAGCAGATATTCTGCGATGCGATAGTAGTAGGCTACCAAATCGCGCTTGGTGTAACCGGATTCGGGAAAGAAGACCTTGTTGAGATGAGTCAGCCGGAAACGCTTTCCTTCGAAATCAAGCGTAACCGACTCCTGCTTTCCGGAAAAAAGCTCCGCCTCGATTTCCTTCTTGTCACTTAAGACCGTGCCCACAATTTCGGGCGAGTGAACGATGGCGGGCGCGGCCTGCGGCGCCACTTCGTTCTCCCAGCGGCACTCTTCCGGCCGGACGTCGTTGCGCAAAGCGAGAAAAACAGGAGCGCGCAGCCGCGGCTCTTGCGTCCAGCCGATAAAGCGCATGTGCGCAACAAGCTCCGGCTTCGCCCAGAACGCCTGCTCATTTGTTTCGGGAATTTTATCGAACGGGCACTTGTCATTTTCGAGGTCGCGCAATTTCTTCATGAGCAAATCGCGCATCTTCTCATCCATGCCCGTTCCCGCATGGCCCACGAAGCGCAGCGCTTTCCCCTGATAGAGGCCGAGAAGCAAAGATCCGAAATGAGTGCGGCTGCCGCGAGGCGCAGTCCAGCCGCCCACCACTGCATCCACAGTTTTCGTGGCCTTCAACTTGACCCAATTCGGGCTGCGCGCGCTGGCGTAAAAACTATCGACGCGCTTCCCAACGACTCCTTCGAGGTCCTGCTGCCGCGCTAATTCGAATAATTCCTTGCCCTTTTCCAACTGATGATCGGAAAAACGAAACTCGCGACCGGGATCCAGGATGCGCCGCAGGAAATTCTTGCGCCCGAGCAAGGGAACTTCGCGCAGGTCGTATCCATCGCAATAAACCAGATCGAACAAAAAATAAGTCACTGGATAGCGCGAAAGCAGATCGGGTGAGGGACGCTGTACGTTCATGCGCTGCTGCATGCGCTCGAATTCGCTGCGTCCATTTTCATCGAGAACGACAATTTCGCCATCCAAAATCGCCTGCTTGACGTTCAGGTGCTGCGGCAAGGAAGCCAATTCGGGATACTGGTGCGTAACTTCATTGCCGGCGCGCGAACGCAACCGCACCTCGCCATCTTCGACCCAGGCGAGCGTCCGAGCGCCATCCCACTTGATTTCAAAAAGCCAGCCCGGATCTGAAAAGGGTTTGTCGATCAGGGTGGCCAGCATCGGAGAGAGAGAGGCAGGCATCGCCGCCTTTCGCGCTCCTTCCAGTTCGCCCGGCTGGAGCGGCGTTGGCTCTCGCTTTGGCGGCAATTCGCCGGCAATTTCGTCGAGAATTCGGCCGGTCATGACCGAGCCGTCGTGCTCGTCGATATTCCACGCGGGATCGACGGCCTCGTCCTGATGCTTGATCATCAGCCATTCGGGCTGCTTTTCGCCTCGCTTGGTCCGCACCAGGACAAAGCCACCCGAAAGCTTCTCGCCGGCTAATCTGAACTTGATCTCGCCGTGCTCTAACTGTTCTTTCGCGCCGCGCTGTCCCTCGACGCGGAACCTGCCGCGGTCCCAAACCATCACCGTACCCGCGCCATAATTGCCCGCGGGAATGTTTCCTTCGAAATCGGCGTAGCTCATCGGGTGATCTTCGGTTTGCACCGCCATACGTTTGTCTGCGGGGTTCAGCGAAGGCCCTTTCGGCACCGCCCAGGACTTGAGCACGCCATCAATCGCCAACCGGAAATCGTAATGCAGCCTGCGCGCGGCGTGCTTCTGCACGACGAACGTGCCTTCGAATTGCGGCACAGCTTTGGGTGAGGAAGGCTCCGGGGTGCGGTCAAATCGGCGCTTTCGACGATATTCCTCGAGGCGGGCCATAACTCATTCTAACTGAGGTATTCGAAAGCGAACGTGACGCGGTGGGAATCCGGAAAGCTCTGGGTCAAGCGCGGAATTGAACAGCAGAGGTATCTAAACCGGTTCCATGCTGATTTCAACAAAAGGAAAGACAACCTCCACGGCTGTCCCCCAATCGCCGCTGCGGATTTGCATATGGCCGCCGAGATTCGTGACGCGTTCGCGAATTCCGCTCAGGCCCACGCCCGACGTTCTGCCCTCATTGCCGCTTTGCTTTGCCGTCGCGGCCATGCCCTTGCCTTGATCTTCCACCTTCAGCCGGACCTGCTTGTTGCCCAAAGACAATGAGATGTTGGCGGTAGAGCTATTCGAATGCTTGTGTATATTCGTGAGGCATTCTTGCAGGATGCGAAACAGCCCGAGCTCCAGTTCTCGTGGAAGCCGGCCCATCTCTTTCGGCGCATCGAGAGTAACCTTGACCCGGCTGCGTTCAGAGAATCCCGCCACATACCACGGAAGAACGCCGGCCAAGCCAAGTTCCTCCAGCAACGGCGGATGCAAAAGATAAGAAATCGTGCGGACCTCAGACAAAGCCTGATCGATGAGTTTCGAGCATTCTTCCAGGTAAGCAGCGGCGCGCGGTGGGACAGTTCCGAGATGCTCCTCGGAAAGTGAGAGGTTCAGCTTGGCCATGGAAAGTAACTGGCCGGCGCTATCGTGCAAATCGCGCCCGAGTTTACGCCGCTCTTCATCTCGCAAATTCAGCAGATGACCGGAGACAACGCGCAGTTGCTGCTCGCCACGTCTTAGCTTGGTGAGGTCGGTATCCAGATGCAGGCGCCCGATGGCCACTCCTGCACTATTCCTCCAAGCCGTCCATCGGCTCGCAACCGTGATCTGAAGTCCCTGCCGGTTGGTTTCCTTCAGCTCGTATTCCCAATAGCCTTCGCGCCGCAGAATATTTTCGATCTGACCGAGCGGCCGGGGCAGTTCCACTTTCACTAACTCAAGGAAGGGCTTGCCGAGAACTTCAACTTCCTTCCATCCATAAAGGCGTTCGGCCGAGGGATTCCACGTGAGAATGCTGCCGGCGGAGTCGACCAGAATTATCGCGTCGCGGGACGACAGAAACAATTGCCCGGCCGCACGCTTCCATTCTTCTACAGCCTTTCTTTGTTCCTCCGGAGTCAAGGCGCCGGACGAGGTGGGCTTCTCAAATACGGAAGACGCGCTCATTGGGGCATCCGGTGGCATAGCTGACGGACAATACTACTAGATCGGGACAGTTTTCTTGGCAGTCCCGACAAAGCTCTGAAGCGATTGTTCCATCAGCAAATTCAATCCAACCCCCAATCGCCTTAGATCGGAGATCAGCGGAAGCATATCCGTGACGTTCAAGCTCTCCTGGATCAGCTGATACGCGGCTTCCTCGACGACGCGGAAATCTTTGGCGATATTCGCGGCGGAACTGCCGCCCCGGGCTCTCCATTGGCCATACTCCGCGGCTGAACGCAAGGCATCGGGCTTGGGTTTATCGCTTTGCTGATCCATGAATTCAACGACTGCACTCAGAAATCCAGAAAGGAAGCCGGCAAGTTCCTCAAAGGAATTCGAAGAAGCCTTGGCCTCACGCTTGAGGGCGGCGATTATCCCGGCCTCGAGTTCCGACCTGTTTTCCTTCAGCAGCGCGGAGATGCGCTTCGCTTCCGCTTTGCCGGTGGGGTTTTCAAGCTTGCCCTTCAGTGCATTAACCAGGGAATCGATTTCGACCGGCTTCACCAGGTAATCATCCACCTGGCTGTGGATCGCCTGTAAAGCCGTCTCGAATGCCGGATATCCGGTCAGGATGAACACCGTGCAATTCGGCTGAATATGCCGCATGCCGCTGGCGACGAGAAAGCCATCGCCCTCCTCGCCGATGTTCAAATCGGTGACCAGGGCGTCGAACTGAAAGGAGTTAATCTCAAACAGGGCATCCGCGACGCTCTCCGCGACATGCACTTCAAATCCCGCTTTCTCGAGAATGGGAGGCAAGGTGAGGCGGATGCTGGGTTCGTCGTCAACAAATAGCAGGCGCTTGCGTCCTCTGTTTTCGGCCATCGTCCTTTTCTCCAGCAAAGGGCAATAAGCTTCGAGTTCAGGTTTCTGTATCCGCTTCCGGTTTCCGATCGCGCTTCTTCAAGCTCAGAGCGCGGTCGGCGAGGTCCAGATAATGCTCCAGCCGCGAAGGCTCGCGCGTGCGCTCCCCCAAAGGGATCAGGCGCGGTCCCTCATCGCGGGCGGCATCGTCCGTGGGCGGCAGAAGCTCAACGCGCTTTTTTATCCGCTTTTTTTCGCGCTGGGACCCCGAATTCTTTCGAGCTGTCATGGCCTAGAGCCGACTCGATTTCGAACTGCGGCAGGGCAGGCGCCTGTTCAGGCTCCGCTCCCGCCATTCTGCGCTTGCGATTCTCGATTTCGCGAAGCTCCCGCAGAATCTCCGCCTCCTGCCGAACGTATTCCTGCTCCGAGATTTCACCCGACTCCAACGCGAGTTGCAGTTCGAGCAACCGCCGTTTTCCGGGCGCGGTATCCGTATACTGCTCTTCGGCGACCTGCTGCAGAGTGCGCAGAACGAATTTGAATCCCGACACCGGCAACGCGAGCAGATCGTCAATCAAGAACACCAGGCGCTCCCCCAAACATTACGAGGCTGTCACGCGCTCCAACTTCAGTCGAATATTCACAAAGTTATAGGGCGGCCAGGGGCCCGTGTACTTGAACTTCAGGCGCTTTCCGTATTTTCTGGCGATCTTGTTCACCACACGGTCGAATTCCGATTCGCGCTCGCGCTCGACCAGAAACGCCGCATTCATAATCATCTTGTCGCCGATAGGCTGATTATCGCGCGACGCTACGCAGCAAATGCGCAGCGCTTCATAGATTTCGCGGACGTACTGAATGGCGCGTTCCGCAAGCGCTTTGTCGATCATGCGGCCCAGCTGCATGCGCGCGAAATAGGTCGACTGCAATTGCTTGCGAATGATTTCGCGATGGAAGCGGCGGATTTCGTCGTCCTGCTCCATCAACTCCTGGATGATCTGGTCGCGATCCCAGTTGACCTTGAGTCCGAACTCCAGTTTGCCGGCCATCTGCTCGAGCACGTCTTTCACCGAAGAGTAGATGCCCTTCAAGACTTCACGAATGTCGTCGTCGGTGCGAAAAACGGTGCCGAAACTCATGGGGATGATGGTGTGATTTTTCATCACCGTCTCGATGACGTGTTCGTGGGCCAGGGCGTTTTCGCGCGTGGGGTCGAAGATGGCCACGGCGGTCTTGCTCACGACAGCGGCGATGTCCACATAATTTACGGTATAGACCTGTTCCGCTGCTCCCCCGATGCCAATACTCCCGAAGTTCATGGCTCCTTTGGAGCGAACAATTCCGTACACATAACGCCCGCCCTCTCCGGGAGCCGATGGCAACGCCGCGGGAGCGGCTTCGTTGATCTTCACGTGAAGATCGTCTTTCAGGCGCAAATTGCTTTTTCGCGATGATCGCTCAAGTTTGGCCGCCATAAGCTTTCCTCACTCGAACAGTTCTCTTGATATTCCAGGTTCCACGAAACGTTGCAATGATCGAGTAATCTTCGTCGTCCAGCCCCATTACCAGACTTCATTACCAGACTTCACCAGACTTCGGCAATCGGACTCATGTCGAAATCGGAAACACCAGATTGATTACCGTGCCCTTGCCCAACGCACTTCGAACGCGAATCCGCCCGGTATGGTTCTCGACAATCCCTTTCACAATCCATAGCCCCAGGCCCGTGCCTTTCCCGCCCTTGGTGGTCACAAACGGCTCAAACATGGACTTCTGGATTTCCCGACTGATCCCACAGCCGGTATCCGCCACACTCAGACTGATCCACCGCCGCAATCCATCCACGGAGCGGGTTCCTCGCGTCCGAATCACCAGCTTGCCGCCGGATGTCATGCTGTCGCGAGAATTGACCACCAGATTCGATAGCAACTGCCGGAACTGATCGCCAGACCCCTTGAACGGCGGGAGCTCGCCGAGCCTCTTATCCACGACGATGCCGGCCTTGGCGAGTGGCCGCGCGAAGAGCGTCAATGTGTCTTCGACCACCCCATTTATATCGAAACTGTCGAACTGCACGACGTTCCGATACAGGCCCAGCATTTGGCGCACAATACGCGTCACGCGCTCAGTCTCACTTTTAAGCACGTCATAGATCTGCTTGCTCTCGGGCTCCACTTTCTCGCCGAGAATGTGGATGGCGTTCTTGATGGCTTCCATGGGGTTATTGATTTCATGGGCGATCGTGCCCGCAAGCTTGCCGGTGGCCGCGAACTTTTCAATCTCGAGCATGCGCCGCTCCATCTGCAGTTGCTCGAGCTTTCTCCAGGCGGTGAAATCGCGCAGGACGGTTACGGTGTAAGAAACCTGCCCGCGGGCGTCATAAATTTTCCCCGAGCGCGCCGCATATTCCACTTCGGCCTGTGAAGAGGGATTGTAGAGACGCAAACTGCGGTTATCCTTGTCGGCAAAAGAAAAAGTAAAGGCAGTCAAATAAGCATCGAGCTTGGCCAGATTTTTCATCACCTGCGGATGCTTGGAGCCTTCGGCAATTCCAAACAGTTCTTTGGCCAGCGAATCGAGGAGCACAATTTTTGCCGAATTGTCCGCGACGACGATCGGATCGCCCACATTCTCGATGACCAGGTTGAGCCGGTCTCGTTCCTGCCGCACGATCTCTTCGGCAATACGCAGTTTGTCCAGATTGGCGCGCACTTCCATATCGGCGCGGCGCAAATCCGTGACGTCGCGCATCACGGTGACCATGCCTGTTCGCGTTCCATCTGAGCTCTGCGTGGGCGCGCATACGGCCTCGAAAAGAACCTCCTCGCCTTCCATTACGTCCACTAACGTCAGATCTCGCGAAGTATCCTTTCCGCTGACCATCATGGAAGAAAGCGCAGCCGAAAACAGAAGGTTATTCAGCTCCACGGCGCGGCGGCCGCCATCACCGATGCCCTCCGGCACGCGGAAAAATCTCTCGGCAGCCCGGTTTTGAATCACTACGCGATGCTGATCGTCGGTGAAAATAACCGGGTCGGCCATGCTCTGCATAACTGCACTGAGCCGCGAAATGGTCACTTCCATATCGCGCATGCGATTGAAGTAGTGTTCGATCTTGAAAAGCCGCGCCAGATAGCTATTGGCGCGCTCAGCCAGGTTGCGCAGTTGATCCAGTCGCGCGGGGGGTGTGTCTTTGCCGAGTTGGGCAAGAAGCAGGGTGGCATAGGCGCGCATGCCGCACGCACTGCAAATCTGGCCCTCCAGGGGCAGATGCCGGGAGAGTCGCGCGTTCTGCACCGCCAGACAATCTTCCCGGCGCTCGCGTTCGGCCTCCCAGCAGCGGGTTCGACTGCGGTAAATCATCGGGTAGGCATAAAAGGAAGTGCCTTTGCCCGTGGGATTCGGCAGAACGCCGGGACTTAGCCGCTGCAGAACGGCCATAATCGGGTTGTCGCGAGCCCAAAGAGAGGTGTGAAACTTCTCCACTTCGTTTCTGTCGCAGTTCAGTGAGGCTGTGGCTTTAACATCGCCATTTTCGAAGTCGACCTCGAGCACCAGTGCTCGCGGAAAACCGATCTTGACGATCTCTTCAAGCAGGATGGGAAAGATTTCTTCGGAACGCTCCGCGGAGAGCAGGCGCAGGGCTGCGGACTCCCCTACTCTCTCCTGCACGAGCAGAACAGGCTTTTCTAATACGCGCGGGCTGGCCACCGGAGGCATTCCTTGAACCTCTTATTTTAACGCCGCGCCCTCCGCCGCGCCGGGGCACGGGCAGCACGCCGGGCCGGCTCTGGCGGCAGTTCCGCTTCTTGGCCTGGACCAAGCTGCGGCCTCGCAACCAAGCCCGTTAGACCCACCGCATCCGCATACTTCAGATAGGTATCAATGGATGCGACCACGACACGTGCTTCGACCGTGATCAGGTCAATACCCACCAGCGAGATGCGCACCCAGGCGTCAATAACGATGCCCTTGTCCAGAACTCGATCGAGGACATCGATCAGGCTGGATCCACCCGATACGCGTTCAACTGCCATAGGACCGTCCTTTCGCCGCTGCTACTTGGCTCTTCGTCTAGGCTTCGCTGCTCTCGCAGCTCTCGGCCGGCGTGCAGCTCGCTGAGCTTCTGGCAGCGAGGCTGGCAACGGCCCTTGCATCGTCAAGTGCGGGTCATACTTCCACCAGTTGAGCCCAATCTGCTCGGCCTTGTCCACTGAACAAATCAGCAGACGAATGCGAATCGTTAGTAACTCAACGTTTGCCAATGAGATACGGACGTCGCCCGCAATCACCAAGCCTTTATCGAGAACACGATCCAGAATGTCGACAAGATTCGCCGTTCCAGAGACAGTCGGCATCTTCTCCATAAGATCGCGCTCTCTTTTTGGGCGGGGTTTAGACGTTGATTCCCGTCCAGGGACGAAGGGGGGGATGGTAGTCGCAGTACCAAGAGACGTCAATAAGGGTTTTCCTGTATAGCCGAGATAGAAGGTTATCTTTTTCAATAACTTGGAGCGGCGAAATTTGCCCTTAGCGAAGCCGGCTTAAGGGGCCCAGGTCGATGTTCAAGTCGGCGGGCGAGAGGCCAAATTGTTCGGCTAGTTCCTCTATTTTAGCCTCTAGTTTCATCAGGGCTTCGCCCATCTCCTCAATTTCCTGATCGCTTAGCGCTCCGCCTTCCATGCGACGAATGGCTTGACGCTCCAGCAATTGCCGCAAAAAGTCGATGAGCGTAAGAACAAGTTTCGCAAGTCCTTGTTCGATATTGTCCGGGGACAACTCGATTCGCGCTGGGACTGAAGTTGTCTCTTCGCCGCCTCCGAGCCGCCGACGAATCTGTCTTTATTGGCTTCTCACTCACGTGTGATTTCCACGAATTCACTCGGAGGCCATGGCCCGGTGACGCGAGCCGAGATGTCGGCAGGGGTAACCACTCTGCCGATTCTTTCCAAGAAAACAGCCAGCGAGGAGCGATCCACAAGCGCAAAGCTGCGAATTCCGGAAGGCGTATCGCGCTGAATCCATTCCTCCGCCAGTGAGTTTGAGACGCGCCGGAATTCGTCCATAACGGATTGTGCCTGTTGGTAGCGCCCCCGTCTGCCTTCGAGATATTCCCTTCCAGACTTGGATGAGGAACTATTCACGTTCTCGCGAGCCTTAAAGATAATGCGTACATCCATTTGGACCTTGTTGCGCAAACGCTTCAAAGCGCCACTGTACTCCGCCGCCCGGCTTTCCACGAATTGCCTCAACGTATCTTCACTTTCAACGATCGTCGGGAAGCGAAACGGAATGATAACGGCTTGCGCAAAGATCCGCTGCAAAACCTGGTTAAACGCTTTTACCATTTCGGGCACGGGTGCATAAGGCATCTGCGCAGCGAAATCAGATACGAAGCAGCGCAGCCTGCCCACATCGATCCACCGAACCGGCGCCCCTTCCACTCCGGTACCAAGGCTGCTGAATTGGGTTTGCTGTTCCGCGACGCAGTATGCAAGCACAAGTGTCTGATTCGGAGCCCGTTTTAGCGCTTTGACCGACGCCCGGCGGCCGCGGGGGGCAAAGAACTCTTTGCCATGTGGCGCAACGCGGTTTCGACGGAGCTGACGATAAGGTCCAGACCCAGATAAACCAGATCCACCCCCGCTAGCGAGAGCACCAGATTCCCGCGAATGATCACGCCTGTATTCAGTACGTGATCGATTAAATCCAGCAAAGTGAGATCTGCGGATTCATCATCGCCGACGAGGACGATCTCCGGTCTCTGTTCAGGCATAGGCGTGTTCAAGCATAGAGGTGTTCAGGCATGGGATTGATTATTCAGATGGTTCTGTCCGTGAGACAAAAGAAAACGGCGGCCAAGGTCCCGTGCATTCGATTCGTCTTTGGTCCTTCCATTTTCTGGAATAGCTCCGGGCAAGACTTTCGAGCTTTTTGCGATCCTTCCGTTTCAACAAAATCGTTTTATGAAACTCCAGGTCGCGCCTGGTCGCAGCGAACTTTCCGCCTTCCGCAACATCATCAGCCATCGATTGCAGCGCTTTGGCGAACTCCACAAGCTCGGGGCTCGACCGTTTCACCGCTCGGCGAACAAGGGCGGATTTCGCCTGCAGATACTCCTTTCCGGTGCGGATTTTCTTGTTGCTCACCGGCGCCGCGCTGGGCAGGGCAAAAACTTTTACACCCCATTCTTCCTTGCCCCGGATGCGATTGAAATCAGCCTCCAAAACAGATCGCCGGCTCTCGACGTGTACCAGAAGCGACTTCTCGTCGAGAAACTCTATTCCAAAACGCGCGGGCAGAACGTCTGCGGCTTGAGCGATAGCGGAAACGACCTCTTGATGCCTGGTAGTGGCGGCGGCAAGCCAATCGAGATTTTGCATATTTTCGGAAAGGTTCTGAGCGAATTCTGCTTCTGGCACCCGGCTGACCCAGCAGATGAGCCCGGCACAAGCGAGCCGTTCAACAGGCGCTGCGCCGTCGACTCCTCTTAAGCGCCGAAACAAATCAGGCAAGGGGCCGGGAGCCATCGTCACTCCATAAAGGTGAATCACCGTAGCCGGAGCTTGACCGGGCGGCGCGGCCTTGGCGAGTTGAGTGACCTTCACGCCAGCCGCCATAACTCGCCTGTAAAACTGCGAAGCGCCTTCTTGCCGGCAATCTCGTTGGGGAAATTTCGCACCACGTAGATCGGAATCTGCGAATACCGCGCCGATAACCGACCGAGGGTATTGAGCTGCCATTGATGCCTGCGCAAACAACGCCGGCAGTCCCTCACGTCCTCTTTGAAGAGGACCCGATTGACGAATATGGCTCCGGTCGAAAGGCGCAGCTTGGAGAGCTCGGCAATGAGCCGCTCGGTTTGCCTGTCAGGTAGCGCTTCCGGAAGCATAACGACGTAGACCCGAGTCTCTCGGGGATTTTTTAGAAACTTGGACAAATCGCGGACACCCTTCCCAAGTTCCGCGATTTTCACCCCGGCGTCACGTGCCAGGGCGAGTGTACGGTGGTGGGCCAGACTTTTCAATAATAGCCTGGTCCACACCAGGATGCGATCCGGCGTCCGCAGAAGATCAAGCGCATGACCGGTGGGGGCCATGTCGATCAACACCCGGCTCGAACTCCCGCGGACCAGATCGACTACACGGAGCACAGCCAGAATTTCATCCACGCCCGGCGGAACGCTCTCGAGAAGCCGCGAAAAGAACTGGCGTTCGAACCAGAGATCGACGTGAACGCTCGATACTTCCGCAGTGGTGGCCTGATCAATCGTCTCCTTCACACGGCGAGCCCACACCTTGAAAACGGCGACGGAATCCATTTCCGAGGCGCGGAATTCCTGATCCCCAAGAACAGGACGGGGCTCGTCCGAAATCTCACTCTGGAAGATGTCGTCCAAAGAAGGCGCCGGATCAACCGAACAGATATCAACGGGCGCGCGGGTCGCGCAGCCGTGTATTAAACCCCAGGGCCGCCGAAATCGTTGTTTTTCCTACTCCTCCCTTGCCTAAAACCATCGAGAGAGATCGATCCATAATCGGCCAGTCCAGCCGGGATAACCGCATCTCGCGTGGCTTTGGCTTCGGCACTCCACCCCAGCTAAATCTTTTACCTGCAAAGACGTGGTCGCCAAAAGCCCGCAGTCTCGGCCCCATGATCGGCGCGCCGGCGTCCTCGGCGATGTAAACACGCTTCGCAGGAAAATGTCGGCGCAAAAACTGACGGGCATCGCGGGTCGCAGCATACCGCGGCCGGCAAATTCGGCAGTGCTCGGATCCGAGGACGGCTCGGTTCAGGACGATGCCTGCTAAATCCAAATCAGGTGAGAGCGAACGCAGTGCGATGACGGCTCGGAGGGACTCGTTGAGGGAGAATTTCTCTGACGTAGTCACCAAAAAGATCTCCGCATTCCTCAGAAGTGCCACCCTGATCGCCTCCACCATCTGTCGCCAGCTCTCGACCAGAGTGTTCGGAGCGCTTTGCACCGCGCCTCCGAAATGTTCGGCCAGCAGCCGATCGCGGCTGGCGGCCAACTCCAGAATATCGAGAAAATTCGAAAAATATTGAGGCAAGGCGAAAAGTCTCAACGTGTGCCCCACCGGCGCTGTATCCACCACGACGTGGTCATATTTGCCGGAATCCAGGGCGTCCGTCATAGCCAGAAGCGCCGCCATTTCCGCCATTCCCGGCAATGTGGTTTCCAGCAGCGGTTCGAGATCGGAGCGCGAAAAGATGGAGCCCCTCTCCAGGATCGAGAGGAGCGCTTCGTTTATGCGGGTTCAAGAAAGCGCGAAATCGCTTTTCGGCGTTGACCTCCCACACGTCCAGTCGCGCCTTTGAAGCCAGGCGCAATTTCTGCGGTGAGTCGCCGAACGCCTGATCGAAGATGTCGGAAAGAGAGTGGGCCGGATCCGTCGAGAGAAGGAGAACGGATCTCTTCCTGTCCCGCATCGCCCGATGCAGGGCATAGGCAGCCGAAATCGTAGTCTTGCCAACGCCCCCCTTGCCAATGAATACGGTCAGATTCGGCACCGCTCCATTCTAAAGAAGGCGAAACCCGAGCAAAAGTCCAGTCCAGCCAGATAGTTAGTTGGCATATGGCCTGGGCGCCAAAATTCGTTCGCACGAAACCAGCGGGCCCGCGCTAATGCGCTTCCTTGAATTTATCGGTACTTTTACTGACCTCTTCTCGGGTCCGGCTCCTACGAGAAATAGGTGTCCAGATGTGACTTTAGACCAGCATTTTATGCCCACTCCCGTGGGCTTCCACGGATTCTCAACTGCTGCGTTTTGATGCACAGTGAGGGTGCAACGTGAGCAGAAGGACGAAACACAAACTCACACTGCGAGTAAATGCGCGCACGCTTTTCGGCAAGAGTTCAACACCAGAACCCGGAACTCTGGGGAGAGCGCAATGAGTACTCAAGGCAAAATTCTTGATCCCACCAAACGGAGCCCGCAGCTGCAAGAATTTGAGGCCGGCTCTGCGCTCCAAAGTGGTAGGACAAGATGAAGCAGTCGAAGCCGTAGTATCGGTTTTTCAGGTCTTCTGCGCGGGCATGAACGCGCCGGGACGTCCCGTCGGAAATTTGCTGTTTCTAGGACCCACCGGCTCGGGAAAGACCCGCATCGTGGAGGCTGCCGCCGAAGCCCTGTTCGGCGACAAGAAAGCAGTGGTTAAGATCGACTGCGCGGAGTTTCAGCACTCGCATGAGATTGCCAAACTCATCGGCTCGCCGCCCGGCTATCTGGGTCACCGGGATACTCACCCACTTATCACCGAGGAGACTCTGAGCCAGTATCACACCGATAAGCTCAAGCTCAGCTTCTTGCTCTTCGACGAAATAGAAAAGGCCAGCGACGCCCTCTGGCAGTTGCTGCTCGGCATCCTGGACAAAGCCACCCTGACGCTTGGCGATACGCGTCGTGTCGATCTTTCGCAAACGATTATCGTTCTCACCTCCAATCTCGGCGCGCGCGAAATTACGGCTTTGGTAAGCAAGGGAATGGGATTCGTGGAACCATCGGCGCAATCAGCAGCCGGTCTGAACATAAAGCTCGAACGCACCGCCGTCGAGGCAGCTCGGCGCAGATTTTCGCCCGAATTCATGAACCGGCTCGATCGCGTCGTCGTTTTTCATCAGCTGCAACCAGAACAGCTTGGAGAAATTCTCGATATCGAACTGGCAGTTGTTCAGCAACAGGTGTTGGATGGAGGCCGCGTACCGTTTATGTTCCGCGTAATGCCGGACGCAAAGGCCTTCCTCCTGCGCGAAGGCACCGATCTGAGATACGGCGCACGGCATTTGAAGCGCGCTATTGCCCGGCAAGTAGTTTCGCCGCTCGCCAACCTGCTCGCCTCTGGGCAGGTCGAGCTGGGCGACATGGTCTCCATCGATTGGGATAGCGACGCGCGACGCTTAGTGTTCGAGAATCAGGGGCCCGCGCCGCCTTCGCCCGTCACGCAACGCCCTGTCACAACATTTGCGACCCCGATGGCCGGACGTGCACATGAAGCCGGCGCCGGCGCCACGGCGTCTTGAGTCCGCATTCGCGCAACTAGTCCTAGTCCTGCGCGTGATTCCCCAACGCGCCATTCCTGTTCACTCACTAGTGCATCCGAGCTCCAAACCAAAAATAACCTAAGCCTCCGGAATGGCTTCGCCCTTGACAGCCATTCATCGCCATCGTATTTTTAAAGTTTGGAGTACAGGGACTTCTGTATACGGCGCAGCGTCCGCGATCGGAATGTTTGCGATCGCTTTTTCTCGCAACTGCTCTTGCACCAGGTAACCTACAGCACCGCGATAGTTCGAATTGCGAGGCGAACGCGGCTTGAAACGACGCGCCGTCGGAAGTGTGCGTCAGAAGGATTCAGGAACTCCCGTTCGATTCTAGAATCCGGAGGCCAATGACGAAATGGCAGGGGAATCGGTAACAGTCAGTCAGGGGCACTTCGTAGGCACGCTCCGTCGAGACGCGTGGTGGACCGAGATTCTGCCCGCGGCGCTCCTCCTGGGTGCATTTGGTATTTATGCAACCTTCCGCGCGTTCGAGGGCGCCTACTATACCTGGGGTCCTTATCTTTCGCCTTTCTATTCACCACTGATCGATCCGCAGCACCATTTCTGGCCATGGTCTCCCGCGCTTCTGATCCTGGCTTTTCCGTTGGGATTTCGAACAACCTGTTACTACTATCGGAAGGCCTATTACCGCGCGTATTTCATGGATCCGCCGGCCTGTGCGGTCGGGGAGCGCAAGCGCAATTACTGCGGAGAGACGAAGTTTCCCTTCATCCTTCAGAACCTGCATCGCTACTTCCTCTATGCAGCCATTATTGTTCTGGGCTTTCTTTGGTACGACGCGATCATCGCGTTTTTTCTGGATGGCCATTTCCGAGTCGGCGTAGGAAGCATCATCATGCTGGTCAACGTGGTTCTTCTCTCGACTTATACGGTGTCTTGCCACTCTCTGCGGCATCTCGTAGGCGGCAAGATTGACTGTTTCTCCTGTACTTCGATGGGATCGCCACGGCACACGGGTTGGCGCGCCATTAGTATTCTCAATGAACGGCACATGCTCTATGCCTGGTGCAGCCTGATTTCCGTAGGTCTGACCGATCTCTATATTCGGCTGGTTGCAGCCGGAGTTCTGCGGGACATTACAATCCTGTGACCACCAAGTTTGAAACACACGAGCACGACGTTTTGATCATTGGCGCGGGCGGCGCAGGCCTGTGTGCCGCCATCGAAGCGCTGGCGCAGGGCGCATCGGTAGGCGTGGTCTGCAAGTCTCTGCTTGGCAAAGCGCACACCGTTATGGCCGAGGGCGGAATCGCCGCGGCCATGGCAAATGTGGACCGTGCCGACGACTGGCGAACCCATTTCCGCGACACCATGCGCGGAGGCAAATTCCTCAATAATTGGCGCATGGCCCAGCTCCACGCACAGGAAGCTCCTGATCGTATCCGCGACCTCGAACAGTGGGGCGCGCTTTTTGATCGCACTTCCGACGGCCAGATTTTGCAGCGCGCCTTTGGCGGACATACCTACAAACGCCTGTGTCACGTAGGCGACCGCACCGGCCTCGAAATGATCCGCACGCTACAGGATCGCGGCGTCGCCCTCGGCATCGATGTGTACATGGAGTGCGCGGTCACGCGCTTGCTCAAAGACGGCGACCGCGTCGCAGGCGCGTTCGGTTACTGGCGCGAACAGGGCCGATTCGTTGTCTTCAAGGCCAAATCCGTCGTGCTGGCAACGGGCGGCATCGGGAAAATCTATAAAATCACCTCCAACTCGTGGGAATACACCGCCGACGGAATGGCGCTCGCCTACGAGGCCGGAGCCGAACTGAAAGATATGGAGTTCGTTCAGTTCCACCCGACGGGCATGGTCTGGCCGCCGGGAGTCCAAGGCATTCTGGTCACCGAAGCGGTCCGCGGAGAGGGCGGCATCCTTCGCAATAAGAATGGCGAGCGCTTCATGGAAAAGTACGATCCCAAGCGCATGGAGCTTTCCACCCGCGATGTCGTCGCGCGCGCCATTTATACGGAAGTGCGCGAAGGCCGCGGCTCAGAACACGGCGGCGCCTTCCTGGACATTTCTCAGAAGCCCGCGGAATACGTGAAGAAAAAGCTCCCCAGCATGTATCACCAGTTCCTTGAACTGGCTGACGTGGATATCACCAAAGGCCCAATGGAAGTTGGGCCCACCTGCCACTACGTGATGGGCGGCGTGCGCGTCGAGCCAGAAACGGCTGCATCGACGGTGCCGGGATTGTACGCTGCCGGCGAAGTCGCCGCCGGGTTGCATGGCGCGAATCGCCTGGGCGGCAACTCCCTTTCTGACCTGCTGGTCTTTGGAAGGCGGGCGGGTATGGCCGCCGCTCAATCGGCCAAAAAGGTCCGCCAAGCCACGATAGACCAGACGCAGGTCGACAAGGCCGAACGCGAGATGCTCGCCCCATTTCAAAATGGAAACGGCGAATCTCCCTACGCGATCCATCGCGATTTGCAGGAGACGATGCAAAAGCTCGTGGGAATCTTCCGAGTTGAAGCGGACCTCCAGCAAGCTTTGCAGGAGCTTGAGAAGCTCAAGGAACGGGCCAGGCGCATGCATGTGGATGGTTCGCGGATGTTCAATCCCGGCTGGCACTTGTCTTACGATCTGCAATCAATGCTGACGATCTCGGAAGCGGTTACGCGCAGCGCTTTGGCGCGCCGCGAAAGTCGCGGAGCCCACAGCCGCATCGATTATCCATCGCTGGACGCCACCTGGGGCAAGCAGAACAACGTCATCTCCTCACAGAAGTGGGGCCATGACGCTTCGCCAGGAACCTGTCCCCGCCATGCCGGAAGAACTGCAAAAGCTTCTGGCCGACGAAGCAGAGGCAGTTGCAGGTAAAGGGAAGTAGCGGAGGAACAAAGTAGCGGAGGAAGTAGTGGAGGAATAAAGATGGCCGACGCGATTTTAGAAGTATTCCGAGGAGACCGCCAGGGCGGGAAAACCGAGCAGTATCGTGTTCCCGTGGCTCCTGGAATGGTCGTGCTCGACGCCATCCACTATATCCAGGGACACCTCGCGCCCGATTTGGCGGTGCGCTGGAATTGCAAAGCCGCGAAGTGCGGCTCTTGCTCTGCGGAAGTGAATGGCCGCCCGCGGCTGATGTGTAAGACGCGGATGGATGCGCTGCCGCTGGATCAGCCGATCAAAGTGTTCCCCATGAAGTCTTTCCCGATCCTGAAGGACCTCGTCACCGATGTTTCCTGGAACTACAAGATAAATAAGAAGATCCCGCCGTTCACGCCTCGTCCCGGCACGGATTGGAAGGTCTATCAGGATGACGTCGATCGCGTGCAGGAGTTCCGCAAGTGCATCGAATGCTTTCTCTGCCAGGACGTATGCCACGTCCTACGGGATCATGATAAGTTCGAACAGTTTGCCGGGCCGCGCTTCTTTGTCCGCGTGGCAGGACTGGAAATGCATCCGGTCGACGGCAAATCTCGGGCGAAGTTGCTGAGAGATGAGCTCGGCATAGGCTTCTGCAACATCACAAAGTGCTGCACCGAGGTCTGCCCAGAAGAGATTCACATCACCGATAACGCCATCATCCCCCTCAAAGAGCGGGTCGTGGATCAGTTCTACGATCCCGTCCTCATGCTGGTGCGCAAAATTCGAGGCGTAAACGAAGACTCGAAATAAAGGGCAGTAACGGCAATAACGGCCTACAGGTTTTCCCTTATGCGCTGCCCGCGCAAGTTATTTACCCAAGCGGCACTAACACTGAGAAGTACTATGGCGACGCTCCTACTTTTCAGGCCAAGCTGATCCTTGGTAGCGTGGGCCATTTTCTCCCTCTTCCGCAGGAGGATGCATGAAGGGCAAGTGGATCTCTCGCCTGGCGCAAGTAAATAAAGAACTTTTGCTGATTTTTTCCATCGTCGCATCGGCGGCCCTGGTGAATTTCTTCGTTGAGGGCCAGCGCCTGGTCCTGACCTTTTACAATCTGCCTACGCTATTCGCGGTGTACTACTTCGGGCGGCGCCGGGCCGTGCAAGCCTCTGTAGCCACGATTCTTTTTGTGGTGTGGGTCAACGTGATGCACCCCACACTTTTTAACCGCGGTCCTGTTCCCAGCGAAGATATTCTCGGATGGTCTGACCTGTCAATCTGGGCCGGGTTTCTCATTATCTTGGCTTACGCCACAGGTACCCTGCACGAGCATAGCGAGCAGCGCATGCGCGAGCTGCGCGAGACTTATTACGGAGTCCTGCAAATCCTGAGTCAGATGATTTCGAACGACAAATTCACCCAAAATCACTCTTATCGCGTCTCCGTTTATGCCACGCAGATCGCTCTAGAACTCGGTTTTAGAGAAGACCAGGTCGAAGACGTCCGCGCCGCTGCCCTCTTGCATGACGTCGGCAAGCTGGAAATCAGCCGCGAAGTTCTATATAAGGCCGCGCGGTTGACCGACACCGAAATGCGGGAGATCAAAACCCACGTCGAGCGGGGCGTGGAAATGCTAAGTCCGGTCGGAGGATCGCTGCGACGCATTCTGCCGATCATTCTCGCGCACCACGACAAATTTGACGGCTCGGGATATCACCCCACTAAAGGCGAACAGATACCCGTCGAGGCCATGGTCATTAGCGTGGCCGACGTCTACGATTCCCTTGTCAGCGACCGGCCCTATCGCAAGGGGCTGTCGCCCTTCGAAGCCCGGGACACTATCGTAAAGGCTTCCGGAACGGACTTCGACCCGCGAATCGTGAACGCCTTTGAGTCGGCATTCCGCAAACAGAGATTGGAAGTTCCCGAAGTTCTCGTATAATCGCTTCGAATGCCGGCGAAACGCGCCAATTAAAGCATAGACAAGCTCGAGAGATGTCCATAGACATCTATCTGTGCGCTCGCTTCGGCTTCCTTGCAGGCTACCGGTTAATAGCCTCTAAGGCACGCAAATCTCCGGCGCAATCGACACCCCAATAGTCATTAGGTTTAATGGCTGGGGCGTAAACCCATGTCATTTTTCGGTGACCAATCGACCAAGCCCAAAGTCATCGTCGTCATGCCCGCATACAATGCGGCGAAAACGCTCAAAATTACTTATGAGGCCATTCCCCACAAAGTCGTAGATCAGATCATCCTCGTTGACGACGGCAGCACCGACAAAACCCTGGATATCGCTCGGCAATTGCAACTCACTGTGTTTGTCCACACGCGCAACTTCGGTTATGGCGCCAACCAGAAAACATGCTACGCGGAGGCCTTGAAAGAGGAAGCCGACATCGTAGTAATGCTGCACCCGGATTACCAATACGATCCGACACTTCTGCCGGAAATCATCGCCCCAATCAAGGCGGGCGACGCGGACATCGTACTAGGTTCTCGATTCCTGGCGGGGAACACACTCGAGCAGGGTATGCCGTGGTGGAAATTTATTGGCAACCGATTTCTGACAGGTCTGGAAAATTGGACGCTGGGACTCAAGCTGGCCGAATATCACACGGGCTACCGCGCTTATAGCCGGCGCGCTCTCGAACAGATTCCCTTCTCGCTCAACTCCGATAACTTCGTCTTCGATCAAGAAATACTTGTTCAGGCAACTCACCTTGGGTTTCGGATCAAAGAAGTTCCGGTCCCAACCAAATATTTTCCGGCCGCCTCCAGCGCCAGTTTTGCCGATAGCGTGATCTACGGATTGAGCATCCTCTTCCTCCTCGGCCGTTTTCTTCTGCACAAAATATCGCTCGTCGAGTTCCGGCAATTCCAGTCTCTCCATTCTCGCTATAGGAGAGTGTATTGAGCCCTTCACGAGACTTACAGGACGGCTACGCGTTCAAGAATTTCAAATACAGTAGCCATTACTGGATTTTGAAAAAACTGGAAGAGGAACCAGAGCCCCTTCGCATTCTCGACGTGGGCTGTGCCGCGGGCTATCTCGGAAAAATCCTGCGCGAGAGAGGTCACTACGTCGTTGGAATCGAAAGCGATGCGGCTTCAGCAAAAAAGGCCAGAGCCTATTACGACGTTTTTCACCTCGCCGATATCGAAACTTTCGCGTTTCCTTATCGCCAGGAGTTCGATTACATCTTGTTCGCGGATATTTTGGAGCATTTGCGCGATCCCGCCGCGGTATTGCGGAAGGCGATCCCTGCGCTCAGGGATACAGGCAAACTCATCGTCTCTGTGCCGAATGTCGCGAACTGGATCATTCGCCTGAGCCTGCTCTTTGGAAATTTCGACTCGGCAGACCGCGGCATCCTCGATAAAACCCATCTCCATTTTTTTACATTGCGGACTTTGACAAAGATGATGGCCGAAGTTTCCTGTCGAGTTCTCGACGTGACTCCTACGACGTTACCCGTGCAACTGGTATTTCCGTTTACGGAAGGAAAAGCTTTCGCGCCCCTCCACGCCCTCCATGACGCGCTAACGGGTTCGTGGAAGACCGTCTTCGCCTACCAGTTTGTCGTCACAGCCGCGCCGAGCGGCGTGGCTGCTCTTCCCGCCGCTAACCGCATGCATGCCGAAATGATGAAATGAATCTGAACGCCACCATCGATACCGAAACGCATCTGGAGCGCGAAGTTGCGTCCGGAATGCCGTCAGGCAAAGCCGCGCGTCCCAGCGGCTTCATCGAGAGCTGGCTTCACGCTCACCTCAACGCCGTAGCGAGCGCAATCGTGTCCGCCGGCTTGGTAGCGCGCATCGTTCTCGCCCGCAAAACATTTTTCAATCCGGACGAAGTGCTGCACTATCTGATGATCAATGAGCCTTCGCTCCGCCTCGCTTACAAGGCTAGTCTCACGAACGCGCATCCGCCCCTTATCTATCTGCTGCTATATATTTGCCATCTCCTGGGCCGCTCCGAGTTCATACTCCGCCTCCCGTTGGTCCTTGCGGGCACTGCATTTTGCTGGTTCGCCTTCAAATGGGTCCAGGCGCTCTTCGGCGAAGCAGCAAGCCTGATTGCTCTCATTGTTGTCGCGTTTTCGCCCACTCTGATCGCCCTGTCGGCCGAAGTTCGCGAATACGCGCTGCTGCTGTTTTGCGCGACCGCCGCGCTCTACTTCCTCGAGCGAGCGTTCGACCAGAAATCCGTCCGCGCCATGTGGCTTTTCTCCTCTTTCCTCTATCTCGCCATCCTCTCTCATTACTCCGCCGCATTTTTCGCGTTGACAGCCGGCATCTACGCCTTGGCGCGTATTGCGGACTACCGATGGCCGCGAAAACTGACTATCGCGTGGATAGTCGGCCAAGTGGGGGGTGTGGGGATTTACCTGCTGCTGTATCTGACGCACATTTCGAAAATCAGAAACAACCTTGCCGTGTGGTCCACTTCATTTGGTGACACGCTTTATCAATTCGATCAGGAGAGCATCTTTCATTTTACGCGCGCGAACACCTGGAACATTTTTCAATACATTTTCGCGCAACGTTACGTCGCCGAAGCCATGCTCATTGGCTTTATCGTCTGCGCAGGATTTCTGCTGCTTCGGGACTTCCGGTCCTCTGCTGCGAGCCGTGTTCCCCGCCACGCAAGCATTCTGCTTCTGCTCCCGTTTGCCGCGATCTGGGCGGCGGCCATTCGCGGGATCTACCCTTATGTAGGCAGCCGGCACACGATCATCCTCGCCCCTTTTGCCATTGCCGCAGCGAGCTTCCTTTTCGCGGCGATTTGCCGGCAAAAGCTTTGGGCCGGAGTCTTAGTTGGAACCCTGCTGGTGGGAATATCGAGTCTCTATGGACAATGCCCGGAACCCGGCATCACGCAAGCGAATCAACGCCGAGACCTGATGATCGGCGCCGTGAATGACCTTCGCCAGTCTGCTCGGCAAGGCGACGTTATCTTGGCGGACATGGAGAGCGCGATCCCGCTTACCTACTACTACTGCAAAACCGAAGAGGGCTTCTTCTTCACCTGGTCTCGCACGAACTTCGGTCCGTTCAATTGCAATGGGCATTTGATCGCCCCTCTCTTTTTCTGGTACTTAAGGCCCGAGGGTCTCGCCGGCGCATTCGAAAAAACGGTGCATAGCAACGGATTGAAACCGGGCGATCGCGTTTGGATCTTCCAGGCGGGATGGGGCGGCAATCTTATGGCGAAGCTGCCACAGAGCCTTGCGCAGTTTCGCTGCGTCGTTCCCAGTACTTTCGGCGAAAATATCACCGTCGTTCCGGTGATGGTCGCGCCGGACCTCTCCCCGGCTCCGCTGGCGAAATGCCCCGATTAGCGGCCCGATTAGCGAAACGACTAGCGCTGCCACTCCAAATTCGGTTTTAAGTCTGGAAAGCGTACGAACTTCGGAAGGTCCAGCCGCACAATCCCGGCGCGCAGCATTCCTGCAGCCGGCTCGCCGCCGTCTACTGGATTGCGGCCACGGCCTGGACAGCGCTCGCGCCCGCCGCGGCCCACTTGCCGTCTGCGGCCAGCGTGTAGCAAGTATGGCCGGCCACGGCGAGGCTCAATCCTCCGCCGTCGACCACCAGCACTGGGGAATTGAGGCTCGGCAGCGGACGATCTCTGTACCGCAGAGGCGGATTCACCACGAACGCGCTGTAGTAGACGCCGCCAGCCGAGAGTCGCAGAGTCGAGTCCGGAAATTCGACGAGTTGGCTGGGCTGCTTGATGCGCGTCCACGCCAAATGCAGCCACGCTTCCACGCGGCAGCCTCGGCTGGCCAGGCAGCTCCGCACAAGTTGCCCGCGCGCCGAAATCGCCGAGCCGTCCCGCGTTTCCAGCCCTTCGGCTATGCCTTGCAAAAACGTTCGCACCGCCACGGGACTCGCT
Source organism: uncultured Acidobacteriota bacterium (assembly GCA_963804535.1). Taxonomy (GTDB): domain Bacteria; phylum Acidobacteriota; class Terriglobia; order Acidiferrales; family UBA7541; genus Palsa-189. The sequence goes on from CAWDQT010000038.1 coordinate 30,209, forward strand.
TGCCTGCTCGTGCCGGCTTCAAGAACGTATTTGCTCGCGACATACGCAACCGTAGTTCCCTGCTGCACGAGCGCCGTCTTGGCGGTCGCCTTCCACACGTACACCGAACTCCCGCAGGCGAAATGTGCGTAAGCCCTTATTCCGAAGCCGGGCTGTTTATACGCCGGCACGGTCTTGCCCGGTTGGCATTCGGTAATTAAAGCCGTTCCGGTTCCGGATAGGTCCTGGGCACGGGCGGAAGCTGACGAAAAAGCCGATCAACAGATGCCAGAGCAAGCAGGGGAATGAGCTGGGAGCGTTTCATGGTCTGGAGCCAGGTACCTCGAAAGAGGTCTACGCTAAGCCTAAAAGGCCACCCCTGCCCCCGGCAACTTCTTCGAGGTCCATCAGCGGCGAACGTATAACCTGATCGAAAGGAGAGACTCCCCGGCCGCCCTTACGTACAGGTAGGGTTTCCGCGGAAGACATCGGCAGCAGCACAAACACCCAAGCTTCGTATCGAAGCACTCAGCGGTTCGCGTAACGTGAAACAAACAAAGGCGATTCGTCTGTGCTGCGATTCCTAATTCCAATTTAGCTTCAGCTGTACCTCACATGTCCGGAAGTACAGTATCGGCCGTTCGGCCCTTTCTTTAGACTGGTCTCCGAAACAACTCAGAAAGGCCCCGCAGAATAAGACATGTATCATCTCGACTATATCTCTTGTTTTCTTACGATCCTCTCTACGATTCTCATCGGAAAGCGGCTATGGTTCGGCTGGATTATCGCGGCGCTGAATAGCCTCGTCGTTTGCGTGATCGGAGTTCAGACGGCTCAGTATGGTTTCCTTCCCGGCAATCTGCTGTGCATCGTGCTCTATGCGCATAACCTCACGAATTGGCGTCCGGCAACTCAAAAAGAAGCCGCTTCCAATTCAGATATGCGCAATTCAGCGATGCCCAATTCAGGCATGAGATGGAACTCGGGAAGCCGCCTAAGAATCCGTTTCTTGGCTGCGTCTCTTAGCTGCGCCAACTACCGGTCCTCTCCGTAGACCAGCTTCACGTCGGCGGCAATGCGTTCTGCTTGCCCATAATCCGGATGCTTCGCGTGCAGTTCGTCCGTTAGCAGCTTCCCGGCTTCTTCCGCGGACTTACCCTCGCGCTTGAGTTCCAGCGCGCGCCCCTGAAGCTCCGCCAGCATCGCGCGTTCTTTCCCGATCAGCGACCCGTCTCCCAATTCCCCGTGGTCGGGCACGATCAGCTTCGGCTTCAGCGGCTCGAGCTTATCCAGCACCGCAATCCATCCTTTCATCGTGGATTCTTCCGGCATGATCGGAAAAAGCTTGCTCTCCACGATGTCTCCGGGAAGCAGCACGCTATCCTCTTCGACAAAGATCAGCATGTCTCCCTGCGTGTGCGCCGGCCCCAGCAGAAATAGTCGCGCCGTCACGCCGCCCAGATCGAGTTTCATGTCGCCGTTGAAGAGAATGTCCGGCGTTCGCATCCTCACGTCCGCCAGCAGTTCCTTGTTTTGCTGTGACATAACGCGGAACCGCGCCATGTGTCCCGGCAGCCGCTGGTTCAGCTCTTCCTGCTGCACCACCGGCCGAATCAATATCGTATTCGCCGGAAATGCCTGCTCCCCGGTGACGTGCTCGGAGTGATAGTGCGTGGTGGTGAGGTAAAGAATCGGGCCTCTCGCCAGCTTCTGCTCCACGCGCATGATCGTCGCGCCGTTGCGCTCGCCCAGCCCCGTATCGATCACCAGCGTCGCGCGATCGCCCACCACAATCCCGATGTTCGGCCATCCCACGATCGCATAGACGTGCTCCGAGACCTTCGTCAGCCCCTTCTCCGAAATCAGCGGCTGCTCCGGCAGCGCCTGCGGCATCTGCCCTTGCCCCGTCTGCGCTTGCGCGCTTTGCGCTCCCATACCGGCGCCGACCAGCGCCAGCCCTGCCGCCGCCGCTAACACTGCTGCCCATCCACCAACCTGGCCCTTTCGTGGAATTCTCATCGCGCGCACCTCGTTGCTGCCGTTATACACCCGTCTTGGGTTTCCGGGTGCCCCACCCTCTGCTTGCCCTGAGTCCCGAAGGGAGCTGTGAAGGGTCGTTCGTAAGGGTGGGTCGGTGTGCCACTGCAAGCCAAACAGATGCCTCCGACCTTGGAAACGCGCGAAAGGTAGGCCTTCGCGCGGCCCACCCCCTCCCCCCTTTTTTGCGTAAGTGCGCATTCTACGAGACTTGCTGACATGCGAAAGTGCGTAGCTCGCGACTTGCATTGGGTATTGCCCCTCGGAAATTGAATTCGTTTCGACTACAGAAACGCAAAGGGTGAATGCGCGGATGGATTCGCCGGAAGGCATCGTCGGCAGAATACGCGCTTCGGCTGCGCGTCCCGACCGGAAAGTGGGACGACGCGCTTTCCGGGAGGACGCAAGTCGCTCAGAGTGACGGCTATTTCTGTAGATCGGGGATTCCTGGCAGGTTTCAGCGCGAACATGCGCGATGTTACCATATAAGTAAACTTATTTCAAGGCATAGTTACCTGTTACTTATTCGAATAAAGAACTTGTTCGATTTATTCGAATGAGGCGGGAAAATAGTTAGAAGTTCATTCGAATGCCGGAGGGATGGGAGGCTCCCATTTCGTTTGAAGAGGGCCCCCGAGACCGACTCCCCGTTGATTACCTCCCTATTTTCAGGGCGCTGGCACTGTCTCGGGGTGTGTCACTTCGCCGTCTGTCAGTGTCATGAGCAGTATTCCATTCTTTTCGACCCAGCTGAAAGGAATATTCTTGCGGTATCTCTGAAGGTACGGATCGGGATATTTCTCAAGCCACTCTTTGAAGAACTCCTTCATCGAGCTTCCATGAGCGTAGCGGAGGTCAACGTGCCGCAGGTTGTCTCGATGGTCGAAAAACAGATGCCCGACCTCCGCGTCTCGTTTCAGTTTTTCCCTGCCGGTGTTCTTGTGATACTGATATTCGTAATTCCCTCCGTCAAACGCGGACTTTACTTCATGTTGTGATAGATCGATTCCGGCAGCGAGCTTCTTTCCGACGTCCCGAACAAGAATGGAAGCAAAAACTTCCCAGTCGGAAGACATTGCGGCACCTGGAGGGCGCACCGAGCGGGCGCTATACAGTCGCAATTTCCCTGGAGGGGGCCGTACATATAGGCGTGGAAAAACATCAACGCCTTTTCGAAATCAAGGTCCGTTGGAGGTCCGCCAACCTTATATGGATCTTTCTTGCGCAAGGTAGGGAGAGTTCACGCAACCTGCTCAGAGCTTCTCGAGCCCACCAAGCGTCTGAGCAGATAGTTATCTAGCCAACTGACAACGGGTACGACGACCCCGTCCCCGAACAGATGATACGCGTCATTGTAGACGGGAGGCAAAGGATAGCTGTCTGGAACTCCCATTAAGCGGGCGGCCTCGCGGGGGGAAAGCAGGCGCGTTCGTACGAGACCTTTATCTACAATTATGACGGTTTGCCGACTGGAGCCGCCGACCGGGGTCCTCAAACATCCCGATATTCCGTCGAATCGGACTTCGGCACGCTGAGCCATGACGCCGTTATGGTCGGGTCTTGTCCGTTTATATATTGTGCCGACGTGGCGACCGCCGGCCCGCATCGCATCTAGTACTCTCTTTCGATGAGCCGTCGCCATCAGTCGTAGGAGTCTTTTTGTTGCCGATTCATGGTGCCATACGGTCCCCGTCGGTCGATCCTCAATGATAGAAGAAAGACTCGGAATGGTTTTCTTCGGTACGGGTAGCGTCCACCAAACCCAGTTTCTTGCCAGTTCCGCTGGCAGGTTCTCGTGAACCCTTAGGAGGGTTTTTGTATGCCACGGTTCGGATGGTGCAGCAGATTTTAATTCCGGCGGAATCGGCTTATCGCCGTGGACTCCAACCACAAATAGGCGTGGTCTGGACTGCGGTAGGAAATGGGCGGCGTTAATGATAAGCGCTCCCGCACGATAGCCACTTTCAACAAGCGCGCGGAAGATCGAGACGAAGTCTTTACCCGAGTGGGAGCTCAATGCTCCGATCACGTTTTCGAGCACGACCACGCTAGGTGCGCGGCCTTCAGAACCCATGCCGCTAACGAGCCTCCAAAAAGGCCTAAACGTGCCGCTGCGCTCGCCATCTAGGCCTGCACCATTGCCAGCTAGAGAGAGATCCTGGCAGGGAAATGATGCCCAGACCAGGTCGGGAGTTCCCGGCAAATCCTTGGTGGTCAGATGTGCGACGTCATCCACCTTCAACTCCGGCGAGTGCCCAAAAAACGCGCGATAAGCGCTGGTTTTCTTCTGGGAGATATCGTTGGCAAAGAGGCATTTCCAGGCCGAGCCAAGACCCAATCGGGCCATCCCGCCGCCGGCAAAGAATTCGTACCAAGACCGCTGCGATCTGCTCACGATTGCGTGCTCAGGAACCGTGAGAGCTTCGTTTGGAGCCGCTTCTCGGCACGGAGTTGGCATTCCCAAATGACCATAAGTTTCCAACCTCTCGCTCTTAGCACACGTGCATTCTGCAAGTCTCTACGAGCATTCTTGGTTTGTTTACTTTTCCAATAAACCCTATTTGAGCTTGGCAGTTTTCCAGCTTCACACTTGTGCCCGTGCCAAAAGCACCCATGCACGAGAATGGCCTTCCTCTCTTTGGCGATCACGAGGTCGGGTTTTCCGGGCAGATTACGAGGGCAACTCCGATATCGAACGCCCATGCGCCTCACCATACTGCGAACCATCAGCTCAGGACGTGTTCCACTAGAACGAACCCGGCGCATGATTTCGCTGCGTTGGAGGGGCGCGAATGTATCCATTGCAGGGCCTAAATGTAAAACAAATGTTCGAACATTGCTACCGTTTTGGGAATTTGCATTCGGAATTGGGACGCTTACTAAGAGCGGCTCGATGGTGGTGCCGTCGGGTCGGCCGTCATAGGGCAGCGGCTGAATCGGGCGCGGCGGCCAGAGATAGCGCGCCGATTATGAAGCGCGCTGGACGAATAGGCCGGAGAAGTATTGGCGGTGACGAAGGGCGATGAGTCCCCACAGAATGATGACGACGATGGCGATGATCAGGCCGCTGCGGTCCATGAGCAGATGATAGAAGAAAATGTTCACGATCACGGGGCCGAGAAGTACGAGCGCCAGCGGCACGTAGCGATTCGCCAGCAGGAGCGCACCACCCGCGAGTTCCACCGCAGATACGACGAGGACAAAATGGGACTGCATCAGCGCGCCGAGGAATTGGCCCGCGACTCCTGAAGGTAAGGGACCTTTCATAAAGTTCAAGAAACCATTCAATCCAAAAACAACAAAGACCAAGCCAAGCAGGATGCGGGCGATCAAGGCGGCAATTTTCATTCGTTTTCCTCCGGGGCATTCCAGCCAAGATTAGAGTTGGGCGCTCGAACCTAGGGCACACGAAAATCAAAGGCAGATTCCTCCGAAGGCGGCCCTCGAATCCAGCGACGTCGAAAGCGAAAAAGCCTCAGGTCTCCCGGCGAAGAAAGCACTCGGCGGAACGACCTGAGCTACAAAGGCCATCCCACCTTTCACAAAACGGAAGGGTGGGGCACCCCACAGAAGCAAGAGCATGCCGCCCTGAAGGGCGGCGCTACACAGAGCAAAAGCAGATCCCTCGCGCACCCCAACGAGGCAAAACCGGAGCCTCGTTGGGGACCGCATGTCGCTACGCTCCTCGTGATGACAACCTCTCGTTTGGCTGGCGAGAGACACAAGCCATTAGCGCATAGCGCGAGCCAATTCGTTAGAATCGAAGGCATGGGCCTTGCGATCGAGTGCCGCGGCCTGCGCAAAACCTACGACGGCAAGGTGGAAGCCCTGCGCGGGCTCGATCTCGAGATTCGCGAAGGCGAATGCTTTGGCCTGCTCGGACCGAACGGCGCGGGCAAAACCACGGCCATCGAGATCCTCGAGGGCTTGCTCACGGCCACTTCGGGCGAAGTGCGCATCCTCGGCCGCACCTGGCAGAGCCATCCGCGCGAGCTGCGCGAATGGCTGGGCATCTCCCTGCAGGAGACGCGCCTGGCGGAAAAGCTCACCGTCCGCGAAACCATCGAACTCTTCGCCAGCTTCTATCGCCAGCCGCGTTCCGCCCATGAGGTGCTGGCCGAGCTCGAGCTCACGGAAAAATCGGATGCCTGGGTGGGCAAGCTTTCGGGAGGCCAGCGGCAGCGGCTTGCCGTCGCCACGGCGCTGGTGGCGAATCCGCGCATCCTGTTTCTCGATGAGCCCACCACCGGACTCGATCCGCAAAGCCGCCGCCAGCTTTGGGACATCATTCGCGAATTTCAGCGCGCCGGCGGCACCGTGCTCCTCACCACGCACTACATGGACGAAGCCGAGCGCCTCTGCGATCGGCTCGCCATCATCGATTACGGCCAGATCATCGCCGGCGGAAGTCCGGCGGAATTGATCGAACGCCTCGGCGGCCAGCACATGGTCGAATTCGCCATCGACGGCGCTTCGTCCCACGAAGCCAAGAAAACGACGAACGGCAAGCATATGCAGGAAATTTGGCGCAGCCTGCCGGGAGTGGAATCCGTGCATGCGGATAACGGCCTCGTCTGCTTGACGGTGCGCCAGCCCCACGTCACCATTCCGGCGTTGCTCGAAGCGGTTTCGCAGCAAGGCGCGCGGCTGCTGCACCTGACCACGCGGCAGGCCAGTCTCGAGGACGTGTTCGTCCGGCTTACCGGCAGGCACTTGAGGGAAGAATCATGAGCGCTCCATTGAGAACAGACGAGGCCGCCAAGGCCGCCGGCACGCCTTCCGGCATCGTCGAGGGCGGCGCCCGCAAACCCGCCGTTGCAAGGCAAAACGGCCGGTGGACGGCTTATTGGCATCTGCTTGGCGCTCGACTCAAGGAAATGAAGCGCGAGCCGGAAGTGATCTTCTGGGTCTTTCTGTTTCCTCTGCTGCTGGCCTTTGGATTGGGTATCGCGTTTCGCTCCCGGCCCGCGAGCGTTCCCAACGTGGCTATCGCGGCCGGTCCCGGCGCGGACGCCGTGCTGCAGATGGCCCAGCGTTCGCCGCAATCGCTGCACGCGCAGATTGTTCCCGAAGCCGAAGCTTTGGATGGGTTCCGCCTTGGCAGATACGATCTCGTGATCATTCCTCACGGCGACGCCGGTGGCGCGCCTCGAATATCGCTACGATCCGGCGCGGCCCGAAAGCGTTCTCGCGCAAGCGCAGGCCGATGAAGCTTTACAGGCGGCCGCAGGGCGAAAAAATCCGTTACCCACTACGGAGCGAGCTTTTAGCGAGCCCGGCGCGCGTTACATCGACTTTCTGATTCCGGGCCTGCTCGGCATGAACCTGATGAATTCGGGCATGTGGGGCGTGGGCTTTGCCCTGGTGGATTATCGCCAGCGCAAATTGCTGAAGCGTTACGTGGCCACGCCCATGCGCCGCAGCGATTTCCTTCTCGCGCTCACGAGCAGCCGCCTCATACTGATGGTCCTGGAGCTTGGATTGCTTCTCGGCTTGGGGATCTTGATCTTTCATATGCGCGTCGTGGGATCGTGGCTGGCGATTGTGTTGCTCGGAGCGCTCGGCGCCGGCGCATTTGCCGGTCTCGGGCTGCTCACCGCAAGCCGCGCGCAAAAGATCGAGACCGTCAGCGGATTGATGAATCTGGTGATGATGCCCATGTGGATTTTCTCGGGCGTGTTTTTCTCCTACGAGCGCTTCCCTGCCGTGCTGCATCCGCTGATTCGCGCGCTGCCGCTGACGGCGCTCAACGACGCGCTGCGCGCTACGATTTTGCAAGGCGCGCCGCTCGCGGCGCAGGCTGGACGTTTGGGCGTGCTCGTCGCATGGATGGCCATTTCCTTTTTGCTGGCGCTGAGCTGGTTCCGCTGGACGTAAGCATTGGTCACAGCATCTAACCGGTAACAATATGCTCGACCGCAAAATCCGCTGTCTCAGGACTCCAACAAATCTGCTGGCGCTGGCTTTTCTGATCTTCGTAGCCGGCTGTTCGGCGACCAAGATTTCCGCGATCAATAACGATCCCGCGAAGTACATGGCAAAAGACGTCACCATCGCGGGGCAGGTCATCAACTCGTTTGCCGTCGCCAACCAGGGCGCGTTCGAGGTCGATGACGGAACGGGCCGTCTATGGGTGTGGAGCAGCGGCTTTGGCGTGCCCAGCCAGGGTGCGCGCGTTGTCGTCACCGGCCGCGTTCAGTCAGGTGTCTCGGTCGGCGGCAGATTTTTCGCCAACGTGCTCCGCGAGACGCAGCCGCACAAGACCGCCTGACATCGGATCGCAACCGAGCTGCCATTGTCGGAATCGCCTCAAAATTAGCCGAAAATTAGCGCGCGGTCTCATTGACAGCGGCTCGCGCCCGGCACTAGCATGGCAGCGCAGCGATCGCGCTGGGCAAGTTCTAACCGAAGGCACAACCAGCAAGGAGGAACGTATGAAGCGGCGGGCAATCATTCTGGCGGCACTGGTGTGTCTCGTGGCGGCGACGGCATCGGCACAGGACGTTCGCAGCGTGTTGCAGGCTTCCGCGAAAGCGATGGGGCTGACGAACCTGAAGACCATTCAGTATTCCGGCAGCGGATGGTTCTCCATGATTGGGCAGACGTACGGCCTGAACGAGGACTGGCCACACTACGAAGTGAATCCGTACACACGCACGATCGATTACGACGCCAAGTTTTCGCGCGAAGAGTACACACGCAGACAGGGCAGCTATCCCACCTTGGGCCGAGTGCCCATGCCCGAGCAGCGCATCGTCACTTTGCTGAATGGCACGTCCGCCTGGAATGTGGAGGGCGACAAAGTTGTGCCCCAGACGCGGCCGTATCTCGACGGCGTGCCGGTTTCCGATCTGCGGCAACTCGAAATCGTGCTCACGCCGCACGGATTCTTGAGGGCGGCGCTCGCAGCGACTGACGCAACGGCGATCTCGCAGCCGATCGTAGGCTCATCGGATTTCGGCCTTTCGCAAAACGGGCGCAGGGTGACGATCGTTTCCTTCACCGTGATGGGAGGGAAATACAAGATCAACGGCACGATCAACGACCAGAATCTCGTGGAACTGGTGGACACGTGGTTTCCGAATCCCGTTTATGGCGACATGAACTATGAAATGCGCTACACGCAATACAAAGATTTCGGCGGCGTCGAATTTCCCACGCTGGTCCACGTCCACCAGGGCGATCCGGTGCTAAATCCGGCGCACAATTATTACGAAATTAAAGTGACGAATGTGCAGGCCAACGTGAAGGTGCCCGTCGAGGCCGTTCCGGACGCGGTGCGCACGGCCACGGCGCCGCCGCTTACAGTCCAGACGCAAAAGCTTGCGGACGGAGTTTGGATGCTTGGCGCGGCGAACTACAACAGCCTGGTGATGGAATTTCGTGATTTCGTCGCGGTCGTCGAGGCGCCCGTGAATGAGGCGCGTTCGCTGGCCATGATCGACGAAGTGAACCGGCTCGTGCCGAATAAACAGATCAAATACATGATCAATACGCACCATCATTTCGACCATGCGGGCGGGCTGCGTACGTTTCTCGCGCAGGGAACGACGATAGTGACTCACGAGACGAACAAGCAGTATTACCTGGACATTCTTTTTCATCCCGGAGGATGGTCACTGCAACCCGACCGGCTGGCGCAATACCATCCGATGTACATGATCAGCCGGCGGCCGGCGCCGATCGAAACCGTAGACGGCGACACGCGCATGACGGCGCCTTACGTGGTGACCGACGGCACACGCATGATGGAAGTATTTCACGTGCTGGACGTGGCCTACGATCTCGGCGATCCGTCTTACAGACAGGGAAATCACAGCAACGACATGCTGATGGTCTACCTGCCGAAGGAAAAAATCCTGGTGAATGCCGACCTTTATTCGCCGCAGGCGCAGGCCACAGGCCCGACGACTGCCACTCCCGGCATGCGCACGCTTTATCAGAATATGGTGCTGCTGAAATTGGATGTCGCCCAACACGTTCCCATCCACGGCCGCGTGGCGACGAATGATGAGTTCGTGAAGCTGGTAGGCGGAAAGACTCTAAGCAGCGAGAAGTAAA
>CAWDQT010000039.1:0-46295 GCA_963804535.1 uncultured Acidobacteriota bacterium
CGCCCTGGCAGTGATGTGGCGAGGAATCCCTTGTTTCAAGCTGCGGAACCAACCTCAAAAAGCCTATACTCCGGAAGGCAGGCAGGTTAGAGGACACCCTGATGCAAAATTGGTTGAGAGTCGGCATATCTGCGACCTCCAAAGGCGCCCTGATAGCAGGCCTGACAGCAAGTTGGATAGCGGCGCTTTGGCTCGTCGCAATACCGAACGTGAGTCATGCCCAGACCTACAAGGCGCCACGAACGGCAGATGGCAAACCAGACCTGAACGGGATTTGGGAGGCTCTCAACACGGCAAACTGGGATATCCAGGACCATGCGGCGCGAATGGGGCCGGTGGTCGCCCTGGGCGCGGCCTTCAGCATTCCCGCAGGTCGAGGCGTAGTGGAAGGCAACGAAATCCCGTACCTGCCCGAGGCAGCGGCCAAAAAGAAAGAAAACTCCGAGCACTGGTTGACCTCCGACCCCGAAATCAAGTGTTATATGCCGGGTGTGCCGCGCGCGACGTACATGCCGTACCCATTTCAGATAATTCAGACTCCGCAGCACATCCTTATGGCCTATGAGTTCGCGGGTGCTACTCGAACCATCTACATGAATAGCAAACTGAAAAGTCCCAACGACACATGGATGGGCTGGTCGGTCGGCCATTGGGAGGGCGATACGCTGGTCGTCGACGTGACGAGCTTTAACGAGGAGACGTGGTTTGATAGGGCCGGTAATTTCCATAGTGACGCGTTACACGTAGTCGAACGCTACACGCCCATCAGCCCGGACGCCCTCGATTACGAAGCCACAATCGAGGACCCAAAAGTCTTTTCGCGGCCCTGGAAGATGAGAATGCCGCTCTATCGCCACCTCGAAAAGGATGCGCAGTTGTTGGAATATCAGTGCGTCGAATTCGCCGAAGAGCTTCTGTACGGGCCTCTTCGCAAGCAAAAGAGCAAGTGAGTGGAGGCCTTGGGAGGTTTGGAATGAGCCATCGATTTCTCGCTGCAACGGGTTTGGTGACATTGGTGATTGCGGTCGCGTTCCTGGCGCCTGGAAATCTCGCGGGCCAGACCGACTCCACGACGAAGGCCGCTCCGCGGCGAAAGCGGCAGCCGCAGCAAAGCCGTGGACTCCGCCGCGTACTCCTGATGGCCAGCCGGACCTGCAAGGCGTGTGGGATTACCGCACGATCACTCCACTGGAACGGCCCAAGGAATTGGGAACGAAGGCGTTTTTTACCGAAGAGGAAGCCGCGAAATATGAGAAGACAGAGAATCAACGTCAGAATCGCGATCTGATTGATCCTGAACAGGGTGGTTTATTTTATCCGAAGGGCGGAGTCGTCCCTTACAACGAATTTTGGTACGACCGGGGCAACAAGGTCGCGGGGACGAAGCGCACGTCCTTGATCGTGGATCCGCCCGACGGCCGCCTTCCCGCTTGGACGCCGGAGGGGCAAAAGGAAGCGGACCTTCGTGCGGCCGCGGAGCGCAATGACCAGCTTGGACATCCGCTTGCCGATTCGTGGGAAGATCGGCCTCTGCAGGAGCGTTGCCTCGTGGGCCTCAATGCCGGGCCGCCCATGGTTCCGGGCGCCTACAACAATGATGTTCAGCTGCTCCAGACTCCCGGATACGTGGCGATTCTCAACGAAATGGTCCACAGCGCTCGCATCGTCCCTTTGGATGGGCGTCCGCACGGGAGCATTCGCCAATGGAGGGGAGATTCGGTTGGCCACTGGGAGGGGAATACTCTCGTGGTCGATACGACCAATTTCAGACGCGAAACGAGCCTCCCGGGCTCGACCGCCAATACACATCTAATCGAACGCTTCACGCGCACCGACGCGAACACGCTCCTCTACGAATTCACGGTGGACGATCCGACGATGTGGACCCGGCCGTGGACGGCAGTTGTCCCGATGACGAAGAGCGACGACCCGATCTACGAATACGCGTGCCATGAGGGGAATTACGCCATGAGCGGCATTCTCGCCGGCGCCCGCGCCGCGGACAAAGCCGCCGCCGAAGCCGGGAAGTCAGGCTCGAAATAAGTCGACGCCGCCCTCTCGGCCGTCGCAGGAAGCCCTGATCCAGGTAACTCCACCGAATCGCGGACATTCGGACAGGCGCTACTGGCCCGGGGCTATAGCAGTCCAAGATGGTCAGGGTGCTTGGCCTGTAAAGAATTCACCAGCACCTCAAACTCAGGCAGACTCCGCAGATTTTGGAGGCAAGGGTCTCGCTCAAAGAACGGCCAGCAAGCGAATCCGGTGCTGACGCTTCGCTCCAGCCATTCAAATGCCACTTTGTGCCGACCCAGCAGTGCAAGAATGCAGGCGATCTGATAGTAAGTATGGTGCGCATGTCCAAAAGACTTTGGGCTTGAGCACGCCTGGCTCAGGCATTCAAGTGCCTGCCCTTCTTTCCCCGTCAAAGCGTAAAAAACGCCTAGGAGACTGACGATCAGCGGTTCTTCGGGCAAGAGCTGCGCCGCCTCATCCAGCAGAACCTTCGCCTCTTGCCACTCCCCCGTCATCATGGCCGGTTGCGGAGCGAAATAGACGGGGTATTTATTTCGTGGATTCTCGGCTCGCCAAGCTTGAATTTCTTCCCGCGCCAATTCGTATTCTCGATTCCACACATAAACCTGCACGATGCTGTGACTGACGGCCTTTCTGGGATCGAACTGGCGTCCACGCTCATACATTTCGCGAGCGTGGTCCAGTAGTCCGATGTGCGCCAGAATGGTGCCAAGGCGGTTATAAGCGTGGGGCAGATTCCTCTGCAGGGCGAGCGCGCGTTTCAGCTCGGTAATTGCCTCGAGATGCTGAAAGTTTTTCGAGGGGCCCCACAACAGAAACGCTTTGGCGACGTGTCCTTCGGCCAAATCCGGATCCAACTCGAGTGCCTTTCCGCAATGGAACTCTGCCTTCTCCAGCCACGTGCTCGTAGGGTCGACCTCAAAGTGGCGGGTTGCACACACAAACGACAGCGTGGCATGAGCAAGCGAAAAAGCGGGATCGCGACTGATCGCATTGGTCAGCCGCTGTGCCGCTTCGTCAAGAAGCGCGGGATCTCCGGCGGAACTAAGCCGATAGCCTCGCATGAACTCCGCATAAGCTAGCGGATCCTTGCTATATCGTGGCCGCGGGCCTGGCGCCGGTGTCCGCAGAGGCCTGTTCAATGCCCTGGCGATGTCTCTTGCGATCTCGTCCTCTACTTCGAAGAGGCGGTCGATATGGAGGTCACGCTTCCGCGTAAAGCATGGGGTTTGCAAATGCGTGTCAAGCAGTTCCACTGAGAGCCGCGATTGCCCTTTCGATATCTGAATGGCGCCGTGGACCACAAAGCGGACCCCCAAACGCGAAGCGATTTCCGAAGTGGTCGCTTGGAGAGGCAGATTTAGCACGGCCGAGGTCGGCAGTACATTCATCCTTTCTAAATTGCCCAATCGCGAGATCAACGCGTCCGCAAAACCCAGGCAGAGGTCACGATTGTCAGGAATATTCCCTACGGGAAAGAGCGGCAGAACCGCGAGCGACGGCCGCTCGTGCACGGCGCCCCCATCTTCCACAGTCCCCGCCGAACTGGTTCCAGAACTTTGCGCGTAGGCAGCTTGCGGGAAGTGTGGATCAACCACGCGCACGGGACCAATAAACCGGTATCCTTTGCCAACGACGGTCTCCAAGAAGCGCGGCTTTGCGGAGTTATCGCCCAGGGCCGTCCGAATTTTTCGCACAATGTTGTTGATGCTGGTTTCTGTGTCGACAAAGAGATCCGAGCGCCAAAGCTTCGAGACAATGTCTTGGCGCGAAACCAATTGTTCTCGCCGGCCGACCAGGAAAATCAGCAGCTCCATAGGTTTTTTCTCGAGCTTTACCCTTCGTCCGTTGCGGCGAAGTTCGTAGCGCCCGAGGTCCAGCTCAATTTCGGCAGTTGCCTGTTTGGCGGGAAGCATAGGCTTTCGGTTTCAGAGATTATCCTATGAGATTCAGCAATTTGCGAAGATATACGAAAGATATACTAAATGTACCCCCTCTGGATTGAAAAGCCTACATGATCGGGAGATGATCCCACCGTTGGTTCAAAGCAATGGAGGCATCACAATGAGACGAAACTTGTATGGTGGCTTGGCGTTGTCTGCGCTTGTGTGCTGCGCCCTCTTCGCGGCTGCTGCACGGCCCAATTCTTCCGAGAAAAACATCTTCACCCCGGATAGCATCCCCTGGGGACCTGCACCGTCATTTGTGGAGCCGGGAGCACAGTTGGCAGTCGTGGAAGGTAATCCTCTTGCCTCTACCGGAGACTACACGGTGCGTCTGAAGATGCCTGCCGGATATCGAATCGCGCCGCATTGGCATCCCAAGCGCGAAAACGTAACGGTGATCTCCGGGACCTTGAAGGTTGGGATGGGCGATAACTTCGATGAGAGCAAGATGGCGAGCTTCTCAGCGGGTAGCTTTGCCTATCTCGATCCCGACATGCACCATTACGTAGCGGCCAGCGGCGAGACGGTAGTCCAGATTCACGGCATGGCACCAGTGCAATTCAACTACATCAATCCGAAAGACGATCCCAGCCGCAAGAAATAGCCGGACAGGCGCTAGTGCGCGACTTTGCCACTAGCGCCCGCCGGCAACCTCAGTGGAGCAAATGCAGTTCTCATCGGACACTCGGCGTGACATGGTCTCCCTGATACCTCCCGCGATGGCCGGTAACTAACGCGCCCGCATCTGGCGCCAGACTGAAGCAATCAATCACCGCCACGAACGCCAATACGGAAATCAGGGCAAAAGCAATACGGAAGTCTGTCGCGCTGGGAGTGGCGCCTCGATGGCGGTCCAGCAGCGCGCCCAATCGGAGCGCTATTGCGCCAAGCGCGACTCCCATTCCCATTGTCATCTGCATAACCATGCTAAAGAAGCTCGTGGCCGAGCTCAACTGCGATTTCGGAACGTCCGCAAAGGCCAGCGTGCTCAAGCTGGTAAACTGCATCGAGCGGAACAGGCCATTCGCAAACAGCACCGCAATAATCACAATCCTTGGCGTTTGTGGCGCGAGCGCGGAACAAGCAAGAATACCGAGCGCCGTCAGTATCCCGTTGGCGATCAGCACGGACCGAAATCCAAAGCGCCGCAAAACGGGACTGGTGACGCTTTTCATTCCTAGATTGCCCGCAAAAAGCGCCAGCATCAAAAGGCCGGACCGAAATGCATCCAAGCCAAAGCCCACCTGAAACATCATAGGAAGCAGAAAGGGCGATACGCTGATCGCCATGCGGAATAGCGATCCTCCCCCAAGCACAACCGCAAAGGTCTTGATCTTGAGCGAGGAAAGGTCGATCACCGGCGCCGGCGCGCGCCTGAGATGAACAAGCGCCAGCGTCCCGAGTACGCCTGCGCATCCCAGGAATAGTCCAGTCGTCAGCCACGGCGTGTTCTGGCGCCCGATCAATTCCAGCCCATACATGAAGCTTACGCAGGCCGTCGCGCTCAGGGCGAAGCCGATCCAATCGAACGGCTTCGCTCGATCCTCCCGCAGGTTCGTGATCCACAATGCGGCTAAGGCCATCGCGATCACCCCGAGCGGCACATTCAGAAAGAAAATCCAATGCCACGAAGCATAGGTGGTGATGAATCCACCGACCGGAGGTCCCACAACGGGAGCGATGAGTCCAGGCCACGTAATGTAGATCATGGCGCGCATCAGGTCGTGCTTCTCCGTAGTGCGCAGCACCACCAGGCGCCCCACGGGAACCATCATGGCGCCTCCGATGCCTTGAACGACGCGAGCCGCCGTGAACTGCCAAAACCCGGTGCTCAATCCGCAGAGGATCGAGGACGCGGTAAAGACGGCGATGGCGGAGACGAATACAGTGCGTGCACCAAAGCGATCCGCGACCCAACCGCTGATGGGAATGAAGACCGCCAGCATCAGCAGATAGGCGGTCATCCCGATGTTGAGATCGACGGGATTCACGTGGAAGGATCGGCCCATCTGCGGCAACGCCGTGGCGATGACCGTGCCATCCAGGTTCTCCATGAAAAACGCCCCGGCCACGAGGATGGCGATTGCTGCCGAGTTCCGACTGGGAATTGCCACCGCACCAACAGATTCCAATTGCGTGTCAACCTCGTATCGAGAGTCCGCCTCGCTGCAAAATATCTATCGTCAGCGACTGCGGCAAACTGAATTTACACCGAGATCTTTCGGCCGCGAAAGAATTTCAAGATCGCAGCGTTGTCCCGCGCTATATAGTTGTGCGGACTAGATGCCCGAAGTATAAAGCTCGACGTCACACGTGCGAAGGAGGGCACTTGGCTTGCATCTGTGGATAGCCGCCTTATTGACCGGTGTGATGGGCTTGGTCCTGGGCCTTCTCGGAGGAGGAGGCTCGATTCTGACGGTGCCGATCTTAGTGTACGTTCTCGGAATTGAAGCTCACGCAGCGATTGCCTTCTCGCTCGTGGTGGTGGGCGGCACCGCTCTGGTAGCGGCGCTGCTTCATAGTCGTAAAGCGCGTGTGGACTGGAAAGACGGGCTGCTCTTTGCCAGCTTCGGCGCGCCTATGAATTTGGTCGCCGCGTATTTCTCGCGGCGCCTCTCTGGCCCGCTCTTGCTCCTGCTTTTTGGCATGGTTATGGGAATTGCCGGTATTGCGATGCTGCGCAGAGGGGAGAAGCATCAAGACGCTCCGCACAAACATCACATCGCGGCCCGCCATCGCCAGTGGCGCAGCGGTTGGATTGTTAACTGGCTTTCTGGGTATCGGCGGGGGATTCTTGATTGTTCCGGCACTCGTTTTGTTTCTTGAGATGCCTATGAAGCTCGCGTGCGGAACCTCTCTCCTGGTCATTGCAGCCAACAGCGGCTGTGGCCTTGTTCGGCCGTCTTCATTCGTTGCAGCTTGCCTGGATACCTCTGCTCGCACTGACAGCGCCTTCGCTCGTTGCGACTTACCTTGGGGTCGGGCTGTCAGAAAGGTTTAGCGGCAATCAGCTCCGCAAAGCATTCGCCGTTTTCATCATTGTTCTGGGAATATTGATGATGGCGAATAACGCCGCCACGTTATTTAAACACTAACATGCGTAGTTTACGCTCATTAGCAGCAATATTGAGGTCGGCGTATGTTTGTTGGCACTCACTTAAAGCAGCGGACTAGCGGCGATTCCTTTGTTGGGTTGTACGAATGAAGGCGTCCGCATGTGGCATAGTAAGTCCAACGCTGGAGTAAAATACTCGTTAAGTCACTCAGGTTGTGACGCAAATCGGGCCAATTACGCGAATCAGCGGGAGGTAAACATGAGAAGCGTTTTTGCGATCGCCTGCTTCGTGGCCCTGATACTCACCGCATGTCAGAGCAAGCAAAGCAGTGTTCCCCCGGCTGCCCCGTCAGGAGCGGAAAGCACACCGCCCCTGGTCTTGACAGGGCAAGTTCCTCTCGAAGGCGTGAAAGGGCGTTTTGACCATTTTGCTTCCGGTAAAGGAAAGGTTTTCGTTTCGGGGCTGGGCAACAACACGGTGGAAGTGATTGATCTCTTCCAGGGAACACGAAGTCATGAAATCACCGCCGTGCCCAATCCGCAAGGCGTAACGTTTTCTCCGGAGGCCAACAAGCTTTTCGTCGCCAGCGAGAAGGGCAAGGTCTACATCTACGACGGCGATTCCTTCAAGCTGATCACAAGCTTGAATTTTGACGGGGGCGCGGACAACATGCGCTACGACGCGGCCACCAAGCGCGTCTACGGCGGCTGTGGCGATGACGACAAAAATTCAGCGATTGCCGCGGTGGACGCGATGACTAACAAGCGGCTCGATGAGGTGTACAAGATCGGCGGCGAACCGGAATCGTTTCAGCTGGAAAAATCCGGGCCAAACATTTACGTGAATATCCCAGATTTGAAACAGATTGCGGTGATCAACCGCACGACGAAGGAAATTACGCGATGGCCATTGACCGTGGGACAGAATTTTCCCATGGCTCTCGATGAGGCCGACCACCGGCTCTTTGTATCCTCGCGGGAACCGGCAACGCTCTCGGTCTTTGACACGAGCACAGGCCATATGGTCGCCTCTTTGCCGGGCGTTCAGGACTCTGATGATTTGTATTACAGCGCCGAGCACAAGCGTATCTTCATGCCTGGTGGCGAAGGATTTATCTACGTCTTTCAACAGAATGATCCCGACCACTACTCGCAGCTCGCCAAGATTCCCACGGTTCTCGGAGGTCGCACGGCGGGCTACTTTGGCAGGCAGGGAAAAGGATTCGACCGCTTCTACCTGGCCATCCCGGCCAGCAGCAGCGCGGGTGCCGAGGTCAGGATCTATACGGTGCAGGACTAACAATCCGGGCCAGGCTACTTCTGCCGTTGGAGGAATGTAGGTGAGGAATTGTATCTTTGCAGCGCTTCCCTGGTTTGCTTCTTCTTTCGGTCTAGCTTAGGAATCTGCAGTCTTGACGGCCAAAGAACCCATCAAACTGACAAAGGTCGAAGAACGCACGGACCACATGAGATCCTCGTGTACGAGACAAAATAAGGGGCGAACGGGCGAAGGATCGAGCATCATTAACGGATCCAGGTTATGAATATTTCGGCTCCATTTATTAGACGCCCTGTGGCGACATCTCTGCTGAGCATGGGTTTGCTCCTGTTCGGGGGATTGGCCTTTCGCTCTCTTCCCATGGCTCGTCTGCCTGAAGTCGAGTACCCAACTATTACGGTGTTCGCAAACCTGCCGGGTGCTAGTGCCGAAACGATGGCCACTGCGGTTGCTACCCCGCTTGAGCGTATGTTCGGCCGCATTGCTGGTATAACGCAAATGACGTCGCTCAGCCAGCTTGGCAGTACGAATATCACCATGCAGTTCGACCTCGACCGCAGTGCTGATGCGGCCGCACGGGATGTACAGGCAGCCATTAACGCGGCACGCGGCCAATTGCCAGCGAACCTGCCCACAAACCCGAACTGGCGCAAGACGAACCCCGCCGATTCGGATTTCATGAATCTCGCGGTGACTTCGGATACCGCCACGACGCCGCAACTCTACGACGTGGCGGAATCCATCCTGGCGCAGAAAATCTTCCAGATACCAGGTATGGGGCAGGTGAATATAGGTGGGAGTTCTCGGCCGGGAGTCCGTGCGGAACTCAACCCGCTTCTTCTGAGCAAACTCGGCCTCGGGCTGGAAGACGTGCGAGCGGCGCTCGCGGCCGCCAATGCGGACGTGCCCAAGGGTGCGCTTTCCGACGAGAGACGCATGCACGTTCTCGACAGTAACGATCAGCTATTTCTTGCCAAGGAATATGCTCCGCTCATTATCGCCTATCGTAACGGAGCACCGGTCAGGCTGTCGGATGTGGCCACGGTAATTGATAGCCAAGAGAACATTCGCAGTGCTGGATTCGTGAATGAGAAGCCGGGTGTAATACTCGACCTATACCGCCAGCCCCAGGCGAATATCATCGAGACGGCCGACCGCGTTCTGGCGCTTTTGCCGATGCTGCGCGCATCAATCCCCCCCTCGATGCGTCTGGAGGTGACGGAGGATAGTACGAGGATGATCCGCGCCTCCGTTAAAGATGTCGAGGTGACTCTAGTCATATCTATCCTCCTGGTCATCCTGGTTGTCTTCTGTTTTCTCCGCAGTGTTTGGGCTACTGCCATCCCCAGCGTCGTCGTACCGCTATCTTTGGTCGGCACCTTCGGCCTGATGTACCTCTTGCACTACTCCATCGATAACCTCTCATTGATGGCGCTCACGATCTCGACCGGCTTTGTTGTGGACGACGCAATCGTGGTAATCGAAAACATCTCTCGCTATCTCGAGCAGGGGCTTTCGCCCCTCGAGGCTGCGTTGCGTGGCTCACGGGAGATTGGCTTCACGGTTCTCTCCATGAGCACGTCATTGATCGCCGTATTCATCCCCATTTTGCTGATGGGGGGAATTCTTGGCCGCATATTTCGAGAGTTCGCAGTAACGTTGAGCGTGGCAGTGGCCATCTCGATGGTCGTATCGCTGACAACTACTCCGGCCATGTGTGCGAAGTTCCTGAAATCAGAAAAAGATCAAAAGCACGGCTGGCTCGGGCGGATGAGCGAACGCGGCTTCAAAGCGATGTACGACGGATATGCGAGCAGTCTCCGATGGGTACTTCGGCACCAGCCGCTGGTGCTTGGCATCACGCTGGCAACAGTGTGCCTGGCGATTTATCTCTATGTGGTGATCCCCAAAGGCTTCTTTCCGCAACAGGACACTGGCCGCATCAATGGCAACGCTCGGGCTAGCGAAGACACGTCTTTTCAAACCATGCGGCAAAAGCTGCTCGATTACACGGCGATTGTCGAAGCCGATCCAGCCGTCGAAGCTGTATCGGGTTTTATCAATCGAGCGAATACCGCTTACCTCAGTATCAGTTTGAAGCCGCTCGCGGAGCGCAAAGTCGGCGTCTCAGAGGTCATCAACCGGCTGCGGCCCAAGGTGGCTCGTGTTTCGGGAGCGATGTTTTTCATGCAGCCCCAGCAGGACGTACAAATAGGCGGGCGTGCCGGTAACGCGCAATTCCAGTACACACTCCAAGGCGACAACCTCCAGGACTTGCTCGCATTTGCACCCGTTGTAGAGCAAAAGCTCCGAACGATTCCAGAACTTCAGGATATTAATAGCGATCTGCAGAGTCGCGCATTGCAGGCTAGCTTAGTCATTGACCGCGATACCGCTGCCCGGCTGGGCCTGAGTCCACAGACGATCGATAATGCGCTCTACGACGCCTATGGCCAGCGGCAGGTATCCACCATGTATAAGGGAATTAACCAGTATCACGTGGTGATGGAGGTGGCGCAGCGATTCCAGCAGAGTCCCGATGCCCTCAAGGATATCTATGTCCGCTCCAATACCGGTCAGGAGGTTCCGCTTAGCGCATTCACGCACTATGAGTCTTCAATGACCTCGCTGGCAGTCGCCCACCAGGGACAGTTTCCGGCGATTACTTTCACTTTTAATCTCGCTCCGAATGTCCCTCTCGGAGAGGCGGTAATCGCGGTTCAAAATGCCGTACGTACCATGGTCGTGCCGGCGACGGTTCATCCTGGTTTTCAAGGCACGGCGCAAGTATTTCAGGATTCCCTTGCCACGGAGCCGTACCTGATCCTGGCGGCGCTGGTTACCGTCTATATCGTCCTGGGAATTCTCTATGAGAACTACGTTCACCCCGTCACGATTCTTTCCACGCTTCCTTCGGCGGGCGTGGGTGCGTTATTGGCGCTGCTCATCTTTCGCACGGAACTCAGCATCATCGCGCTGATAGGTATCATCCTGCTGATCGGGATTGTGAAGAAGAATGCCATCCTCATGATCGATTTCGCGATTGATGCCGAGCGCAACCAAGGTAATAATCCCGAACAATCGATCTATCAGGCGTGCCTGCTGCGCTTCAGACCCATCATGATGACCACCATGGCCGCGATGTTTGGCGGGCTTCCCATCGCCCTCGGGGGAGGAAACGGCTCCGAACTTC
The DNA here is from genome assembly GCA_963804535.1 of uncultured Acidobacteriota bacterium. Lineage (GTDB taxonomy): Bacteria > Acidobacteriota > Terriglobia > Acidiferrales > UBA7541 > Palsa-189. The sequence goes on from CAWDQT010000039.1 coordinate 11,508, forward strand.
GCCGCCCACTTGGGATCGCCATCGTCGGTGGGTTAATGGTGAGCCAGATGCTAACGCTCTATACCACTCCGGTCGTCTATCTTTACATGGATCGCTTTCGCGCCTGGATCAGCGGCGGGAAAACCCTGCGTCCGCTGGAAGATCGCCAAGTGGCAAATGCCCCGACACACGACGAAGCAATTCCAGCGAAATCACCTTGATCGGAGCGCGGCGGTGTTACCGGCCGCCGTCCAAAGTAAAAGCAGCTAAGTGCCAATTCGAAGGAGTTTGCTCATCGTGCCGCCGAGGATGGCGATTCGATCTGCGTCGCTCAGGCCTGGCGTGGCCATGACGTGGTCCACCGGCGTGTCTGTCCACGGATAGGGATAGTCGGTGCCCAGGCCGATGTGGTCGGGGCCAACCACCGCAACCAGATGGCGCAGAGCTTCGGGCGAAAACACCAGTGAATCCACGTAGATCTGTCGGAGGTATTCCGTCGGCTTTTTCTTCAGCTTCTTGTTGCACTGATCCGGAAACGTCACGCATCCGTGATCCAGGCGATCGGCATAGGAGGGCAGGTATCCGCCGCCGTGAGCCGCGCAGAGCTTCAGATTCGGGAAACGGTCGAGCGTTCCCTCCATGATCATGTGGGAGAGAAAAATCGTGGTTTCCAGCGGATTGCCAATCACGTTGCCCAGCACGCCATTTCCCTGTACGCGGTTCCAGATACCGGTTCCCATGGCACTATCCTGCGGATGCATGAAGATCAGGGCCTGCATCTCCTCGGCCTTTGCCCAGAAGGGGTCGTATTTCGGCAAGGATAGTTCTTCACCCTGAACGCTGCCTCCGATGGCCGCGCCGCGGAATCCCCAGCGCTTGACGCCTTCTTCCAATTGTTTTGCGGCCAGTTCGGGAAACTGCAGCGCCACGGAGGCGAAGGCCACAAATCTCCCGGGCTCCGCCGCTTTCACCATGCCCGCGAGTTTTTCATTCTGAAAATCGATCAGCCGCGAGGCCAGATCGCGATCGGCCGAATACCAAAACGCATTGATGCTCACGGCCTGGACGTCTATGCCCATTTCATCCATTTTCTGCAGGCGTTCCGCTCCGAGCGGAGAGTCAATATGGAAGTCGCTAACGCCCTGGCGCTGTTTGCCGGTGGGTGCGGGTCGATTGGCGGCGCGTTCCAAAGGCGTGCCCCTGAGAAAATCGGCCACCTCCGGCACGTCAATGTGACAATGCACGTCGATCGTTTTCACCCGCCGCCCGGCAATCGTTACCGGCGCGTGCTTCGCGCCCTGGCGTGGCTGCTGCGCCTGTGGCGCGCCACCACCATTGTGGGGCAGCAAGAAAGCTCCAGCCGATGCGCCCGCTAAAGTTTTCAAGAAATTTCTGCGGCTCGGCATTTCACCCTCCTCGTTTCGAATAGCAAGACCAGCGCTTCGCCGCATGACGCGGGGTCCTCGCGCAACGACTTACAAACGTTCCGGGCGCGTTTCCCCATAGCTTCATAGCAACTCTCGATAATCACAATAGAAGAGCGCCGCTCGAATGTGACACCTGGTCTGTCATCATTGTCTATAGTTACAATTCCAACATGCCTCGAGCATCACGTCACTACGTCGGAACCATACCGTGCAATGAATGTGTTCGACGAATGTGCTTCTGCGCTTGGATACTCGAGCTCAGGCCACGATCTGCGGTTCCGCATCAATCGGCTAGCAGCAGGGAATTAGGATGCTAAAGTCGGGGCACGTTCGTACGCAATGCGTACCGGTTGGGGACTTTCATGGCTATTCCGCGTTTTTACTCGTGTTGGAAGCGCTTCGCTGTTCGCTTCGTTTCGCGGCGATACCGGATGCACAATCCCCACAACCCTTTCAAGAAAGCTACTCGCCCTCCTCTCGAGGATCGTCAACTTCCGGTAAAAATGCACACGCGAGATCGTGTTTCCTCGCCAAGGTGCACGGCTAAGTCCTTTAGAATGGGGGAGGGGGGTGCACTGCTTCGGATTCAACTATGCCACATCGAGGCCGCAGGCACGGACGGCCCCCAGTTTACACGCGGAGGCCTGAACCTGGCGCCGGCGGTCGGCCACGATAATCACGCGAATGTCTTTGGCCTTCCGAACGATTCGGAAAACCAGGTCGGCAAAAAACAGCCGGCTCACGAGGTTCTGCTTCTTGGGCCGGCCCACAAGTATTTGCGTGACCAGATTGCGGTGCGCGAAATCGACGATGGTCTCGGCAGGGTCACTGCCCTCCAAAGTCCGGCTTTCGATGTGAAGATTCCTGGCGAAGTTCATGTGCTTTTGTATGCCCTCGAGGTCTTGCGTCACCGAACGGCGGCCGCCGCGATGCGACGATACGCAGACGGCAAAGCAATCCGCCCCCAGGTAATCCGCCATTCTGCGGCCGCGGCGGATAAGCATGGCTGTGGAAGGATCGGCAGTCACGTATATCAAAATCCGGTCGCGGATCTCCTTTCCTGGCGGGGACGAAAGTGTCGAAAGCCCCCCCGGCGGCTCCTCCCTGCATTCCACCTCATGCGCGGTCTGCCGCAGAGCAAGTTCGCGCAGGGCCGCCAGGGTCGATTCCTTGAAGAAATTCTCCATCGCCTGCTGCGCTTTTTCCAGCGCGTAGATGTCTCCTCTTTTCAACCGGTTCAGAAGCGCTCCTGTGGTCGCGTCTACCATCACGACTTCATCGGCGCATTTCACAAACCAGTCGGGGACCGTTTCGCGGACCCGGACGCCGGTGATGTTGAAGATGTGATCGTTCAGGCTTTCGAGATGCTGGATATTCATGTTCGTGATCACGTCGATACCCGCATCCAGCAGCACCTGCACGTCTTCCCAACGCTTGGCGCGTTCCGAGCCAGGCACATTCGTGTGCGCCAACTCGTCCACAACGCAAATGGCGGGATGCCGGCGGATGATCGCATCCGTATCCATCTCTTGAAACGCCACGTCCCGGTAATTAATTTTTCTCGTCGGGATCATTTCCAAGCCGGCGGTTTTGGCAATCGTGTCCTTACGTCCGTGCGGCTCAAAGTAGCCGATGACAATGTCCTTGCCCTGTCGTTTAAGGTGCTGCGCTTCCTCGAGCATGCGGAAAGTCTTCCCAACGCCGGGTGCATAGCCGAGAAACACCCGCAGATGGCCACCGCGCTTGGGTTGCGCGTCCCTGAGGATCTCAGCGCTGGTGGGGGTAGACGACGACATCGATTCCTTCCGCGGAGCGAATTATGCGTTCGATTAAATTACTCCACAGCCGGCGCCAGGCGCCTTGCCGCATGCTGTGGCCGATAAAAATCTGCGTGATGCCTTTCTCTCGCGCGAATTTCAGGATGGCTTCGGCCGCATCGAGGCCGTTGAGAACCTCCACTTGCGCGCCCAGTTGGCGTGCATAGTTGAGATTTTGATCCAGGATCGCTCGATCTTCCTGAGAAAGCGCGGGTTGGTTCACATAGACAACGTAGAATTCGCCCTGGAAGCGGTCCGCGTTCCGGCGGCCGCTTTCCAGCATTTGCGCAGCGCTCGAGCGCGGCGTGACGCAGACCAGGATGCGCTCCTGCACGCCCCAGGACGAATCCATACCATGGGATCGCAGGTAGCTCTCGAGCTGGCGGTCGATAACGCTTGCGGCGACGAGCAGCGCAAGCTCTCTAAGCCGTGAAAGCTTATGTTCCTCGGCGAGCCGTGTGGCGCTATCCGCGGCGGACCCTTCCCGCGAGAGGCTATCGACCGCCGGAGCATCGACGACCATGATCTCGTCCGAGCTGCGATCCAGAAAGCCACGAGGAATCGTGCAGGAGGCTCGCTTGCCGGTGATGCGCTCGACTTCATCCTGAAGTTTCTCCAGATATTGCAGATTTACGGTGGCGACGACGGAGATTCCAGCATCGAGCAACTGTTCGACGTCCTGCCAGCGATGACAGTTTGGACTGCCGGGCGGATTGTCATAAGCGAGACCGTCAATGAGCGCAACCTGAGGGTGCCGCTCGATTACGGCGGGAACATCGATTATTTCGTCGGCGCCCATTTTCAACATCGGAATGATCTCGAGCTGTTGCAATACGGCTTGCACTTCCGGGGGATACTCCGGCTGTAGCGCGCAGACGACGACGTCCTCGCCTCGCTCATGGCGGCGGCGGCCTTCGTCCAGCATTTGGAAGGATTTGCCGACGCCCGAAGCATAGCCGAGGAAAACCTTTAGCCGGCCGCGCCGCTTGCGAACTTCCTCGCGTTCGACTTCCGCGAGCAGTTGGTCGGGACTTGGACGGTGCGGCGAATCGGTAGCCATTAAGAACTATTCTATCGAGGGCACGGCACGAGGGAAATGGCGCACCCGCTCAAAGTGCAGATTCTGCAGCCAGCCACCAGCGCCGGATTGCAACAAGCGACCATACGGCCTCCACGAGTCCGAATGGCCAAGCTCCCTGGAGAAATCCGTAGACCGACCCTAAAACACACGCTGCGGCAAATGCGAGCGTATACCAGCGGCTGCGCTTTTCGAGCGCGTAAAAAACCAGCATCAACGTGACCGCAATCAAACCAAAGACAGTGAGGGCTTTCATATCTGTTCGTTCCCCAGGGATTCGGAACTTCGATTACGGTTTGCGCGCCACGATAAGCCACCAGCTTTCATTATCGGGATCCTTGTCGATGAAATTATTTTGCAGAGTTACGATTTCAAACTGAGCCCGACGGAGTTCCTTTTCGACCTGCTCGGCTGAAATCTCATGCTCGGCGAGCGGGGAAGCGCCGATGTCTGCCGGTTTCGGCGCACGATCGACCACGACCAACCGGCCGCCGGACATGAGTGATTCCCGCACGTGCGCGAGGATGGCTTGCGAGTCGGTCAGCTCATGATAGGTGTTCGCAATGAGCACCTCATTCACGCGCTCTGGAGGCAAGTGCGGGTCAGTTACATCGCCATGTATCACAGTGATGTTGCGCTCGTTCTTCAGAATCGTTCTGAACCACAGAAATACCAGCGGCAATCTGCGGATGTCCTCCGCCAGGACGCGGCCGTTCTTTCCCGCTTGCGGAGATAGCCGCAGGGCAAAATATCCCGAGCCGCATCCGAGATCGACGACAACGTCGCCCGGCTTGATGTCTAAGGCGTGCAAGACTTCGGCAGGGCGTTGCCACTGATCGCGTTCCGCTTCCACCTGATCCAGGCGTGAAATTGTGTTGAGAGCGGAATAACCCGTGTTGAAAAGAAAAAAGATGGCCAGCGCACACAGAACGAAAACGAAAAGTTTGATGCGGTAGTTCAAAGATCGCGCGTGCATCGGCCGCCCTGAGGCATTAGGCATCTACACGAGGTCCTGGGCGCGTTCTATTTGGAAACAGGGAAGTGCTGGTCGAGCGCAACATTCAACAAGAGGACGTTAACGTGCGGCTCGCCGAAAATGCCCCAATCAGGACGTTCCGTGAATTGCGTGAGTAGCTGTTTTACCTGGTCTGCCGAAACGCCGCGCGCTTTCGCAACGCGCGTAGCTTGCATCTCGGCGTTAGCAGGAGTGATGTGCGGATCGAGGCCTGAAGCCGAAGCGGTCACTGCATCCTGCGGAATGGGCGACTTCGGCGTAAAGACCAACGGCGCCTTGTCATCATTGAAAGCCTTGATCAGCTTAACGTCATCGAGATCGCCATGCGAATCCTTGAATTGGTCGAGGGGCACCGATGATTCGTAGGGGATGTCGTTATCGACGCAGTAATGCACGATACGATCGTCGATGCCGTCGAAATCGACAACTTCGTTTTTCTTGTCGTCCATTTTTGTGGTGCCGTGCAGGAGCTTGGAGCTTGTGGGGCCGAGATTCGTGGCGCCGCTAGAACTCGCGTCGTATCCGTTCCCGGCAGCTGACGGCCGCGGATGAAAATATTCCGGCTTTGCGAATGGCTGGCCGATCAAGCTCGATCCGACAACCTTTCCATTGACGGTGACCAAGCTGCCCTTCGACTGCCTCGGGAAAATCACCTCCGAGAGACCGGTCATCACCACGGGATAGATGATGCCGGTGAGAACCGTGAAAATAATCGTCAAGCGCAATCCAGGTCCAAGTTCTTTGAGCATGACTTACTCCTTTACGCGAGATGCAGCGCGACCAGGATCTTGTCGATCAGCCAAATTCCGGGAAATGGCACGATGATCCCGCCCAGGCCATAGACAAGCAGGTTGCGCGTCAGCATCTGGCCTGCACTGACTGGCTTGTATTGCACGCCGCGCAGGGCCAAGGGAACTAATGCAATGATGATGAGAGCATTGAAAATCACTGCTGCGAGCACCGCGCTCTGAGGCGAATGCAAGCCCATGATGTTCAGCTTGTTCAGTTCCGGATAGATCGAAGCAAACATCGCCGGGATGATGGCGAAATATTTGGCGACGTCATTGGCGATGGAGAACGTGGTCAGGGAGCCCCGGGTAATCAGCAACTGCTTACCGATGGCGACGATTTCGATCAGCTTGGTCGGATTGCTGTCGAGGTCGACCATGTTGCCGGCTTCCTTGGCTGCCATGGTGCCCGTATTCATGGCGACGCCCACATCGGCTTGAGCCAGCGCCGGAGCATCGTTTGTGCCGTCACCGGTCATCGCCACGAGGCGGCCCTGCGCTTGCTCCTTACGGATATATTCGAGCTTGTCTTTCGGAGTGGCCTGCGCGAGAAAGTCGTCGACGCCGGCTTCTTGCGCGATTGCCGCCGCAGTCAGCGGATTATCTCCCGTGATCATCACGGAACTGATTCCCATGGCCCGCAGCGAGGCAAGACGCTCGCGCATTCCGCCTTTAACGATGTCCTTGAGGTGCACGATTCCCAGAATTTTCGAACCATCGGCGACGGCGAGAGGAGTGCCGCCATTCCTGGAAATGCGATCGGAAATCTCCGAGAGCGACGGAGGAACAGTTCCGCTCGCCTCCTTCACGAACCGGGCAATGGCGTCCGTGGCGCCCTTTCGCAGCCGGCGACCGTCGAGATCTACTCCGCTCATTCGCGTATAAGCGGAAAACGGAATGAAATTGGCTTCGTGCTCGCCCACTTCCCGGCCGCGCAGGTTGTACATCTGCTTCGCCAGCACGACGATCGAGCGACCTTCGGGCGTTTCGTCAGCAAGGCTCGAGAGCTGAGCGGCATCGGCCAGCTCACTTTGAGTGACGCCGTCGACAGGTATGAATTCGACGGCTTGCCGATTGCCCAGGGTAATCGTGCCGGTCTTATCCAAGAGTAAGGTATTGACGTCGCCCGAAGCCTCGACGGCTTTCCCGCTCATCGCCAAAACATTGTGCTGCATCACGCGGTCCATGCCTGCGATGCCAATGGCGGAAAGCAATCCTCCAATCGTTGTGGGGATTAAGCACACGAGGAGCGAAACCAAGACAGCGACGGTAGGCGCGGTGCCGCTGCCCACGGCCTGGATCGCATATTTGGCATAAGGCGGCAGCGTGGCAACGGCGAGCAAGAAAATCAGCGTCAGGCCGGCGATCAAGATGTTGAGGGCGATCTCATTAGGCGTCTTTTGACGCACGGCGCCTTCGACGAGGGCGATCATGCGGTCCAAGAATGTTTCGCCCGGATTCGACGTGATACGGATCTTGATGTGGTCAGAGAGGACTTTTGTTCCGCCGGTTACGGCACTGCGATCTCCTCCGGATTCGCGAATGACCGGGGCACTCTCGCCGGTAATCACAGACTCATCCACGCTGGCGATGCCTTCGATGACTTCCCCGTCGCCGGGGATCAAGTAACCCGCTTCGCAGTAGACGACGTCTCCGGCGCGGAGCTTCGATGCAGGCACCATTTCAAATTTGTCATTGGGCAGGAGCTTGCGCGCCATCGTGTCGGTTTTCGTCTTGCGCAAGGCATCGGCTTGGGCTTTGCCGCGGGCTTCCGCCATGGCTTCGGCGAAATTGGCGAACACCACCGTAAACCACAGCCACAGCGCGATCTGAATGCCGAACAAGGTGCCGCCTGCGCCGGTGAACGCATCCTTGACGACGAATATGGTCGTCAGAGCCGCTCCCACTTCCACGACGAACATCACGGGGTTTTTCGCCACGAGCACCGGGTTGAGTTTGATAAACGATTCCCGGATGGCGCGCCTCATGATTTCAGGATCGAACAAGGGACGCGCTCGGACACCCCGCGAGATGAGTGTCGTCGCTTCTTGCTCTTTGATCTCCGGTTTGCGTTCCACCGGAGGGACAGTGGCAGTAGACATTTCTAGCTCCTTATCCCTATCACGCTAAAACAGCTTGCCATTGAGCATTTGGAAATGCTCCACGATGGGACCTAACGAAAGCGCCGGGAAATAGGTGAGCGCTCCAACAATAATGACGGTCCCGACCAGCAGGATAACGAACAGCGACCCATTCGTCGGCAAAGTGCCGCTGGTTACCGGGACAAGTTTCTTTGCGGCCAAGCTGCCCGCAATCGCGAGAGCCGGGATGATGAACAAAAATCTTCCAACCAGCATGTCAACGCCCATAGTTAAGTTGTACCAAGGCGTGTTGGCGTTGATTCCGGCAAAGGCGCTGCCGTTGTTTCCGGCGCCGCTCGAGTATGCGTACAAGATTTCGGAGAAACCGTGAGCGCCATTGTTACTGATGTTGGCCGCCGCGGGCCCGGGCGGGTTCCAGTAGCCATTCTTCGCAAACGGGGCTATCGAACTGAGGGCGGAGAAGCCAAGAATGACGAGGGAAGTCGCTAGGACCGCAATGATGGCCATCTTGACTTCCTTTTGCTCGATCTTCTTGCCCACGTATTCGGGCGTGCGCCCGACCATTAATCCGCCGATGAAGACGGCGATGACGGCATAAATCAACATGCTGTAGAGACCGGCGCCAACGCCTCCAAAAATCACTTCGTCAGTCTGAATATTGAATAGAGGAACGAGCCCGCCAAGAGGAGTGAAACTATCATGCATGCCATTGACGGCGCCGCAACTCGCATCGGTAGTCACTGTTGCAAATAGAGCTGATTGGGCAATGCCGAAGCGGACTTCCTTGCCCTCCATGTTGCCGCCGGGCTGGCTACCCGTGTAGGTACGTTCGAGGCCCGCGCTCGCCACGGTCGGGTTGCCACGCTGCTCGGCCCAATAACACACGAAAACGCCGACAATAAACATCACGGACATAGCCCCAAAAAGGGCCCAGCCTTGACGTGTATCGCGGACCATCTTGCCGAACATGTAAGTGAATGCCGCGCCAACGCAAAGAAGCATGATCATCTGAATCATGTTCGAAAGCGCGTTGGGATTCTCGTAGGGATGAGCCGAGTTTGCGTTGAAGAAACCGCCGCCATTCGTGCCCAGCATCTTGATGGCGAGCTGCGAAGCCAGGGGGCCCTGGGCGATCGTTTGGCTAGAGCCTTCCAAAGTCTGGATTGTCTGATACGGCTTAAAGTTCTGAATGCAACCCTGCGAAACAAAAAACAAAGTGGCGAGAACACAAACTGGAAGCAGGATGTAGAGCGTCCAACGAGTGACATCCACCCAGAAATTTCCTATCGTCTTCGCGGTGTGCCTTGCGAATCCGCGAATCAACGCAACGGCCACGGCCATGCCCGCCGCGGCGGAGACAAAGTTCTGAACGGCCAAGGCAGCCATCTGGACGAAATAGCTGACGGTAGTCTCCGGAGTATAGGCTTGCCAATTCGTATTGGTCATGAAGCTGACGGCGGTATTGAAGGCCAAGTCGGGCGTCATCGGCGTGGCGTTTGAGGGCGCCTGCGGCGTGGACAAATGCGCGGGATTGAGTGGCAGGTGCCCCTGCCATCGCTGTAAGAGGTACACAACGACGAAACTGAAAAGGCTCAGCGAAATCATGGAGCCGGCGTACTGTATCCACGATTGTTCTTCACCTTCGCGGACTCCGCCGAGGCGATAGATCAGCCGTTCCAAGGGGTGGAGGATGGCATGAAGCAAAGTCTTTTCACCCTCAAACACACGATACATGTACATGCCCAGCGGCTTGGTGAGCGCCAGCAAAATCAGGAAGTAGAGCAAGATCTGTGCAATACCGATCCAAGTCATTTCAGCACCTCAAAACTTCTCCGGCCGAAGCAGCGCATACATCAAGTAAACAAAAAGAGCGGCCGCCACGATTCCCGCAATGGCGTATTCCATGGAACCCTCCTAAAGACGCTCGGCGGCTTTCGTGAAACCCCAGAGCACAACAAAAAATGCAACGGCGACCCCGATATAGAAGATATCCAGCAGCATAATCACCTCGCTACGATCGTCGGTTCGAACACTGGCCGCTCGGAACCGGACCGTGCTCTCGAATCGACAAAAATAACCCGATGCCCCTCGGCCCGAAGAGCACGAGCCATCCGCGTTTCCGCAGTGGGCCACCAGCGTCTTCGTCCGGCGATGACGACCACGGAATTCGGCCTGAGCACCTGCGAGAGAGCACGAACACGGTCCCGGCAGAGATATAAATGGACTGTCAGGTTCGAAGGTATCCTTCTCCAGTTGCGCGACAAGTTTCCGCATAGCTTTCCTGGAGAAAAGCGACCGAAATCTGGCGGCCGATCGAGCGGCAATTGAAATGGCACTGCGACTGCGGCTCGGAGGCTGATACGCGCTCCTAGCTCGCGCGCAAAGGATTGTGCGAAATTCAAAGCGGCGGCCGTCGATTGCACATCGGTAAAGATCACATTCACTGCGAGCGGACCCGAAGCAAACCTTGGGGCTGCCGTCCGGGTTATAATCTTGCTCGGGGAATTGGTCAGCGTTTCATGGTATTGGTTGCTCATGGCCTGTTATCCACTCCTGTATGGTGCTCCAGGGATGATAAACGTTACATAAACGCCCCCTAAGAACGGCATAAACTGAAAGGTAGACACCCCTGTCGTTTCAGGCCTGGAGCAGGCTGATAGCCATGAAGATCAACAAACTATTAGGTGTTAGAGGGAGATGACTGAGGAAGATGAAAACGGTAGCCGGCCCAGGCATCCGTCACCAGGAATTCCGGCTTCGAGGGATCGGGTTCTATCTTTTTGCGCAGGCGATTGATGAAAACGCGGAGGTATTCCAATTCGTCGCCGTAGTCGGGACCCCAAACGGCCTGCAAGAGTTCACGATGTGAGATTGTTTTATTGGGGCGCGCGATCAAATACGAGAGCAGGTCAAATTCCTTTGCCGTCAGGCGAGAGGCGCGTCCATGCACATTGACCTGTCGCGAGGCCAGATCAATTTCGACGCCGCGCTGATCTAGTTCCCTCAAGTCCCCGTGGTCGGGCGGATGGGGCAAGCGACGCAGTGTGGCGCGAATGCGCGCAAGCAACTCCGGCGTGCTGAAGGGCTTGGTGATGTAATCATCGGCGCCGGCGTCGAGAGCCTCCACCTTGTCCTTTTCCGAATTGCTGACCGTGAGCATGATGATGGCGACTTCGGAGGTCGACCGAATCAGGCGGCAAGTTTCGATGCCGCCCATGCCGGGCATGTTCATGTCCAAGAGCACCAGATCGTAGGCGCCGGACCTTAGGTTTTCGAGAGCCTCTTCCCCGGTACGCGCATCGGCAACTTCGTAGCCGCGCGCGGTAAGAGTTGTTCGCATGGCCCGCCGGATTTGAGGATCATCGTCGACTACGAGAATTCTGCCGGCTGCTCATTCGCCGCTCCGAGGAGCGAGCGGCAACGAGAAAGAGAACTCGGAGCCTTGCGCCCGGTTTGCTGGCAACGCGGATCTCCTCGCCATGTGCGTGGATGATCTCGCGCGCGATAGCCAAACCCATTCCCGTACCTCTCAGGTGTTGCTCCTTTGTGCCACGGTAAAACTTGTCGAAAATGCGCGATTGTTCTTCTTCGCCGATTCCCGCACCTCGGTCTGCGACGTAAATAATGGCATGGCCGTCGCTCATTCGAGCCCCGATTGAAATGGGAGTTCCTCGAGGCGAATACTTCAGCGCATTATCGATCAGGTGAGCAATCACCATCTCCACAAGCTCAGCATCCACGGACACGAGAGGAAGTTCCTCCGCAACGCAAACCTTTATTTCTCGGCCATCGGTAAACGATTTCATTTGCCGAAGCGCTGAGGAAATCAGCGAACTCGGAAAGTGGATTCCGCGATTTAGTTGAAATTTGCCTCCTTCGATTCGCGCGAGTTGAATGGCCTGCGTAACGAGCGTGGACAAGCGGTCCGCGCCTTCGTCCGCGATGGAGATTAATTCGCGCTGATGCTGCTCGAGCCCGGCGGCCGGATCGGAGAGCAAATCCGTGGTAACGGCTTTGATCGATGTCAGCGGCGTCTTGAACTCATGGGCGATGGCATCGAGAAGCGTGGACTTCAACTCCTCACTGCGCCTGGCAATTTCCGCGCGGTTGAGTGTTTCTTCCGAGAGCGCGCGTTCCAGCCAGATGGCGACCAAGTTCACGAGGGATTGCAAAGCCGCATCCGACAGGGATGCGCCCCGAACGGCCAGGCTGCCGATCGGCTGCCTGCCGAGACGTATGGGGGTGATGGTGAGCCCTCGATCCTCATCGCGAAGGAACTCAGATCGAACAGCGGCGTCCTTTAATTCCGCATCGATGGCGGCCGGATCGTCAAACCCAGCCCGAAAGATCTCACCAGTGCTGCGGTTGTAAAGAGCGACTGCTGGGGATTCAAACGCCTGGGCGATCCGCTCCACGATTTGTTTGGCGATGGGACGTGTTGCGTCGGTCAGCAGCAGAGCGCGGCTGAGGGAATAAAGCCGCTCGATTTCATTTTGGCTGTCGATGACTTCCCGGGTGCGGCGCTTTGCTCGTGCCGAAAGCTGGCTGGCCGTTAGAGAGGTGGCCAGAAAGGCAAAGAGCGCCACCCAATTTCTTGGATCTGAAATCGTCAGAGTGCCGACCGGCGGAAGGAAGTAATAGTTGAAGCACAACATCGCCGCAATGGAGGCTATCGTGGACTCGACGAGTCCCGCGGCCGTGGCGATAAAAAGGATGGCAACCAGGTAGAGAAAACCTGCCGTCATTTCATTGACCGGCACAAGACGAAAAGACAAAAAGGTAACTGCCACAATCAGGCCAAGCGAGGCGAGAATGCGACCAGCCAGGCGTATGGCCCTTTGAATGAAATTGCGTGGAGCGGAATAGCTTCCTGATCGAGTCCAACTGGCCATGGACATATTCATAGCACTCGTTCACAGCACCGAGGTTCCAAGCAGAAGGATACCTGATCGAGGCGAACCCATGCGGCGACAATCAATACAATTCTGGCGCGTAGCTTTTCCACCGACCGACTGGACACAGCCGATGTCCGGTATTGAACAGTGATTTTTGAAGGGAGTTACTTTACGAGGCGCGGGCGCGTTTCGATCTCGTTCGTTTCGTAAATCCGTCTACGCTTCGCGCGACCTGAATCAGCGTGGGGATCAATTCGGTTGCAGCAGCAGATTTGGAGACAAATCCATCCGACCATTGCCGCGTGGCGAGGACCGTTCCCGGAAGTTTGTGGATTGTCAGGAACACAATTTTTGTTTGGTACATCTTTCGAATTCGCGCGGCAGCCGTAACACCATTCATTCCGGGCATGTTGATGTCGAGAAGAACGATATCCGGTTTTAGCTCGCTGACTTTTTCAAGAGCCTCTGCACCGTCCTGGGCCTCGCCACAAACCTGGAAGGAATTCAAGTTCAAGAGCGACCGGATGGCCGTGCGAGCGGCGGAGTTATCGTCAACGACCAGTATTCGGGCTGGCAATTTTGTGCTCCCGTACAACGGGCTGCGGGTGGCTCGGAGGGGCGGGAAGCTCCGGGACCGGCCCAACGTATTTTCCGCACGGAACTTGTCTGTTTCAATACAGGGTAGACCGTAGGAGGTCCTTGGGGGCTGCTCGAACAATTGTCGAAAGAGTTCTGCGGCATCTCACTTATCAAACTTATCAAATTATCAGGGGCTAGAGCGCCATGGTCTTCTGCGTCGTCAGGGCTCGCCGACGGCTTGCAAATGTGCCCTAATCGTCCAGAAACCACAGGAAAGATTTGCCCTGCCGTAAATTAGCGAGTTAGGAACACGGACGAATCGCGCGGCCGTTCTAATTGCGTTTTCGCGGTATTGTGGGTTGCGGGTGCGAACATCCTGGGATGGCAAATCCTACGGCTAACATCGCATGAAGAACTCTCTGTGCATCGGATTGCTGCTCGCAGTCGTGACGCTGATATACGGCAACACGCTGCGAAACGAATTCACGATGGACGACGGAATCTACGTCCTTCGCAATGCGCAGGTGACCCAGGCCTCGGTGCGAGCGCTCTTTGCTCCGAACAAGATCAGCAATGTATTCCGGCCGCGTAACATTCGCTAGTTTTGCCCTGAACTGGCGGCTCGGCGGGGCGCGGCCCTTTGGCTTTCATCTCTTCAATCTGATCCTACACGCGGGCGTCACGTGGCTTCTGTTTCTGCTTCTGGACGCGCTGCTCGGGCCGTCTCCCCAAGCCAAAGTCGTGGCGTTTGCGGCAGCATTGATGTTTGCCGTGCATCCACTGCATACGGAAGCTGTATCTTCGGTGGTCGGACGCGCGGAATTGCTTGCCGCCGGATTTCTTTTTGCGGCATGGATCCTACATCTGAACGATCAGCAGATCCCTGCGCTCATCTGTTTTGTCCTGGCACTGCTCTCGAAGGAATCCGCGGTCATCTTTCTGCCGCTCGTGCTGGTGGGCGATTACGCGCGCGGCAAATGGAAATCGCGTCTTCGTTACGCGGTGATCGCGGGAGTCACGGTGGCGTATCTGGGAATGCTTTGGAAAGCTCAGGGAGGACGATTCGGTCAAATTTCCATCTCTCAGCTCGATAATCCGCTTGCCGTCATTCCTGCACAATGGCGAATTCTGAACGCCCTGCGGGTGGCATGGAAGTACGCGGCGCTGCATTTCTATCCGGCCAAACTTTCCTGCGACTATTCGTTCAATGCCATTCCGATATATCTGGATTGGCGCCATACGCTGCCGGCTTTGCTTGGGGCGATGGCTGCAGTGGCCGTCTGGATTTGGGCAGTGTGGAAGCGGCGCAGTGGGCTGATCTTGGCTGGCGGGATCTATTTAGTCGGCTTTGCGGTCACGGCGAACATCCTGATGCCTACGGGAACGATCATGGGCGAGAGGTTGGCCTATCTTCCGTCGGCGGGATTCTGCCTGCTGGCGGCGCTGGGCTGGAATTGGTTGCGGGGCCGGCAGCGAATCGTGGCGCTGGCCGCTTTGACCGCAGTTGTGGCGGCGTTTGGGATGCGGACGATGGTGCGCAACCGGGATTGGCAAGACAACCTGAATCTCTATTCCGCCGCCGTGCGCGTCTCCCCAGGCAGCGCAAAGATGCACAATAATCTGGGAGGTGAGTACATGGCCGCCGTGCAGTGGGATCTAGCGGCCAGCGAGTACGAAACCGCGTTGCGCATCAATCCGGATTATCCCGACGTGCTGTCCGCTTACGGTCTCCTGGAAGCGTGGCGAGGCCACAGCGACGTGGCGGGGCACATGATGGAACGCGCGCTAAACATGAGTCGGCGGGATAATCCCAACTACGATTTCATGGCCGTTAACTATGCGGCATTGCTGATGCAGACCGACCATATGGATGGCGCGCTCAACGTGCTCAATAGCGAAATCACGGAATCACCCAGCTACTCGCGAGCCTGGTCGAACCGCGCTGTGATTCATTACAAGCAGGGCCAGACGGCGCCGGCCCGGACCGACGCGGAGAAAGCTCTGCAACTAGATCCGGCGAATACACAGGCACAAAATCTCTTGCGCGCGCTCAGCAGTTCTGCGTCTCCTAAGGCAAAGGAATAGAATCTCCACGGGGTTGATCGCTTCGCGATTTAGTCAAACCTATGTTCCCGATTTGACTCCCGAAACCAGGAGCGCCCCTTCTTGGCGGAAAGCGCGGAGCTCGGCTGCATCGCGAAACCAGCGGCCTTCGTATTTTTCAGGCGCGGGGGTGGGATCGGGTATGCGGTCGTGCTTCACCTCGGAAAATCCGGCCTCGGTGAAAAGCGCGACCCATTCGGCAGCGGAAAGCAGATGCGCGGGGATGCTCAGAATTTTGCCCCACTGATGCGCGTGTTCGTTTTCGCGGTAGTAGTTGATGAGCAGCCAAGCCTTGCCCCCTTCGCGCAGGACGCGTTGAATTTCCCGCAAAGCGGCGAGGGGATCGGGCCAATAATAGGCGGCTTCCACGGAGATCGCGTGGTTGAAGAAGTTGGCGTCCCAGGGAAGTTCTTCCGCCTCGCCGATGACGAACATGGCGTTTTCGAGATCGGCGTTGCTGCGGCGAGCGCGGCGAATCATCTCGTCAGAAATATCCACGCCTACGACTCGACCTTCGGGCACTTGCTCGGCAAGCAGGCGGGACAGCCAACCCGCGCCGCAGCCGACATCCAAGACATTATCTTCGGGAGAGAGGCGCATGCGGTCGAGTACGGGAAGCACGATAGGCAGATGATCCTGCTCCATGCCCTCGCCGCGGCCCGCTTCCGCCCAGCGATTAAATTCCTGGCGAAGAGATTCGGAATTAGTTCTGGAATCGGTCGTTGCTTTCACCTGCCTATCGTGGCTTTCGGGCTGCCCTCTTCTCCGGTTGGCTACATCCCGGCTTCGTCGGCCGAGGGACCGTAGATCGAAGGCACAGGAACGTCATTCAGCCGCAGATAGACTCCGAGCTGCGCCCGATGATGAATCATGTGGTTCATGATCATGGAGCGCAACACGCCCACGCGCGGCATGGTGAAGACAGCTTTACCTCCGTTGAGAAGCGACCACGGACTCATCAGCGATTGATCTGTGGCGTTCGCAATCGCCGCTCGCGCCTCGGGCACACTCTTATCAAAAAAAGCCAGAACTTCGGCTTTGCTTTTCAGTTCGGGCTGGCGGACCTGCTGTCCCCCGGGAGGGTTCACGTCGAAGCTGGGCGTATCGAGCGTCAGCTTGCCCCAGTGTGGGATGGAAGCAATGTGCGTAGCCAGAGCGCCCATGGTCATCGACTTGGTGTGCGGCTTCCAATCGAATTTTCCGTCCGGCACGCGCTCGAGGCTCTTACGCGTGCTGGCCATCTCGTGATCGAATTCCCCCAATAGTGACTGATTTATCGCCATATCGGTGCGCTCCTATGTGTTTGTTTGAGAAATCCGTACGCAATGCGCCGAAGAAGATGAATGGCGCGGCCGCGTGGTTGCTTCCGGCGCGATCTATTTTTCGACTTTGGCCAGCAGTTGCACGAAGCGCTGTTCCCGCTCCGCCTGATCCATTCCGCCGATGGCTTCGGCGACTTGCGTAACGTTCATGGAACAGAATTTGGGACCGCACATGGAGCAGAACTTCGCCTCTTTGTAGAAATCGTCGGGCAAAGTTTCGTCATGCATGGTGCGGGCGGTTTCGGGATCGAGAGAGAGTTCAAACTGTTTATTCCAATCAAAAAGGAAACGAGCATAGGAAAGGGCGTCATCGCGGTCGCGCGCGCCTGGTCGATGCCGGGCGACATCAGCGGCATGCGCGGCGATTTTGTAGGCCAGAACGCCCTGCTTCACGTCTTCGGCATTGGGCAGCCCGAGGTGCTCCTTGGGCGTGACGTAACACAGCATGGAAGCGCCGTACCATCCGATCATAGCCGCGCCAATGGCGCTAGTAATGTGGTCGTAGCCCGGCGCGATATCGATCACGAGAGGGCCAAGCGTATAAAAGGGCGCCTCGTAGCACAGCTCCGTCTCTTTCTTGACCTGCAATTCGATCTGGTCCATGGGAATGTGCCCGGGACCTTCGATCATCACCTGCACGTCGTGCTGCCACGCTTTTTGCGTCAATTCGCCCAGCACTTTGAGTTCGGCAAACTGCGCCGCGTCGCTGGCATCGCCGATGGACCCGGGCCGCAGGCCGTCGCCCAGCGAGAAGCTCACGTCGTGTTTCTTGAAGATTTTGCAGATGTCGTCGAAACGCTCGTAGAGGAAATTCTCTTTTTTGTGCGCGGCCATCCATTGTGCCATCAGCGCGCCGCCGCGGCTGACGATTCCCGTGATGCGATTGCGCACCAGCGGCAGGAATTCACGCATCACGCCGGCGTGAATGGTCATGTAATCCACGCCCTGCTCGGCTTGCTCCTCGATCACTTCCAGCATGAGGTCGGCGGTGAGATCTTCGGTGCGCTTGATGCGAGAGATGGCTTCGTAGATGGGAACCGTTCCTACCGGAACCGGTGAAGCTTCAATGATGGCGCGGCGGATGGCAGGGAATATCGCCGCCAGTCGAAAGATCCATCACAGTATCCGACCCGTAATGAACGGCGCGATGCAGCTTTTCGAGTTCCTGGGCGATCTCGGAGGTAACTGCCGAATTGCCGATATTGGCGTTGATCTTACAGCGGAAGGCTACGCCGATGCCCATCGGTTCGAGCGATCTGTGATTGATATTGGCGGGGATAATCGCGCGGCCGCGGGCCACTTCGCTGCGCACCAGTTCAGGTTCGATTTTCTCACGGCGGGCGACATATTCCATTTCTTCGGTGATCACGCCGCTGCGTGCGAAATGCATCTGCGAAAGGTTACGCGAGCCGTTTGCGGCGGCGCTTTGCGCCACGCGCTTTTCTATCCAAGGATCTCGAATGGCCATGACTTTCTCCCGTACTGAGACTAAGGTTTCTGAGGCCGAAAAACTGACGGCACTTTCAACCGCCGGGCAATTGCCGAATTGTTGCCCTGTCCTTGAACCGCCTCCTAGACTGAGGGACACATTATCACATCTTCTCGGCGCTGGGGCGTCCCTGCTTGGCTGTTCAGAAAGTACTCGGGGATCTCCAGTATCTAAAATTGCATAACAGCGAACGAAAAGTGCTGGTCAATTGACCACAATGCCCTACAATTGGCCGGTCATGGGCACTTCTCTTTGTGCGCGCGTCTCCCTGACGTTCCGCTGCCGCAGAATTGGGCGCCAGCATACCTCGTTTCGATTGGAGCTCCAGATGGCAAAATGGCTCTCACCGACTTTGCTGCTGTGCGCCGCGCTGACATGTCGTGCCGTTTTGTGCTGCCAGGACGCTCCCTCGGAAAATCCTCCGCCTGCGGTCGCTCCAGAACTGGCAACGCAACCGACAGCGGTGGATGCGATCCTGATCCAGGTACCCGAACCGCCGGCCGAAGGCACGCCGGCCGATCCGCCTGATCCGGTTACAGTCGAATCGTCCAGGCCATCCTCCGCACCTTCGGAATGGCACACTCTCGGGACTCAGTGGGAGGGCCTGGTCCCGAATTTGCTTCGAGATCAAAAGACTATTTAGCTGTTTCCACTATCGGTAGTTCGCGGACATCACTGGAAGCCTACGCTGGCGTTGATCGGCGCTACAGGTCTACTGATGACGGTCGATGCGCACAACTCAAGGTGGGTGCGAAACAACCTCCAGCCGCTCAGCGGATTTAATAACGTTTTCTCCGGATACAATACTGCGACGGTTACGGAGACGTTCAGTTCGGCTTTCTACCTTGCGGCCCTACTGCGGAAGAATGCATACGATCAGAAGACGTTCATTTTGGCAGGTGAGGCAGTTATAGACGCGGAAATCCTCACAACGGTTATGAAGGACGTCGATGGGCGCATGGCTCCCATTTCATATCCGGCGGGCGGTAATTTCACGGACAGCTGGTTCAAAGTGACACACGGGAATAGAAGCAGCTGGATGGGCGGCCTGGGGAGCATGCCTTCAGGGCACGAGATCGCTATTATGGCGGTGGCCACCGTTTTTGCGGAACGTTA
Source organism: uncultured Acidobacteriota bacterium (assembly GCA_963804535.1). GTDB lineage: Bacteria > Acidobacteriota > Terriglobia > Acidiferrales > UBA7541 > Palsa-189. The sequence continues at coordinate 31,218 of CAWDQT010000039.1, forward strand.
CCCACACCCGGCGTGGCTCAAGTGGGTGGCTTACGGACTCGCCGTTGCCGCGGGATTCTCCCGCGTCTCCCTGCAATCGCATTTCACCTCCGACACGTTTGCGGGAGGCGCTCTCGGTTACCTCATTGCGCACTACGTGGTTCTCGGACGACAGCACTCGAATTAGCTCAGCCTGAAAACTCGCCGGTCTTGAACCGATGTTGTACGCAAGGTCCTTCGGGCATAGGGAAACTCGCCTGTTTGAGCCATCGGGTGGAGTTCAGTGCACCCCAGGAGCGGCTGCGCCGCCTGAAGTAAATCACGACTGAGGACGGTAACTGGTTGGAGTTGGGCCTGCGAATCGGGGAAAATAGGGATTTGCGAATTCGACCATCGGCGGCGACAATCAAAGGATCGAATCGAGTGGAGCTTTTCGTAAGCCAGTCAGGAGTAATGCCATGTTCTGGTCCATAGTCAGAATGACCGGGGTTTCATTGTTGGGCGCAGTTTTGCTTTTCGCTCAAGGAACCCCGCCGCCGCAAGGCAACGACGTCACGCGCGCCACGCTGGATAACGGCATGCGCGTCGTGATTCTGCGCAATTCGCTCGCGCCGGTGGTTACGGTGGAACAAAACTATCTAGTCGGCGGGGACGAAACGCCGTCAGGTTTTCCGGGAATGGCGCACGCCCAGGAGCACATGGCCTTCCGGGGCTGCGCGGATTTAACCGGCGATCAGATCTCGGCGATTTATGCGCAACTGGGCGGGTCTGATAATGCCGATACGCAGCAAAATATCACGCAGTACTTCGTCACGCTTCCTGCGGGCGATCTGGACGTCGCTCTGCGCGTAGACGCGGCCTGTATGCAGGACGTTCAGGATTCGCAAAGCGAATGGGCACAGGAAAAAGGCGCCATCGAACAGGAAGTGGCGCGCGACCTTTCCAATCCCACCTACAAGTTCATCACCCGCGCCAGTGAGGACCTGTTCTCGGGCACGCCTTACAGCCACGATCCTCTGGGCACGAAAGAGTCTTTCGACGCGACTACTGGCGAGATGCTGAAGAATTTCTACAAGACCTGGTATGCGCCGAACAACGCCATCCTGATCATTGCCGGCGACGTAGAGCCGAACGCTGTGTTGGCGAAAGTGAGGGAGTATTACGGAAAGATCCCGCGCAAAACGCTGCCGCCACGGCCCGAGGTGAATTTAAGCCCCGTAAAATCGGAGTCGTTTACCCTCGATAGCAATCTTCCGTATTTGCTGGCGTTCATCGCCTACCGCATGCCCGGCACGGACAGCCCCGATTTCGCGGCCGTACACATCTTGAGCGATGTGCTGGCCAGCCAGCGCGGAAATCTGTACGAACTCGTTCCGCAGGGTAAGGCGCTCGAGACGGAATTCGGGCTTGCGCAGGCTTACCCCAAGGGCAGTATGGCTTTTAGCGTTGCTGTTTTGCCCGCGGCGGCCGATGCGGCGCCCGTGATTCAGGAAATGCGCAAGATCATGGCGGACTATGCCGCGAAGGGCGTGCCTGCGGATTTGGTGGAGGCCGCAAAACGACGGGAAATTGCCGCCTCTGAATTTCGCCGCAACTCTATTCCTGGTTTGGCAGAGGCTTGGTCGGATGCGCTAGCGGCGGAAGGGCGCAACTCGCCCGATGACGACGTGGAGGCGATGAAACGGGTCACCGTCGAAGATGTAAATCGGGTGGCAAAGACATTTTTGGTGGACCAAGGATCGATCACGGCGCAGTTGAAGCCCGCGCCCTCGGGAGAACCGGTGGCGTCGAACGGATTCGGCGGCAATGAGCAACTGACGGCGGCTCCTACAAAACCGGTAGAGCTGCCGTCGTGGGCGAGTTCCCGGCTACTCACTCTGGAACTGCCACCTCCGCAGCCGGCCTCCAGCGATATGACCCTGCCGAATGGTCTGCGGCTGATCGTTCGAACCGTTAAGGTCACGCCAACGGTTACGGTGGTTGGAAATATCCGGCACGATCCACAAGTGGAAGCGCCGGCTGGAAGAGATGGCATAGCGCGAGTTCTCGACAATCTGTTTTCCTACGGAACCAAAAATCTCGACCGGATCGCGTTCCAGAAGGCACTGGACGACATCGCGGCAGAAGAGTCCGCAGGTTTTGAATTTACGCTTCAGGTTTTGAAGCAGGACCTCCCACGCGGCGTGCAACTGCTGGCCGACAACGAGCTGAATCCGGCGCTTCCAGAGCAGGCCTTCAACGTGCTTAAGCCTCAAACCGCTCAGTTCGTCGCGGGACAAATGAAGAGCCCGGGCTATCGCGCCGGACGGGCGCTGGAGGTAGCGCTGTTTCCTCCCAAGGACCCCGCGCTGCGGCAAGCGACTCCAGAGACAGTGTCTGCGCTCACGCTGGATGACATAAGGCAATACTACGCAAAGACCATGCGGCCGGACCTCACCACGATTGCCGTAATCGGCGATATCACCCCGGAGGAAGCGCGAGCCGCCATCGAGAAATCGTTTGGAGACTGGAAGGCTGCAGGTCCGAAACCGGAGGTCGATCTTCCTCGCGTTCCGGCCAACAAGGCTTCTGCGCAAAACGTGCCGGACCCCAATGAGCTTCAGGATTCTGTGAATTTGTCCGAGACAATTCCCATTACGCGGTTCGATAACGACTATTACCCGCTTCAACTTGGCAATCACGTTTTGGGTGGCGGCTTCTACGCGACGCGCCTCTATCATGATCTGAGGCAAGTGACGGGATATGTGTATAGCGTCGACGTTGTGCTGAATGCTCAGAAAACCAGAACTATCTTCACCGTTGACTACGCATGCGATCCGCAGAACGTCTCTAAAGCGCGGCAGCTGATTCAGCGGGATTTGATTGCCATGCAGAAAGAAAAGGTCACGCCGGCAGAATTGCAGCTGGCCAAAGCCTTAGTGTTGCGGCAGCTTCCGCTAGCCGAATCGAGTGAAGACGGCGTCGCCAATGCGTTGGTGCGCAGGGCACAGATCGGATTGCCGCTCAATGAGGCTGACCGCGCCGCCAAGCGGTTCAACGAACTTACGGCCGATGACGTACGCGCGGCCTTTGCTAAATGGATTCGCCCGGACGATTTTGTGCAAATCGTCCGGGGGCCTACGCCGCAGTAAATTCGCTGGGGCGTGTTTGTCTTCAGATGGCGAATGATTGTCCGCGCTTACTGCTGCGTGCTCGAAGCCGCTCGCTGCGTAGCGCCCTTGCCTAGGAAGTTGACAAGCTCCGGAGTGACCTGATCCGCGTGTGTCCAGTTTACGGCATGCGGCCCATCTTTTATTACCACCAAGCGGGCGCCCTTAACTAATTTGGCCGTTTTTTGTCCGGCGGCGCTGATAGGCACGATGCGGTCGGCGTCGCCGTGGATGACGAGCGTGGGAACGTCGACACGAGCCAAATTTGCGCGAAAGTCTTCATGCCAGGTGGGCACGCATGCAAGACTCGCCGTGGCTGAGGCGCCGGCCGCCACGTTCCAACTCGCCTGAACTACTTCCTGACTCACGCGCTTCCCCAGGAAAACGTCGGTATTGTAGAAATCTTTGAAAAATGCCGTGAAAAACGCGTAGCGATCCGCAGCAACGGCTTTTTTGATGCCTTCGAAAACGCTGCCGTCCACGCCGTCCGGATTGTCAGGGGTCTTCAGAAGGAAAGGCGGGACGGAGGAGATGAAAACCGCGTGGCTCACGCCTTTGGATCCGTATTTCCCGATGTAACGCGCCACCTCGCCGCCGCCCATCGAGAATCCAACGAGCGCAAAATTCTGAAGATTAAGATGCGTGACGACCTTTTGCAGGTCTTCGGCGAAGGTGTCGTAGTTGTAGCCGGTGGCTGGCTGACTGGATTTGCCGAAGCCTCTACGATCATACGTAATGACACGGCGGCCGGCAGAGAGAAGCGCGGAGACTTGCTTTTCCCAGGAAGCTCCGCTCAGAGGATACCCGTGGATTAAAACCACCGGGTCGCCTGAGCCGTGATCTTCGTAGTAAAGCTGGATATCACCAGAATTTTCTTTCCCTACTGTAACGTATGGCATGAGGTTCTCCTTTTGTGGCTTTCAGATGCAGGTTGTCGCCGTTGGATGCCCCAACTCCTTAAGAAGTCACATTCGTCAGGCGGCGGTCAGGTTACAAAGGCGACCCGGAATTGGTCACGCCCCCAGCGACGACAGTCGCCGGCGCTCGCTCGAAGACGTTCGCTGAGCCAAAACTGCCAGTGTCGGGAAGAGTTTGTCTCAGCGTTATGGTGTAGCGGTGAACGCATAAACCCCGTAGGCCGGACACGCTGAAGTTCTGAGCCATTTTGCAACCCTTTCGCTTTCAGACCTTCCCAGTCGAGCTAGAAATGGCGTGTTATTTGGCACTGCCCTTGCTCTAGTCCGAAGCGGGGCTGCAACGAGCCCAGCGCGAGAAACGGGGAAGGAAATGGCGCATTCGAGATCAGCCATCTCTCAATACTGGATTTTTATTGCTGACAGGGGCAGCAAATATTGGGGCCCTTCAGGGGAGAATATGGGTCTTGGCTATGACATCTTTCGAGAGCTAAGTGACGGTAAGCCGTTGTGGATTGCGCAAGCGAGTACGTTAAAAGAGGCACAGGAAAAGCTCGAAACGCTGGCACGGACCGTACCTGCAAAATATTTCATTCGGGATGCAGCCAGCGCCAAAATCGTGGCCCAGGCGGGGCTGAACACGTCCGAGGAAATGAAGCCATGAGTGTCGGCCTTGTCGGCTGCGCTCGACCAATTTTATCGGAGGTACCCAAAATGTTTGCTTACCTCTGCAGGAAATGCGGGTCGTGCAGTTCCGAATTTATACTGGAGCAAATGGAAGATCCGGGGAGCGGGCACAGCGGTTCTTCCGCCAGCCCGTTTATAAGCAATATCTGTCCTGGTTGCCAATCACTTTTCTCTGCTGAAAGCTATTTTGTACTTCAAAGTGCTGAGCCATTGATGCAGCACTCGGAAATGGTGTTTCGCGCCCACGGTTAGCCTCATCCCGGTCGCATCATTCGCGGGCACGCCCGCGGGATTTCTTGTTCTATAGCGGTATGCGTATCGCCGGGGCGCGCCGCTGCGTGTCCAGCGCCTACTTTGGTGGTTTGTTGACACGGCGAATTTCGAAGAATAGACTCGCGCCCAGAGTGTTTTGAGAGCCTCACCTGAAGGATGATCAGGTGAGAGGAGGATCGTGAATATGCGTCGGATAGGAACGAGCGCCTGGGCGAGGTTAGCAGGCTTCGCACTATTGGCTTTTTTTATTGTGTTTTTTGGGGCGGGAGTTTTTCGGGCGCTGCGAGGAGCGCCGACGGAAACGGCACCCAAATTCAAGTTTGATCCCGATTGGCCAAAGCCGCTACCGAACAAGTGGAAGATCGGTGGCATCACTGGGCTGGCGGTGGACAAGGACGATAACGTCTGGGCTCTCGATCGCCCCAACGATCTGACCGATATCGAACTGGAGGCCGAGCTGAACCCACCAATTGCGGATTGCTGCAAGCGAGCTCCATCGATGATTCACTTCGATAAGGAAGGCAATGTAATCGGCTCCTTCGACCCGCCGCAAGGACACGGCATGGCGGTGGACAGTAAGGGATTCGCGTACATCGGGAATGTCGATCACGGGATAGGCAACGTCCGGAAGTATGACGAGAAAAGCGGCAAACTCATTGCCGAACTGCCTCACACGCCTGAAATGCCGCCAGGCGGCGGAGGCGATGGAGGCCCCCTGACTTCGGAACACGTGCAGGGGCACGGCACCGCAGGACCGGTGGCGGGATTCATCCGGCCGGCCGGAGCTCGGCCTCAACTCTCTCCAGAGGCCCAAGCCGCTCGGCAGGCGGCAATAAAGGCTTTTCGCGAGAAATATCCTCCGACGACGCCGATGATTGTGGGTGGAATCGAAGAAGTACGATTGGACGAACCAAATCACGAGCTTTATGCTGCCGACAATTACCTAGGCGGGCGCGTGATGGTGTTTGATCTGGACAGCTTCGCGTTCAAGCGCGGCTGGGGCGCCTACGGGCACAAGCTGTCTGAAATCACCACCGACGACAAAGACCGAGAATACACCCCGAACGGGCCAATGCCCAAGGAGTTCCGGGGCCATCTGACGCTGAACGTGTCCCATGATGGGCTCGTCTACGGCGCAGATCGCATGGCGAACCGCATTCAGGTCTTCACGAGGGACGGTAAATTCGTGAAGGAATTCAAGATGGCGGAATGGACAGGCGTGGGCGGTTCCACGGGAGGCGTGATGTTTTCGCCGGACAAGGAACAGCGGCTGCTTTACATTTCCGATCTGACAAACAACCACATCTGGTTCCTTAATCGTGAGGACGGCAAGATCCTGGGCCAGATGGGCAGCATGGGCGAGAACGGCGGCCAGTTCTTTGGACTGCACATGGAAGCCGTGGACTCGAAGGGCATCATTTATACCGGCGAGGTGTTTGCCGGGGAACGCGTGCAGAGGTTCGTCCCGGTTAAATAACTCGCAGCGACGGCAATCCATTTAGAAAAAAGATCAGCCGCAGGCCCTCTTAAGTGACCTGCGGCTGATTCTTTTTGGAGATGCGGCGTGCGCGTGTGAGCGCTTGAGCGCTCTTTACACGGTTAACGGCGGCCTCCGCCAAATCCTCCTCCGTGGAATCCGCCTCCACCGTGGAACCCACCGACTGGACCGCGGAATCCGCCATGCGGTTCAATGCCGTGGCCGTAAGGATAATGGTAATCGCCAAACTCATGGGGACGGCCCCAGTAACCGCCGTAGAAAAATGGCGTCCGATAGACCGCAAATGGTGAGTAGAAGGCCCATCCAAACGGGCTATAGAAAATTCCGGCACCAGGAATAAACGTATAGCAGCTAAACCAGGGATCCCAATACCAGCCCGGTCCGACCCAGCCAGGCCCTCCGTTTACGTAAATACGAGCCTGATCCACACTCGCTTCGGATAGATATCCAGAACGCAACGCCGACCAGCGGAAGAAATCATCCTCGTACTTGCGCGCGTCGAAATCCTCGGCTTTTGGCTTGGCGTTCGCATTCAGCACAAGTTCGCGTTCTTGGCCAAGATCGATTTTTTTGTCGTTTACGACGACCTCGGCTTTACCCTTGAAAACGCGGACTGTGCTTTGATTGCTGTCGAAGTCGTACAAGCCGTTCTTCAGGATTCTGGTGGTCACGCCGTTCACATCCACTCGGATATCATTGTTCTTGTTGATGTCCGTCGCTTCCACCATGGCGCGGCCCTTGTCGATTTCGACTTCCGTATTGGCGAGCCCGGGGCTGACCATCTTTACAGAGCTGTTATCCGCCACACGAAGAAACGTGCCTGGAACAAGCAGAACCTCTACTTTGCCTGCTTGCGTATTCAGCGACTGGCCAGCCTGCAATTGAACGGAGCCTACTGAATTAGCACTTAGCGGCTGATTATCAATGGAAGCTTGACCCTCCACGTAATTGATCGTGCCCGGCTGCGCCGGACGTGAGTTTGGATTCCCATTCTGATTTTGTGCCGAGCCGACGCCCGGCAGAAACGTTGCCAACAAGAGAACGCCGGCAACCGGCAATAATTTCGTGACTCTCATATTTATTCTCCCAGTGATTAGATGCTAAGCAGGGTGCCCGCGAATTTACTTTCTACATGCTTCTGCCGATATCCCTAAATGATTGCGGGATCGCTGCTTGCGCCAAGGTGGGTGGCGGCTGGGCGTGCGTCCGCCGAAAATCCATCGGCGCCGCTCGAGATGACCTGCGCGGCCGACGCTGGCGCAAAGCAACCTGACCACATTGACCAGCCACTCTGCTTCCACTTTGTCCGCGGCTGTCTGCAGCCTTAGAATGCATCGAAACTAGGACAGGATGACAGTGATTCTGTTTGGGACCGTGGTGTATTAGGATTCCCTGAGAGGAGGGAGCTTGCGCGCTGTCATCACTGGAGGTGCGGGCTTTTTAGGTTCTCATCTGTGCGATTACCTTATCGAGCACGGCTGGGATGTGCTTTCGATCGATAATCTGGTTACCGGATGCGAAGGGAACGCCGCTCATCTGGTCAAACACCCTCACTTTCGGATGATGCGCCATGATGTTTCGCACTATATTGATGTGCCCGGACCCGTAGACTACGTTCTTCATTTCGCTTCTCCCGCGAGCCCGGTTGATTATCTAAAGCTTCCGATTCAGACGCTAAAGGTTGGGGCCCTGGGAACCCACAACTCTCTCGGCTTGGCACTAGCAAAGAAGGCCAAGTATTTTTTAGCCTCGACCTCGGAGTGCTATGGCGATCCGCAGATCAGTCCGCAGCCAGAAAGTTATTGGGGACACGTGAACCCAATCGGTCCGCGCGGAGTGTACGACGAAGCCAAGCGATTCGCGGAAGCTATGGTGATGGCTTATCACCGCTTCCATGGCGTGGACACCCATATCGTCCGAATCTTTAATACTTACGGGCCGCGTATGCGCCTCAACGATGGCCGGGCGCTGCCAAATTTTGTATACCAAGCCCTTCGGGGCCAGCCCATCACCGTTTATGGTGACGGAAAGCAAACCCGGAGCTTCTGTTATGTTTCGGACCTCATCGAGGGAATTTATCGGCTGATGAATTCTGACGAGCACGAACCGGTAAATATCGGGAATCCGCAGGAGATCACGATTTTGGAATTTGCTGAGCGCGTTCGCGCCCTCCTCGGTTCCGACGTACCCATCGTCTTCAAGGCGCTTCCGCAGGACGATCCTAAACAGCGTTGCCCAGATATCAGCAAGGCGAAGCGCCTACTTGGGTGGCAACCGAAGGTAAATCTGAACGAGGGCCTGCAACTGACGCTAAACTTTTTCAGGCAGCAAGTGGCCGCAGAATCAGCGGCGAGATAAATCCTTCCTCAGAGCGTGAGCACGGTATTCGCGCTGAGGTCCGGCCGGCCAAAGCTGTGATACTCGAAGCCAAGCTCCTTCATCTTTGCAGGAGGCAGCATATTTCGAGCGTCGAGTATCAGGGGCCGTGCCATATCGCGGTAGATACGCTTCCAATCGAGTTCGCGATATTCCTTCCATTCGGTCAGCAAGAGCAAAGCGTCCGCCCCGTGAGCCACCTCGTAGGGGTCTTCCACGAAAGCGGCGCCGTTCAGCAATGGGCGTGCGCGTTCCATAGCGACGGGATCAGAGGCACGAACCCTTGCGCCTTCGGCAATCAGGCGCCGCACGACCTCGATCGCCGGCGCAAAACGCACATCGTCGGTATTCGGTTTGAAAGCCAGACCCAGGACTCCGACCGTTTTCTCCTTCACCACCCATAACGCGCGGCGCACTTTTTCCACGAACTGCTCGATGCGGCGCTTGTTGATCGCCTCGACCTCCTTGAGCAGCCCGAAATCGATGCCGTTCTTTTCGGCCAATCGAATGAACGCCTGTATATCTTTGGGCAGGCAAAATCCTCCAAAGCCCAAGCCTGCATTCAGGAAGTGCGGTCCAATACGTGGATCAAGCCCGATGGCCCGAGTGACTTCCTCTACGTTTCCTCCGAGCTTCTCGCAAAGGTCGGCAATCAGATTGGCGTAAGAGATCTTGAGGCCCAGGAACGAGTTGGAGGCGTGCTTGATCAGTTCGGCGCTGGCAATTGTAGTCACCAAAAACACCGGAGCAGGGCCAGCGGGGCATTTCGGTTCGTGAACGGGGCAATGGAACCTGCCCTCAAGGAACGGTTTGTAAATCTCGCGAAGTTGCGCTTCGGATTCCGCATCCTCGACACCCACGACGATGCGGTCAGGATGAAAGAAGTCCGCGACTGCCGTGCCCTCTCGCAGGAACTCCGGGTTGGAAGCTACGCGAAAATTGGCGCCTTTGCTGCGGCCATAGACGTGAAGAGCGTGGCGCAGCTGCTCGCCCGTTTGAGCCGGAACGGTGCTCTTCTCGATTACCAGTTTGGGCGACCGGGAAGCAGCCGCTATCTGACGGGCCACATTGTCGATTGCGGAAAGATCGGCTTCGCCCGAATCAAGGGGCGGTGTGCCCACACAGATAAAAATGGCGTCCGCCGGGCCGACCGCCAGGGCGCAATCCGAGGTGAACCGAAGCCGGTCGGCAGCAATGGCGCTTTCCATAACTTTGTCCAGGCCGGGCTCATAGATCGGCAGACGGCCCGCATTCAGCATTCCTATACGGACCGGATCGTTATCCGTGGCGATGACTTCATGCCCCGCCTCGGCAAGGCAGCTGCCCGTCACCAATCCCACGTATCCACAACCAATTACGGCAAGACGCACAATAACCTCCCTCAAAGCCACCGCTGCGGGACCATGCCTCTTCCAGGCAGCAAATCTAGAGGAGCAACCAACTTACACGAATATGAGGTGAGCTACAAATTCCTCCGTTGCACCCTCTTTACCGTTGGATAACGGAAGGGCCACAGACGGACAGGCCAGCCGACAAATCGCTGTCTTTTGGCTCATTCATTGTCGTCCCGAAGGATGACCGCTACGCTAATAAAAGACCCCGCGCACGAAGCCGCGGGGTCTTTTAATCGCTGTCTTGGAAGTGCTCTACTTCTTCTTCTGCTGGGCCGGCCTTGTGTTTACCTTGGTATCGATGCCCAAACCCATCGCCTGCAGAGCTTCCAACCCTTGTTTGGCCTGCGCGCCCCAAACCCCAGTCGGGTCGAGTGCGATAGCCTTCTGGTAGGCCTCTTGAGTTCCCGGCTGCAATATGGGCACCATCTTGTCGCCCTCTTGCTTAAACTCCATCGTATTCACGAGCGCCGCGCCAAGCAAATACCATGCTTGCGCGTTCTTTGGGTCAGCCTCCGTAGCTTTCTTGAGAGGGTCAACAGACTCCTTGATACGGCCGGTGTTGTAAAGTCCAATTGAGAAGTTCCGCCAATACATGGCCGTATTCATGGGATCGAGTTCGATAGCCTTCTGGTAAGCCGTCAGGGCATCGTCGATCTTCCCAGTCCTCGCCAGAGAGTTCCCCAAGTTGTTGTAGTAGCTGGGGTCCGGTTTCAGCGCGACGGCTTTTGCATACGCGGTTGCGGCATCGGAATACTTGTTGTCTACCTCGTAGGCCTCGCCTAGTCGAGCCAGAACGATATTGCGGTTCGGATCATTCTCAGCTGTTTGCTCGAGTGCAGCGTTATATTCGGTCACGGCCGTCGTGTCCGTCTGATCGAGCTGGCCCTGCGCGGCTGCCTGTTGATCCTTGGGCATCTTGTCGATCTGGGCTCGCGTTTGCTTGGCCTGTTCCAACGCTGCGTTACCCGCGTCGAAATGCTGCTTCATAGCTGAAAACTTGGCTTTGGCCTCTTCGTTCTTTTTTGCCGCTTCCGCCGCCTGCTCGCTCTCCTTGTTCTGCAGTTCCTTGAAATTGAAATCCTGCTGGGTATCTTGTCCGGCCATAAGCTGCACGATCTGCGAAAAAGCCGACTTGCCTTGCACCTTGACGTCAATCGAGTAGGTGCCGGCGGTTAGGTTACCGCTGCGATAGCGGCCCTGCGAATCCGTAGTGTAATCCATGCTTTGGCCTGTGGTGCTATTTCGCACGGATACGATCACGCCCCCGAAGGGATTGCCGGAAACGTCAGACACTTGGCCATGAAGTTTCGCGGGCTTTTCCTTCTCTTGTGCCGCCGCGCTGATGGCAACTCCCGCCGCGAGGAATAGCGTGCACACGAGGACCATTACGATCTTTATTCTCTCTAGCTTCTTCATAGATCGATTGCCTCCTCCCGGCGGGTACGCCGGATAATGGCGATATGTTCCCCTATTATCGCCTAACTGGTTCATCTTGCAACCCGTACGCGGTAGGGTATTGCATCGGGAACCCCTGCCTCCGCAAACGCCTGTAATCTCAGACGGCAACTATCGCAAACTCCGCATGCAGCGTCTTCATACTGATAGCATGACCAGGTGAGATCGAGCGGCGCGCCCAGTTCAAGCCCCTTCCGGACAATTGCGCTTTTCTTCATCCCAATAACCGGGGTCTCGATGGCAATCTGCGTTTCTGGACGCGTCCCCACATTTGCCAGCTGCTCAAAAACACGGTAATACTCGGGCCGGCAATCGGGATAGCCCGAACTATCCTCCGCCACCGCGCCTATAAAGATAGCGTTTGCGCCAATTACTTCTGCCCAGCTTACTGCCACGGAAAGAAAATGGGCATTGCGAAAAGGAACGTACGTGACGGGAATAGCATTTCCGGTCACTGGTGCGTGCGGATCACCTTCCGGCACACTCATGCGCTGATCCGTAAGCGCGGAGCCACCGATTTCCTTTAAATGGTTCAGGTGCACAGTCAGCCGTTCCCGAACGCCAAAAAAATCCGCAATCGCCTCGAATGCTTCTCGCTCCCTTCTCTCCGTAAGCTGTCCGTAGCCGGCGTGCAAGAACGCCAGCCGATGTGACGTATTCGCAATGGCCGCGGTTACACATGAATCCATCCCGCCGCTAACAAGAACCACCGCTTTCGGTTTTTCGTTCATATCGTCCGGCGCCCTTACTTCACACTCCGCGCGTGGAAGGATGCCAAACGAATTTGTGCAATTGCAATCCCAGACGTACAGGCAGGCAGTCCGCCAGAATCCATTCCGCAAGGATTCGCGCATCAAGTCCGTTCCAGGATCCATTGGGGTCGGGGAAAACTGGCGAGAACAGCACTTGCCGAACGCGGCGGGCTAACTGATGAGTGGCAAAAAAATCTCTCGCGAATTCGTAATCCCGGCGGCTTCCGATAACGAATTTAACCTCATCTTTCGTATCGACGGCGTTCAGGTTATCGAGCAAAAATGTGCCGCCTTCACCCGAATCGGGGCACTTCACGTCCACGATTTTCACCACCTGTTGCGGCAGAATACCCAAAAAGCGCTCACCGCTGGTCTCCACGAGCACCGTGTAATTCTCAGCCATAAGCCGTTGCGCTAGGCCAACAGCATCCGGTTGCAGCAAGGGCTCACCACCGGTCAACTCAATAAGCGAAATCGGCTTCTCCAGCTGTACAGCCATCTTTGCATCGGTACCGGAATCGGAGCTTCTGCCCGAAGAAAGTTCCTGGACGCGACCGAGCACGTCGTCAATGCTCATCCTCGTTCCGCCGTGAAAGGCGTAAGCCGTATCGCACCAGGTGCAGCGCAGGTTGCAGCCAGTAAGGCGCACGAAAATACACGGCAGCCCGGCGTATGTGCTTTCGCCTTGAATGGAGCGGAAGATTTCGGTTACCTGCATCATGAATTGCTATGCCGCCGGGATTTGCGCCTTTGATAGTGACGTACGGCCAATATCGCACCGATTGCAGCAGCCGCGGCGCCGAGGAAGGGACCAATATGAATCGGTACGCTGAGACGGCGAAGAAGAATTACATAGCCCACGCCAACCAAAGCTGCGGGAATCAAAATTAGAAAATACGCTCGCCTCATTGCCTGATTTCTCTCAGGGTATATAGGTCGCTGAAGTCTCGTCGGTTTCCCAGACCGTAATGCTCTTGATTCGAGGAGCCTGGCTCATTTGGCGCATCTGTTTGGCGGTCTCATCATGTAAAAACTTGGCGATATTTTCGGCGGAGGGATTGAGGGCATCGAATGGCGCCTGGTCGTTCAGGAACTTGTGATCGATATCGCCGATGAGATCCCGCAGAATCCGCTTGAGGTGCGCGAAATCAAAGAGCAGGCCAATAGAATCAAGCTGTTCGCCTTCAACTTCAACACGCACGCGATAGTTATGGCCGTGCGGGTTCTCGCACTTGCCCTTATATCCGCGCAGGGCGTGTCCGGCAGAAAATGTCTCTTCCACGCTGACTTGAAACATTTTTTGGCTGATCGGCCGGCCCGGTGGGAAATTCGCCTAACTCGGCGCCTTCATGAAGCGTTGAACTTCAGCGATGTCCCGGGTGAGGCTATACTCCGGCAGCGATTCGATGAAAATTTTACCATATTGCATGCGCTGAATACGGTTATCAAGAATGGCCAGCACGCCGCGGTCAGTTCGCGTGCGTATCAGCCTGCCGAAGCCCTGCTTCAAGGCCAGCACCGCTTCGGGAATCTGATATTCGGCAAATGCGTTACGCCCGTCCTCAGTCAGCATGCGGACGCGCGCAGCCACCACCGGATCGGTAGGAACGGCGAACGGCAGCCGGTCGATAATCACGCAGGAAAGCTGCGCGCCGGGAACATCTACGCCTTGCCAAAAGCTCGAGGTTGCGAAGAGAACTGCACCGGGAGTGTTCCGAAAGCGTTCCAGCAACGCCATGCGAGGCGCCGTCCCCTGAAGGAACACAGGGAATGGCACCTGGGCACGTACCTGTTCGAAAATCTGGTTCATCTGGCCGTAACTGGTGAAGAGGCAAAATGCCCGTCCGTGCGTCAACTTTAGTAATCGCGAAATCTCTTCCGCTGCCTTTTGCACAAACGCGGGATTGCGCACATCCGGCAACGCCGCGGGGATATATAGCAGCGCTTGCCGCGCATAATCGAATTCGTGCGGCAACACTGTTTCCTGCGCTACCTGCATTCCAAGCCGCTGTTTCAGAAAGTCAAAGCGGCCACTAACAGCCAGAGTTGCGGACGTCATGATGATCGTGTCGAAGGCGTCGAAAAGCTGCTCCCGCAGGATCGAACTGACGTCGATCGGCGTAGCGACGACAAACACGCCTTTGCCCCTCCGCTCGAACCAATACACATAGTTCTTTTCGTTTGACTCGAATAGAAACGCGGTTTCGCCGCGCAACTCGGCGGCCCTGCGCGCGATTACCAATAGTTCCTCAGGTTTGGAAGACAACGCTGCGATTTCGCTCTCGAGCGCCTTTAGAGCGCCGATTAGGCCGTCGTAACGGGGTCTGCATTGCTCCAGAAAAACTTCACGGGCGCCTGGTTCAAACGCCGAACGCCCCTCTTTGCCAGGCAACACCTCGAAGAACTCATGGACTTTTTCCCGCAAATCGTGTCACGCGGCGTAACAGAGGAAGCTTCCCCAATTGAGTAATCCGCATGGCCTGCTCGGCGTCGCGAGCCAACTCTTCAAAACGGTAATTCGAAACCTGTCGCCCGAAATAATCGCTGGCCACATCTTCGATTTCGTGCGCTTCGTCAAATATGACGGCTGAATATTCTGGC
>CAWDQT010000040.1:0-165700 GCA_963804535.1 uncultured Acidobacteriota bacterium
AAGCGGGCGAACTGTTACTGGATGGGAGAATCAGAGGGTCCTGCAGTTGTCGTTAGATTCGCGCGAATGACGGAGGTCTGGTCTGTATAGAAGTGACGGTCACCCGTGGTACCGGGTGTAATGGGGTCAGCGGTTACGGAGTAAGCCTGCGCATTGCCGGCGGCATCGGTGGACAGAACCGTATACGTATAGATAAATCCGGTCTTTACTCCAGCGCTCAAGACTGAGTCGATCAAGCCGGCCTGCGTCGCGCTTGGAGTGGCCGGATTGCCACCAAGGGCTACCAGCGAGGGCGCGAAACCTACGCCATACGTCGTGTTATAGACAA
Source organism: uncultured Acidobacteriota bacterium (assembly GCA_963804535.1). Classification (GTDB taxonomy): domain Bacteria; phylum Acidobacteriota; class Terriglobia; order Acidiferrales; family UBA7541; genus Palsa-189. The sequence goes on from CAWDQT010000040.1 coordinate 329, forward strand.
CGCTAGCCGTGCTGATGGTTCTTATGTTGGCGACAGCGACAGCTTCATTGGCACGCATCTTCGAGCGAATGAAATTCGGGATGGCGATACCTGCGATGACCATGATAACCGCGACCACAATCAGGAGCTCGATTAAGGTGAAGCCAGCCGATCCCGTGCTCCTTCCGCTGTTTGCCGATTTGTTTTTCGAGGCGTTCATTTTGAGACCTCGCTTCTATGCCGCTTGCCTGGATTCGAAGTTAAGAGATTAAGGGGGAGTTTAAGCTCCCTCCCCCAACTCTCTCTTGCCTTATCCTTATCCAATTGGGGTGCTGCTGGAGCTTGCACCCGAGCCGGAAGTATCCACGCGGATCACGCCGGACTGATCGGTGTAGTACATGTTCTGTCCGGTGGTGGCCGCAGTGATCGGCGTAGCCGTAATCGAATAAGACTGATTGCTCCCACCTGCCGTGTACGAAAACACGTAGCCGCTCTTTTGGCCGGCTGACAGCACCGAGTCAATCAAGTCTGCTGACGTGGAGCTGGCCGTTCCGGACCCGACCGGGCCCAAATTGGTGAGCGCCGCCGGGAATTGGCCGTAGCTGGTGGAGAAGGCGATGCACGCCGTGTTCAACGTACGCAGCGAGCCCACTGCCGAAGCCTGGTTGGCGGCGATCTTCGACCGCAACAGGTTGGGGATGGCGATAGCGGCGATAATCAGAATGATCGCCACCACGATCAAAAGCTCGATTAATGAGAAGCCTTTTTGTTTGTTCCGCATGATATCTCCATTTGGCGCTTAAGATCGCACCGGGGTAACGCCCCTTCTGGGTGCAAGCCCCGTGCCAGGATGGGCGTCGGGAGATGATCAATGGGGCACAAAAACCGCAAGTACCTAGATAACAGCTACTTACCAACACAACTGAGCGCTTGGGCCCAGCTTTTCAGCCCGTTGGGGAGTTCCGTATTGCACGAAGTTGACAAAAAATGGCATCGCTTTTTGCCGCAAAACGTCAAGGCGTAAAAGCTGCGTACACGTCTCCACTGGCTCTTGAGTCACCCCTGGCGCGCAAGCTTTCATAACGAAATAAACAACCGGACTTCACGTCGATACGTACTTTCTTGCTAACGGCACAATCCTCTTCTTACACTGAATGACGAAATACTCGCGAAGCAACGCACTTCAGGTGAATTCTTCCCAAAGGAAAATCGGTTTGCTGAAACGATTGGTGCGGGTGGTCGGGGCGACTGGGTTTATCGTGTTCTTTGCGTTCGCAGTGCGAGTGGGCTACTGCGGACGGGACTTTGCCCCATTCTCAGGCACCTTCCCTTACGGTGGCGAGACGGGCGCCATCGCTGCCGCGATTGCGTCCGGGAGAGGTTTCAGCTCGCCTCTTCCAAAGATCAGTACGGGACCAACGGCCTGGTTGGCGCCGATCTATCCCTATTTGCTGGCTGGAATTTTTAAGCTGACCGGAATTTTCACCTACAAGTCGCTGCTCACTATCCGGATCCTCGATATCGCTTTTTCGGCGCTCACTTGCTGGCCGATTCGCAGCGCGGCGAAAATCGCTTTTGGCAAACGAGTGGGAACAGCATCGGCATGGTTGTGGGCGGTGCTTCCAGATGCCATCTTCTATCCCGTCTCTTGGGTGTGGGACACGGCCCTGACAGGTTTGTGTATGACGACCCTCTTCGCAGCAACACTGAAAATAAGGGGATCCAGCCGAATGTCCTCATGGATCGGCTATGGCGCACTGTGGGCCTTTAGCGCAATGGTAAATCCTTGCGTGCTTTCCGTACTCCCATTTCTGGGACTCTGGGCCATCTGGCCTCTACGCAACCAGCTTACCGGCGCGTTAAGATTAGGGCTGGCCGCATCGATGATTTTCATGGCCGGAATTGCGCCCTGGACCATTCGCAATTATGTTGTCTTTCACAAATTCATTCCTTTCCGATCGAACTTTGGGCTGGAATTGTGGTTGAGCAACAGCCCTGAAGTCCCTGACACTTTTGCAGGCTTCCTGCACCCCACCGAAGATCCGAAGGAAGCCGCCAAATTCGCGCACATGACGGAGATTCCTTATATGGAGGAGAAACAAAGCGAGGCCTTGGCGTTTATGCGCACACATCCGCGGGACACGATGCGTTTCTTCTTTCGGCGGTTTGCAGACAACTGGTTGGGAGTCTGGGACGCTCCGCGCGACTTGTGGAGATCCATGCCGCCTTCAATGAAGCTGACGGTTATCTGGAACTGTCTATTCTCCCTACTGTCATTTGCCGGGGCGCTCTTCGCCTATCGGGCGCGAAGCGAAGCGGCGCTGCCTTTTGCTTCTGTGATGCTGATGTTCCCTGTGGTTTTTTACGTAACACACACAAGCGGACGTTACCGCTATCCGATGGACCCAATCATGGGGATATTGACCGTCTTCGCAATCGCTTACCCGCTCGCGCAACTGAGCAAGCGCCATTTTGCTAAGCTTTATCCAGCAGCATCACCCAGCGGCGGCTGACTGGCACGTTGGCTCTATATGGCTAATCCTGCCCGTTTTAGGGGCTATGTAAGGTTTCAGAAAGCGAATCGGCAAAGGGGCTTGCATGCCAAATGACTCTCCGTCTCGAGAAAAACTGAAGCAGATGCTCCGCTCCGTCGGCTTCATCGTTGTAATGGCATTTCTGGTTCGGACGGGCTTTATCTACTATGTCTTTATTTCGGCGATGCAGCGGATGGTTCGCGAAAACATTCCCTTCGGATACGAAGCCGGAGCGGTAGCAGCGGCAATTGCCCAAGGCCGAGGATTTAGTTCCCCGTTGAGGATGATGCAGACGGGCCCCACGGTTTGGTTTACGCCAATTTATCCTTACCTCCTGGCGGGCATCTTCAAACTTTTCGGGGTATACACCTATACGTCCAGCCTGGTGATTCGGTTCGTCGACAATATCTTTTCTGCGTGCACGTGTTGGCCGATCTATGCCATCGGGGCAAAAGCCTTCAATAAGCGTATCGGCTTGGCGGCCGCGTGGTTATGGGTCGTTCTTCCCATGTCTCTATTCTTTTCCACGGTTTGGGTGTGGGACACCGCGCTATCGGCCTTCGCGATGGCCCTTATCATGGCGGCCACGCTGCAATTACGCGGCTCGGATCGCTTGAGGTTCCTGGATGGGCTACGGCGCGCTCTGGGCTTTCGGAGCGATGGTGAATCCAGCGGTTGTTTCAGTTCTTCCGGCCCTGGCGCTTTGGGCGATATGGCCGTTGCGGCACCGCTTCGCAACCGCAGGCAGGCTGGTCCTAGCATCTTCACTGATCTTCGCTGCGGGAATAATGCCTTGGACCGTTCGCAATTATGTGGTGTTCCACAAATTCATCCCATTCCGTTCGAATTTCGCGCTCGAACTTTGGCTGGGGAATAATCCCGCGGTGCCGGATTCGTGGTCGCCTTGGCTCCATCCCAATGATGATCCGTCTGAAGCCGCAAAGTACGCGCGCATGACGGAAATTCCTTACATGCAGGAGAAGCAGCAGGAAGCCTGGAGATTTATTCGCACGCACCCCCTGGATACGTTGAACTTTACTTTGCACCGTTTTTCAAATAACTGGATCGGACTGGATCAACCGCCGGCCGAAATTTGGAACCATGTGCCGCTGCAGGTGAAGCTCATTATTTTTGGAGACAGCATATTCCCGCTACTCGCATTGATGGGAGTGTTGTTTGCATACCGCTCGCACAACGAGGCTGCAGGGCCGCTTGCTTCGGTTATGCTCTTCTTTCCGCTTATTTTCTATATCACTCATTCCTCGTCGCGTTATCGACATCCCATCGATCCGGTGATGCTGGTCCTTGCCGTCTATGCGGTTGCGTATCCCGTGACTCATTTGCTGAAGCGCTCTTCTGGCCTTCATGCTCGCATTCCAGCGACTAATACAACGGATTAACGGCGCGCATACGGATCCTAAATTCGGGCCAGTGCTCGGCTCTACGTAACTAGGTAATGTTGTATTTGCGGACGTAATGGCGGTAAGAGCGGTAGGAGATTCTTAGCAATTCCGCTGCACGAGTTCCGACGCCGCCGGAAGCCTCCAAAGCAGCCATCAAGTAGGCGCGCTCCGTATCGCGGATGTAACTCTCCAGATCGAGACCACCCTCGGGTAGCACCGGTTTCCCGTTCTTGGGAGTTTCGGCAACAGCTGCACCCGAGGCGCCGTAGCGGATTTTTTCCGGAAGGACAGCCAGGGAGATAAACCGCCCCGCCTCTAAAGCGACGGACCTCTCCATGGTGTTTTCCAGTTCACGAACGTTACCCGGCCAATCGTAGGCTTCCATTTGCACCATCGCAGCTGGCTCGATACCCTCGATTGGCTTCTCCATGGTTTTGCAAAATCGTTCCAAAAAGACGCGCGCGAGCAAGGGGATGTCTTCTCGCCGCTCGCGGAGCGGCGGCAAATGAACCGGGATGACGCTCAGGCGATAAAAGAGATCCTCTCGAAATTCGCCGGCGGCTATGGCCTTTTCCAGATCGCGGTTTGTGGCGGCGATAACGCGGACGTCGATGTCGATCTCCTCAGTGCTTCCCAACGGCCGAACCTTGCTTTCCTGCAAAACACGATAGAGTTTCACCTGCATCTGCGGGCTCATGTTGCCAATTTCATCAAGAAAAAGAGTGCCGCCGTGCGCTGCCTGAAAAAGTCCCCGTCGATTCTCGTTGGCGCCCGTAAAGGCTCCCTTCAGGTAGCCGAACAATTCCGATTCGAGAAGCGTTTCGGGGAAAGCGCCGCAATTGACGGTAATAAAGGGCGCCTGAGCGCGGGTGCTATTTTCGTGAACCGCTCGCGCCACTAATTCTTTACCGGTCCCGCTCTCGCCTGTAATTAGAATGCGGCTGGACTGCGGGGCCACGGTGGAGATCAGGTCAAAAATGGCGCGCATTTTCGAGCTGCGGCCGATAATATTGTCGTGCCCAGTGAAGCGCCGTAGTTCTCGCCGCAGGTAGCCTGCCTCATTCTTAAGCCGGAGGCTTTCGTCCACCTGGCTGACGGCGCGACGCAATTGGTCAACCAGTTCGTGGTCCTTGATAACGTAGCGATCCGCTCCTGCGTTGATCGCGGCGATCGCGGTCTCCACCGTTGGCACACCTGTAATCAATAGGAAGACGGTGGAGGGAGCTACTTCTTTGGCATAGGCGAGCAAGTCGACACCGCTCATATCGGGCATGCGGATGTCGGAAATGATGATATCGAATAACTTAGATTCGATGCGGCGGCGCCCCAATTCCCCGCTCGTGGCGATCTCCACGCGGTGTCCATCCTTCCGGAAGGTGATCTCCAGAAGCTCGCAAATGGACTTCTCGTCATCGACGATGAGAATGTTAGCCATTTCAAGCCACCCGCGGGAGTTCGACCGTGAACTCCGCCCCGTGGTCTTTTTCTGACGTCACCGTTATGCGCCCGCTATGGGCTTGTACAATCTGGTAAACGATAGCCAAGCCTAATCCTGTTCCTCCCACAAAGCCCGATTGCAGCGGCTCGAAGATCTTCACGCGCTGCGCGGGATCTATTCCCATGCCGGTGTCGCGGAAGCGAATGCGCACCCAGAACGGACCTGTTTCGAGTTTTACGGTCAAGGTGCCGCCTCCGGGCATCGCACGCAAAGCATTGTCGCAGAGATTCCAAAATACCTGCTTGATCCGATTGCAATCCGCTCGCACCCGTACCGGTTTTGCCGCAAAGACGCGCTCAATCTGGTATTTGCCTTGCCATTGTGGATGTCTTTCGAGGAGCGTCAGCGTCTCATCCAGCAATTCCGAAAGGTCAGCCTCAGAAAATTCATAGCTTTTTTCGCGGGAGTAATTCAAGAAATCGCTGATGATGCGATTGAGCCGCTCCGACTCGCGGCCGACAATGTCGACCAGATGTTTTTCGTCCTCCTGCAAAGGAACCATCCGCCCGAGCTCTTTCACGGCTCCAGCCATTGCTGTTAATGGCTGGCGTATCTCGTGGGCAATGGCGGCGGAAAGCCGTCCGAGGGCGGCCATTCGCTCTTTGGTGACGACCTCCTGTTCGAGCCGCTTCAGGTCGGTGAGGTCCTGGAAATTGATGACGTAACCTGCCCCCAAGCGCTCGGCCGTTCTCAGAACCGAAACGGAAAGACCCAAATAGCGCTGCTGACCGGCGGGCGTGCGGAATTCGACTTCCCGCCTTTGAGGCAGCGCCCCATCCTCACAGCCTTCCGTCATTTGCCAGATCCCTGGCGCAACTTCGTAAAGTTTGTGCCCGCGCACCTGATCGAATTTGAAGCCTAGGATCTCCTCCCCTGTCCGATTCAGTAGCCGAAGACGCCCCTCTAAGTCCGTGGTGATCAGACCACCGCGCATGGAATGAATGATGTCTTCATTAAAAGCCTGGAGGTCTTCTAACTCGCCGCGTTTCATCTCGAGCTCTGCGCTTTGGCGCCGGAGGCTGGCGGTGAGCAAGCTCGAGAGGTAAGCGACGGCAAAAAAAGCAAAGAGATTGCTGAGAATCCAGGTCTGCAGAGTTTTGCCGCCAGGCATGGTTGCCGCCGTCCTCGGCAAGAGGTCATAGAAGACGAGTTCGACCATGCCTCCCAGAAGAATGAAACTGAACCCGGCTACCAGAAACGTGGCACGGCGCGAAAAGAGGATGCTGGCGACAATAATGAGCAGCAGATACAGCGATATAAAATAGCTTTCGTGACCGCCCGTGACATAAACCAGGCCGGTGACCAACAGCGAATCGCAGATAATCTCGAGAGGAGCGTGCCAGCCCGCGATGGGCACCCAGTGCAAAAGGATTACGTAAAAAAGCGCCAGGGTGTACCAGAGAATGACGAGCGGAACAAAATAACGGAGCGGTACAACGACCTGTGTAAATTGCTCGAGGACAATGACAATGCCCAGCAGGAGCGTGATAACAAGGAAGCGTACACGGTTAAGCCAGCGGAGCCAGTCGCCAAGATTCTGATTTAGCTCCATCGCAGCACCAGGAGAACGGGCGCAAGGTTCTCCACGCAACTAACTTGAGGCTCGGACATGTGCACGCTGGCCCTCGTTTGGTTTCCGGCAGAGCGCGGCACTCCGTTTTGGCAATTTGAAGTCGTGTTAGTGAGCGCCGGCCAGCTTGCCGATCAAGGAGAACAGTGGCAGGTACATGGAAATGACGATTCCGCCCACGACGACGCCGAGAAAAACGATCATGGCCGGCTCCAGAGCGGCGAGGAGATCCTTCACCGCTGCGTCCACCTCTTCTTCGTAGAAGTCAGCGATCTTTTGCAGCATCGCATCCATTGCGCCCGTCTGTTCGCCTACCCCGATCATCTGTGTCACCATGCCCGGGAACACATTCGTTTCCTTGAGAGGGTCCGCCAGATTCTTACCCTGCTCCAAAGCCTTGCGAACCTGGCCGAGAGCCTTTTCGATTACGGCATTCCCTGCCGTCCGCGCCGTGATATCCAGTCCCTCGAGGATGGGCACGCCCGAGGAAATCAGAGTGCCCAGCGTGCGCGTGAACCGGGCCACCGCAATCTTGCGCAAGAGAATGCCTACCAGCGGCAGCTTCAGGAGCGTACCGTCGAGGATGAAACGGCCTTGTTCCGTTCCGTGCCAGAGCTTCAGGGCAACGGCCATGGCGATAAAAACGACAAGAATCAACAGCCCGAAGATGCTGCCTATAAAATTGCTCAGCGCGATAACAATTCGCGTGGGTAGCGGCAGGTCCACACCCAAGCCAAGAAATAACGTGGCAAAGATCGGTACGACCTTCCACAGCAAAAGAGTGATGACGCCCCCGGCGACCAGGAGGACAGCCACAGGATAAACGAGAGCCGATTTCACCGCCCTCTTCAGCTTTACGTTTTTTTCAATGTAGTTGGCGAGTCGCTGAAGAATCGTATCCAGGATTCCACCTGCTTCTCCAGCTTCTACCAGATTGACATAAAGGGCGTCGAAAACTTTCTCGTGCTGCCGCATCGCCGCGGAAAGAGTCGTGCCGCCCTCTACCGACGCTCGCGTGGTCGTCAATACCGATTCAAACGTCTTGTTCTCCTGTTGTCCGGCTAGAATTTCCAGGCATTGCACAAGCGGCAAGCCGGCGTCGATCATGACCGAGAATTGGCGCGTAAATACCGCTAAGTCCTTGGCGTTAACGCCGGCCTTGAAGGTGGGCAAGCTGAATTCCTTGCCCTTCTCGGAGAGCTTGCTGACTTTAATTTGCTGCCGCCTGAGTAGATTGATCAGATCGGCCTTATTGCTGGCGGATTGTTCCCCGCTGACGGCGGCCCCTGCCCGATTCGTGCCGCGATAGGTATAGACAGGCATCCTCTTCCCTCCTCACCTGATCCTTGATCTACAACTCGGTTCAGGACCCCGCTGAACCCATCAGCGTCGCGCCGGTACAGGCGCACGCGCGCCGGCCGGGCTTGCCACACCGCGATTAATCATATCTTGCAATTCGTCCGGATTGGACGAACGAGAGAGCGCTGTTTCCAGAGTGATTAACTTGGACGCAAAAGCAGTGGCAAGCCCCTGGTTGAACGTTTGCATGCCCGTGTGCCCCGTCCCGGTTTGCATCGCCGAATAGATCTGGTGGATCTTGTCTTCGCGAATCAAATTGCGAATGGCGGCAGTGGGAATCAATATCTCCATGACCATAATCCGGCCGCGCCCATCCGCCCGCGGCAGCAGCGCCTGGCAGAGGACGCCTTCGAGAACCAGAGATAACTGAGCCTGAATCTGCGGCTGCTGGTGAGATGGAAATACGTCTACAATTCGAGTGATGGTGGAGATGGCCGAGTTGGTGTGCAGAGTTGCGAACGTCAAATGCCCTGTCTCGGCAATGCGCAAGGCCGACTCAATCGTTTCCAGATCGCGCATTTCTCCAATCAGTACTACGTCCGGGTCTTCGCGCAGTGCCGCGCGAAGCGAATTGGCGAAGGAATGCGTATCGGCATGCACCTCGCGCTGGTTCACCAGGCATTTCTTATGGTTGTGTAGAAATTCGATGGGATCCTCAATCGTGATCATGTGCTCTTCGCGCTCGCTGTTGATCTTATCGAGCATGGCAGCCAATGTCGTCGACTTGCCGGAGCCGGTGGGACCGGTTACCAGGACCAAGCCGCGGGGCTTATCACACAGGCCCTTCACCACCTCAGGCAACCCCAGCGCGTCGAAACCCTTGATCTCCCAAGGAATCGTTCGAAATACCGCACCGACCGCGCCCCTCTGATTGAAGAGATTGCCGCGAAAGCGCGCCAGATTCTTCAGGCCAAAAGAGAAATCCAGCTCCAGATTTTCTTCAAAGCGATGCTTCTGGGCGTCGGTCAGCACGCTATAGGCCAGAGACTTGGTATCCGAGGCGGTAAGAGGCGGCATATCGAGGGGCCGCAGTTTGCCGTGGACGCGAACTCGCGGTGGACTATTCGTGGATATATGCAGATCACTGCCCCCCATTTCGATCATCTTCTTGAAGAGTTCGCTTAACGTGGTCCCTTGCATGGCACAATTCTCCTCACAGCACGGTTTCCCGCAAAACTTCTTCCAGAGTGGCCAGACCTGCGGCAGCTTTGATTAGACCGCTGCGCCGCAACGTGATCATGCCGAGATCAAGAGCCTTCTTCTTCAGCTCCAGAGCTGAAGCACCCACGAGAATCAGTTCGCGCAATTCATCGGTTACTTCCATTACTTCGTAAAGTCCGACGCGCCCCTTATAGCCATTCTTATTGCAGGTGCCGCAACCTTTCCCGTGATAAACGGTGGTCTTCTTGGCTTCTTCCGGGCTAAAGCCTGCATCGAGCAAAGCTTGCTCAGGAATTTCCAACGGTTCCTTACAATTCGAACAAATTCGGCGCACCAACCGTTGAGCGCAAATTAGATTGACGGATGTGGCTACCAGGAAAGGCTCAATGCCCATGTTCATCAACCGGCTGATCGTGGAAGGAGCATCATTGGTGTGTAAGGTCGATAAAACCAAGTGTCCGGTCAGGGCGGCCTTGACGGCAATTTCAGCCGTTTCGAAATCTCGGATTTCGCCGACCAGAATGATGTTCGGGTCCTGGCGCAAAAAGGCGCGGAGGGCGGAAGCAAAATTCAGCCCGATTTGATCTTTCATTTGCACCTGGTTGATGCCCGCCAACTGAAACTCGACCGGATCTTCCGCGGTCATGATATTCGTGTCGGGCGTGTTCAGGCGGGCCACTGAGGAGTAAAGCGTATTGGTTTTACCGGATCCCGTCGGGCCCGTGACAAGTACCATGCCGTAAGGCCGCAAAATCGCTTTTTCAAACTTGGCCAGCGATTCTGACTCAAATCCGAGCTTGGTCATGTCCAGCCGGAGATTTTCCTTATCCAGCAAGCGCATGACGATCTTTTCACCGAAGAGTGTGGGAACCGTGGAGACGCGGAAGTCTAGCTCCTTGATCCTGCCGTCCCTGCGATACTTGATCATGATGCGGCCGTCTTGCGGAAGCCGCTTCTCGCTGATGTCCAGCTTGGCCATGATCTTGATGCGGCTGGCGATGGCGTCTTTCAATTTCAGCGGCGGCGTCATCACGCTCTGCAAAAGGCCGTCGACGCGGAAACGCACGCGCAATTCGCGCTCGTATGGTTCAAAGTGAATGTCACTGGCGCCCCGTTTTACGGCGTCGGTCAGTACCAGATTCACCAGCTTGATGATGGGCGCTTCGTCGGCAGCTTTTTCCAGCGCCGCCAAATCCATTTCCTGTTCTTCTGCGGCAAGTTCTACGTCGCCGGCGTCTTCGCCGCCGAGATCCTTCATCACCTTGGAGAGCTCTTCGCCGCTCTCCACCTCGCCGTAGAATTTGGTGATCGCTTCGTTGACGGAGGTTTCCGAGGCGACCACCGGCTCGACATTGAAGCCGGTCATGAACTTGATGTCGTCCATCGCAAAGACGTTGGTGGGGTCGATCATCGCGATGGTGAGCGTTGAGCCGACGCGAGATAGCGGTACGATTTGGTATCGCACCGCCGTATCCTGGGGAATGAGCTTTATGACGGCGGGATCAACTTCATAATATTTCAGGTTGATCGAGGGAACGCCATATTGGCGGGACAGAACCTCGGTGATTTCGTCATCACTGACAAATCCCAATTTCATCAGCGCAGTTCCCAGCCGGCCCCCATTCTGCCTCTGATGGGCCATAGCTTGCTTGAGCTGATCGGCCGTAATCAGGTTTTCTTTGACCAGGATTTCGCCAAGCCGGGAAGACATAAAGAGAGCCTCTGAGGCCGAAAAGGCCTCAAATTGGAAAAGTAGCAGAAGCATAGCCGGGCTCGCAGGTGCGTTTTACTTATCGTATTGAAAGCGCTAATACCTGACACACCCGAAATAACTGTGGCAATCTGGACACAACCTTGGCTTGACTTGCGTGCTTAGCGATGGATATCTTGCACAGTATGGTAACGCGTGCCCGTTCGGCAAGCCACCCGCGGAGCTAGAGCTCGCGCGACCGTTGCGGAATTAGAGTCTTCACAATGAGCGATTCCCCACGCAATTCGCGGCTGTTCCTGGTTCTTGGTGGCGTTCTTTTTGCCCTTCTCCTTGCCGCCGTGATTACCCTGGGCTCACTTCGGGTACCCGTTTGATCCGCCCACATGGGGCGACAGAATTGCGCTTTTCGCCGTGAGCACATTTATCTCCACGGCGTTGCTGGTGTTTGGGCTGATTCTCGCCCGAGCCATTGTGCGCCTGTGGATGGAACGGCGAGCCGAGCAATTGGGGTCCCGGTTCAAGACCAAAATGGTTTTAGGGGCCATGGGGGTCTCGCTGCTACCGCTGGTGTTCCTGTTCTTCATCAGCTATGCGCTGATGAACCGTACGCTGAACCGGTGGTTCCCCCAGGAACTAGAGGACGCCAATTCGCAGGCGCTGGCGTTATTGAGCGAGACCAACCGAATGGAATATTCGCGGCTCCAAGCTCTGGCCGACCGGACCGTGGCGTCAGTTCCAACCGCTGCCTCAAACAGCCTTGCCACCGCTTTTACGCCGGCGGCGAGGTTAGCGGCTAGTGAAGGCGCGGATGGGGTCTGGGCCATTGATTCGGGGGGGACGGTCGTTCCCCTGGCCGATCCTTTCAACCTTCCTGTAGTAGTCGACCCGACTCTGAAATTTCAAAGCACGCTTCCAATTGGAGCCGAGATTTGGGTCACGCGGTCCGCGTCTTTTATCGCCGCCCGCGCCCCACTTGGCTCCGGATTTCTGTTTGTCGGGCGTCGTCTGCCTACAGATTTCCTCGCGCGGTATAACAAAGTCCATGCCCAAACTGAGGCTTATTCGGTGGAGAATCAGCGGATACGAGAATTCAAGCGGCAGATTCTACTGACCCTTTCCCTTTTCACGGTTCTGCTGCTTTTTGCCGCTACTTGGTCGGCACTCTACTTGTCCAAGCAAGTCACGATTCCAATTCAGGCCCTGGCGGAGGCTACCGGCGAAATCGCGGCCGGGCATCTGGATACGCAGGTCCACGTCAAAGCTCAGGATGAATTGGGAATCTTGGTCCGTTCCTTCAATAAAATGACGGCACAACTCTCCGATAGCCACAGACGAATCGATGAGTTTACTCAGAGCCTGCAGCAAGCCGTTCAGGAACTGGACAGGCGCCGCACTCTTATCGAAACAGTTCTCGAAAATATCCCCACCGGCGTTCTGGCGCTCGATCCCAATGCCAGCATCACGCGCATGAATCGAGCCGCCCGCGAGATTTTTGGAGAGAGCGCTCGCGAAGCGTCCGACCTGATCGCTCTGGCCGGGAAGGATGCGACACGGGATGTACAGCAGTTGATCCGGCGTTCGCTGAGGATGGGGACGGCCTCGAAGGAAATGGAGTTCCAGTTAAGAGGACGGATGGTGCACGCGGCCGTGACGGTGAGCGCGCTTGGCGGACGGCGGAGCAGTGCCGGATATCTGGTCGTGGTGGACGATCTAACCGAACTGCTGCGAGCGCAGAAGGCTGCCGCCTGGCAGGAGGTCGCACAGCGTATTGCGCACGAAATTAAGAACCCGCTCACGCCTATCCAACTTTCTGCCGAGCGGCTCTTGCGCTTCATCAGCCGTCACAATGGCGATTGTGGCGCGCCGGAACTTGTGCGCCTAGTAAGTGAATGCGCAGCGCTGATTGGGCGCGAGGTCGGAACGCTGGAGGCGCTGGTCAATGAATTTTCCAGGTTTGCCCGCTTTCCCGTCGCTCGGTTGGTGCCTACTGATCCCAACGCCATTGTGCTCGGCGCCCTGGACGTCTTCAAAGGGCGCCTCGACGATGTGCAAATTCGCACAAATCTCGCTGAGGGAGTGCCTCAAGTCAGGGCAGATTCAGAAATGTTGCGGCGCGTAGTCGTGAATCTCATCGACAATGCCGCGGAGGCAATGGAAAGTTCGGCAGTGCGAGATCTGGTGTTGAGCACACGATTTCACGCGGGGCATGATTCAGTCGAGATCACTGTCGCCGACAGCGGTTACGGAATTTCTCCGGAGGATAAGGACAGGCTCTTCCTGCCGCATTTCTCGACCAAGGACCGCGGTACTGGGCTTGGACTGGCAATCGCCAGCCGGGTCATTGCAGAGCATCACGGTATCATTCGCGCCGAAGACAACTTGCCCTCCGGAGCGCGATTTGTGATCGAATTGCCCGCGGCCGATGTGGCGCAGGTATCCATCGCCGCGGAAGGCTAAAATCGGGTGAAATGGATGACCGTTGTACGCTCCAACATGATCCAACGCGAACTTCTGAGTTTAGGAGCTGGTTGCCGCAGATCGTATTCTTGAGCAGATCTCGTTTCTTGAAAATGATCGAAACCCCTTTTCCGGGGCTTGCCCACCGCTGAGTTTTGTATGCCACAGTCCATTCTTATCGTCGATGATGAAGCAGGAATACGCGATTCTCTCTCCTCTATCCTGACGGAAGAAGGCTATGCAGTCGAATCGGTAAGTTCGGGCGAGGAGTGTCTGTCGCGCCTTGCAAAACAACACGTCGATTTGGTGCTGCTCGACGTCTGGTTGCCGAAAATGGACGGAATTGAAACGCTGGAGCGGATGCGCCGCGACGGACATTTTCCGATGGTCGTCATGATTTCGGGACACGGCAATATCGAGACAGCGGTTCGGGCTACGAAGTTGGGTGCTTTTGACTTCGTGGAAAAGCCGCTCTCCCTCGAGAAGACCACGCAATCCGTAAAGAGGGCTCTCGAGTTTTTACGTCTGGAATTGGAAAATCAGCGCCTGCGCGAGGAACTCGGCCAGCGCTATCAGGTGCTAGGCGATAGCGTTCCGATGAAGGCTCTGCGCCAGCAGATCGCGCTCGCCGCCCCAACTAACGGACGCGTGCTTATTTATGGAGAAAGCGGCACTGGCAAAGAACTCGTAGCACATGCCTTGCATGCAGCCAGCCTTCGCAGCAGGGAGCCGTTTGTGGAGGTCAATTGTGCGGCGATCCCAGAGGAGTTGATCGAGTCCGAGCTATTTGGCCATATGAAAGGCAGCTTCACCGGCGCCAGTGAAGATAAGATTGGGAAATTCCAAAAGGCCGACAACGGCACGCTTTTTCTGGACGAAGTCGGCGATATGAGTCTGCGTACGCAGGCGAAGGTACTGCGGGTGCTGGAGGAGCAGCGGCTTGAGCGCGTAGGATCCAATCACCCCACAGCCGTGAATGTGCGCGTGATCGCCGCAACAAATAAAAAACTGGAAGAGCAAATTAGTAGAGGCTTTTTCCGCGAAGACCTTTTTTACCGGCTGAACGTAATACCCTTCACGGTTCCGGCCTTGCGCGAACGCATCGAGGATATCCCCATTCTGACACGCCATTTCCTCGCGGAGTTTGCCGCAGCTTATGGCCGCAAGCCCAAGGAGATCAGTGACGCAGCTCTGGCCGTGCTCGCTCGGTATGGTTGGCCCGGAAACGTCCGAGAGCTCCGCAACTTGATCGAGCGGCTGATGATCACCTGCCCTCATTCCCGCATCGAGCCACTCCATCTGCCTCCGGAGCTCTTTCGCGGGCTTCCGGCGATCTCCTCGAAACCAAATGCGACGTTGCATGAAGCGCGCAGCGCCTATGAGCGCGAATTCATCTTGCGCAAGCTCAGCGAGAATCAATGGAATATGACGCGGACGGCCGTGGCTCTAGGTCTGGAGCGCAGCCATCTGTACCGCAAAATGAAGTCGCTGGGAATTTCGGCTGAAGAGTAGGTTAGGTTTTTTCGCCCGTTCCCAGGCGTTCGAGCTGGCGTCGCCAATCCAATTGCTGCACGAGGCGCGGGTCCTGGCGCCAGTCACGTTCGACTTTGACTCGAATTTCCAGAAAGACTTTTACGCCGAGAATTTCTTCCAGTTCCTCGCGCGCTGCTGTGCCGATGGCCTTCAGTTTTTCGCCCCCGCGGCCGATCAGGATTCCTTTTTGCCCTTCGCGCTCGACGGAAACGATGGCGCGAATTCGTACCAATTTCTCGCTTTCCTCGAAACTCTCCACCCGCACGGCGACGGCGTGGGGAACTTCCTGTTTGGTACTCGTCATCACTTTTTCACGGATGATTTCGGCAGCCAGAAAACGCTCCGGCTGGTCTGTAACTTGATCTGTCGGAAAGTACGGCTCACCTTCAGGCAACTGAGCGATGAGCCGTTCGAGCGCAAGCTCGACGCCGTCGCCTGTCAGGGCCGAGATCGGAATCATTTCGGTGGACGCAAATTCCTTCGAGCAAGCCTCGATCAGCGGCAGCAACGCCGGCTTTGCGATGCGATCGATCTTGTTGAGCAAAAGAAACACCGGCCCGCGGAATTGCTTGGCGTGCTCGAAAGTGAGGCGGTCTCCCGCCGTCAATCCGGCGCTGGCGTCGATCATCACAGCCAATATGTCAATGCCCTCCAGCGCCTGAGTCACTTCTGCCATCATCTGCCTTCCCAACGCTGTGCTGGCGCGATGTATACCCGGCGTGTCAATGAGCACAACCTGCGCGTCCGGACGGTTTATGATTCCGAGAATCCGATTTCGCGTGGTCTGGGGCCGCGACGTCACAATCGCGACCTTCTGCCCCACGAGCCGGTTTACGAATGTGGACTTCCCAGCATTGGGCCGCCCGAGTACGGCTACAAAACCGGAGCGAAATGATCTCTTCATAGAAGCCACAATCAATCACCATATTACAACGTTAGATGACGGCGCCGCGCTCTCCACACTGCTGCGCCCCAATGGCCGTGATACACTCGGCGCCTTTAAATCTTGGAAGTCAGGAGAAGCCATGCCCGCAACTCCACACGTGGAGTCGCATTTCACGGCGAGCGCCAGCGTGCGGGACGTCGTCATCGGTATGGCCGATGGCCTGACGGTTCCCTTTGCGCTGGCCGCAGGAATAACGGGTGCCGTCGCCGCCAGCGCCAACGCCACGCACCTCGTCGTCACGGCTGGGCTTGCAGAGATTGCCGCCGGGTCGATTGCCATGGGTCTTGGCGGTTACCTCGCGGCACAGACGGATTCGGAACACTACGCCTCCGAACGGGAGCGCGAAATCCGGGAGACAGTGGAACTCCCCGACGTCGAGACGGAGGAAGTAGCTAAGGTTTTTCGAGAATATGGATTGAGCGATACGCAGATGGCGCCGGTCGTGCAAGCCATTTGTGGCAACCAGAAAAATTGGGTCGACTTCATGATGCGCTTTGAACTCGGGCTCGAACCCCCGGAACCGGGGCGAGCAACTCGCAGCGCGGTCACTATCGCGATCTCTTATGTGGTCGGCGGGTTGATCCCGCTGGCTCCGTACATGTCGCTGGACAATGTGATTTCCGCCTTGAGGTTCTCCGTGGCCATCACCCTCTTGGCACTTGCAGTGTTCGGCTTTGTGAAGAGCCGCTTTACCGATATCTCGCCCTGGAAAGGTGCCTTTCAAACCGTAGTGACCGGCGGAATTGCAGCCGCTGCCGCTTTTGGACTGGCTCGGCTGGTCAGCTGAGAAGCTAAGACACCGGCGCGGCCAAGAGGCGCGGCCGAACGCGCAAGCGCAAGACCTTTCGCTGGTTCGCTTCGACTACTTCGAAGTGCAGGCCCTCGTAATTGAGCTGCTCGCCCGCACGAGGGACATGGCCCGCAATTTGATTGAGCAGCCCTGCAACGGTGGTCGCTGCCTGATCCGATTCGTCGGCAAACTCGATCCCGAATAACTCCTGTAGCTTACCGACAGAAACGCTTCCTCGCAGAATCACGCTTCCATCAGTCTCCCGCACGATATCGGGCGCGATATGATCGTCTTCCTTACCCATCTCGCCGACAATCTCTTCCACCAGGTCTTCGACCGTCACAACTCCGGCAACCATTCCGTGTTCGTCAATGACGATCGCCATCTGCTGATTTCGCCGCCGCATTTCCCTGAGCAGATCCGAACCGAGCTTCGTCTCAGGTACAAACAGGGCCGGCCGTGCCAACTCGCGCACCGTACGATGCTTCGCTTCGCTTTCCGGAATCTGCAGCAAATCCTGCACGTGCGCAATGCCCACTACATCGTCAAGCGTTTGCTGGTAAACCACCAATCGGGAGAATTTTGTTTCCACCAATAACCTTCTCATCTGCTCGATGGTCGCATTTGCCGGAATTGCGACGATGTCCGGCCGCGGAGTCATAACTTCCAGGACTCTTTTGTCGCTGAACTCAACGACTTGCTCGATCAGTTGAGCCTTATCTCCCGCAAGAATGCCGCCCTCCTGAGCCGCCTCTACGAGCGCCTCGATCCCTTCTTGTTGCGCCTGCGTTCCGGGAGGCAATTCGTCTTCGGAGATCCGCCCTACGGAAATGCGCCAATTCCAAAGCCGCCCGCAATGGCCAGATGATGATCAAAGCCGCTCGCAATACGGGCACCAGGGGCTTGATCCAGCGCGTGCTCGTGCGCGCCAACAGTATCTCGGGAATGAAGTGCATGCATAACAGCACTTCAACCGTGACATAAACGATTAACTGCACGGCGGCCTGCCACGCGGCAGGAACAAAAATAAGCACGCCCCGTGCCGTTTCCACGGCCACCGCTACCAGCGAAAGGTGCGCCAGGATCGCAAATCCCTGGCTCGCGCGGCGCCGGTCCAGTTCGAATCGCGGCTCAATCTCGGACTCAAATATCTCAGCATGTTCGCGCAGAGTGCCCGTGGCGACCCGGCCCAGCTGCCTGTAAACGCGATCTATGAACGAAAATACGATAAGGATGAGGCAAAGCCCCATCACGCCTAGCGTATAACCAAGAATGGACATAGTTAGCGCAGACCCAGCCGGCGGCGCAGGTGCCGCTCTAGCTGCATCATTTCGCCCCTATCGTTTTCGTGATCGAAACCGGCCAGATGAATCATCCCGTGCAGGATCAGGACCCGCAGTTCCGAGGCCAGTCCGTGAGAGCGCCGCCGCGCATATCGCCGCGCGGTCTCGGGTGAGATGACAATATCTCCGACATAATGATCCGACCCGGTCGGCCTCGTCCGCAGGAGAGAACGCGCCCCGTGAGTTCTCGATCGGTGAGCAGGAAACGAGAGCACGTCAGTTGGCCCCTGTTTGTCTCTAAATTTTCGATTCATCCGCGCAATGGCAGGATCGCTTACGAAACAGACCGTGACACTTTCTTCAGGGAAACCCAATTCGTGCTGCACGCGTTCGCAGAAGCTGGCCAACGGGCCTATAGCCAATGGTATGCGGCGCTGGCGATTTAGGATCATACCTGCAGGGCCAGGCTATCGTTTTACGTCAGTATTTGCCGGCTTAGGATTGTTTGCGGGCTCGCTCGCGGCCGGAGCGAAACGCGCCGGAGTACCTGCGAACTCGTCATACGCTTTGATGATCTGCTGTACCAGGTTATGGCGTACAACGTCGCGTTCGTTAAAGTAAACGAATGCGATGCCCTCGATTTTTCCTACCACGTCGATGGCTTCGATCAGACCGGAACGACGGCCCGAGGGCAGGTCGATTTGTGTAATATCCCCGGTGATCACGGCTTTGGAGTTGAAACCCAGGCGCGTCAGGAACATCTTCATCTGTTCGCTGGTCGTGTTTTGAGCCTCATCCAGAATGACGAAGGAGTCATTGAGCGTTCGCCCCCGCATGAAAGCAAGCGGCGCCACCTCTATGATTCCTTTATCGACGAATCGCTCGAGTTTATCCGTGTCCAGAAGGTCATAAAGCGCGTCGTACAGCGGACGCATGTAGGGATCAATCTTTTGCTGAAGAGTACCGGGAAGAAAACCGAGGCGCTCGCCGGCTTCGACTGCCGGTCGCGCCAAAATGATGCGGTTCACTTGCTTCGCTAACAGCGCCGAGACGGCCATGGCAACAGCCAGATACGTCTTGCCTGTGCCTCCCGGGCCAATGGCAAAAACCATGTCGTGATGCTCGATATCTTCCATGTAGCGCCGCTGATTCGCGCTTTTGGGAGTGATAGATTTCTTGCCAAAGTGGCGCGGATGCGCCGGCTGCCCCGGCTCGAGGATATGGCGAAGGCTCGTCTTTGGATCCTCGGCTGCCACGCGCAGCAGAGCCTTAACGGCGCCGTTATCCATACGTCGGCCCTCGCGCACCAAATCGTTATATTGATCGAGGATGTGAACAGCGCGATCTACCTGTTGGGGCTCACCCTCAACTGTCAGGCGATCATTATGGAAGAAAGTGGTTACGTGAAGCGCAGACTCGAAAAGCTTCAGGTTCTCGTCCAGAGTGCCAAAAAGGTTTTCAACTTGTCCGGCAATCTGTACCGTACGTCTCATAAAATTTGCGGCAACCACCCTTCGGCAGCAAGCCGCAGCAGCAATATCTCCTCCAGCGATCTGGACCCGAACTTATCTCAGCCTAGCCGAACGCCTGAGAGCGGTCAATAAGGGCACTTGTAACCCCTGTGTTTGCAGCAGATCGATTTTGACTGACGTGCCCAAAAGGGCTCACTTCGCCGCTGGGGCCGGGAACTGGACTTTGGGCACTTCCCTGCCGTTCTCGGTAGCCGAAAAATACGCATTGTTGGGCTTAAAACCGGCCCAGCCGGCGAAAATATTATTGGGAAAGAGGCCGATATAAGTGTTGTAGTCCTGCACAGTCTCGTTATACCGACGGCGCTCCACGGCAATCCGGTTCTCGGTGCCCGCGAGTTCATCCTGCAAGCGCAGGAAATTCTCATTCGACTTAAGCTGCGGATAATTCTCTACGATTACGAGCAGCCGCCCGAGCGCGCCCTCAAGTTGCGCGTTGGCAGCAATCCGCTCCGAAGGAGACTGCGCGCTCAGCAGCGCCGAACGCGCTTTGGCAATATCTCCAAAGACCGTCTGTTCCTGCGCCGCGTAACCCTTGACCGTCTCAACCAGGTTCGGAATCAGGTCGGCGCGCCGTTGGAGATCGACGTCAACCTGGTGCCACTGGGCTTCGACGGCTTGGTTCTTCCTCACCATTTCATTGCGCTGGCCAACGTACATCAACCCGATTGCCAAGGCCGCAACGCCCACTAAAACGACGGCAGTCCATGCTCTTTTCATGCATTCACCTTCAATCGCTGGTAACGAGCGAACTCACCTTCAGAATATTCGATCAACACAAAATGAAAAGTTCGTACGAATTCGGCTACTCAACCCGCCAGGCGCCGGTCGATCTCTTCGGCCACGCGTGTAACCAAATCCACATATGGCTCGAATACCGCCTCCAGATTCATCTCTCCACCTGCACTCTTACCCTCACGCAGATCCAACACGAGATGGAAAGGGGCCGCATTCATAGCGAATAGCTTGGCCAGCCGATCGGCTGCTTCACGGGCCGAGCTGGGCGCTTCCTGCCCCAGAGCGATCAGCGCGTGACGAAAAAGCGTACCAAACGATGAGGCGGATGCAATCAACAATTCGGCAAGCTCGGAGCGCCGGCCCGCAATACGCAAGTACGATTGGCGTAAGCGGATGACATTAACGCGCAGTTCCCGCTCAACCTGCAATTTGTGCTGAGCCATAGGCACTTGCAGCTCAGCCAGGAAATCCGCGCCCTCCAACATCCGATGTCGCGCTTTCATGTCTAGAAGTTCGATCGAGAACACGTCGGCCGAATTCCGCAACTCGGCGAAAGTAAAAACCAGCGGCGGGGGATGGCCTTTGTGCGACCACCATAAACCTACGGGCCGCAGGCTCTCCAAGGCCGCTCCCCCCAACCGATGGAGCAGGCACAGAACGTTGAGGTCCGAGTGTTCGCGAAAATCGTGGTCGACAGCGGAGCCGTAAAGAACCACTGCGCTCAAGTTTGGACCTGCCGCTTGCTTCAGACGCGCAACGAGCTCGTTAAGATCCTTCTCTTTGTCCATTCGCGCCTCGATACTACCAACTTCCTCCCGCTCCGCCGCCTCCCGACGCTCCACCCCCGAAGCCGCCGAAACCTCCGCCACCGCTGCTTCCGCCATAGCCACCCCCGCCCCAGCCCCCCATGGGACCGATCCACCATCCGCCCCGATATCCGCCTCCGCGTCGAGATCGCGATAACCCGCCGAGTGCGAATAAAAAAGCCAAGAGGCGCCAGCCACCAAAAATGAGCAGCAGGATAAGCAGATTCAGCAATGCCGGCGGAATTCCGAAAATCGACGGCTGAGGAGATTCTGCGGGTGGAGGTGTGGCGCCTGGAGTACTTTGGGTGAGGGTAACACCACGATCCTCGGCGATTGTTGCGGCGATTTGAGACGAAATCTGTAAGAGCGCCGCGCCGTACTGGTTCTGCCTGAGAAGCGGCAGCATCTGACGGCCGAAACCACCTACTTTGCCATCGGGCAGAATCGGTTCCAGCCCGTATCCGACCTCGGTCCAATATTTGTGGTCGTCCACCGCAAGCAGCACCATCACGCCACGATCTTTGCCTTTGGGCCCTACGCCCCATTTCTCGAATAAGCGGTTGGCAAAGTTCTGAGCCGTATCGCCTTCGAGCGTGTGGATGGTGACCACGGCAAGCTGTGCATCCGCTTTTTGGTCCAATTCTTCACATAGAGCCGTAATCCTTTGGCGCGAATCGGGATCGATCACGCCCGCGAAATCGTTGACGTAACCTTGCGGTGAGAGCTGCTCGACCTTTTCGGCGGCCGCGAGACTCGAGACCGAACCGGCAAAGAAAGGGACCGCCAGCGCAAGCGCCGCGTACAAGAAGAACGCGACCCGGCGTGTTTGACAAAGCCCCTGTCGTCGGCTACCGTAATCGCTTCGCGTTGAAAAAAGGAGCAATGGATGGCTCAGGGAACAGCCACGAAGGTAAAGAAGCGCAAGAAATCCGTACTGAAGCGCGCTGCGCAATCGATCAAGCGCTCGGCGATTAATCGGGCGAACCGCACCCGCGTGCGCTCTATGATCAAGTCGCTGCGTGGGGCCATCAATTCGGGCGACGGCGGAGCGGCGGGCAAGCTGCTTTCGTCTACCGTGGCATCCATTGACCGTGCCGTTGCCAAAGGCGTCCTCACCAAGAATACGGCAAATCGCTATAAGTCTCGCCTCACAGTTGCCTGCAACGATCTGCAAGCGCGACCGCGAGCATAGCTCGGCTGCTCGTTTTTGAATCGTGGACTCTGATTCCGGCTTGTCTCGCGCCCTCTAAGCTGCCCTTTAAGCCGTAAGTCGCGCGACCACAAACTCCATCACTGCACGATCGTTCGTTGAACCCGCTTTGAGCCTGCTGTCTGCGTCGTAGAGTGCCCGCAAACCTTCCACGAGTTGCCGGCGTGGGATTTTTTTGGCGTGACGAATTGCCAGTTCGGCCGTAGCGGCTCGCATGCCCAGGCGGCCCGCGGCTTGATACGACGAAGTTTGCGGACTCAGCTGTTGCGCCTCAATCAATTTTCGATACATCCAGGCCATTGCACCGATCAGCGCAGGCGCCGCTTCTCCTTGTTGCAGGACGTTCGCCAAAAAGTGAAATGCGCGTGCGCGCTGCCGGGTAGCTAGGACTTCCGCCAACTCCCAGACCGAATACTTCTTCTCCGAAACGACCAGGGCTTCCACATCCTCACGCCGAATAGGCTGTCCGGCCCCCGCATATGTAGCCAGCTTCTCGATCTCGCTTCGCATCGCTCCGAGATCACAATTGCACAGATCAGCGAGTTCGTCCGCCGCCTCATCTTCAATGGCGGAATTTCGCTCGCGCGCCATTTGGCCGGCTAGCATCGCGGCTGTTCGTGCCCGCTCGTGCGGATCTTCCGGAAGCTCCGCCGCCACGACCAGCGCCTTTTCCAGCAGCAGTTTGGCGAGCTTCGTTCGCTGATCCAGTTCCCCGGCCTCGAGAATCAGTACGGTAAAGGGAGCGGGATCGCTCAGGTAACCCGCCAGATCCTGCGTTTCCGCTTCTCGCCGCTCCTCTGCCATTTGCTCGAGCGCTTCGACTTGCGTCACGATTACAACCTGCCGGCGGGCCAGCATGGGGACGGTTCGGGCTTGCGCCAACGCCTGCCCCAATTCACCTTCATCGGCTGAAAAACGCGATACCGCCCAGCCCCGCGCTGCAGGATCGATCGATGTTTCGATCACCCGCTCCCGAAAAACATCTCGCAAATAAACATCTTTACCAAGCAGCAGGAGCGACGGCCCTGCCTTGCTTTTGGTTAGCCGGGCAATCAGCGATTCGCCGGAAATCGTAGGCATTAGAAATTCTCGAGAACGTCGGACACAAGTTGCGCTGCAAAATCCCGCGACATCCGATCGAGCGCCGGACCTTCCTCCTGGAAAAATGAAGGAATATCCACGGAGATTTCATAGGGCTCGCGGAATACGAAATTGTTATTCCGGTAGAAATTTTTACCGGCGCGATCCTGCAACGAAACTCTGAGGCTTACCGTGACCAGCACCGTCGTCGCACGGCCCGTTGTAGGATCATAGAGAACAGCGCCACTCGCTAGATTCGTCACTTCTCCTTGAAGCACAAGATCGGCGCCTTCGGCGTCAGGAACAACCCGATACTTAGTCCGGGCGATGAACTCGTGCGCCACGGCTTGCGTCAGGATCTGCTCGATTCGATATTGCGTCGTCCGATTGACGAACGCCGGGATGGCAATTGTGTGAGCTCCCTCTGGAAGGGTATTCGCCCGACCCACAACGCGATAGCCGCAACCACTTGCGGCTAAAACAGCCACCAGCATCCAGCGAATCGGTGCGCAGATGAAGTCCCGGCTACGACGCAAGGAGCCTCTCTGCAATTTGAGTTGCATTCACACTGGCCAATCGAAAATTATCCGCCGCGCCCCAGAACCAATATCCGTTGGCAACATTGGCGTCGCGTTCAGGGACTGTGATCATCGGCTGCGCTTCTCCGGCGGCCGTGAGGTTTGATGGGCTTGGTTCGTCCGGAGGAACTACTCTAAATCCCGCGGTCTTCAGCTTCGTCGTCAGAGTTTCTCCGTTCATGGGACTCTTGAACTCAGCCCAAACTGCAAACGCATGTCCATGAAAGACAGGCGCCTGAATAAGCATAACCGCAGGTAGTGAGATGCGACCCGCGAGATATCGTTGTACTTCGCGAGCAATGGCCGTTCGCGTGTCGGCGAGCCGTTCTGCGCTTTCCGCGCCCCAACGAGCGGTAAGGTTAAACGCTACCTGCATATCGAAAACTTGCTGGGGGATCGGTTGAAAGGAGAGCAGCTTGATCGTTTGTCCTTCCAATTCGGTTATCCCCTCATCGCCCCGTTCGGAAACCGGCTGAAAGAATGTGATCGCAAGACACTCTGGAGAAAACTCGGCCAGAGCGGCTGCCAACGAACAGGCCACGATCACTGGCGTCGGAGGCGCCACCCAAGTGTGATAGTGATCGTTCGGCAAAGCAGAGGGAGTGGGGGCCGAAATCAACGCATCGAGGCGAGGTATCCATGGTCGTGCGCGAGAGCCGGCCCATGAGCCTCCGGTCATATCAATCACAGAAGCGCCGGCTCTATCTGCAGCGGGCCCGTGTTTTGCCGCAAATGCAGCCGAACCGGCGAAAAATACGAACCGCAAACCCTCGAAGCTGCTTTCGCTGATGGACTGAACGATGGCGGGTTCGCCTGCCACTTCGGTCAGCGTGCCTGAAGCTACCTCTTCATCTACGAGTCTGATTTCCCCCGCGGGGAAACCGCCCTCTTCGAGCCAATATTTCAAATCTTTTCCACGAAGCGTGGTGGCTCCGGCGATCGCCACTCGCAGCGAGTGCTCAGGAAGAACCATCACTCAGGCGGTGCGCGAAACGAGGCGGTGACGAACAAGGCGCACGACGTGTATTGCGAGCCCGGCGGCAGTATAGGTGGCCGCGATCAGCACCAATGCGATTTCGGAATAAACCACAATCGACCAGACGAGCAGCCCCACCGCAACGATAATTAAGGAGTGCTGGCGCCTGCCCCAGGGAACTCCTTTGAAGCTCGCATAGCGTATCGTGCTCACCATAAGCCAAGCGAGCAGCAGAACCAACGTCAGCCAAGCGGCGGACCAGCGCCAATCCTCGATGGGGACCTTCCAGGTGTGTACCATTGCGGCAATCATTCCCGCAGCCGCCGGACATGGCATGCCCACAAAGTAGCGCAGGCCACCAGCCGGCGCCATACCATGCACGTTGAATCGCGCCAGACGCCACGCACAGCACAGCGCGAACGCCAAGCTCACCACCCACGCCAAATCGTAAATATGTCGCGCTTCTGGGAGGTCGCTTTGAGCGATGGTGCGAACGCCCCAGGTGTAGGCCAAAATCGCGGGCGCAACTCCAAAGCTAACCATGTCGGCTAAGGAATCGAATTGTTTGCCGAACTCCGTGTTGGTATGGGTAGCCCGGGCGACGAAACCGTCGAAAGCATCAAAGACGATGGCCAAACCGATCGCGCGCGCCGCGTAATCGAGATCGACGATGCCGCCCTTCACCGTCGCCAGGACGGCATAAAAGCCGCACAACAGATTGCCGATTGTAAATGCGCTAGGAAGGAGATAAACGCCGCGCCTCAAGCGATGATTGCGCGGCTCGATGAATCCAAATTCCTGCTGGTCCGGTTCTCTCATCGCCATCGCGCGAGCACGCTGACGCCGCCCGCCACGTGCTGACCAGGACGCGCGACGATTTCGGCGTCCTGCGGGAGCCAGACATCCATGCGTGAACCGAACCGGATCAGGCCGATTCGTTCCCCCAATTTTACGCTGTCGCCGGGCCGCTTCCAGCAGACGACGCGCCGTGCAATGGCGCCGGCAATTTGTTTAAAGACCATTTCCCCACGCTCGGTTTGCAGGTGAATGATGTTCTGTTCGTTCTCAACGGATGCCCGAGAGCGCATGGCGTTATAAAAACGGCCGCGCCGATATTCCACCTCAGCAAACCGGCCCGTCAACGGCGACCGATTCACATGAACATCCCAAATTGATAAAAAGATGCTGATTCGCCGACCCGGACGGCCGCCTAAAGTCTCCTCCGATACCTCCATAATCCTGCCGTCCGCTGGTGAAACAACCACTCCAGGTTCAGCGGGTGGTAGTCGCTCTGGGTCCCGGAAAAAGAAAGCAACGCCGGCACAAATTAGCAGCAGCGCGGCCGCAGTAATCCTCCAGCCGAGAGCCGCCGCCGCAATCCCCGCAAACAGAAGCGGGAAAACAAACTTGTAGCCGTCTCTGACCATTCCCTGCCATAAGCCATGCGCTAAGAGCGCACAACGACACCTTCACCATTCTACGATAAATTAACACTGCGGGGACCGCGTGCTAATGGGTGTGTACTGATCTGGTGCGCTGCGCGATCAGCCGTTCCATCTCATCTTTCACGCGCAGCTTCTTCTTTTTCAGATCGGATTCTAAGAGGATGTCTTCGGCGCTCAGGTAGGGGCTCTTAGTGAGTTGTTCAAGCTGTGCTTCGTAGCGTGAATGCTCCTCAACCAGGTGTCGGAATTCTGCGTCGCCGGCCAGCAGTTGTTCGCGAACTTCCCGGAGCAAAGACATCGTCTCGCCTCCTGAGTGGTAGAAGGTTTTACATAATCCGAAACCTAACACACGAAGGCTCGGGTCACAAGACCTTTTCCGTACTTATTCAACCGTACGGGCGAGTACCAAAGCATCCTCCAGAGGCCGGGAGTAATATTCGCGACGCCGCCCGACCTCGGTAAAACCCATCCGCAAATAGAAATTTTGGGCAGCCTGGTTGGAATCGCGAACCTCCAAAAATATTTTCTTAACTCCCGCCGCTTTGCAGGCCGCTAACGCGTCTTTCATCAGCCGTGAGCCGATTCCCCGGCGCCGTCTGGTCGAATCTACCGCCAGATTTAGAATCTCCGCCTCATCGGCCATCGTTCGAAAAGCCACCAAACCGCACACGATTCCCTCCTCCTCTGCCACCCGCATTGATAGGTCGCGCTCCAAAGCAAGTCGGAAATCCTCGGCAGACCACGCCGCAGCCTCGGGAACACCAGACAACAACTTCCGAACGGTCTCGAGATCGGCCTCATCGAGGTCGCGAATCATCTGTGTGGAATGAGAACGCGCAAACGTGGTTCCCGGATTTCAGCTGGATTTCCAGTTCATCTCGGCATCGGACCTGCGGATGTAATTTGCGTCCAGATGCAACGCGTCTATCACATCTCCTCGCACTGCCTTAGCGTAACCAAGCTGGCCAACAAAAGGGGCGAGCACATCGGATACAACTTCGATCCGGGAGCAACCAAAGCCTAGTCGCTGCATCGCAGGCCGGACCACTTCCGGTTGAAGGCACGCTACGGCTAAAGTATCGGCGCCTCCCACTTGTGGCCGCAGAGATTGTAAGAACTCGTCAGCGCTAGCTACAACATCATTTCCGAGGCGGTCGAGAAGCCCGGAACCATCGTCCCGGCGGCGGAATAAAGCTCCGAATATCTGGCCACGGCGAGCATCCGTTACGGCGGCGATAAATGAGCCTGGTGCAACTGATCGGCAAATCTGAGCGGCTATCGCCTCTAGTCCGCTCACCGCCGCGATCGGCTTCTCCCAAACCTCCGCCCAGCCTTTTACGGTTGTCAGACCCACTCGCAATCCCGTGAAAGAGCCGGGGCCGGCATCTACGGCAAATAAGTCAATCTCTTCGAAAGAGATGCGCGCAACGCCCAACAGTTTCGTTGTCTCGCGAAGAAGGCTGGCAGAGTATGGTTCGTCGGACGAGATCACCAGATGCGTCAGAACTGTCGCGTCGCGAAGCAAAGCAAGACTTCCTGACGCTGAGCTGGTGTCCAGCGCAAGAATCAGCATTCTTCACATTTCCGGGCGGCTGTTCTGTAGTCTCAACGTCGCCCCAAATTGGTCCGACTTCTGAGCAATTTTAGTTCCATCCCGCTCTCCAATTTCGACATAACTACCTGATTCTACGAGAAATATATTGACTATACGTACATGAATTGCCTAAAATGAGTGCATCGTGCTTTGTCTGAGGGGGAACTCCTGCAATGGAATTTAAAATCGGCGACAAGGTAGTGTATCCAAATCACGGCGTGGGCGTTATTGAACAAATCAGTTATGGCATGCTCGAAGGCCGAACCGAAACCTACTACATGTTGCGAATCACCTCTAACTCTCTCAAGGTTATGGTTCCCCGTTCGAACGCAGCGGCAGTCGGGCTTCGTCCAGTTATTCGAAACGGCGACACTTCCAAAGTTCTCGGCTATCTCGAAAAGGGCAAGTTCAACTCACACCATGACTGGAAGCATCGCTTCAAGGAAAATTCAGAGCGCATGCGAACCGGGTCACTCATTGAAGTTGCTGCAGTTCTGAAAAGCCTGGTGGCCTTAAGCCACAGCAAGCCACTGTCATTTCGGGAAAAGAAAATGCTCGAGCGCGCTAAATACCTCCTGATCACCGAACTCGCCACCGCCCGCAACTCCAGTCCCGAAAATATGGAATCCGTGCTTGTTAAGTCTCTGGCAAAGGCGCGTTTGCGCATGCCGCCTACAGGTGACGAAGCCACCGCCGCAGACTGATTTTCGGCGACAGTTTGTTTGTGAACCTCCAGCGGTAAGCTACTGTGCTTTCCGGCATATTTCCCGTTTTTGAAATCCAAACGCTCGGCGCCTTCAGATGACCACAACTGTAAGACAATTTCCCTATGCCAGGGGTAGGACCGGTTCGGCGTTGAGATCCCAGTCGGCGAACTGCGAAGACAGGAACTTGGGGTAGGCTGCCGCAGCAATCATTGCAGCATTGTCGGTAGAGAGTTCGCGGCTGGGGAAGAACACCCGGAAGCTGCGCCGCTCAGCTTCACGTTCGAATGAACTCCGCAATTCGTTATTTGCAGCCACACCTCCAGAGACGAGAATGCTCTGAGCCGCTACCTCCTCAGCCGCTTGAAGAGTGCGCCTGACCAATTCGGCCACGACCCTTCTCTGAAAGCTGGCAAGCAACCCCAGGGTTTGGGCGCTGCATAAGGGAAGCAACTGGTCGGCGCTCCGCTCACCCCTGCTTAGCGCCTGGCGGCGCTCATCGATCTCAGGCTGCAATTCAAGGTGCGCCCGAAGATAATACAGCACAGCCGTCTTGATCCCACTAAAGCTGAAATCATATGGATTCCCTTTGATCTTCGTGGCCGGAAAATCGACGACTTCTTTCTGCGCGGGAGTTACCTCGGCGACGTGTGCCGCCAGGCGATCGATGATCGGCCCTCCCGGATATCCCAAGGCCAGAAGCTTTGCAACTTTATCGTATGCCTCGCCGGCGGCATCGTCACGCGTTTGACCGATCTTCCGATATCTCAGAAGCGCTGCGGCCAGAGGAACGGCGGGACCGCTAACCCTGACTTCGTACAACAGAGTATGTCCGCCGGAAACAATAAGGCAAACCGCAGGCAAAGACGGCTCTCGGTCAGACTGAAAAGCCTCCAGGAATACCGCTCGAACATGACCTTCCAGGTGGTTGACGCCTATGAGCGGCTTACCTAGCGCATTTGCCACCACTTTCCCGTAGGTCAATCCCACCAGCAACGAGCCGACTAAACCCGGCCCATATGTAACTCCGACAGCATCAAGATCTCTTAGGCTCAGCCCGGCACGGTCAAGGGCCTCGCGTACAACAGGAACGATGCTTCGAAGGTGCTCGCGCGATGCCAATTCCGGCACCACCCCGCCGTACTTCCTGTGTACGCCAACCTGAGAGGCGATGACGCTGGAGAGTATCTCCCTACCGTCGGCAACCACCGCAGCCGCAGTTTCGTCACAGGAAGACTCAATGCCCAGGATACGCTTCGCCATGTGGTCTCGCGTGTTTCGCGCTTTCGTATGGTAGCATACGGTTTTGGCCTACCCGCTGACCACGGACGCTGACACTGTCCGCAAATGGCCTTCTCTTCATCGAAGGAGCGAGGTCGTTCTGGCCTATCGAGCAACCACCTTTTTGACCTCCAATCTTCTTTACAGGAATAGCTTCCGGAACCACCTATGACAAATAAGAGCCGACGCGTGCGCAAGGCCGTCCTTCCAGCCGCTGGTCTGGGCACCCGATTTCTGCCGGCCACCAAAGCGCAACCTAAAGAGATGCTCCCAGTCGTTGATAAGCCGCTCATTCAATATGTGGTCGAGGAATGCGTGGCATCGGGAATCGAGAACATCATTATCGTTACAGGGCGAGGCAAGAACGCTATCGAAGATCATTTCGACCATGCGCCCGAGCTGGAGCGGTTCCTGGAGAGCAAGGGGAAAACCGAGCAAGTTGAGATGGTGCGCTCAATCAGCAATATGGTGAACTTCAGTTATACGCGGCAAAAAGAACCGCTGGGCCTTGGGCATGCCGTGCTGACAGCGCGCGAATTGGTGGGAAATGAGCCTTTCGCCGTTCTTCTCGGCGACGTAATTATTCCAGGCCCCTGCCCCGCCACGCGTCAGATCACCGACGTTTACGAAGAAACGGGCATTGGCACGATTGCCGTAGAGCCCGTTCCGATGGAGCGCACTCATCTTTACGGCGTCATCGACGCTCAGCCGGCTCCGCAATCGAAATGGGGAGAGCGATTGCTTCGCGTGCGCGATCTGGTAGAAAAGCCGCGCCCGGGAAAGGCGCCGTCAAATCTGGCGGTCACCGGCCGCTACGTTTTGCCGCCGGAAATTTTCGATTGCCTCGAGCGAACTTCGCCAGGAAGCGGAGGCGAAATTCAGCTCACGGATGGATTGCGACTCTTAGCTCAGGAGTACGAACTCTACGCACTGGAGTATGAGGGCAAATCCTACGATGCGGGTGATAAGCTGGGCTTTTTAAAGGCTACTGTGGAAATTGCTCTGGAGAATAGCGAATTCGGCCAGGACTTTCGCGCTTACCTTCGTGAGCTTAAGCTCTAGGCCGTAGTACTACTTCTCTTTGGCGACTTTCTTCGTTTCTTTGGTTTCGGATGCTGTTTTCGTTTCTGTTTTGGCGTCCGCCTTTGTTTCAGTCTTGCTCTCCGATTTGTCAGACGCGCTGCCGGCATCGCTCTTTTCGGCGCCTCGGTTAGAGGAGCGGGCGTAATCGGTCACGTACCACCCGCTGCCCTTGAACTGGATGGCAGGCGCCGACATCAATCGCTTAACTCGACCGCCGCAGCTGGGGCATTTTTTTAAATGCGGCCCTTCCACTTTTTCGATTTTCTCAACTGTGCTTACCGCACTTTTGACACTCGTACTCGTATAACGGCACGTCTGGTTGTCTCCGTAAAATCAGCATTTTACCATGAGGGTGCCGCTCTTACCTGCGCAGACTCTTCTCCGCGCCCCTCAACGGGCTCACCTAAGTCCCGGCTCCGAAGGCGAGCAGCGCGCTCATGCTAGACTGGCTGGCACATGCAAGAATCGTCAGTTCGGCCGCCAGATGGGCCCGCGCATCGCAAAGGCACGCTCTATTTGGTAGCTACTCCGATAGGAAATTTGGAAGATATCACGGCGCGAGCACTCCGCCTTCTGGGCGAGGCAGACCTGATCGCATGCGAAGACACGCGGCACACGGTAAAGCTCCTGAATCATTACGGTATTCGCAAGCCGATGCTCAGCTATCACCAGCACAACGAAGCCTCCCGATCTGACGAGTTGCTCAAGCGACTGGAGCAAGGCGCGCAGATTGTCTTGGTAAGCGATGCAGGAACGCCGGTTATCTCTGATCCCGGCCATCGCTTGGTTTGTTTATGCCTCGAAAGACAAATTCCCGTCGTTCCAATTCCAGGCCCTTCAGCCGTGATCGCCGCGCTCGCCGCATCGGGGCTCCCATCAGAGGAATTCTTGTTTGTAGGTTTCCTACCCTCCCGTTCGGCCGCACGCCGCGAGATACTCGATAACCTCGCCAAAGAAAACCACACCCTAGTCCTGTACGAAGCTCCCCATCGCCTTGCGGACACCCTTTCTGATGCACTGAACTCGCTGGGTCGCCGCCAGGCGGTTATTGCCCGCGAAATGACAAAGGTCCACGAAGAATTCCTGCGCGGCGATTTGGCCGACCTGCTCGTTCAAGTGCAACAGCAACCAATTCGCGGGGAAATCACCCTCCTTATCGGGCCGTCCTCGCCCGGCGCCGAAAAGAGTCATGAATTGTCTGCGGCGCCTTTGCGCGAACGCGTGGAGCAGATCATGCGCGAGCGACAAATCGATCGCAAAGCCGCTTTAAAGCTTGCCGCCCGCGAACGGGGCCTGACCAAACGTGAAGCTTACAAACAGCTGGTAAGCGGTGCGTAAGCCGATGTTTAAGTAGAACTGCGGCTGGCCGAATAGCGAGATAATTGCCGCCTAAACCTTTCCACTCGCGGCGAGTTCAACGGCAAAGAAGGAGTCGACGCGATCGAGGATCTCCGCCGCCGAGTCTGCCCTTGTGACCTGCCTCCGCAGCTCGGCGCCATTGCGAATGCCGTGAGTGAACCAACACGCGAACTGTTTCATTTTTCCAATCGCGTCCGGCCACCCCGCGTCACGCAGGTGGCGAAAGTAGCGCGAAAGCAAATCGTAGCGGTTACGGTCAGTGGGTTCGTCATAGCGCCCAGTAGCGATGAATTGCTCGATCTGGCTGAAAATCCACGGATTCGTGCTTGCCCCACGCCCGATCATTACAGCGTCGCACTTTGTCTCGTTGATCATGCGCACTGCATCCTCGGGACTCCGAATGTCGCCATTGCCAATGACAGGTATGCGCACAGCTTGTTTGACTGCGCGAATCAGGTTCCAATCAGCAGATCCGTTATAAGCTTGCTCACGCGTTCTAGGATGCACCGCGATGGCCTCCACTCCAACGCCTTCTGCCATCCGGGCAACTTCAACGGCTACGATGCTCTTCTCATCCCAGCCAGCGCGCGTCTTGATCGTAAGTGGAATCTGCACGGCACTGCGGACCATGCGTAACAGCTCTTCGAGCGCGCGAAGATCGCGCAGCAGCCCCGAGCCTCCGCACTTCACTACCTTTTTCGCGGGACAGCCCAGATTGATATCGACTACGTCGAACCCGAGATCCTCTACAAGCTTCGCGGCGTCTGCCAAAACTCGAGCATTGGCGCCAAACAACTGGGCTGTGATCGGGTGCTCGTCAGGCTCGAAGTATAGGTAGTTCATTATTCGCGCCGCCTGCCTCGTTACGCCCTCCGCGCTCGTGAATTCCGTCATGATCAGCCCGCAGCCGCCTAGACTTCGGATCATGCGGCGGAAGATCGTATCCGTAACGCCGGCCATCGGCGCGAGAACCGTCGCGGGAGCGATTTCGATATTTCGGATCTGAAAGCTACGCCGCATCCGCATATCGGCCATTTGTGTTTTGTCGATCATTTCCAAGTCTCTAGCCCGAAAGTCATTCTGGATTACGCGTGATGTTGGCTTGCGGTGATTTGTTCAGAGTCGAAATATGTGAAGCCAACGCCTCAGTAGAACCCTGAAAGAATCCTTCCACGAGTCGCGCCACGGCATGAGTGCGCGCCTGATCAGCCGAAAGATTAGCCTTATAGAGCCACGCACGGCCGGCTTTCTGCCGTTCCACCACACCCTTCTGCGTCAGGCGATCGAGGATAGTCATAATGGTGGTGTACGCTCGCGGGCGGGTGGTCGCCAACGCCCCGTGAATGTCCCGAACAGTCGCCTCGCCGAGACGCCATAAAGCATTCATACAATCGAGTTCCAAAGGGGCCAAATCCAGTATGGAGCGGCGAATACCACGGACGGGTGAAGTGGACATTGATCCGTCTTCCTAGACGGTTTTCGTCTTGAGCAGTGTCTCCGTGCCGAGTTTCTCGTCGTTCTCCGGCACGGCAGTAGTGGCCTTTTCCGCTTGAGGGACGCGAAATTGGTCCAGCCGAAGCAGCCTGCGATTCAGCGCCGAACTAAACGCAGTCCAACCGGCTTCGCCTCCATCCGACCCCAACACAGCACGCGCAGCGCCCATCTTAGAATCCAGATCGTCGAGATAATGGAGCACCAGCGCCTCGCGAAACATCGGCAGCTTTGGTGAACCGAACTCATATTGCCCATGATGGCTGATAAGCAAGTGCTTCACCAGCGTCTTGTAGTCGGGCGGAAAGCCCTCGATGCTATTCATTCTCTCGGTCACCAGCTCGAGCCCCAGAATGATATGGCCCAGCAGTTGGCCGTCGTCCGTGTAATGAATCGCACGTTCGTAGCAAAGCTCATCTAGCTTACCGATATCGTGCAGAACCGCGCCCGTAAGCAAAAGATCGATGTCCAGTTCAACATAGTGCTGAGCGGCCAAGCGGCACAGATCGCACAGGCTGACAATATGCTCGAGCAGGCCGCCCACAAAAGCATGGTGCATCATTTTTGCCGCCGGGGCGCGCTTCAACCGCGGCGATATCGCGGGATCCTCAATTACTCCGGACACCAAACGGTTTAGCCAAGGACTCTTGATCGTTGCGACATGTTCACGCAGCCGGCCGTAAAGCTGCTCGATATCTTCCGCGGTGTGCGGAAAATAATCGGACAAATCCACTTCATCGGGCTCGGCGCGGCGAATCCTGTCGACCGCAAGCTGTATTCGATTCTTGTAATTCTCAACGCGCGCCTGAACTTTAACAATGTCATCGCGATCGAAGAGCGCCGCGAACGCGTCCACGTTATCCCAAAGGCGCGCCTCAATCGTTCCGCTTCGATCGCTGAGCTCCAGCCGCAAAAAAGGCTTCCCTTCACGGGTCGAGCGCAGCTCTTTTTCGCAAACGAGAAAATAAGACGTGATGGTAGTGTCCGGCGTCAGGTCAGAAACGTAGGCGGCTTTCATTCAGTCGGGTTTACTGCCTGGCACGGGCGTGTTCGGCGTCGGCGAAGACTTCTTCTTTTTCTTATCGTCGTCAGGCGTAGGAGGAACCTCTTCGATTGTGCTGGAAGGCACGGCCGCGGTATCTGCATATCCGGGCTTGACTAGAACATAGCTTTCCTCACGCAGCGTTTCCAGATACGTACGCAGCGCCGGACGCAATTGCTCATTATAGAGACGGTCCATTATTTCGTTTTCAACTTTGTCTTCCGGCTGCTCGCCGGCGGGGTAATGTTCCCCTACTTGCAGGAGCAAAAAGCCCGTCTTCGTTGGAATTACGTCCGTCGTTTGAAGCCGTTGCAGCGCAAACACCGCTTGCTCGATGTTGGCCGCAAGCTGGCCATGCTCAAATCTGCCCAAATCTCCGCCCTGCTTGGCCGTGCTGCCGTCGGAGAAATGCTTGGCCAGTTCTCCAAAATCCTCGCCGTTTTTAACGCGCTGCAGCAGGTCCTCGGCTTTCTTTCGCAAGGCTGGTACATCGGATTCCGGTTTGCCCTCGGTACTTACGAAGATCTCTCGGAGCGTAACCTGTTCGGGACGCGTAAACTCGCTTTTGTGTTCGTCGTAATATTTTTGCACCCGCGCATGATCCAGCATGATCTTCGAACCCACTTCGTGCCGAATCACTTCCTGCTGGATCAGCTGATTCCTGATGTTGTTTTTGAAGTCCTCAAAGGAAACGCCGCTCTTGTCAATCTGCGTCTCGAGTTCTTCCATGGTCGGAATCTTGTTCTGAATGCGAATGTCATCCAGACGCTTGATCACATCCGTTTCGATATTAACCCCGGAGTCTTTGCCGCGTTGAACGAGCAGAGAATTGTCAATCAGGTCGCGCAGGACGTTCTTATCTTCCGCGGCCACTTTTTGATCGATCTCTTCGGGCGTACACTTAGGGCAATCTTGTTGCGCCTCCTGTTGCATCTCGTTCCGGGCATGCTCCAGGTCACTGCGAGTGATGACGTCGTTATTGACCCGCGCAACTACCTCTTCAACCACCACGCTCTTGTTTTGCGCCAAACATGAAAGCGCCGGGGCCATAAGGATCAACCCCGCCCAGACATATCCGTTCTTTAACATCCTTGTGTTTTGCTCCCTCGGCATTCTAGCTCCCTGTTTCCAGCGGAAGCAATACGTTTCGGATGGCCTCTGCGATGCTCTTATTACTGCGTTCTAGTGTGATCGTCAGGACCCCGCTAGGATCAAGTTTCGTCCCTTTTTGCTTTCGCACCAGGCGCACGAGCCTTTCGGGGCTGACCGAGGTTGTCGGGTGAAATTTGATGGCGGCCTCATTCCCCCGGCGATCCACAGACGAGATTTGCAGCCGCTCACAGAGAGATTTCAGAACCGCGTAGTCCAGTAGATTGTCAATCGCAGGCGGAGGAGGGCCAAAGCGATCTGCGAGTTCCCGCCGAAGCGTTTCTCTCTCCGTCTCGTTGCGTGTTTCCGCGATCCTCTTGTAGGTACGCAATCGTAAGCTTTCGCTGGGCAGATACTCAGGCGGAATGCGAATATCCATGCCAAGGTTCAACGTGGCGCGAAGCTCCGGCTCCTCCGCTTCTCCCTTCTTGGCAGATACCGCGCGCTCCAGCATTTGGGTGTAGAGATCGAATCCAATCGCAGCAATGTGGCCGTGCTGCTCGCGGCCCAGGAGATTTCCTGCGCCGCGCAACTCCAGATCAAGGGCGGCGATGCGAAAACCGGCGCCAAGCTCGCTAAATTCGCGCAACGCAGCAAGTCTGCGCCTCGCTAACGGAGTCAGCGAGGCCTCTGGAGGCACAAGCAGGTATGCGTAGGCGCGCTGGTTGGAGCGTCCTACGCGGCCGCGGAGCTGATAAAGCTCGGATAAACCAAAGCGGTCGGCGCGATTCACGATAATCGTATTGGCTCGCGGGATGTCGAGGCCATTTTCGACAATCGTGGTGGATACGAGCACATCGGCCTCGTCACGGACAAAAGTGAACATCACCTTCTCAAGCTCACGTTCGCCCATCTGACCGTGTCCGACCACGACCCTCGCCTTCGGGACAAGCTTTTGAATCAAGGCTGCCATCGAATAAATCGACTCCACGCGGTTATGCACAAAAAACACCTGGCCCCCGCGTTCCACTTCTTCCGTAATGGCTCGCCGGATGATTGATTCCGAGAAAGGCGCCACCACCGTTTGAATCGCAAGCCGGTCTTTCGGTGGCGTTTCGATTACGGACATGTCCCGCAGGCCCACGAGCGACATATTCAACGTGCGCGGAATAGGAGTGGCCGTCATCGTCAGCACATCCACGTTCCGGCTCATTTCCTTTAGCCTCTCCTTGTGCGTCACGCCGAAGCGCTGCTCCTCGTCCACGATCAACAGTCCCAAGTCATGGAAATGCACGTCGCGGGAAAGCAGGCGGTGTGTGCCAATCAGAATATCGACCTTGCCCTCCTCTACCGCGGCCAGGGTGTCCTTTTGCTCCCGTGCGCTGCGGAAGCGGCTCAGCATTTCGATCCGCATCGGAAATGCGGCCATGCGGCGCCGAAATGTCTCGTAGTGTTGGAAGACCAAAACCGTGGTGGGCGCGAGCACTGCAACCTGCTTGGAATTGGCCACAGCCTTGAACGCCGCCCGCATGGCCACCTCAGTTTTTCCGTATCCCACGTCGCCGCAAAGCAGCCGATCCATGGGCGTGGTGGCTTCCATGTCGCGCTTGATATCGGCAATGGCTGTCGCTTGATCGGGCGTCTCGGAAAATTCAAACGCATCCTCGAATTCATGCTGCCAGGGAACGTCGGGCGCGAATCCAAAACCCGAGGCCGTTTTTCGCTCCGCGTACAACTCCAGCAGTTTGTCGGCGAGATCGGTGACCGATTTGCGCACGCGAGTCTTGCGTGCTACCCATGCCGTTCCACCCAGCCGATCGAGTTGCGGCTTCGCGCCTTCAAGAGAGCGATAGTTCTGAACCAGGTCCAAGCGTTCCAGGGGAACGTAAAGCCGTGCATCGTCGGCATATTGCAAGCGCATGAACTCACCGCGGCGGCCGTCGTTCTCGATCGCCTGCAGGCCCTCGAATTGGCCGATTCCGTGATCCACGTGCACTACGTAATCGCCAGCTTTGAGCTCGCTGAAGTCGCTGAAGAAACCCGCCGTTTTTGGACGCACCCGCGGCCGTTCGTGCACCGGGGCGGTCTCGAAGAGATCTCCGGTACCGTAAAACGCCAGATCCGCTTCTGGGATTACAAAACCCTCCGCCAGCGGAGCCCGCAGCAAAACTGCTGCTGGAGCGCTTCCGGAGGTGACTTCTTCCACGAGCCGCGCCCCGGTTGCACTCTGTTCGAGTTCTCCAAGCCGATAAGGCACATCGTATTCACGGCAAAGGTCAGCCAGCCGCTCGAGTTCGCCGGAACTCGCCGCGGCGACTAAGACTTCCTCTCCCGAGCTCAGTCGTCCGCGAATCTCGTCCAAAAAGGCCTGGATTTGTCCGTGATAACGTGCCGTGGGCTGAACCACGAGCGTGCGCGGCTCTCGGCCGTCCCGCTGAAGCGCCAACTCCTCCAGGCTAAGCCGCTGCCGGTGCTCCAGGGCTTCCTTCCACCGGTCTTCCGGCAACACCAAAGGACCCGCTGCATCTCGGCCAAGCGAAGCAGTATCGGCCAGCAGCCGATCCCGAGACTTCCCCATTTTTTGGGTGATTTGCTCCGGTTCATCCAGCACCACCAAAGTGCCTTCACGAAGGTCAAAGAGCGTCGTAGGTTTCTCTCCAGCACCTTGTGCGGACCGGAATCGGGAAAATTCCGAATCCTCGCCTTCACGCTGATTTGTTGTTAACGGAAACTCGGTCAGCGGCGGCAAAATCACGCGGCTCACCGGTCCCGTGGAACGCTGCGTCTCGGGATCAAATTCGCGCAACGCCTCGACCGTATCTCCGAGAAGCTCGATGCGCACAGGCTTCGCCGCTTCCGCAGGAAAAACATCCAGTATTCCGCCGCGCACGCTGAACTGCCCTTCCATCTCCACGAGTTCGGTGCGGATGTATCCGGTCTCTGAAAGATGCGTAATCACTTCCCTGAGAGAAATTTCTGCATCTCTCGCAAGCGAAAGCGACAATGATTCGTAAAATTGGGCGGCAGCGAAACCGAAGAGCGAGGCCTCGATCGGCGCCACGACCATCGAGCATTGGCCACTGACGAAACGCGATAGTGTCGAGGCGCGTTCTTCAAGGATTTCAGGGTGTGGACCTGGGCCCAATCCCGGCAGCTTGTCGAGCGCAGGAAGCAATAAGACGGGGCCGGCGGAATTGCCGCTGAGCGTGCGATGAAAGAACTGCAGCGGCTCTAAAAGAGATGCGGCTCGGCGTTCGTCCTCGACCAGCACTAGAATCGGCCTTCGCAACTCTGTCGCTGCCAGCGCCACAACAAGGGCTTTGGCGGGATTGGTTAATCCAGCTAGCTCCTCGGCGGGGGAACCACGCCGAAGCGCTTCAAAGGCTTCGTCCAAAGCGGGAAGCCGTGCCAAATGGCCGAAAAGCTCGGTGACGGCGGGGAAAAGCATTAGCGGATTGCCGGGTGAGAATAGTCTTGTGGGAGCTTGCGAATCCTCTGCAGGATGCTGGTCGTGGAATATCCCACTTCCAAAGGTATCGAAACGACGCGCCCCCCGGCCCTTTCTACTTCCTCACTGCCCACGATCTCCGTTGAGCCCCAATCGGCGCCCTTGACGAGCACATCGGGCACTAACTTAGCGATCACCTCGAGCGGGGTGGGCTCGCGGAAGAGAACTACGAAATCGACTGCTTCCAGCGCCGCTAATAACTCCGCCCGTTCGTTCTCGGCGATCACGGGCCGCGAATCGCCCTTCGATTTGCGCACGCTAGCGTCCTCATTCAATGCCACAACAAGAACATCACCGAGCGAACGAGCCTCTTCCAGCGTGCGGATATGCCCAGGATGCAGCAGGTCGAAGCAGCCATTCGTAAATACAACTCGACGCGAGCCGCGGTTGGTACGGCTGAGCAGCGCGATCAGTTCTTCTTGCGAAACGATACGGCCCATTGATTTCTAGAGCGGCGAGGCTCTCAGATACCAAATATTAACATGCGTGCCTTTTGCGCGCCGGAGGGCGGCATCGCCGATCACATTCGTATTCCGGTGATATACTCGGCCAGGCGCTGATAAAACTGCTCGTTATAATCCATCGTCCATAGGATGCTCGCGATAGGCTGATGTCAACCAATCCCGCCCGCGCCCATCCTGGCCCC
The DNA here is from genome assembly GCA_963804535.1 of uncultured Acidobacteriota bacterium. Taxonomy (GTDB): domain Bacteria; phylum Acidobacteriota; class Terriglobia; order Acidiferrales; family UBA7541; genus Palsa-189. The sequence continues at coordinate 40,712 of CAWDQT010000040.1, forward strand.
ATCCCGCGGTGGAAGAGAGTTGGAACTATGCCCGTTCGGCGAATTGCCATTGTGGGTGGAGGGCCATCCGGCGCCCTATGCGGTGAACGGCTCGCGTCCGCCGGTTTTGAGGTCACGCTTTTCGATGAGCACCTCGCCTGGGAGAAACCCTGCGGCGGAGGCCTCACACACAAAGCTCTGCTTAACTATCCTTTTCTGCTCAATGGTCCTGAATCCAAGAAGTTGATTCAACAAATCGAACTCATCTCCCCCAATGGCCGTCGCGCACACCTATGCCTCGACCATCCCATCGTCATCTATTCTCGCGCGGTACTGAATGGGCTACTGCTCGACCGCGCAGAACGGGCCGGATGCCGCATCATCCATTCCAGAGTCGGCTCGGTAGACGTCAGCGGGGAATCGCCCTCGTTCACCTCCGAAAATGCAATTCAGCACGCCGATTTCCTGATCTTGGCCTCGGGCGCGCGCAACTCATTTTTTCCTGCTACTCGCGCTTTAGAACCCGCGGATCTGGAGATGACCCTCGGCTATTTCGTTCCTTCCAGTGCGGACGCCATCCAGGTGAAATTCGTACGAGGCTTGCAGGGTTATATTTGGTCTTTCCCCCGCTGCGACCATCTCTCGGTGGGAATCTGCGGTAGCCTGAACCGGCATACGAGCCGCGAATTGCATCAGCATCTGGCCCAATTCATGCACGAGGAGCGCATTTCCGCGGACGGAGCGCGGTTCTACAGTCACGTTCTGCCCTCTCCGCGCGCTCATACCCTGGCGTCACGTCGTGTGGCTGGGCACAATTGGGCCCTGATCGGAGACGCTGCCGGCTGGGTCGACCCAATTACAGGCGAAGGCCTATATTACGCATTGCGTTCCGGAGAACTCCTGGCCGAATCGCTCATCTCCGGCCAGCCCGAAACTTATCCCCACCGGGTGCGCGACGATTTTTCCGCCGATCTCGAAGTGGCCGCGCACATCGCCCGCACCTTCTATCACGGACGCTTCTTGGGCGGCTCCGTGACCACCCGCATGATCCAGTTTATTGACCGCAGCACCACGTTCAGCAAGCTCATCGGTGATCTTTTCTGCGGAGCGCAGAATTACACATCTCTCAAAAGGCGCCTTTGGTCGCAATTCGCCACTTCGCTGGCAGAAGTGCTCGACAGCATCTTCCGTCCGGTCAAATCCAGTCCGCGCCCCAGCCCCGAAGATGCCTGATTCCCGGCCAGCGGCGCCCGAAAATCGGACGTTAGGACGCACGTAAGCGCAGCCACTTAATCGCGAACCAGAGTTGAAAGACAGAGTTTAGGTTTAGAACGCGGTGCGGCGTACGGCGGGCTTGCGCGTCGGCGGAGGAATCAAGCTGGCCATTTTCCGTATCATGGCGAGGACGAGGCGCTTATCGCCATCCGATAAGCTGGTGCTGTATCGTTTGATCTCCGACAGGAATCGAATCTCGTCCTCGGAGAGCTCGCCCAGCATTTTCTGCGTGTCACGATCATGCGCCGTTTCTGTCCCTGGGAAAAAATCGGCCAAACTGATCTCCATGGCTTCCGCTATTTTTGCCAGGGTTTCGAGGGACGGCACGGTGTGCCCGTTTTCAACCCGCGAGAGGTAACAACGGAGGAGCCCTGTGCGGCGTTCAATATCGCCTTGCGATAATCCTCGCTGGCCCCGATAACTTCGGATAACCTCACCGATATTAACTTTGGGCTTCTCCTTGGGCATCCAATCTCTTCCTTAAACGTCAGGCATCTTAGAAACGTGCGGTATCTTAAGCACGCCAACACCGGACGCGCAAGAGGATTTTAGACAGCGGTGCGCATGAGTACACGGGATTCCGGCGTCTGGAGCAGAATGGGACACAGCCTAGCTTGGACAGGAAACTCAGAGGCCTCACTCTGGGACGCGCGAATCCGCCTTCTAATCAGAAAGAATGGAGGAGCTTGCGGGTAAAACGCGGGTAGATTGCGCCGAAACTCTAGAACCTCGCGTCTTCGGATCCGAATTCGGCGCCAAATCAGCGCAGCTCAATCGCGGAAATCCGCTAGTCTGCCCGCCTGGCTGTTGACACCGCGCGCTATGGTTTTGTGTGACCGAGGTCCGCTGGGAGAGAGGCTTGCGCGCCTTTACGTCGTTTACGAGGGCAGTGCGCAATCCGCCGTTATCCCTGTCGACGGATTTCGATCCAGTGTTTGTGCGGGGCTTTTGATCGTCATCGTTCGAGGGTATGCCTCCGTCAGCAGATGCAGCGGCGAAGTTAATGGAAAGGATTTCGTTGATATCATAAAGGCGAATCTTTCCGTTCACTTGAAATTGCACCGCGCGCTCCGTGCCGCCCAGGTATTTGCCTTGAACGAAATTGCCGTTCTTTAATTGCAAGCTGTCAGCTCGTAGAACTGGGACGAGAACCAAAGAAATTCCCATCAGCACGATCAAAATTCCTCGGATATGCCACATGGCGTCCTCCTGGCTTCTCTGAGGTAAGCCCTTCGTGGCCGCGACGGCCCTTACGAAGTCCCCTTGGCTGGAGTTTTCAGGATACACCACCACCGGCCTCAGAGGCCCTTATTTTCTTAGGGATACAGCGAAGATAGTACGCGAGGATTTTTGGCAAACTTGAGGCCGTCTGGCTCCCGCTCAATTGCTTTGTGAGCGGGAGCCAGACGCAAATCTCAACACGAAGCTACTGTGGCCCCACTTCCAAAAGCACAAACGTGTTTGGAATGGCTTGTGGACGTGGGCGGGGGTTGTCCGGCGTTGGTTGTCCTGCCGCTTTGAAATCCGCCGTTTCGGTGAAGACATGATGTGTCTTGGGATCTAGCGCCATCGTGCGGGCGCCAAATTGCGTGTTGACGTTGCCTATGATGGTGTATTTATCCGGTGAATCTTCGTGAATCACCGTCAGCAATCCCTCCCGGCAGGTGGCAAAAATCAGCCCTGTACCCGGATCGAAGCCATTGCCGTCCGGATCGCCACCGATTGCCGGCGTCGCCACTACTTTGTTCGTGTCCGCGTTAAAGACGGCGATCATTTTGTCGCATGCGGCAAAGAAGCGATGGTTTTTGGTGTCCGCGGCAAGAGCCGAGGGCCCATCGCACGGCGCGAGAGGCCAAGTCCCCTTCACCGCCAGAGTTTTCGTATCAAACGCCATAATCGAACTCTTATCTTCCAGGTTAACGTACATGTTGCCCCGGCCATCCAGCGCCGGCTCTTCCGGCCTTCCGCCCAGAGCCACTGTTCCCACAACTTTGTCGGTCGTGGCATCGATCACGGTGGAGTTATTGCTCCGGCCGTTCATCGTGAAGACGCGCTTGGTTGCGGGATCATAAATAATCGAGTCCGGATTGTCGCCCGTCGTTTTGATCTCAGTCATCGGCTTCAGCGTCTTCAGATCATAGACGGTTACTGTGGCCGCTCCGCCGTTGCTGGTGTAGCCCTTGCCCAGATCGGTCGCAAGGGCCGTGCCGTGGATGCCTTTCGTATTCGGCAGATCGCCGACTACTTTGCCGCTGGTCTCATCGACAATCATCATGTGATCGCCGCGTGCAACGTAGATGCGCTTTGCGTCGGGATCCACCCGCAGATAATCCCATCCGCCATCGCCTCCAACCGGGATTCTGCGGATTACTTTGTAATTGTTCTGGGCAGATGCCGTGCCCGTGAACACAAAGACCAGCGAAGAAGAAAGAATGCAGGCCCAACACAACATTCCTAAGAAACCTCGACGCAACATATACTCCTCCTCACTTGAATTGCTGGAATGAGCCCCGATACACCATTTTCGGAACCCTCTTTCCGATCGTTTCCCGCACAGTGAAATAGAGACTTCGTCCCTCACCTCTACGCCTCGGCCACGGGCTGGCTCTTCCGAGTCATGAAGAACTCCATCGCCGGGGTGATGACGAGCGACAAAACCATCGAAATCAGAATGCCTCCGATAACTGCGATGGCTAAAGGCTGAAGCATCTGCGAACCCGCCCCGATCGCCAGCGACAACGGTAACATGCCCGCCACGGCGGCCATTGCTGTCATCACAATGGGACGAAGCCGGCGCCGTCCGGCCTGTACCATGGCCTCTTCGGCAGAGAAGCCCACCGAACGGAATTTCTGGTTCGCGTCTAGCAATAAGATACCGTTCTTCGCCACGATACCGATCACCATGATCAGTCCCATAAACGAAGACACGTTGAATGTCGTCCGCGTTATCAGCAGGGCGAAGAAAACGCCAGAGGTGGAGAGCACTGCCGACGACAAAATCGCCAGCGGTGCCGAAAACGCCCGGAATTCGAGCAGCAACACGATAAAAACGAGCACCAGAGCCAGCAGCAGTACCGTTTCCAAATCGCGGAACGATTTCTGCTGCTCCTTAAAGGTGCCCGCGTACTCCACTCGTATCGACGGGGCAGTTTCAGGTCGTTTACCGCCTTCTGCACCGCGTCAACGCCGGTCCCTAGATCGATTCCTTCCAGTCGCGCCGCCACTACCACGTCCCGCTGCAAATTATCGCGAATGACTTCGATCTGCCCCGGAAGTTCACTGATATCGGCCACTGCGCTCAGCGTCGCGGTACCCCCATTTGAATTCACCAGCAGCGTATTTTTCATGGATTCCAGCGAAGAGCGGCTCTGTTTGGGGTAACGCACCCGCACGACGTACGGCCGATCGTTAATTACCACGGGAGTGGTTGCCGGTTCCCCGTCGACGATCGCGGAGGTCACGATAGCGAGTTGGTCGGTCGTGAAACCTGCCTTCGCCGCTCGTACGGGATCTACCGTGAAAACCACGGCTGGACCGCTCGTGGTACTGTCTATGCCGTTGTCCACGTCGACGATGGGTTTTTTATTGTTGATATAAATACCTTCGAGGGTATCCGCCACGCGCGGCGCCCATTGCTTTAACGCTTCCACATCGTCGGAGTAGAGCCTGATCATCACCGGCTTCGGGTCCCCGGTCAAATCGCCAATCATGTCCTCCAATACCTGGTGGAAATCGACGTCCACGGCGGGCTCAGCTGCCGTGACTTTCGCCCGCACGTCCGCGATGATTTCGTCGAAGCTGCGGCTGCGCTTATCCTTGAGCTTGACCGAGATGTCGCCCGTGTTCGCTTCAGTCACCGCCGCCAGGCCAAACTGCAAGCCCGTGCGCCGCGAAGTGCTCTCCACTTCCGGCAGCGTTCGCACGATTTGCTCCATGTGCGAAACCATGCGGCTAGTCTCTTGGAGCGAACTGCCCGGCGGCGTCACATAGTCTAGAATGAAGCCGCCCTCGTCCATGTGCGGAAGCAAATCGCTGCCCAGCGCTTTGTAGCTAAAGTACGAGATGACGATCAGAATTGCGCACAATCCTCCCAAAACAAAGGGATGCGCAAACGCCCGGCGCAGCCAACGCTCATAGAATTGGATAATGCGCTCGAACCAGCCTCCTCTCAGAGAGGCTTCCTCCGCCGCCATCATGCGCCTGATCTGTTCCATCTCAGCGGAGTCGGCGCCGGCCGGTTCCATGCCCGGAGCGGCACCTCGCGGCCCGTCGGCACCGTTACCGAATTCCTCCGGGCCTCCGTTCGTTCCATTCGTTCCGTTTGTCTCGGGCACTGTGCCATGCTTGCCCCGGCGGATCAGAAAAGTTGCCAGATTCGTCGTCCAGGAAAGCGCCAGGACCAGCGACGTCAATAACGAAACGCTCATGGCGATGGCCAGAGCGCGGAAGAACGTTCCCGTCACGCCCGTTATGCTGATCAGCGGCAAGAAAACCACAATCGGAGTCAGCGTCGAACCAATCAGAGGAATCGTGAGTTCTTTCAGCGCGCTCGCGGTGGCTTGCAGTGGCCCTTCACCGCCGTCGCGGTGGAGGACGATATTCTCCACGACCACGATCGCGTCATCGATCACCAATCCGCCGGCGGCGGCCAGCCCGCCTAACGTCATCATGTTGAAGCTCTGGCCCATGATCTTCATCACGATGAAGGTGACCATGATCGTTACCGGCACGACCAGGCCGGTCATGATGGCCGTGCCCCAGTCGCGCAGGAAGAGCCAGATGATCAGCCCGGACAGGAAAAGCCCGATGATGATCGCGTCGCGCACGCTGCCGATGGACCCCTTGACGATATTGGACTGGTCGTAAAAGACCCGCAGGTCCACGCCCGATGGCAGGCTCGGCGCTATGTTCTGGATTTCCTGGTGAACTTCGTTGGCGACTTGCACAGTGTTGCTGTACGGCTGCCGGTTGATACTCACCAATACGGCCGGCTTTCCGTTCGCTGTGACTACGGTATACGCCGGCGCCGACGAAGGCGACACGGTCGCCGATATCCCTTATCCGCACAGGAACATCGCCGTTGGTCTTGATCACGATATCGCCGATTTGATCGGGACTCTGCGCTTGCGCGGTCACGAGACCCAGGAAAGAGTTGATGATTGCGGCTGAGCAAGCCGGGAGAATCGATCAAATTCGTGTGATTCACCGCATCGAGAATGTCCTGCAGCGCCACGTGTGCCCGCAGCATTCGCGCCGGATCAGGGATGATCTGAAATTCCGGCTGCTGGCCGCCCTGCACCAAAACGCTGGCCACGCCGTCCAGCCGGTTTAGTCGCGGCTTGAGATCGTAAGTGGCCATTTCCCAGAGCTGGGTCTGCGGAACTTTGTCCGACGTGATGCTGTAGCCCAGGATCGGAAAGCTCGCGAAATCCAGCCGATGCGCCTCGATCTGAGCCGTCGAAGGCAATGTGCTCTGAATCCGTGCGATCGCCGAATCCACTTGCTGGAGCGTCACGATCATGTCTACGCCCCAGATCAAAGTCTAGATCGATTTCCGCCGAACCGCGGCTGGTGATCGAGCGCACGTTTTGAAGACCGGGCACGCTATTGACCGCCTCTTCAATTGGCCGCGTAATCGTCACTTCCATCTGATTGATGGGCATCACGCCATTGTCCACGCCCACGATGATTCGCGGAAAGTTCGTGGTGGGAAACACGGCGATGGGAAGCGTAAAAGCTTCGTAGATTCCAACCACCGCCAGCGTGAGAATCATGAAGATGATCGATTTGGAATGGCGCGAAAACCAGTAGTGGTTCGGATCATCGGTCGGCGCAATACGCCGCGGAGGGGGCAAACGTCACCGTCTTAATTGTTGTCGTCGTCTTATTTTCCATGGAAGTACCGTCGAGCTGTCGGCTAATTCTTAACCTCTAGAAACCAGGCAGCCGCCATGCGGCTCATTGCGCCTCGTCATCGTCTTCGTCCGGAATATTCGGCGGAGCCTGAACCTGTATGTTCGTCTTAGCCAGGATCGGATCGTCTTCTTGCGAAAGCGCAAAGGCACCCACCGTCACCACTCGTTCTCCGCCTTGCAAACCTTCGGTGACCTGTACGTCGCCGGCATCTCGAATTCCGACTTTCACCTTCTTCTTATGCGGCTTGTTATCGGTATCCAGAATAATTACCGAGGTCGTTCCATCCGAACCAGTCAAAAGGGCTTCGGCGGGAATCACGATGGCGTGCTGGACTGCCTGGGCTACCATTTGTACTTGCACGTTGCTTCCCGGCTTCAAACGCTCGCCGGGATTGGGACTCTGCACCCACACCTCTACCGTCGTGCTGCTGGGATCGAGCGCCGGACTTACCAGGCTAACCTTGCCTTTGAGTGCGCCCGGCTGTCCCGGCACGGAGATCGTAGCGGCGTCGCCCACCTTCAGCTGCGAGGCCTCCTGCTGATCGATGTGGGCGCGAGCCACAATTTGCGACAAGTTCATTACCGTAATAATAGGCCCCGAATTCGAAGCCATTTCTCCCGGCGTAAAGAGGCCGGTCCGTGACCACGCCATCGATGGGGCTTACGATTTTGGAATAATTCAACTCGACTTCCACCTCGCGCTGTCTTGGCCTTTCGCCGCCGCCAGTTGCCCTTCAGCCACTTTGAGATCGAGCTGCTTCTGCGACGCTTCATATGCGTTCCGCGCCTGAATCAATGCCACGTTGGCGTCGTCGACATCTTTAGAGGAGACCGCTCCCTGTTTATAAAGTTCCTGCCGCGCGTTATACAGTTTCTGTGCGGCGTCCAACGTCTCCTTCGAGAGCTTGAGGTCCTGTTTCGCCTTCTGAACTGCTTGCTCATAGCCTGCTTCGGCCTGGGTATAGGCTCCTTCGTTTTCCTTTTGGCTGCGCGAGCAAGTCCGAATTCTCGAGTTCCGCCAGCAATTGGCCCGCGTGCACCTTGCTGCCCTTCTCGACATAGAACTTCTTAACCGGCGCGGTGATCTTCGGCACGATCGCCGACTGTTCCAGCGGATAGAGCGTCGCTTCGGCGCTCACTTTCCGCTCGATTGTCTGATTCTCCGCGGCGCCCACCTGCACGGTAACCGTCGGCGCCGCTTCCACTTCTGTGCCTTTGGAGCAGCCGGATGCCACAAAACCCAGCGCCACTAACGCGCCGAGCAGGAGGCCAATTCCCCAACCATAACCACCACGAGCCTTCACCTGAAGAACCGCTTTCTTATCCGCGTTCATATTCCTGTCTCTTTACCTTTTCTAGAAATTTCCTGTGAACGTTTGCAAATTCGCCAGCGCGTTCCGATAACGCACCTGCGCATCGTCGTAAGCATTGCGCGTCGTGATCAGTGTCGTTTGCGCGTCGACAACTTCTAACGAGGTCGACGACCCGCCCTGATACCGCAACGTGACCAGGCGCAAACTTTCCCCTGCGAGGTCCGCAGTCTGCCGGAGTTTATCAACCTCCTCGCGCGCTACAAGGGCCTCATTATATGCTGCATAGAGCTCCGCGAGTATACGCCGCTGGGTCTGGCTCAGCGAGACTTGGGCCTGCTGCTGCTTGAAGTCGGCCTGGCGCAGCTTACTTCGCAACGTTCCCCAATCCCAAAGCGGAACCGTCAGGGAAGCCGTAATGAAATAGCCCAGGGTCGGCGTAGCGCCGGCCTCGGGAATGGCTGTGTATACGCAATGAGTCGCAACGCAATTCGCTTCCAGGCCCCAAACAGGGTCAAAGGATATCGCCGGCAGAAACGCGCTCTTCGCGCCTTTGACGTCCAGATTCGATTGCCGGAGAGTTTCCGTCGCCACGCGGATGTCCGGATTCATCCTCCCGGCCATCTCTTGCGCCTCCCCGAGTGTCGGCAAGGGCCGCGGCGTACCCAGGTCATCTACCGCGGTGAAATTTTCGTCGAGAGTTGGAAAGATGAGTACAGAGAGGTCCAGCCGCGCATCTTCCATTCCCAGGTTAGCTTCCGTGAACGCCGCCTCTTGCTGCTGATACTGAATTTGCGCCTTGATCACGTCGCTATGAGCCGCCTGCCCCGCCCGCTCCGTGTCCTCTGCTAACTGCAGAAAGCGCTGTGCCTGTGCCAACGCTTCTTGCGCCGTTGCATACTTACGCTGCGCGACCACCAGCGCGTAGAAACTCTTCGTAACCGTGACCGTCAGCCCCCGTCGCGCGATTTCCGCCTTGGCCGCCGCGATCGCTTCGGCCGCCTGGGACCGCTTGTAATCGGTCCCCATCAATACGTTCGCAGTGAGATCCTGATGCAGCGTCGCCCACTCCCGGTAGACATGAACGCCATCCTGGGTGACATATCGTCCATTGGGAGTCTTTCCGTTTCCTTGCGTACCCAGATACTCACTTCGGAAGCCGATCTGTGGCAGTCGCGCATTCCTTGCTTGCAAGCGATCTTCTTGCGCCGATTTTTGGTCGGAGAGAGCCGACAAGAACTCGGCATTATTCTTCTGCGCCCTTTGCAGCGCATCCGCCAGGGTAATGGTTGCTGGCGGACCAGTTTCCCCCGCCGGTTTCGGCGGATATACAAGCTGTACCGGTGCCTCGGGAGTGGTCTGAGGGGCCGCAGTCTGTGCATTGCCAAACGATGTCCCCACGCAAATCAGAAGGAATGCCAGAAAAAAATGGAGGCCCGGACGAGGATGAGCGTTGCGGCTCGCTTCTATAGAATTCGTCTCGGCAACCAAAAAACTCTCACGCGCAGCAATCACGTCGCCCTTCCTCCCATTCCCAAAATTTGTGCCACGAATTCTCCCACCTCTCACGGATTCTGTCTCGTTCTACATGAACGGAACATGAATGCTCGCTCGAATCCGAGCCATCTGCAGGCCACATAGCCCAAACTATTCTAGATTAAGCCAACCTTAAGACGTATAATCCGCCCCCTCGTACAAGACGCCCCGTCCGGCACAGGGACCGAACGGGGCGTCATTTACCGGGGTCTCAATGCAGCGGACTTTTGCATGAGCGACGTTAAGCGGAGCTTAACCCAGAGTGAAATCGATTTTAATCTCAACGGGAGTTGGAATTTAGCTAGACGTACTGGCATGTCCGATCGACAGCTCAACTCTCATCTCGGTCCCATTACCATTGCGATTTATCGCCTGAATTTGCCCGCCATAGGCCGTCACCATCGCCTTGCAAATCGCTAATCCCAGGCCAAATCCTCCCGTAGAACGAGAGCGCGACGGATCGCCGCGATAGAATCGCTGAAAAACGTGGGGCAGCTGTTCCTCGGGAATGCCCGGACCCGAATCCTGCACGGAAACGCACGCGGTGCTCCCGCCGTTCCGTTCCACGTGAATCGCTACTTTCGATCCCACAGGGCTGTACTGCAGTGCGTTCTCCAGCAGGTTCACCCAGATCACTTCCAGGTCCTCGGGATCGGCCTGTAAATGAACCTCTTGCGGAGCAATGAGTTCAATTTGGATATTGCGCGCCTCGGCTAGGGCCTGGATTCGCGAAATTGCCGCCTCACAAGTGGAAGTGACTTCGGTAACACCCAACTTGCGATTCATCCCGTTCTCAGCCCATTGCTCGATCCGGGCCAATCGCAACAGGCGACCGAGAAGATCCTCCAGCCTCCCGCAATCTTCCAGCATGCTTTCCAGGCCCGCCCGATATTCGTGCTCCGGACGTGGCCGTTGCAGCAGTGTTTGCAAGGTCGATTTGACGATCGCCACGGAGGTCTTCAGCTCATGAGCGGCATCGCTGGTGAAATCGCGTTGCTGCCGGAAGGACTCCCGCAGCCGTTCAAGCACAGTTTCAATCGCGCTCGTCAGGGGAGTCAGTTCTTTCGCCATGGACGCCTCGGCGGGCGGCCGGAACTCCCAGTTGAGCACGGATATCGCTCCCGCTTGGCCGGCCAGCTCCCGGAGTGGCTCGAGCCCTCGACGCACACCCCAGGCGGCCACTACGCTGACGATCAAAAGCAAAAGCACACTGACGCCCGCGACAGAGACACCCAGTTCCATCAACTGCTCGTGGAAGCCCACCCGCGACGCCGCGTAAATCACGGTAACTCGTTGCGGCACGCTGATATTTTCTTCGCGATCGAGCACCGGCACTTGCCGCAGAACAACAGCCCGATAAGGAATGCCGTTCAGGACAAAATTGAAGAAGGCGCCGCCTTGTTCCAGTTCCACAGGAAGCGGTCCGGCGGATCGCGCCAAAAGACTGCCGTCGCTCCTCCGAATCTCGAACAGATCGGGGTGTCTCCGGCTGGACGACGGGGGAATCAGCGCAGGATCGAAAAGGAGATCGGGAACCTGCGTGTCCGTGTAGCGCACCGCAGCGAGCGTGTTAGCCGCCCAGCCATTCAGCGTGGCGTCGAAACCGCGGCTCAACTCGCGTCGCGCATATAGCACGGCAACCGTCGTGAGCGCGGCGGTCAGGACAAGCTGGCAGATAATCACCCTGGCGATGATCCGGCCTGCCAGCGAGAAAGGTTTGGCCGCAACTTTCGCTTCGCGCCGCAAAGTTGCGAACCATCCCCGCGCCATTCTTTCCTTGGCTTCCGCACCACTTACCGCCGATTCACTTTGGGACCAGCTTCCCGATGCCACTGAATTCTTCCTCCTGAATTGTCCCGATCTTCCTGAATGGCACGCTAACGATCAGGCCGCAGCACATAACCATGCCCGCGCACCGTATGAATCAGTTTTACGGGATGATTGCTATCGATCTTGCGCCGTAGTCCCGAAATGTAAACTTCAATTACGTTGCTGAATTTCTCCCAATTGTAATCGTAGAGATGCTCCAGCAGTTCGCTCTTGGAAATAACCGCGCGCGGCCGGTGCGCAAGATACTCCAGAACACGATATTCCATCGGGACGAGCGCAATCTCTTTCTGTCCGCGCCGTACCGTCCGCTCAATCGTGTTCAGTTGAAGGTCCGCCACGGAAAGCACGGGTGACCTTTGCCCCTTCCCGCGTCGCACCAAAGCTTTGGCTCGCGCCAGAAATTCGCCCAAATCAAAAGGCTTGGAAACATAGTCGTCGGCGCCCGCGTTGAGCAGACGCACCACATTATCTTTCTCGTCCCGGGCGGTCAAAACCAAAACAGGCGTGGCATGGCCTTTTTTGCGGTATTGCGTGAGCAAACTCTGGCCGTCGAGTTTGGGTAGCATAAGATCGAGAACCATGAGGTCGTAGGCGCTGGATTCAGCCAGATACAAACCCTCTTCGCCGTCGCTGGCTATATCCACGGCGTAGCCGGCACTCTCTCGCAGCGCGCGCGCTACGTTCTCCGCCAGTCGTTTTTCGTCCTCGACCACCAGTACTCGCAAATTGGCTCCTAAAAACTCGCGTCTAATTCCGCACTACTCATCAAAACCACGACCCTGGATACTTCACCGAACAGCCGTATGGCCGGCTTGTCGGGGTGCTTACCGCCTTGCCCGCCATACCTTCCTCGAGCGCTTGGGAAAGATAATTCTTTGCACGCCCGATATCCGCCCGATCGGTGGTGGGCTTATCGTCGATCGCGCCATCATAAACGAGGGTTCCTTGCGGATTGATTACGAACATTTGCGGCGTTGTTTTCGCATCATAGAGGTGCCCCAAAGTTCCCATAGGGTCGAGAAGCGCCGCCGTGGGCGCGGCATTGATCTGCTTGAGCCAGGAATTTTCATCCGTTGCCGTTACATATCCCTGCTTTCCAGGCGCCGAGGAAATGACTGTCAGCCAAATGACTCCCCTTTGCGTCCACTCCCGCTGCAAGCGCTGCATATTCCCGCTGTTGTAATGTTTCTGCGTGTAAGGGCAGCCGCGGTTGCTCCATTCCAGAACCACAAACTTCCCTGCGTAATCGGAAAGCTTCTCAACTTTGCCATTTGTGTCGGCAACAGAAAAATCTGGGGCGCGTTCGCCGACGCGAGCAGCGCGCGCCATAGGCAACGCGCAGAACACAGCCGCGGCCACAATCATCCACGAAGTCGCCGCTCGTTTCATCCTCGCACCTCCCCAAACAGCTTCGAGGCTCAATTGTGAACCTCTGGAGATAAACGCTCGATTACTTTTTTCCCGTTACCGGCCCCGTTACCGGAGCTGTGACTTCATACGCGCGGCCGGGACCAAGAACTACTACCCCTTTTAGCACGGCGATCGGCTTCAAGAGCTGATCCGATTTCTTTAGCTTGATCTGCACTCCTCGGGGCGTTGGCATCACGCTCTGAGGAGCGGCATTATCGACCTGATCTTCTTCTAGCGGGAAAAACGCCGCCTTGCTCTCGCTCGTTCCGGTATCCAGCGAAAGTTGGAAGAAGCCGCCACTATCGCTCACCTGTGCCTTCCATCCGGCTGGCCATGGTTTCGGCGAATTCTCAAAGGTGCTTCGGAAGAGTTCGCGATCCGCAGCAACATTGCTCGCATTGGCCGGAGGAATCGCCAAGCTTGCCTGAGCTTTCGCCGGTATGCACACTTCGCGGCAGATCAGATAACGGATATCTGCGGATAGCATCACCGGCTTGCCGGATTTGTAGTCGGCCGGAACCTGCATCGGCACGGGAAGCAGCACACGGCCCTCATAGCCGTAATCGATCACGGTACCGGTCCCCAGCCGAACTGGCGTCGGCCAACGAATCTCTTTGGCCTGAAAGCCAGGAGGAAGTTGCCATTGAATTTTCGGCCGCTCTCCGGAATCGCCCGGATTCACCCAATAAATGTGCCAGCCCTTCTCGAGGTCAAATAAGACGCCCACCCAGGCAGTTTGTCCCGGCTGCAGCGAGTTATTCTCGGCAATGAGGCTCACCTTCGCATGAGCCGCCGTGAACGACTGGGCCGCGGCGATTCCACCGAAAGCGAAGCCGAATAGCAGAGCGACCAAGGGAACTGAGAAACGCCTCGAATGCAAAAGCATGTCGATGATCCTTCCGGTAACGCTACAATCCGCCAGACGCCGATCCACTTGTCTGAGAACTCTCCGTCAGCAACCGCTGCACCAGGCCTCGCACTTCGCCCTTCAGCCGCACATACTCCTGGCCCGTGGCTTGGCTCGCAAATCCCGCATGCACGCTTCTCACGCGCCCGTCACGCCCGAGAAAAATGCTTGTGGGGTACGCCCCAAAGTTCACCAGTTGCGGAATTTTCTGATTGATATCATCCGGAGTTCCGGCCAGCAGCATCGGATACGGTATCCCGAAGCGCCTGATGAAAGTCTGCACGCGTGGCCACGCCAACGCCGGATCTGCATCCGCTTCAAACATCAAGCCGACGATTTCAAGTCCTTGGGAGTGAAATTCCTTGTACAGATCAACCAGAAATGACGCCTCGTCCTGGCAATTCGGGCACCAGCTTCCGCCGATGGCCAAAAGCACCACCTTGCCCTTGAATTGCGGATCAGTATTGGAAACGATTTTCCCGTCGAGGCCTGGGAAACTGAATCGCAAAGGAACGGTTGGATCTTTCACGCTGGTGTAGCGCGTAGGATCCGGCGGGTCGGGAACGCCTTTAGCCCTGGCCTCGCTCTTGCGCACAGCTATGTAGTTGGCGCCGCGATTCAAAGAAATCGCAAGCGTCCGGTCCGCATTTAGTTTGGCCTCGAAGAGCAGCGGACCTTGCCCTGCGAAGTGGCTTAGAACGAGTCTGCCGTTTTGCCAGCGGCCAATCAGAAATCCCGTGTCGCCATCCACCCGTAGAATCGAACCCGAAACTTCGGCTCCCGACTGGCGCAGGAACAGATTCCAAGTCTGATTATCGCTGGCAGTCTTTACTTCCTGAGGTACGCGCCGCATCTCCCAACTCCCTGAAATCGCCGGAGCAGACGAGGCGTCAGCCGGAGCAGGCACAAAACGGCGCGCGCGGATCAGCAATGGCTGCCCATTAGATCGCTTGAACCGATAAGTCCCGGCGAACTGATCGTCCAAAAATGTAACTTCGAGCGTGGTTTCGAGAATGTCATATTCCAGTATCAAATGCCCACCGGAAAGGCTGCCCGAACTCGATGCGATTTTCCGGTCGCCTTCGAAGAAAAAGCCTTGCACTTGATTGCCGTTCTGGGCGATCTCAAAGCGGAACGGAAT
This sequence comes from uncultured Acidobacteriota bacterium, assembly GCA_963804535.1. Taxonomy (GTDB): domain Bacteria; phylum Acidobacteriota; class Terriglobia; order Acidiferrales; family UBA7541; genus Palsa-189. Next base: position 56,015 of record CAWDQT010000040.1, read on the forward strand.
TTCGAGTTGATTCGCGACAATCTTTGCGTCCCACAGACCGGTAATGTTTGAGGCGGAAAAAGCGCTCCGCGGCGACACCAAGGAGATGGCGACGGCGGCAACACAAAGGGTTAAAAGCGTTCTCACAATAGCAAAATTATAACACCGGCCTAATAGCGCAAATCTACTAAGCGAGCGTTTTCATGGCGTTGTGATCATTTGCGCAAAGTGAGCCGATACCTCAGCTGTTTGTGATGACGACAGGCGAAGTGGGCGGGGGATTCCAGCGCCGCCTAGTGGGTCATGGGATAAATGATGTAGTTGATGCCCATGCGATAGGCAAAGGAAGAAAATCGCTCCGGATAGCGCGGATCATCGGCATGCTCCCAGGCATCGCCAATGTGCATATTGAAACAGATGGCCACCATGATGCGGCCATTTTCGTCGCGAATGGCCTTCCATTCCGGATAGATACCGTCGTTCTCATAGGTCCTGCCCGTATAGATATATTGATAGCCGGGAACCTGTGGCCGCTCGTCCAAATCGTAGAGCACGTGGAAAATCTCGTCCTTATTCGTCAAATCCTCGATAGGCCGGTCGGGCAGGATTTTGCGCATCCCTATCATGAAGCTTGCCCAGGCCGCGGCGCCATGGAAGCTGTCCACGATCAGGAAACCGCCGCGCTGCAGGTAGCTGCGCATGCGCTTGGCCTGGTCCTCGTTGAAATCCCAGTCGGCCACGTTGACGGCGTAGAGCCAGGGCCAGTTGAAGATTTCGTCGCTATCGGGATCGATCACTTCCTGGTAGGGGCGCGCGTCGATGCGCGTCAGGCGAAGAACACCTTGCACAAACTGTCGATCGGCGCGGGGATAATCTTCAGACCAGCCGCCGTTGCGGAAATATCCGAAGCCGCCGAAACCTCCGTAGCTGGCCATGCGGACGGGATAGCGGAGGCGAGCAAAGGCGAATTCATCTTTCTCTTCTTGGCCATTATCGCGATAGCCGCGAGAACCGCCATAACCGCCGCCATAGTAACCCTGCTGCAGTGCCAACAACGTGGCACCGGAACCCACAAACATCAGCAGCAGCAAACCTCGCGCCAGCAACTTCATAATGGAAGCTCTCCCAGCAGAGTATCAAAATCCGGCGCTTTTCTCCAACTTATCGCGTCGCGTGCCGCAATCGCTGATTATTGGATTCTAGATTCACGAGTAACGGAACAGCGCCTTGAAGCCGAAGTCCATGTGCATCTGATTGTGACAGTGGAAAAGCGTCAAGCCGGGCTGATCGGCCATTAAATCCACGGCTACGCGCCCGAAACTGGGCACCACGACAGTATCTTTCATGACGCCGCCAGTCGGCTTTCCGTTTATTTCCACTATTTCGAAAAGATGCCGATGGATGTGCAGAGGATGGTCGTCATCCGTGCGATTTCGAAAGAAGATGCGATATTTCGAACCTGGCCGAAGCACAAATTCGTCCTCGTGCGGAAATTCCTTGCTGTTGATAGTCCAGTGGTTGAACCCGTGCACTCCGCCGGGGACCTTCTCGAAAATCATGTCGATCATTTCCGGGGGCGCGGCTGGCGCAGTGGGGCGGCCAAAAACCGTGTAGTCCCAGATCCGATTCGTCGGCCGCAAGAATTGGGGCTGCCCTTTCTGATTTTCGTACTCGACGATGATCCCCAAGCCTGCGTTGCGATCGGCATCAGCAGTCGCGCCGAGCGCCCATACGCCCGGCCGGTTCATATCCACAAAACAATCCACGCGCTCGCCAGGCCCCATCGCGATGACGTCCACCGCTTGCGGATTAGCCACCGGATTACCGTCGAGCGCAAAAACTTGAAATTTGTGGCCGGTTAAAGCGATCTTCCGGTTAGAGGTGGCGCAGGCATTCAGGAAGTGAAACAGGAGCCGCTGCCCTTGCTTCACCTGAATCGGCGGTCCGCCGCCCATCAGCTTGTCGTTGATCGAGACGACCCGATACACCGCCTCGTAGCCGTTGGCGGCTCGGGGCATGCGCTGCGGTTTTTCCGGGGTCGGTGCGTTGGGATCTTCGTCCTCGTCATCTTCGTCTTCGTTTGCCAGGAAAGGCTCCCAATCGCGCAGCGCAAGGAAATGTTCCTGGTCATATTTCCCGGGATCCTTGCCGGAATCGATATAAAAGAATCCATATTGGCCCGTGTAGGTCCCGCGATGCAGATCGGAGCCGGCCATCGTGTGCGTGTGATACCAGCGCGAGCCCGCGGGCCCCGGCGTGAATTGATATCGATAGCGGCCATGCGGCGGAATCATCGGCGTGCCCTCTTCCTCCGCGCCGTCTAGTTCAGAAGGAATGAGCTGCCCGTGCCAATGAACAAGTTCCGGCGTATCGGTATCATTGATGACGTCGATGGTTATCGGTTTGCCCTCGCGCACGCGGATTAGCGGGCCGGGCGATGTGCCGTTGTAGCCGATGGTGCTGAGAGAACGGTAAGGCGCGAGTTCTACGAGGACCGGCGCTATCTTCAGCGTGAAATCTGCGGGCGTCTGTGGTCCGGAGTTCTGATTTTGGGTCTGGCCCTGCATCTGGGGCATTTGCGGCGATTGCTGCGCGGGCAGCAATCTGCCAAGCCCCAAACCACCGGCGAGCGCTCCCCCAACTTTTATAAAATTGCGTCGGTCCATTTTTCCTCTCTTCCCTGTACCCGAATCAGGGTGCCTGCACCGAGTTTAGGGTGCCTGCACTCGAATGCTTGCACTCGAATCTAGGCGGCTCGCACCCGATCCGCGTGCCTGAACCAAGGAGCACTAGCAGAATTCAGCAAGCCCCCCAAACGCTGTGACCACGCCGGCGGAGCGTCTCATCCATATGTCAGCGCCTTCTCGACGTCGAATGTCTCTTTCACCGTCTGGAAGCCATTATTCGCTGCGAGCGCCTCTTCGCGGTATTTGCCCAGCGCAACCAGCACAGGCGTATCCTGCGCGGAAAACAGGATGGCCCTTTCGCTCTTCGATTCGTTGAGGTGCTCGTGATACGTCCAACTCGGAATCACGAAAATGTCGCCCTGCTCCCAATCGAAACGAACGCCGCCGATAATTGTCGCGCCGCGGCCCTCATGAACATGATAGACGGCGCTATTCACCTGCCGGTGCGCCTTCGTATGCACGCCCGGCCGAATCATTTGAATCCAGCAGGTCATGGTATCCATCACCGGCCGGCCTGTGTGCGGATTCGTATATTCGAGGGCCACATCATCGAACGGGCTCGCGGCCACTTTGGCCAGGTTGTTCAACGCACGTTCCGTTACCTGCCATTTGTAAACAGAAAGCGGGGAATAGCGCGCGGCGGGCGGCTCCCAGGCAGGCCGCAACTGGCCGAAGCCGTACTTCAACACGGATTCGTCGACAACGGCGGTCACCTGCTGGACGTCTTTCGCCGCGTGCTCGAAAAATGGCGCATCGAGATAGTTATTCAGCGGCACATCGAGGGCGTCCATCCACACGGCCGTTTCATCGCTCTCGCTGCCGTGATCGTGCCAGTGCCAGGGCGGATTGATGGCAAAATCGCCGCGCTCCAGATAGATCTTGTCGCCTTGCACGGTCGTGTACGCTCCACGCCCGTCAATCATGAACCGAATCGCCTGCGCCGTATGGCGATGCGCGGGCGCGACTTCCCTGCCGTTCAGGCACTGCACGGCGGCCCACAGAGTATTTGTCGCGTAAGGCGCGCCTCCCAAACCCGGGTTTGCCAAACCCATGGCACGGCGATCACCACCGCGATCCAGCGTCACAAGTTCGCATGAGCGCTGAACAAAGTTCGAGAGCTGCGACCATTTCCAAAGCCACGGTACGGTTTTTGGTTGCGGCTGCGGCGGATTTACGCTTCGCTCCGCGAGCCACAGAGGCTTGACGTGGCACTGCTCCATATCGCTATAGAGCTTTGCAAACTCAGGCTCGTGCACGGATCACCTCCGGAAAGCTGGCGCAGGGACGCAAGCCGAGCGGGATGCGGCGCGGTCGAATTCTATATCAGGCAATGGGCGCACTGCCATCCTTGAGAATATCGCGCCTCATGGGTCGCATGCTCCCGAACTTCCGTGTACTATCCCCTACTCATGCGACTGTGCCAATTTGACGAAAATCGGCTCGGCCTGGTCGAAAACGAAACCGTACGCGACGTGACTTCGATTCTTGATAAGCTGCCCAGCCGCCGCTATCCCTTTCCGCAAGGCGACGCTCTCATCGCGCTGCTGCCATCACTTCGCGACGCCATCATGACTGCGGCGCGCAGTGCCCCTGCCAAACGACTCTCGGACGTGCACCTGCTGAGCCCGGTGGCCAACCCCAGCAAGGTCATGGGCGCGCCGGTGAATTATCAAAAGCATTTGAATGAAGTGACCGCCGATCCCAATCTGCACCATCAGAACAAAGCTCACATGCAGGCCATCCATCAATCCGGCTTCTTTCTGAAGGCCAATAGCTCGGTCGTCGGCCCCTCGCAAAACGTGGTGATTCGCCATCCCGACCGGCGCACCGACGAAGAGGTGGAGCTGGCCGTTGTGATCGGCAGGCGCGCGCAAGCGGTACCCGCAGCCGAGGCACTCGAGTACGTCGCCGGCTACTGCATCGGTCTGGATATTTCCATTCGCGGCCCCGAAGAGCGCAGCCTGCGCAAATCTGTCGATACCTATACCGTGCTCGGGCCTTGGCTCGTTACCGCCGACGAGTTAGCCGATCCTTCGCACCTCGACCTGCAGATCAGCGTCAACGGTGAACTGCGGCAAAAAGCCAATACGCGTGATCTGATCCTCGGCATTCCCGAGCTGATCGAATTTGCATCCTCGTTTTACACTCTGCTGCCGGGCGACGTGCTGCTAAGCGGTACGCCCGAGGGAGTGGGCCCAATCCGCCCGGCGACGTCATGCGTGCCACCATCGAGCGCGTCGGGGAGATGACGGTGCACGTCCGCGCAGCTTGATCGATAGCAGTCGATCCGATCAAGACTACATTCTTCTCGGTTTTGATCTTCCGATCCCAAAACGAGCCTCGCACGGAGCGTTGCTGGCACTAAACATCCTTTACGGCCAGCCCGGTGCCGTCGCCGATCGAGAGTTCGGTGTAGCGAAATCCATTCACCGGATCGCTCAGATAAGCGAGAAAATCGGCCTGTGGCTTGCGAAGCGTCTCGGTTCCGTCGACAAGCACCATTGCGCCTTTTCTCAGGTGCGGCGCGATGAGCTTAAAGACTTCTAAAGAGAAGGGCGGGAATCCATCCATCAAGCACATGTCGATCCCGTCCGGAAGTTCCTTTAGCGTCTGCCGCGCGTCTCCTTCTCGAATTTTCGCAAAGCGCGTCAGGCCAGTCTCTTCCAGGTTGCGCTTTGCTTGCGCCATTTTTTCGGCAACGAACTCGGTTCCAATGACTTGTCCGTCGGTGCCGTTGTCTCGGATGGCGGCGGCAAGATAGATCGTGGAAAGGCCGTGAGAAGTTCCAAATTCAACGATGGTTTTCGCACGGATGGAACGGGCCAGGAGATACAAGAATGAGCCCTGTTCGCGGTGGATGGGGATCATCTTGTCCTTAAGGAAATCCGGCCCCCACTGAGTGTTCTTCAGATTGCCAGGTCGCGCAGCTAACTCCGCTTCCTCTTCCTGTGCGTCGGCAGCCGCATGCAAGCGTCCTAAGACAGCCTCGATCTTCGAATCTCGGATTGGCGTAGCGAAACCGTTCTTTTCGTTCATCCTCGCTCCTCAGCGTCTCCTGCTTGGAATGAGCATTAGTATGATCGATAGCTCCGCTTCGAACCACCCTGCTTAATCCTGCAGAAAGTCACGGAAGCCACCATGGCGAAAAGCCGAACCCTTCTAAACAATTATTTGAGCCACTCGGCGTCTCGTTTTCGCTTTACTCAGTGAAGCACCTGCCCACGCCGTGGGTGCTTCACCGGTTCAATCAAGAGGGGACAGATGATGACGAGACGGAATTCGCAAACGGACAGTGGTCACGAAATCAAAGCTATGGAGGCTCGTGGCATGGTGGCCGTCGGAGAGATGCCGGGGAGAGATCAAGAATTCGAAGCTCTTCTGAGCCGCGCCGCGATTTTCCAGAAAATTGACAGCGGCTGCAAACTGAAGGGAGAAGCGAAATAGTCGATTGAGATCGGCTCGGCAGCGAACATTGACAAAGAACTGTGCTACCATCCTGCCTATTCGGGCCCATAACTCGCTTACTGGAGGGTCATATGAAGCGTTTCATTATGGCGGCCGCGGTTGTCTCGTGCGCGTTTGCCTTCCTGCTCGCCGTACAGGCTCAGCAGGCTCCCAAAGAGCACAGCATGACTGGATGTTTGAAGAAGGGCGACGAGGCCGGAACGTACATGGTCACCGATGTGGAAGGCAATGGACCGAAGTCCATCGGCATCGTGTCCTCATCGGCCAACCTCGCGCCGCACGTTGGCCATAAGATTGAGGTCACGGGCACAGCCGTCCCTAAGGCCGAAGCAGAGGCGGACCCCAAGGTGCCAAAGGCTCCGCACTACATGAAGCTGACGGCAATCAAGATGATCTCCCCCACTTGCCCCTAAGGGCAATAACTGGAGCAAATAGCCGACGCTGTTAGTCTTCCATTTTCGACGTCCGGGAGGAGTCTGCCCTGCCGACGATCTGCGTCATTCTCCGACTAAGGCTTCGGCGTGGCCATGGAGATCTGGGCGCCTTTGGCGCGGGCCAGCGCCTTGACGGAGGGCGTCCGATTGGGCGTGCGCAGCAACTGTTCTTCGTAAACCGCGGCGGCTTCTTTGGCGTGGCCTGTGGCGAGGAGCACGTCGCCGTAAACCTCGAGGCCAGGCTTGATGGGATCGGGCGGGCCTGAAGGCGAAGCCAAAGTTCGGTCGATATCTGCAGCCTGTTTGGCAGCCTGTAGGGCGTCATCTTTCTGGCCGCGAGCGAGGTCAGCTTCGGCGATGAGTTCCTTTTCCATTATGGAGAACGGCTTGGCGGCGTAGGAGTTTGCGCCCTCCTTTTCGGCCATGGCGTGAAGTTGTGCGATCGCCTGATCGGCCGTAGCGGGATCGCCTAACTTGATCGCGCTGTAACCGGCGATGAACGTCCACCACTCGTCGTCAGCCCCCATATACATCCCGGGCATGGACGCTCCCGAGCCAGAGGCAGGCTGCGTCATAACCTGCAGCGGAATCTTTTCCCATTGGCCGGTCTCCAGAATGTAACGGGCGTGCATGGCCTGATAGCCTCGCTGCACGTTGGGGCTGTTGGGATTTCGGTCAGCAGCCGCTTTGGCAAGATTCATATCCTTTTTGGCTTCGTCGAAATTGCCCACCATGAGATTGGCGTATTGCAACCAGGAGAGCGTGTGGAAATCCTCTCGCCCTTCCGGAAGGTGCAGGCGCTGGATCAGCGCAATCGAAGACTGATACGCCGCGATGTTCGACTTGATTACGTCTTGCCACATGCCGAGCCGCAGGAAAATATGCGAGGGCATATGCAAGGCATGAGCCGCTGATGGTGCGATCTTCGCATAAGCGCGAGCGGCGGGAAGCGCCAGAATCGCGTGGTCAGGATCGTCAAAAGCATGAATGATGAAATGCGCGGCGGCCGGATGGTTCGGATTCTCTTGAAAGACCTTCAGGCAGATCGCCGCGGCGAGGGCCTGACGACGAAAACCTTCGTCGCCGGGACGCACGGTTCCAAGCAGCGAGAGCGCATAGAGGACGTCCACTTCGTGATCCGTCGGCCAGCGATCGTACATTTTGGCCATGGCCTGAGAATAAGCAGTGTCGCGAGCGAGCTTGTCGTCTGAGCCATAGAAGAGCTGGTTCAAGGCATCAAGATAGGCCTTCTCTTTGTCGGTTTTGGCTTTGGCAACACGTCCTTCAGGAGTGGGCGCGAGCTTTTCCAGAGCTTTCTGGGCGGCAGGGACGTTCACTTCTGCCCAGAGCGGGTGGTTATGGCTCATCGCTTCGCCCCAGTAAGCCATCGCGAAGTTCGGATCAAGCTGCTCGGCCTTCTGGAAAGCCACGGCGGCTTCATCGAATTGGAAATTGTGCAGATCCTTGACGCCTTCGAGAAATAGAGGCTGGGCATTGGAAGCGCCGGATGTGGGAAACGTGATCGTGCCGAGCTGTTGCGCAAGGGCTAAAGTTACTAAGCCGGCGAAAGCCACACCGCAGATCGCGAAGATCACGAGCGCTAGACGCGCGCGAGTCTTAAGGTTTGTCATCGTGTTCACTCCGGAAACGTCGCTTTGCAAACGGCCCCATCATGGCGCTATCAGGCCCGTCGGAAGCAAATTCATTACGCCACATTATATGCCGTTTCGACTTTGCCCAGGCTCTGCCAACTTAATAGTCGTTCAATCGCTAGGCGCCACGTGAGGATGCCGTAAAAGCTAAGTAAGTCAGATACATGCCGAGTACAAAGGGAATGCCAAGATACACATAAAAAAACTGCTCGAATTGCATGGCCGCCAAGATGTGCAAGGTTGTTTCGGGTGCCAGAAACAGAAAAAGCACACCGCGAATCACCATAACCCATCCAATCAGTGTGACCAGGATGGGCAAGACCCCGCCCGACCAAATGTTGTGGGCTAAAACGATGGCTAGTCCGCCGGCGAGGGCTATGATGGCAAAGATCACCATGGCCGGACGATCGCCGAGAAGCGCGGGAATCGTGGACACCGCCGTCTGCCGTTCTGTCAAAAGCCAAAAACTGGTGATCAGCGTGAAAAGGCCGAGCAATTTGCCGAGGTATATAGTGAGCGGTCTCATGGCGAAGCGATTCTACAGCGGATCGAACCAAGAGAAATGCTTTCCTGCAGCTGCGGCGTCACATAACCCCGCTATTTGTAGCTGTGGACACGGCGAAGACGATTCCCCACAGAGCGGCGGGATTCATCTAGAATTACATCGGTAAGGGAGCGAGATTTGGCCAAAGTAGTGGAAAACGCGAGTCAGGGAATACCAAAGGAACCGGCGACGGAATTGGAGCTCGAACTTGCCGCGCTCGCGCGAGCTGAGCACGGCGAACCGTTTCGTTTGCTGGGCCCGCACATCGTGGAGCGCGACCGCGCGCAACGCGTTCTGGTTCGCACGATTCAGCCCTACGCGGCTTCCGTAAGTGTGATCGTCGAGGGCCGCGCCTTCCCTGCTGAACTCGTGCAGCCCGGGGGAATCTTCGAAGCTCTTCTGCCAGTCGATTACCGGAATCTGGAGGCGCGCGATTATCGCCTGCGCATACGTTGGGACAATGGCGATATCACCGAAGTGCCGGACGCGTATGCCTTCCCTCCTCTGCTGACCGAATTTGACCTCCATCTCTTAGGCGAAGGTTCACATTGGCAAAGCTATGACAAATTAGGCGCTCATGTGCGCGAGATCGCGGGCGTACAGGGCGTGCACTTCGCCGTCTGGGCGCCGAACGCGTTGCGTGTGAGCGTGGTGGGCGATTTCAACCGCTGGGATGGCCGCGTGCATCCGATGCGCTCGCGAGGCAACTCCGGGGTGTGGGAATTGTTCGTTCCCGAACTGAAGGAAGGAATGGTTTACAAATACGAGATTCGCTCGCGGCTCGGCGAGCTTCCGTTTTTGAAAGCCGACCCCTATGCATTCGAAGCAGAGCTGCGGCCGAAATCGGGTTCGGTCGTTTCAACGCTCGATGGCTACGGCTGGGAAGATGACGCATGGATGAAGGCGCGCGGAAAACGGGAATGGCTGGCTGAGCCCATTTCGATTTACGAAGTACATCTGGGCTCTTGGCGGCGCGTTGCCGAAGAGGGCAATCGCTGGCTCACCTATCGCGAAATCGCCGATCAACTGATCCCTTACGTGAAGCAAATGGGCTACACGCATATCGAACTGATGCCGGTGATGGAGCATCCCGTTTGACGGCTCCTGGGGATATCAGACCATTGGGTATTTCGCGGCCACCAGCCGCTATGGCAAGCCCAAAGATTTCATGTATCTGGTGGACCGCTGCCATCAGGAAAATATCGGCGTGCTGCTGGACTGGACTCCGGCGCATTTCCCGGCCGACGCGCACGGCCTGGCGGAATTCGACGGCACGCATCTTTACGAGCACGCCGATCCGCGGCAGGGCCGGCACCCCGATTGGGGAACGCTGGTATTCAACTACGGGCGATCGGAGGTGCGCGGTTTCCTGCTGGCGAGCGCGCTCTTTTGGATGGACAAGTATCACATCGACGGGCTGCGCGTGGACGCTGTCGCTTCCATGCTTTATCTCGATTATTCGAGGCACTCGGGCGAGTGGATTCCCAATGAATTCGGAGGCCGCGAAAACCTGGCGGCCATCTCGTTTCTGAAACGCCTCAACGAGGTCACCAACGAACGCCATCCGGGCGTGCTCATGGTGGCCGAAGAATCCACGGCTTGGCCTGCGGTGTCCCGCCCGACCTATCTCGGCGGCCTGGGCTTCACGCTGAAGTGGAATATGGGCTGGATGAACGATACGCTCAGCTACTTCGCGCAAGACGCGATCTACCGCAAGTACCACCACAGCCGCATGACGTTTTCAATGCTCTACGCCTTCACGGAAAATTTTGTGCTGCCCCTCTCGCACGATGAAGTCGTACACGGAAAACGGTCCCTGATCGACAAAATGCCCGGCGATCTCTGGCAGCAATTTGCGAACTTGCGCCTGCTCTACACATACATGTGCGCGCATCCGGGAAAGAAGCTGCTGTTCATGGGTGGAGAGTTCGCGCAGCGTTCGGAGTGGTACCACGGCGCGAGCCTGGAATGGAATCTGCTCGCTTTTCCCGAACATCAGGGAGTGCAGCGGCTTGTTGCCGACCTGAACTCGATCTATCGTCGGGAAGCGTCCCTGCATGAAGTGGATTTCGAATGGCAGGGTTTTCAGTGGATCGACTGCAACGACGCGGACGCCAGCGTGCTTTCCTTTATCCGGCGCGCCCGAAATCCCCAGGATTATGTGGTGGTCGTGGCAAACTTCACGCCCATAGCCCGCGAAAACTACCGCGTCGGAGTACCCGAGCCGGGTTATTACCGCGAACTCTTCAATAGCGACGCCCAGTATTACGCCGGGAGCAATTACGGCAACGGTGGCGGAGTGATGGCCGAGCCTACGCCCTGGATGGGATTGGAATATTCGCTGCCTTTGCGCCTACCACCGCTTGCTGCGCTATATTTCAAGCGACAGTAATGTTTGTTTTTCACTGAAGAGGTAACGAAGGCGGATGGGTGCGCCCGCGGCATACTCGGATGCAAGCCAGGCCGAACTCGTTCGGCGGGCTTGCGAAGGCGATAAGGAGGCGTTCTATAGCCTCGTCCGTCCATGCGAGCGAGCCGTCTACGTTGCTGCGATGTCGATCATGAACAATGCCGCAGACGCCGAAGAGGTCGCGCAAGAGGCCGTGCTAAAGGCGCTTGCCCACTTGGCCGGATTTCGGGCCGAGGCTAAGTTCAGCACCTGGCTCATTCAGATTACAATTAACGAAGCCCGCTCGCGGTTGAGAAAAGACCGTCGTCATCTATATGAGTCCATCGATGAACCGCGCACGGATGAGGAAGGCGACTATACTCCCAAGGATTTCGCCGACTGGCGCGAGATTCCCTCCGAAGCGCTCAAGCGAGACGAGTTAAGAAACGCCCTGAAGCGGGCCTTGGCTACCTTGTCCCTCAAGTACAGAGAAGTGCTCATCCTGCGTGATATTCAAAACCTGAGCATCGAAGAAACAGCGGAAATTCTTGGCATAAGCGAAGGGAACGTAAAAACCCGGCTCCTGCGCGCCCGATTGCAGATGCGCGATGCCTTGGCGCCCGGGATCGACGGCAGTTGGAGCAGTGGTAAACCGGAGTACAAAAAGGTGCGGCCTTGGTAGCGACTGAGGCGCTGAAAGTTTGGAACGAAACGCGGACGAGCGTGTCTAATGAGCGTGATTGAGATAAGTTGCTTAGAAGTTTGGCGGGAACTCTCCAATTACGTCGACGACGACGTTGCGCCGGAGCTGCGCGCGCGGATGGAGGCTCATTTCAAATCCTGCGCGCACTGCAAGGCTGTCCTGGATGGCACCAAAAATGTCGTCAAGCTGGTTGCGGACGGCGTTGAGTATGAACTTCCGAGCGGCTTCAGCGACCGCCTTTACAGAAAAATCAAAGACAAATAGCGAGCCTGCAATCCTCAAACCCGCACAGGCCCTTCGATTTATGACCTCGACGCACCTTTCGTATCTGCGGCTTGCTCCTCGCTAAGAAACCAGTGGCTTGCGCGACCGCCAAGCTCCTCTCGGACGTCGGCATTATTGATGAACGACGAAATCTTCCACTGGCCGGATGAATTTTTCTTCCACACCTCAAAATATCGATGCCTCTTACGCAGCGTCTCTCCCGTACCCTTCGGCCTTAGGGTGAACTCATGCCAGCCGAAGTCGTAAGCCAGATTCCCGACAACAACGATCTCAATGACGATCACCGTCAACTTCACGTCATATTGCGCGAATAACTTAGTCGCGCGTTCGCGGAGTCCTTCCCTGGCCGCCTCATCGAAAAGGCTAGGGCCACCGTCGGACATATCGGTAAAACCTTCCTCGTCGAAGACCGAGAGTAGTTGTTCTACATCGCCTCGGTTGTATGCCTCTCGAAATTCCGTCTTCGCTGCGTTGATCAGGTAAGTATCATCCATCGTCGTGCCCCTTCTCCCGCCGTAGCTTTGGAAGAGAACTCCTCTGTACTTTTTGGCGTAACTTTTGTGACGCCGGCGACTCCTATTGCCCATGAGAGCTGAGCGCCCGCAGGTGCTCACCGAAAACGAACCATATAAGGAGAAACCGTCATGTTAAGCAAAATTAAGGTGGTGTTGGCACTCGCCGCGTTGGCGTTCACATTAGGACTGCAAACGTCGGCACGCGCCCAAGATACCATGAAGCACGATGATGGAATGAAGCAGAACGACGGCATGAAGCATGAAGATGGCATGAAGCAGGACGATAACATGAAGCACGGCGACAGCATGCCGCAGGAAAACAATGGCAAGGCCCTGGAGACCGGCACTTTTCATGGCAAGGTGCACAGCACTTCGGGCCGCGCCACAATCTACCGAGGGGAAGATGGCAAACTGATTCTTCGCCTGACGAATTTCAAAACGTCCAACGGTCCCGATGTGCACGTGATTTTGGTCGCTGCCAAAGATGCGGATGACGACGCCAACTTCCTCAAGAGCAGCACCAAGCGGGTAGAGCTTGGCAAACTTAAGGGGAACGAAGGCGACCAGAACTATGAAGTCCCCACTGGCACAGACCTCACGAAGTTCCAGACGGTCTCGATTTACTGCGAGCGCTTCAACGCGAACTTCGGCGCCGCGCCTCTCGAGAAGTTCTAAATTCACAATAGTTTCGATCGGATCGGGCAGGTTCACCCTGCCCGATCCGCATCTCGAAGGAGTAAATCATGAGCACACATATTGGTTCTTTGTTGTTCCATAGGAAATGGATTCTAGCCGTCAGCCTTCCCGTTCTCATTGCGGCCTGGTGGGCTTTTCGTCCCGAGAAATTGTGGATCAATCAGAAAGTGAATGAGGCCGCGCCGTTCGCCTCCAGCCAGCGAACCTCAGCCGCTCTATACCGGACGGCTCCAGGGCGAGGCGCACCAAACAAGTGGGCGAGCAACGGTCTATAAGGCTGCGGATGGCACCGAGTATTTGCGGCTCACCGATTTCTCGACCTCCAATGGCCCGGACGTGCATGTCCTGTTGGGTCGAAGTGGCGACGAAAATCTTAAGCAGGAAATCGTGAAGGGCCAGCTCGACAGCATCGAACTCGGCTCACTGAAGGGAAACCAGGGAGATCAGAATTACAGCTTGCCTGCATCCGCCAATTTGCAGAAATACGACGCCGTGGTCATCTACTGCGAGCGATTTCATGCCGTGTTCGGCATGGCTAAGCTGGAGCAGTTTTGATCTAGCGCCTTTCGTCTCCGTTCGGAAAATGTGTGCGTCGTTTTGGGCGAAATTCGCGAGAACGAAACGACCGTTTTGCGGAATAGCGCCGTTGACTCAAACGCCCGCTGTCACGTAACGTCCCGCAGTCGAGGGCTCGGTAAACAGCTATGCTCGGCAAATCTCGGCGCGCGCGACGAATTCCTGCAGCTGCGCGCTGCTTTACATAGCTCATCGAGCATACTGAAAGGAGAATCCCTCATGTCATTGGTAGATTTTGTCGCCACTCCAAAATTCGAGGAATACAAGGAGCGATTCAAGCAGCACTACAAGCTCGAGCGCCGCAAAGATGGAGTCATTCTCGTCGAAGCGCACACGAAAGGCGGACCCATCCAGCTGAGCGTCGAAAATCATCGTTCGGTCGGGCAGCTTTTCAAGACCATCGGCGCCGATCCTGAAAACGAAGTCATGATCTTCACCGGTACCGGCAAAGACTTCATGATGGACGCGGATCCGGAAGGCTTCAAACTCGAACAGGAGGACTTGCAGCATTGGGCGTACGAATATGCCTACAAGGACGGCAGGATCAACGTCAGCTCGTTAATAAACGATCTGGAAATTCCCACCATCGGCGTTCTGAATGGCCCCGGCTTCCACACGGAAATCTGCCTCATGTGCGACATCACCATTTGCAGTGAAGACGCCATCATTTTTGATTTGCACTATCCCATCGGCTCCGTTCCCGGCGACGGCATTCACAGCTGTTTTTTGGAGTTACTGGGCGTCAAGCGCGGAGCTTATGCCCTGCTCACTGGCCAAGCCATCGACGCGAAAAAAGCCCTGGAGTACGGAATGGTCAACGAAGTGGTGCCCCGCGATAAACTCCTCGATCGCGCCTGGAAGATTGCTGACTTCATCATGACCCAGCCTCGCATCACGCGCCGCCTCACCACGCAAATCATCCGGCGCCCGTGGAAAAAGAGGATTACAGACGACCTGGATGGCGGCTTTGGTATCCAGATGTTTGCCCATCTGGCCAAGAAAAAGTCCATCCACAGCAGAAATCACATTGCTGAATCGATCGCCTACGTAAAGGAAGGCAAAGAAAACAATATCAAATAGCGGGACCACGACATCAAATAGAGAGTCAAGAATGAGGTCGCGGATATGAATGTCGCTTTCATTGGACTCGGAAGAATGGGCAGGGGCATGGCTCGCAACTTGCTTCGCGCGGGTCACACGTTGACGGTCTACAACCGCAGCCGCGAAAAGGCCCAGGCACTCGCCGGCGAAGGCGCGCGCGTTGCCGAATCTCCCGCGGATGCCTGTCGCGATGTGGAAGTCGTCATGACTATGGTCGCGGACGATCATGCCGTCGAAGAGATTGTTTTCGGACGTGACGGCATCGCTTCGGCCATGAAAAAAGACTGCATTCACGTCTCGCACAGCACGATCAGCCCAGACCTGGCCCGCAGGCTAACGGCCGAACACGGTCAGCGGAACCAGGGCTACCTGAGCGCGCCTGTCTTCGGCCGCCCCGATGCAGCGGAAGCCGGGAAATTGCTGGTCGTAGCCGCCGGCCGCAACGATCTAGTGGAGCGCTGCCGGCCGCTTTTCGACGTCATCGGCCGCCAGGCTTTCGTGGTCGGGCTCGAGCCCTGGCAGGCGAATGTCTCTAAGCTGTGCGGCAATTTCATGATCGGCAGCGTCATTGAGGCGCTCGGAGAAGCCTACGCCACTCTGCGTAAGTCAGGTGTTGCTCCGCTGGCGTTCCTCGAAATCATGAATGCCCTATTCGCGTCCCCGGTGATTGCCAACTATGGGAGCATCATCGCGAAGGAGCAATTCGAGCCAGCCCAATTTGCTTTGCATTTGGGCTTGAAAGACCTCCGTCTGGTGCTGGCGACGGCCGATGAACGCGCGGCGCCGATGCCAATGGCCAGTCTGGTCCACGACCATATGGTCGCCGCCGTGGCACAAGGGCAAGCAGAAATGGATTGGTCGAGCGTGGCCCGCGTCGCGGCCCGCGAGGCCGGGCTGTGATCGCGCCCTGACTGCCGCATGTCTCTGACCATGCCGGGGCCGGCTTGGTCACCCGCAAGTCCGATAGGCTATGGTTCATTCGCGGCGAGGTTTCGATGGGAGAAACCGCGAAGGAGCCGGCCAATTTCTTCTCCCATGTACGTGAGACCCAGAAAACCGCAGACGAGCAGCAGGAAGCCCGGAACCAGAAGCGCGGCCCATGCACGAGCATGAAAAAGCTGCCCATTGCTCAGATGGGCGGGGACCTGTCTCGAGAAGACGACCTGTAATCTGCCGTGTACAGCATCAACCAGCCCTGCGTACATGGCGACATATATAAATTCACGGACAATGGTCATCCACCGGATGGCGAGAAAGAAATTTGGCACAACGCTCAAACATCCGATGGTTGTGTCGAATTGGCCCTGGGGAAAGCCGCTCACGCGGCGGAGCAAAGCGATCACAGCGAACGCCACCAGCGGGAAAATACACAGAAAGTTCAACAGCGGTTGTCCCGCGACAATAATGGCAACACAAGCAACGTAGATCAAAATTGCCAAAAGGCCGGCGCCGAGCGGCGTCTCGGCAGGCAAAAGGACGGGGCGGCTGGACAAAGCCGTCGCCTCCAAAGAGTCCTTAATTTCCTCCCCATAACTGGGGTTGGCGCGATGAACAGCGACGAGCAAACCGAAAGCGATGAACGAAAAGAGCAGCCACCCCGACGAAAAGAATCGGACGACGTAGGCTTGATGCTGGTAGAACTCCGCGCGTGTCAATTCGCGCAGGATGATCCCGTGATCCATCAGGAAGAACTTCCCGTCGCGTTGCTGCGGGCCTCCGCCTTCACCCAGAACGGCGAAAAGGAGGAAGTTGGCGGCTGCGTAAGCACCCACAATGCCGCCGCCGATCTTCAGCCATCGCGGTATGCGCCGCTGGCCTGCCGGCAACTTTCTCAGATAGAGAATTGCAGCAATGAATGGCGGGAAAATCAGGACATGGAGGAGCATGACACTGGGGATCGCTCGCATAGGATCGCCGAGGAACGTAAAGGCATGAATGGCAAGGCTTGCTGCGAAAACCACCGCCGCGAAGCAGATCCAGAAGATTCGCATTATCGTTCAGCCAGGAGTGCGGCCAGTAGTGCGGTTCGAAAAGAGATGGTAGCACGACGTCTCCGGTGCCGGAGGTCCGCCGGAGCGACACGGTGCCCGGAAATGTACGAGGGTCCATATCTCGTCGTCACGGGCGACAGCCGCTGCGGCGGGATGAATGTGCGGCTCTCGGGTCTATGGCAAAAATAGACAATTGATAGCGACTGTAGTGCAGGAATCGTGATGCCGACACAATGCGCAATGAAGTGACTAGGCTGTCTGGGAAGCCACGTTGTGTGGGCAACTCGTGTGCTATGATCGCAGCCGTGAGTTATGGCCGAGACCACGTACCTCCCAGGGCTCGCCATCCGAGGCTCCGACAGCCTCGGTTCCAATAGCCTCGATTCTCCACGGCATTCTGCGGTCGTCCGCATCACTCACTGGATCACTGCAGCCACTTTCGTTGCCTTCGTGGTCAGCGGTATCGCAATTCTCATAGCCCACCCGCGCCTCTACTGGGGCGAAACGGGCGGCGTAGGAACTCCCTCGCTGATCGATCTTCCGATTCCTTTCATGATTGGGCATTCGGGTTGGGGCCGTTATCTCCATTTTCTCTCGGCCTGGATTTGCGTCTTCACCGGCCTGCTTTATGCGATTTATGGGCTACGACGCCGCATTTCCGCAAGAATTTGCTGCCAGTCAAGGCTGATCTCGCTTGGGGCCGCATCTGGCGCCTCGTTCGGAATGATTTGCGTCTGAAGCGTCCCGCGGAAGAAGAAGCGCTCGCGTATAACGTGGTGCAAAGGCTCACTTACCTCGCGGTTGTCTTCGTGCTGTTCCCGCTCATCATCCTCACCGGTCTGGCCATGTCTCCGGCGATTGCATCGGTGGTCCCCATACTCCGAGAGGGCTTCGGCGGTCAGCAATCCGCGCGCACGATTCATTTCTTCGTCGCGCTGGCCCTGGTTCTTTTCGTTTGCGTGCACATCCTCATGGTTTTTCTGGCAGGCTTCACGAACCGCGTACGGGCCATGATCACGGGCCACACCCCAACCGGAAAGGAGCCATCATGAGCGACCGACTCTCCCGGCGAAAGCTGATCACCACGAGCTTGGCTGCTGCCGCGGGTGCCACAGGCTTGGGAATCGCCGCCCGACTCGCTGACCGCTATGGCCTGATCCCGCCCGACGACGGCGGAATCTATGGCGTCGGCGAAACCATGACTTACGCCGCGCAAAGGCTCTTGACCCACCACACACTCGCTCGGGAATACACCCGCAGCGATATCTCAAAAATTGCGCCCGTAAAGGGCGAACCTCCCGAGAACGAAACCTATCAGCGCTTATTGGCTGGTGGCTTTGCGGAATGGCGGCTCAAAATCGACGGCCTCGTCGCTCGCCCATCGTTTTTCTCTCTGGCGGAACTAAAACGGTTTCCTGCCGAGAGCCATATCTACCATCAAGCCTGCGAAGAGGGCTGGTCCTTCATTGCCGAATGGGTCGGCTTCCCTCTTTCCTACGTCTTGAGTCTGGTCGGCGTGCTTCCGCAGGCGAAGTACGTTGTGTTCTTTGGTTTCGACACCAATTTTGACGCCGTAGACAAACGAACAATCAAAGGCAAGTGGAACAGCATCGATATGGCCGACGCCTGGCATCCGCAAACCTTGCTGGCTTACGGCATGAACGGCCAGGAATCTCTCCCGCCCGGCCACGGAGCTCCGCTCCGCCTGCGCATACCCCGCCAACTCGGAGGCAAGAGTACAAAATATCTTTCGTGGATCACGCTGACCGACACGGTCAAAGACATCGGCCAGGGATTCGGAGCCGGAGGCGTGGAGCGCGGCTTCTCCTGGTACGCTGGCATCTGACGGACGGCAAACTCACTCGTATTTGTAGGGGTAAATTCCCGGATCGAAAAGCGATTCGCTGCGAGCAGTTACGCCCAGGCTCGATTGTCGACCGTGTTCTCGTACGTCGCGCCCGCCGCAGTTAAACCCCACCCGAGCGTCCACTGGTAAGTGTGGTCGAACCGTTCGCGCGTGTAAGGCTGGGGCGGCGCGTTCAGTATGCGAGAAAGCTTCAGGTCACGCGGCTCGAGCTCGCCGCCGGCTTCCTCGATCAGGTAATGCGCATATTTCCCGGGGTTCTTTTGAATCGCCGCGGCGGCTTCGGCCTCGGCATTGAACATCTTTCGCAGCGTCGGGCCATCCAGTTCGTCGCCAGCCGCCTCGCTCCGCGTTGAATGCGACTCGATCAGAACCGTGTGCCCGCGCTTCTCGGCAACGCTGATCCAGGGTTCCATCAAGCTGACGGCCTCGACTTGGCCGTTGCTCAAAGCCTCCAGCCGCTCCTCATGAGTTCCGGCGTTCGCCCACTTGATCTGTTCGCGCTTTAGAAAGCCCTCGAGCATCTTCAACATCGTGAAATGCGAGCCGTTGTAAGGGCTGACGGCGATGGGTTTGTTCTTCAATTGCTCCGGTTCGTAGATGCCGAATTTAGGATTGGACACGATTGCGAAGGTCGACATCGCCGATCCCAACGCCACGATCTTCGCCGGACGGTGTCCGGGCGTCACGTTAGACTCGACCGCGCGCTTCATCACGCCCCACTCGCACATGCGAAACTGGTCGCAGGCGCCCTTGTCATAGAGAGACTCCATGGTGCGTTGAAACACATCGTCTCGCAGCGCCTGATGATCGGCCCGTCGCTGCGCCGTGCCGGGAGTCTTCAGGATCTCCACGTCCAGCCCCTCATCCTTGAAAAAACCTTCGTCCCGCGCCACGAGCAAGGGCAGATCGTGAATCGCGTTCATCATCGAAACGCGGACTTTCTTGCGGGTCTCTGTCGCGGTGCTCATTGGCTATTCCTCTCTCGTCTCGGGAAGTTGGCTAGCAGAATACTGATTTTTGCGTTGTGCGGCAAGAATACCGGAGTCTCCATTAGGCCCCAAAACCGGCGACTTTGTGCTAACCGCTCACGAAGGCACGATTTGAGAGCGCGGCAGCGACATTGCCTCAAAGTGCTGGAAATACGCCGAAGGTCAATTTCCCGGAGTTGCCGCAGGCCGAGGTGATTCCGCTGCAACATTCTTGATGGCCGAAGCGACAGCATCTTTCACGACGACCTCATTCCGGCCATGGTCCGTTATGGAATCGTATAGCAGCTGCGTCGGTCCCGGATTCAATTCCTTGTTGTATTCGTCCGTTATTTCGGTGGCGATTTGCTGAAGCGCCTTGTTCGACTCTGCTTCCAGATCCGTGCCGCTGATTTCGATTACCTGGCTCATATAT
The DNA here is from genome assembly GCA_963804535.1 of uncultured Acidobacteriota bacterium. Lineage (GTDB taxonomy): Bacteria > Acidobacteriota > Terriglobia > Acidiferrales > UBA7541 > Palsa-189. The sequence goes on from CAWDQT010000040.1 coordinate 76,300, forward strand.
TCGTCGGCAATTCGCTCGGCGAGTTGGTCCGCGGTCTGATAGTAGTATTCGGCAATCTGGCGATGACCTTCTTCATGTTCGATCACGTGCGGAGTTTCGTTGGCGGGCGCCCAGATGGTGACGTTGAGCTGCAGAGTCACGTTGATCTGCGTGATGGTAACAAAAGCATGCGTGGCATCCGTTTTTTGAGTCTGACCCGCAACGTTGGCGGCGGACAAGAAATTGGAATCGCACTCCGCCTCTTCTCCCGTGCCAAGGGGCGGCATTTCGGATGGAGGGCTGTTTGGATCAAATGTCCGGCTGGCAAAGTTAACCGGCTGCTTCGTAACCGTTGCCTTCGGCGTTTTGCCGGATGCCCCGAGCGGTGATCGCCCGCGCCAGAAGAGCCATCCCGACAGCAGCCCTCCAAGCAGCACACAAAGGAGAATAAGCCTGCGCGCAGACAATACGGCCTCCAGTTCTCATTCTCCGGCAAGAAAGCGACTGGGCCAGGAATTTGTGGACAACCGATGATGCGAAAGGCACTGCCGAACGCGAAACAAATCCCATCCCTCTTGGCGACAGCAATCACCGTTGGATGGGAGCACGACGCCGTGGTAGATTCTTCGCGAGCCGAAACCGGTAGGCAAGCCAGACAAGCGAGAATCGGGGAGGGGCGTCGGTGCGGAATCACCTGATCTTTTCAGCCGCGGCTGCTGTGGCGATGTTCGCGCTCTTACCCGCGGCGCGCGGCCAAGACGCTGCTCACCAAGGATCAGTTCCGGATCTTTCCGGCGTCTGGCAAGTCACAAAGTATCAACCCAGGATGTTCCCGAACGGCGGCGCGCCCTTAGCGCCTTGGGGAGAAGCCAAATTCAAGACGGCCAACGCCGAGACCAACGATCCCAATCTCGGCTGTTTGCCGACCGGGGTCCCGCGGCTCATGTTCGTGCCTCTCCCGCTGGAGATCGTTCAAACGCCCACGCGTGTGGTCATCATTCACGAGGGCGTACAGGCCTTGCGCGAAATCTACCTGAATCGGCAGCACCCCAAGGATTTGGACCCCACCTATTCGGGCGACTCGGTCGGCAAATGGGAAGGCGACACGCTCGTTTTGGATACGATCGGATTCAACGACAAGACGTGGCTGGACGCCGTCGGCCTGCCTCATAGCGACGCCATGCACGTAATCGAGCGCATTCGGCGCACCGATCACGATACGCTCGTCGACGATGTGACCATCGATGACTCAAAGGCCTACACGAAGCCCTTCACCGTTCAGCAGGTGTACAAACTGAAGCCGGGCTGGGAGATCCAGGAATACGTCTGCGAAGAAAATAACAAGTACACCTACCAGGGAAAATGAACGCGCAAAAAAGAGGGGAGCGACCCCCGTATGAGGAATAACATGAGGAATAATCCGTTAACTCTTACCCTTGCCGCCGTTCTTCTGCTGATTTCCGTCGGAGTGTCCGCCTACGCGCATCACGCTACGGCGTCGTTCGATATGACCAAATCCATGACCGTGAAGGGCACGGTCACCGGCTTCGACTGGACCAATCCTCATGTCTACATTTATGTCGACGTTAAAGACGAGAAGGGCGCCGCCGAAAAGTGGAGCGTCGAAATGGCGAGCACGGGCATGCTAGCCCGCGCCGGCTGGAGGAGAGATACGGTCAAGGCGGGCGACGAAATCACCATCATCGGCAATCGCGCCAAGGACGGCAGGCCGTTCTTGCACCTCAGCAAAGTGGTCTTTGCCAACGGCCAGGAGCTTGCTCAGAACGCCCAGAACTGAACTCAGGCGCGTTTAACCGCTCGTTTAACCGCTGCCGCGCATCACCACCCTACACGTCACTTACTCCGAGGGAAAATAGCCATCGTCGGCATCCCCGCAATCGGTGGATATGGCGGCGTGCGGCTTGAATTCATAATCATCGCGAACCAACTGTAGTAGCCGTTGACACTAATCATGTCGACCACGCCCTGTTCGCCGAATTTGTCGAGCGCTTTGGCGTAAGTGGCATCGCTGACACTGTGATTGCGGTGAAGTTCGTCGCAAAAGTCGTAGACGGCCTGCTCGCCCTCGTCCATCCCTGACGGGCGCTGACCCGCAGCAAGCGCCGTGGCGATTTCAGGACTGATTCCGGCTTTTTCGGCAATGGCGACATGCGAGTTCCACTCCGTATCTTGCGTCCACTGCCGCGCCGTGATGAGAATCACGAATTCACGGAGTTTCGCCGGCAGCACCGTCTTGAACTGCAGGTATTCCCCCAGGACTTCGGCAGGCGTCATCACGTCGGGGCTGCGCAGGAGCGCCAAGAAAGGTCCGCGCACGAGCGGCCCGCCTCGTTTTGAAATGAATTGGTCCAACGCCTTCTTCTGGGCCTCGGTCAATTTATCCGCCGGGATTTCTGGCAGCCGATTCTGTGCAAACGCGGGGACGCAAAGGACTACGGCAAGGCATAGCAGAATGAAAAATTTCATACGTGGCGCTCCTTAGTTGGGACGCTGCAAGTGCGAGAGCACGCACACAGGGCGTAGGCTCTCTAGGTGAAGCGAATGTAGTCTTCGTAGGCTACGCTGTCAACGACTGGCCCGATCGTCCGGCAGATCAAACCTTGATCTTGAGCAAACGAGCGAGCGTGCCGTTGAAAACGGCTAGCCGCTCCCCGTCACTCAGTCCCGGAATGGCAAGGATGCGGTCGACAGGAGTGCGATTCCACAGCGCGGGATAATCAGTTCCCAGCACGACTTGGCTAACGCCAACCACCGCGATCAGATGCCGCATGTCCTCCGGCGTAAAGAGCACGGAATCGTAATAAAGCTGCTTCAGATATTCGCTGGGGAGTTTCTTCAGGGGCCTGCAGTCTTTGGGAAAAGCTTTGAGGCATTCATCGTTTCGGCCCGAATACGACGGCAGGTACCCGCCGCCGTGAGCAGCGCAAACCTTCAGCTTCGGGAAAAGATCGAGAGTGCCGTCCTGAATCAGGTGGGTGAGCGCGAGGGTAGTCTCCAGCGGATGCCCGATTACGTTATCTAAATTGCCGTTACCCTGCAGTCTGCGTTCGTCTATCGGCGTTCCCGAAACTTGCGGATGTATAAAGATCAGTGCCTCGAGTTCCTCGGCCTTTGCCCAAACCGGGTTAAACTTGGCTGCGGAAAGATCGTCTCCATTCACGCTGCCACCAATTGCGAACCCTCGCATCCCCAGCTTCTTCACGCCTTCTTCGATTTGCGCAACCGCCAGCGAGGGGTGTTGCAAAGCCACGCTGCCCAAACCCACGAAGCGGTCCGGGTGCGCCGCGCAAAACTCCGCAATCTTTTCGTTCTGAATCTGGATGATTTTGCGTGCCAGGTCCTCGTCCGCCCAGTACCACCAGGGATTAACGGAGACGGCCTGTACATCAATTCCCATCACATCCAAATCCGCGAGCCGCTTATCGACATTGCGAATGTTGCCCAGGTTATCCGGGTTGGCTTGCGCCGCGTCGCCATAGTGGCCCTCGCGGCCAATGCGATCTTTGACGAGATCCCAAGCCTCCGGCACGCGAACGTGGGAGTGAACATCAATCACGACCACCCGGCGGCCATTGATGATTACAGGAGCGTGCTTGGAGCCAGCTGGTGGCCGCGCGGCACTTTGCTGCGCGCCGCGCGCAAAACCGAAAGCAGAATCGGCGCAACAGCAGCCCGTGAAAACAATTCCTGCGGTCGCGCCGGAAATATTTCTCAGAAACTCTCTGCGTGTCGGCATGTTCACTTCCTATTGTCGTTGCGTGCGGTCGTGAAATTGCGTGGACGACATATACCACGGCCGCACGCTACAGCAAAGACGCCAGTACAGCTCTTCCTTGGAGCGCCGGAGCGCCGGTCTTTATGATCCGCACAAGGGGTGATAATGTCCGCACAACGCGCTGACTCTCAGCAGGGGGAAATATGGTCAAACCGGATGAATCCAAACGGCGGGATCGTCGTGATTTTCTGAAAGCGGCTGGAGGCGATGGCAATCGCGCTCGCAACCGCGCAAAGCGCCGCCGCGCAAGCCGCAAACGCCAAAGCTGCGGCGCGCCCGAACAATCGTCGCAACGGGCCGACCGACAGAGCTCTTTGGATTACCTGGTACGACCTGCCGGACTCCGGCCGCGATGATTATTTCGCCTGGTTGCACCAAACGTATCTCCCCAATCTGTTAAACCGGCCCGGCTATCTGTGGGCGGCGCACTACGCCACGCGCACGAGCGGCGGCTCTGCCCAGATTCATCACACTGACGATCCCAAGGTTCCCACCGGCTTTCACTACATCCTTCTGATCGGCGTCATGGATGCGCTGGTGTTCGGCAATCCCGTTCCAAGTGCGATCAACGCGGCGCTGCCTGAGCAAGGCCGGAAAATGCTTGCGATGCGCATCGGCGAGCGCGTGAACCTGATGACCGAAGCCGGCCGCTGCGAGGGCCATGGGAGCGTCGCCTATAAGGAGGGAATGACAGGCGCTCCTTACATTCAGATCGGCAGCTTCAATTGCCCGGTTGAATACGAAGAGGAGATGCACGCGGGATACGTTCAGAAGCGCCTGCCCGCGATGTGCGAGACATCTTCCTGTATCAGAACCCGCGAGCTGAATTCCGTTGCCGGATGGGCCAAGCACGGGATTCTCTATGAGTTCGCATCGCAGGAAGGCTTCGAGCGCGATTACGAGGCCGCGAATGCGAAATCGCCTCTCGGCACAAATGGACATTCCGTGGTTCCGATGCTGGTCCACGCACCGGGCGGACCCAATAGCGCGCTCAGAATTTGGCCGCCTATATCGAAAGCTTAAGGTGACGCCTGGGAAGAGACCGTGCGCGGAACGGAACGCACCGCGCACGCTCTTGCTACCTGAGGTTCTCGTATACCAGCTTCTCGAAATCGCGCAGCGTGCGAATCGCGCCGTCGTCGTAAAAAGGCAGCATCTGCATCATCTGAACTCCGCCGATGTGCTTGACTGGATCGATCCAAAATTCAGTGTTGTAAATGCCCGCCCAGCTCATGCTGCCCGCGCTGCGATATTCCGCGTACTCCGGATTCTTCGAGGCAATCTGAAAACCAAGTCCGAATTTGTCGTGCCCGGCGCCAAGCGGAAACGGTTTGGTGCGCTGCTTATCGGCGTCGGGCTGCAGTTCCACAAAGATCGACCCGATTTGGTTCTCGCCCATCATCTTCACCGAACTCTCGTTCAGGATTTTCGTAGACCCGAGATGGCCGCCATTAAGCATCATCTGCACGAACTTGCCGTAATCCTGTACGGTTGAATAGAGTCCGCCATCGCCTCGAAATGGAGCCGTGGGAGTAGACGGGATGGGGGTTCGCGGCGGCTCCTGCAACACGCCGTTTACACGGCTGTACTGTATCGGCACACGCGACTGTTTGTCGGCAGGCACCGCGTAGGACGTATCCACCATCCCCAGTGGCTTGAAGATCCGCTCTTGGTAGTAGGCCTCGAGCGTCATGCCGGTAATCTTCTCGACGATCATCCCAAGAACCCGCGTGCTGGCGCTGTAGTGCCACTCGTCGCCCGGATCGCTTAGGAGCGGCAGTTCCCACTCGTTCTTCTTCGTTGCTTGAGTCAGCCGGAACTCGATCGGATTTGTAAACGCGTACCCGATGCCCGAGGTGTGCGTCAGCAGATGCCGGATCGTCATCGGCCGCTTCGCGGGCCGCGTTTCGTAAGTTGCATCGCTTTCGTTGAACTTGGTAATGACCTGCAGGTGATCGAAGCCTGGCAGATATTTCGAGACCGGATCATCGAGCTTGAGCTTCCCCTCTTCGTACAACATCATGATGGCAACCGACGTCACCGGCTTGGTCATCGATGCGATCGCAAAGATCGCATCCACGGGCATCGCAATGTTGTGGGCGACGTCCAGCTTCCCGGCTGCGCCTTCGTAGAGCACGTTGTCGCGGTCCACGATCAGGGCGACGACGCCCGGCGTGTCGCCGAGATTGACCGCATCGCTCAACTGCCGCGATAGCGCAACCTTGCCGGCATCGGAAAGCCCATGTGACTCTGAGTGGTCGCCCCTGCGAGCGATTTGTTCGTTAGTCTGTGCCGAAGCGGTACAGATCGGCCATCCAGCAGACGCTACGAACAGCGTTATCGCCAGAGCGGTGTTGCGCAATTTCATGGCCGCCAATTCTACACCTGAGTGAGATGGAAATGGGTGGAAGCAGCGTTGGAATCCTGGGCATCGCCAAAGAGTGAAGCCCCAAACTGCCTAGGTCGTGACGACGCGCTCCTTGGGAACGAAGTAGATTTCTTGCTTGATGTGTTCTTTGGCCCAGCCGCGGCGCGCCAGAATCCCGTTGCCATTCTCGATCATTTTGGGATGACCGCACAGATAGGCGAAAGTTGTCTCCGGAGTCAGCTTCCACAGATCGGTGTATTTGCGGATCACGTCCTCCACGCGGCCCACTTCTCCAGCCCAGTTGCGATCCTCCCAGGGGCGGCTCACCGTACGGACGTATTCGAGCCATGGGACTTCATCCGCAATGCGCTTGAGCTCTTCGGTATATCCGAACTCCCAAGAGCGGCTGGCGCCTTCCAAAAGGAAAAGCCGGTGGCCCTCCGGGAATTTATTTTGCTGTGCGTCGGTATGGAGGGTCCGTATAAAGCTGACAAAGGGAGCCACGCCGGTAACTGTGCAAAGAAGCAAATGATTCTTATGGACCGCGCGATCGAGCGTGAAGCGGCCTTTGGCGGCTTTGCGAATCGTAAGTTCGTCGCCGACTTGAAGCTTGTACAGCGCCGGAGTCAACTCTCCCCGCGGGACGAGTTCAAAAAAGAACTCGAGCTCCGCTTCATAAGGCGAGGAAACAATCGAGTAGGCTCGCTCGATATGTTTGTGCGGCGCTAGGACTCCGAGAGTGGCGTATTGCCCTGGCAGAAAGGGGATTTCTGCTGGCGGACGCACGCGAATGGACCACAAATCTTCGGCGATGTCTCTGCGCTGCACGATTCGCGCGCCGTAGAATTTCTGGCTGGCAAGATCCTTTTGATTTAGATTCTCCAAGAGTTCTCCCTGAAGGTCGTTCTTAGACCGTTCTTACATGTCGGACGCTATTCATAAGCGAGAGCAGCGATTGGATCGCTCTGCGCGGCGCGAATTGCCGGATATGCGGCGCCCGCAAGCGCCCCCGCAATGGCGACCAAAATGGAACGGAAGATCCAGTCCGCCGTGATTTGAATCTGCAGCGTCGGCGAAGATGCGATGAAGCAGCATCGTCGTTCCATAGGTGCCGGCCAGACCCACGACCACACCCAGAGCCACCAACAACAGAGCTTCCGCGACGATTAGCCAGCAAATCTCCAGGCGCGACGAGCCTATGGCTTTCAAAATGCCGATTTCACGGCGCCGCTCCAGCACTAGAGTGTACATCGTCAGCAGAACCACCAAAAAACTGATCACCACTCCGAGTCCCACGAAAGAGCGCAGAAAAGGCCGTAGCTCGGGAAGGCTGGAAGAGGTCATCAGAGACATATATTCAGCCATCGACCGAATGCGGTAACCGGGCAGAAGCCGAATGAGTTCAGTCCGTACCGCCTCGGTGTTGCCGGTGCTGCGAACGTAGATCATCGAAACGCGCTTCGCGGCGCCGGCAATTTCTTGCGCCGTCTCCATGGGCACAAAAAAGCGAGCGCCCTTTCCGTGCACGACGATTCCGCTCACTCGAAAGTTCCGGTTCATCAGGGAAACATTGGAACCGACGCTCAGCTTGCGCGCTTGCGCCGCCAGGTCGTCTGCGATGACGTCATCTGGACCGGTAAAGGCGCCGCCTGAAACGAAAGTGAAGCCCGCGCTCAATCCATTAAATCGCGCATAATCAATCCCATAAATGACGCCGAGCGTCGTTGTATCCACCACAACGACCACGGGCGCAACTTCATCGATTCCACGAAGCTTCTCGATCCGAGCCACTTGCGATTGCGGGATGACCGCGCTCGAGAATGAAAAAAATATCGAAGAGTTCGGCGGCTGCACAATGATATCTGCGCCAACGCCTTCGGCTCGGGCCCGCCAGTCGCTCAAAATTCCCGACGTCAAGCCAACAATTAGAAGAATCAAGAAGACTTGCAGACCGATCGCGGCCGCGCTGAAAGCGGTGCGCAAAGGATGGACTGCCAGGTTGCGCCACAACAAATGGACGTAAACGAATCTGGCGGGATGAATCTGCGCTGGGCTTTGCTCAGGGGCCAAGGTTCGTAGGTTCCGTGGGGAAATTACTCTAACATTCGGACGATAGCAGCGTCAAAAAAAGCGCGGCGAAAATGATTTACTGCTAAATGGCGAGTCGCACAGGAGTGAATCGAGAAAAGTTTTTCTCTTTTTTCGACCCGGAAAACTGTCCGTCATTCGACAACTCTCGATCATTCACACGCCGCTTCGGTCGAAACTTTTCAACAAAAATGTTGAAAAGTTTGTGGAAAAGCCGTCGCGGACAAGCGTAACCGTGCGTGCAGCAAATACTTGACCCTCTTTGCACTGGACTAGGGCATTCGCGCCAACAAGGGCCGTCGATTTGCTAAGGTGATCGTTAAAACCAAAATAACCTACGTGACAGATTTCAAACAGCGACTCGACCACGCGAACTGACTTAGTCGTGGGAGGCGCCGCGAAGGACTTCGACGGCGTGAGGCAGAAGATCGGCTACCGCATCCAGTGACTCCACGGCGCCGCCCGGACTGCCCGGCAGGTTCACAATCAGCGCTCGGTTACAAACTCCCGCTACCGCTCGAGAAAGCACCGCACGAGGATTCTTTTCGCGTCCCTTCTCTCTCATGAGTTCGCCGAGCCCGGGGAGAATCCTTTGGCAGATCGCCGCAGTTGCTTCCGGAGTGGAATCGCGAGGCCCGATTCCTGTACCGCCCGTCGTGAGAATTAAATCCACGGAAGTAGAATCCGCAATCGCTGTAAGCCGTTTCTCAAGACCTTCTCGATCATCGGAAACTGCTTCGCAGGAAGTGACTTGCCAGCCGAGCGCCCGGCAGCGCTCCGCCACTCCTGGCCCCGAACGATCCTGGCGCTCGCCGCGCGAGACGGAATCGCTAACGGTGAGCACTGCGACGCGCATTGCCGCTCAGCTTTTCACGCCGTTGGTGTTGGCTTCGTCCATCAGACGCATGGCTTCCATGAGCAGTCCGGTGGTAGAACGCGTGGTGGTGGTTCGATCTGAAACAGCAGAGAAATCGATCTCAAATTCGCCGTCGGTCCAATTGACCGCTTCGAAGAAGGCCGCGTCGCCTTCGAGTTTGCCCAGCCGCGCGTCCTTGCACTGCCCACCGGAAAAATACAATTCGCAGGTCTGATTGCTGCGGTGCAGAGCCAGCCGGCACGACTTCTGGCCCATTTCGAGCGACTGCATCAGTTCCGTGACGCCCATCTCTTCCAGGCGCCCTTGAATGACGCCGGGGCGCGAAGCGCGCTGCTGCAGCTTCTCTAGATGTAAGCGATCGACAAATTTCCTAGCCACGCGCACCAGGTCGGCCACAAAAAAAGGCTTAGTGACAAAATCTTCGGCGGCCACCAGCGGGCGGAGCTTTTCCTCAATGTCGCCCTGGCTCGCCACGAAAATGAAAGGCGTGTTGCGCGTGCCCTCGCGCTGGCGGAGCCTTTCATAAAGCTGCCGCCCGTCGAGGCCCGGCATTTTGAAGTCGGTGATGATCAGATCGGGAGGAGCGTCTACTGCTTTGAGAAGAGCGTCGGCGCCATCGGAGGCAATGATCACCTTGCACACGGGATCGAGCGCCTGGGCCATGAGCTCGCGGATCAGTGGATTATCGTCCACGATCAGGACATTGACGCTCTTGGAGGAAGGATTCATCAGGGCCGTTGCGCTTTGGCTCCCGTTTTCCGGCGATAGTCGCCGCTCTTGCCTCCGGTCTTCTCGAGCAAATAGATATCCATGATTTCGATCGACTTATCGAGGGCCTTGCACATGTCGTAGACGGTGAGCGCTGCGGCGGCAACCGCAACAAGCGCTTCCATTTCCACGCCGGTCTGTGCCGCGGCCGAGACCCGTGAGGTGATTTCCACGCCATTCTGGCACAGCCGTGCAGTCACATCAATGTGCGTGATAGGCAAAGGATGACAAAGAGGTATCCACTCCGAAGTGCGCTTGGCAGCGGCGATTCCAGCGATGCGGGCGATTTCCAGCGGGTCGCCCTTGGGCGTTTTGCGTCGGCGGACCTGCTCGAGCGCAGCACGGCCAATGCGCACAAATCCATACGCGGACGCTTTGCGCACAGTCGTAGCCTTGGCGCTGACGTCGACCATGGCTACTTCCGCGCCTTTGCCGAAATGGGAAAGACGTTTCATAGCAGGCCACGGCGAGGCAGAACCATGGCCATTTCGCCGGCCTCCCAATTAAGTTTCTCGGGAGAGACAATCACAAACGCGTTTGACTCCGCCATGGTGACGACGTCGCCCGAGCCCTGCCACGGCAAGGCGGAGACTTCTGGCTCTCCCCGCACCGTTTGAACGCGAGCCGGAAGAAAATGGGTCAATTCACTCTTTTCGCGCAGCGCGTGAGCGAGCCGCGCGCGGAAGACGGGCAGCGGCCGCGGCTCAGCACCACTGAGGATGTCAATCGCGGGAACCACGAACAACTCGAACGTGACCATCGTAGATACCGGATTGCCCGGTAACCCGAAGACAGGCTTGCCGCGGCAGACCCCGAAAACGGCGGGCCTGCCGGGCCGGATAGCCACGGAATCGTAGACGAACTGAGTGCCCAACTCGCCAAGCACCATCTCCACAAGATCGTACTTCCCCATGGAGACGCCGCCCGAAATGATGAGCAGATTTGCTTCCAGGCCGCGTTCGATGCGGCTACGCAGTTCTTTTTTTTCGTCGGGAGCATTTCCCAACAATTCGCTTTCAGCTCCCGTGAGTACGGCAAGCGCCTCCAAGGCAATGCTATTGCCGTTGCGAACTTGTAAAGGCCCCGGAGTGGCGGAGACGTCCACCACTTCGTCTCCAGTAGAGAGAATGGCGGCGCGCGGACGCTTGAAAACGCTCAAGTGATGACCGCCAACTTGGCCCGCCAGCGCCATCTCCGCGTACCCCAGGCGAGTGCCCGCTGCGAGTAGTTGCTGACCGGCACGCGCTTCCTTGCCGCGCGCGACGATGCTTTGGCCGCGGGTCGCCGGGCGGCTGAGCATGATGCGCTCGCCGTCGATGGAGACGTGCTCGATCATTACCACCGCATCGGCGCCCGCCGGCACAGACGCTCCGGTCATGATCTGCACGCACTCGCCGGGACCAACTACTCCATCGAAACCGCTGCCGGCCTTGATTTCGCCAATGCAGCGGAGCGTGGCGCCAGGCACGGCGTCATCCGCGCGCAGGGCAAACCCGTCACGAATCGAGCGGTCGAACGGAGGATAGTCGCGATCCGCGGTGATGGGCTGCGCCGACACGCGACCGCAGGCGCGCGAGAGCTCGACGGTTTCCGTAGCCAGCGGGCCGCGCAGGGCGCGAACCGCGGCGATCACCTTTTCACGGGCTTGCTCGTAGGAGAGCATTTTCGCTTCTTAGAGCCAGGAGGCGAACTGCGTCCCGGAAGCAATGATCGTCGCGTCGCGTTCCGGTCCGGTGGAGATCATCCCGATTTCGACTTCGAGTTGATCGGAAATGAATTTCAGGTAATCGAGAGCAGTCTCAGGCAGATCTTTGGCATCTCGAACGCCTTCAGTAGAGGCTTGCCAGCCCGGCAGCGAGCGGTATTCCGGGCGAATGTGCTCGAAGTCTTCGACGGCAGCGGGCATTTCGTGAATCGGCGTTCCTTTGTAGCAGTAGCCGACACACACCTGAATTTCGCGCTGCGTATCGAAAACGTCGAGCTTGGTGACGATAAGCGAAGTGATTCCATTCAGCATCACGGCATAGCGCAGCATGGCCAGGTCCAACCAGCCGCAGCGGCGCGGGCGGCCGGTGACCGCTCCATACTCTTTGCCGCGGTCGCGGAGTTCGCGTGCGTCGAGATCGGGCATTTCCGTGGGGAACGGGCCACTGCCCACACGAGTCGTGTAGGCCTTGGTTACGCCAGCGACTCCGGAAATACGAGTGGGCGCAACGCCCAGGCCGGTACACGCGCCGCCGGCAGTTGCATTCGACGAGGTCACGAAGGGATAGGTGCCGTAATCGATGTCCAGCATGGTGCCCTGAGCGCCTTCAAAAAGCACCGAACGGCCTTCGTCCAGCGCGCGGTTCACAAGCGAGGAGGCGTCGACAACCAGAGGCCGCAGGCGCTCGGCATATTCGAGATATTTTTCGGCCAGGCCCTCGACTTCGAGCGGCACTCCATAAGTCGCGCGGCAGATGGCATCCTTTTCCGCAACGACGTGCGCCAGCTTTTCACGGAAACGCGCCGGCTCCAGCAAATCACAAACACGTAACCCGCTGCGCGCCATCTTATCTTCGTAGGCGGGGCCGATGCCACGGGAAGTCGTTCCGATTTTGGCTGCGCCGCGCGCTGCTTCCGCGGCCTTTTCCATCTGGCGATGATAGGGAAAAATCAGATGCGCGCGAGTCGCAAGATGCAGCCTGCCGCTCACGTCGATACCAGCGCGGCCGAGGTTATCGAGCTCGGCGACCAAAGCAGCCGGATCGACTACTACGCCCGCGCCGATGACGGCGTTCTTGCCGGGGCGCAGGATTCCACAAGGAATCAATTGCAGGACAAAACGGTTGCCATTGAAAATGACGGTATGTCCCGCATTGTGGCCGCCCGCACAGCGGGCAATATAGTCGAAGGAAGCCGCCATGTAATCGACGACTTTCCCTTTGCCCTCGTCACCCCACTGCGCGCCCACTACAACGATCGATTTCATTCCCGCTCGACTTCCCTTTCGTTTACCGGTATTTGGGCCGCACTCTGCCTGGCCAGAACCCGACCGCGGTTGAGCTGCGGCAGGTCCGGAGAGATCCCTCGCTTCCGTTGGTCGCTCGGGACGGCGATCCTGATCGGATCGCCGCTTTCTCGAGGCTTGCGGCGGAGGAATATCGTACTCGCCGCGCGACGCGAAAGGCAAGGACGGCCGTCCGACGACGGGGGTACCCCCCACCTATTTTTGTGCAAGTGTTCATTCCAGGATGGTTAGACTCTTCCCGTTTGCGCGTTGATCTCGTGGCCGGAAGACGCATCGTAGATCGGACTGATGTTGCGTACGGGCTGAAACGGCGTAACTCAGACAGTTTGCCAGTGCTGGACGTGAGTCCTGCAAGATGCGACGTGGAAAACGGTTTCCACTCCATTCGAATAAAAGATGCCGGGAAATTCAGCTGGTCTAAGGAGCTTAATTTTTTCGCGAGGAACCACACGACTCCAGGATGCCACCTGCGCGTTCGGTGAACCATTACCAGAAATGCGAGAACAGGTCTCGCGAAGCAAGTCCGCGAGGTCGCCGGCGAACCCGGCTCCCGACCAGCCAAGGCCTGTGAATCAGTCCCAAGCAGACATATATATTTTACCGCAGGAGTAAAGGCCGTTTGACAAAGATCCCCGACTGACCGCGAGCACCAAGCTAATGTGGCTTGTGGTAGTCGCCGCCTCTAGCGGCCTCTAGTTTAGGTGACGGTCGACGATCTTGGAGATTTGTTCTTTGGGGACGGCGCCCACGATCTGGTCGGCCACCTGGCCGCCCTTGAAGATCAATAGCGTGGGAATGCCTCGGATATTGTAGCGGCCGGCGGAATTGACGTTTTCATCGACATTCAGCTTGACCACTTTGAGTTTACCCGCATAGGTAGCGGCGATCTCAGCCACGGTCGGCGCCAGCATATGGCAAGGGCGGCACCAATCCGCCCAGAAATCGACCATCACAGGCTGCGAATTGCTAGCCTCGATAACCTCGGACTGGAAGCTAACGTCCGTAACACTTGAAATAGTATCTGCCATATCTCCCTTTCAATTGGCTTTCGCTTGGGCTTTCGCTTGAGCGCTCCTCCATGAGGGAGTTAAGCGCTGCCAACCGGCTGATATTTAGATGATACCGCAACCGTTCGGATTCTTGCCTTTCGAGCCACATCATACAACCGGCCATACTCGAGCGCCGAGGCATTCCATGAGAAATCCTTGGCCATGCCGTTGGCCTGCAAGCGCCGCCAGGCCGCTTTGTCACCATAGGCGGCCAGCGCTTCGCGTAAGGCCGCCAGCAGGGCCGGGCCAGTGTACTCGGAAAACTTAAAGCCCGTGCCGCGCCCGTTAACGGGATCGAAAGGCTCGATTGTATCGTCGAGGCCACCCGTGGCCCTCACCACGGGCACCGTACCATAGCGCAAGCTATAGATCTGATTCAACCCGCAAGGTTCGTAACGCGAAGGCATCAGAAACATGTCCGCGCCGGCTTCGATTTTGTGCGCCAGAGTATTGTCGTATGCGACTTTCACCGCAATCTTCTCGGGAAGCCTCTCGGAAAGTTCGCGGAACATGCGTTCGTATTTTGCTTCGCCTGATCCGAGAGCGACGATGGCGAGGTTTTCCTGCATGATCTCATCCGCAACCTGGGCGACGAGATCGAAGCCCTTTTGATCCGCAAAGCGCGAAACGATGCCGATGACGGGACGCTCGAGGTTTTCTTCGGGCAATTGGAATTGGGCGAGCAGATCGCGTTTGCAAACCTGCTTTCCGCTCAAGTCCTTGGCCGAATAACGCGCCGCGATCAGGGTATCCACCTCGGGATTCCAAACCGAATAATCGACGCCATTCAATATGCCGATCAAATGGTCGGCGCGCGTGCGAACCACGCCGTCCAAGCCGTGGCCGTATTCGGTGGTCTGAATCTCCTGCGCATATTTGCGGCTTACCGTAGTCAAGTAATCGCTGAAAACAAGGCCGCCCTTCAGGTAGTTCACATGGCCAAAGAATTCCAATGCGTCCATGCGAAATAGCGAATCGGGCAAGCCGATGCGCGCGAGGACGTCGCGGGGGAATAAACCGTGGTAGCCCATATTGTGAATCGTAAAAACGACGGGTATGGCGGAAAGCTGCTGATCGGCCGCGTATGCTGTTCGCAGCAGCACAGGGACAAGGGCGCTTTGCCAATCATGACAGTGGATCACATCGGGCAGCCAGAGTTGCTTGGCAAGTTCGATTGACGCGCGCGCGAACTCCGCAAACCGCTCGGCACTGTCCGGATAATCCCGGCCGCCGACGCCATAGAGCTGATCGCGATCGAAATATTGAGGGTCGTCCACGAAGAAATACTGCACGCCCGCAAGCCTTCCCCCGCCGGCAATGGCAGGAAAGCGCAATGAAGTGCCCATGGGCACCGTGAGGCTCTTGATGACGACATTCTTGATCTGGGTAGTACGGTAACGGGGCAGAACCACAGCCACGTCATGTCCCTGCGCCACTAGAGATTTGGGAAGCGCCTCCACTACGTCGGCCAAGCCGCCGGTTTTTGAGAACGGCAAACCTTCGGAAGCGACAAATAGGATTCGCATGGGTCTCTTTAAGCCAAACTTTGACGGTACTGAATTGAGCGCCGTGGCGTCAAGCCGATGCCTCGTTGGAGTAGCCTCAAAGGCAGGGCTTATTTTTTAGGTTGAGTTTCGCTATCGAAGAGCAGCCTTGAATCGACAATGCCGATCTCCACGCGCCGATTAGCTGCCCGCGCTTGCGCGGTATCGCCCTTAACGCGCGGATCGAACTTGCCAAAACCCTTTGTGGTGATAAGGCCCGGATTGATGCCTGCCTGGACCAGGGAGTCGCGGACCGCCTGGGCACGCCGGCCGGAGAGCTTCAGGTTGTAATCCTGTGTGCCGATGTCGTCGGTATAGCCGTACACGTAAATCGAATAACCCTGGAGCGTCATCAGGACGCCGGCGATGCGGTTTAAGATATCGTGGTACTGGGGATCGATATCGGCCTTGTTAAAGTCGAACCGGATCGATTTCTCGCCGAGCGTCATCACCAGTCCCAATGTGGTGCGGTGCGTCTCCGCAATTTGCCCCAAGACCTGTTGTAGCTGCTGGAGCTCTTCCTCGCGCTGCTTGCGATATTCCTCGGCTTTCTGCTCCGCTTGAGTGGCCTCTTGCTCCGCAGCAGCCGCGGCCTGCTGGGCGGATTGCGCCTGCGCTGCTGAGTCGGCCTCCAACTGCTTCGCTTCGTCGCGCTGCTGGGCGGCCGCCTGGGCGTTTGCTGCGGCTTGCGAAGCCTGTTGAGCGAAGGTCTGTGATTGCTGCTCCACGCCCTCGACGCGGTGGTTAAGCTGGGCCGTCTGCTGGCTGATTTGGAGCATTTGCCGGTTCAGTCGCCCAAGCGTCCATACAAGCCCACCACCAAGAATGAGGATAAGGACGACCGCAATCACTCCGAGGACTATTCCGGCCTTCCCGGGACTTTTGGCAGGCGCAGGCTGATCCTCTTGTTGTGTTGTCGGTGTCGGGTTCGACGACTCATTAAAAAAGTCGTTCATCGTCCAATTTCTGAATCGGAAATACCGATTCGGACCTCCCTCTTGGGCATCGTAGCGCTAGCGGCGTTTCGTGACACGACTTAATTTTCGACAGGGTTCCGACGCTCAACCCCGATTGCCTCTCGCGCGCGGGCACGCGGGAATTGTTACACTGGCGCGCCGTGGCACCCCAACGTCTTGGTCAGCACTTTCTCGCCAGCGCGGCTTGGCGCGAGCGGATCGCCCGGCTCGTGCTGGGAGATGGCGCGGCCGCTGCGCGGACCAAAGCTGCTGAGCCAGAGGTCGCCTCGCCCCGAGGTGATCTGTGGGTGGAAATTGGGGCGGGCCACGGGGAGATGACCTCGCTCCTGGCCACTCAGGTCGGGCGGCTGATCGCTATTGAGCTCGATCCCAAGCTGCTGCCGCGTTTGCAGGAGCAAACGGCTGAGCTTTCGAACGTCACCGTCACTGCGGGCGACGTGCTGGCGCTGGATCTGGCGGAACTTACCGAGGGCGAGCGCTTTCGCGCCTATGGCAATCTTCCCTATTACATTACCTCGCCGATCGTGCACCGCTTGCTGGCGCAAGCCGATCGGCTCGAGGCGGCGTTCCTGGTCGTGCAACTCGAGGTTGCGGAGCGCATGACGGCGCGACCGGGTAGTCGTGATTTTGGTTATTTTTCCGCTTTCACACAGTTCTACTCGCGTCCGGAGATATTGTTGCGTATTCCGCCGGGCGCCTTTCAGCCGCCGCCTAAAGTTTCCTCAGCATTGGTGGCTTTGCACTTGCCGGGCGAACGCGCAAAGCTCGGAATCAGGGATGAAGCCGGATTTCTGAGATTCCTTAAGGTTTGCTTCGCGCAGAAGCGAAAAACGTTGCGCAATAACCTGCGTTCGCTGATGCCGCAAGACGAAGCTGCGGCGCTTTTGCGCGAATGCGGGATCGCAGCGAGCGCCCGGGCCGAGGAGATCGGGTTGGCGGAATTTGGGCGCATGTTTGTGGCAACGAAGGGATTGGTGGAAAAAACTTCAGGGGCTAAAGCCCCCAAAAACAAGCGGTGACTTTTGTCGGAGCTAAAGCTCCGACCCCCTAAATTTTCTCGTTGTGAGATTACGGTGCGGCCCGAAAATGGCGTTGACACTTACTGGCTTCGCTTTTGTGAGTTTCGCGAAGGAGCTCGACCAGCCGGTCCGGGTAATTTGTGATGATGCCGTCGACGCCGACGGAGATCAGTTTCTGCATCTCCTCGGACGTATTGGCGGTCCAGGCGACCACCCTGACATCGTGGGCGTGGGCTTCGGTAACTAATTCCCGGGTGACGCGGTCGGTTCGCGGCAGAAGCTGACGGGCTCCGGCATCGACGGCGGTGGCAACGGCTGCCGGCAAGCGGTCACCAAAAAGAAAGCCGGTCACAGCCAAAGGCTCGAGCTGCCGTACACGCTTGAGAACACTCGGCGAAAAAGAAAGAACCACGCTGCGCGGGACTTCGCCGCAGGCATGCAAGGCGCCGACAATGGCGTGCTCCGCACCGCTCGGGCCGGTCGGCTTAATTTCGAGAAAGAGACCGATCTCGTGCTCGCGGCCGAATGCCAGGATCTCTTCGATGGTGGGGATGCGCTCTCCGGCAAAACGAGGGTCCGCTTCGTGGCCGGACGCCCGGAACCAGCTTCCCGCATCGAGCCGGCGCAATTCTTCCAGAGCCTTGGAGGAAACCGGGCCGCTGCCGTTTGTCGTGCGCTCCAGCGTGTCATCATGCAAAGCCACAAGGCGCGCATCGCGTGAGAGTTGCAGGTCGGTTTCGATAAAGCCGGCACCCAACTCGACCGCCTTGCGAAAGGCGGCCAAGGTATTTTCCGGCGCAATCCCAGATGCGCCCCGATGCGCGATCACCCACACGTACGAAGCCTGGCTCCTTACATCCTATAAAATTTAGCGGTTGATGCGGTTCCTACTGGGCGCCCATCCTAACAGAAGTCTAACGTTTCCCGCGTGCCGCTCACGCCCTTTGATGCATCGCCGTCTAAGTGAATGACATCCAAACGATAGGTAACAGTAAACGATGGGAGGATGAAATGACTACGACTATTCGGCCGCTCTCGATCCAATCTCTTCTGCTAGTTACTGTTTTGAGCGTTATCGCCTCGGTGGGTACGTCAGCAGCAGGTAAAAGGGCTCAAGGACCCGTACCGCCGGACCGCGGTAGCCAGAACTATGAACAATGGCTGACGCGCGAAGTGGGCCACCAGTTGGTTCAAGTGCCGTGGCTCAGCGTCTTCGACAACCTGCAATATAGCGTCAAGGGCTCTGAAGTGACGCTATCGGGCCAAGTCTGGCAGCCCGTGACCAAAGATGACGCGGAAACTGCGGTCAAAGGAATCGAAGGCGTGACCAAAGTAAACAACAATATTGAAGTGTTGCCGCTCAGCCCATTCGATGATGAAATCCGTCGCGCTGAGTACCGGGCCATCTACGGCGCGCCGGAATTGCAACGATACGCCATGGGAGTCCTGCCGTCGATTCACATCATTGTGAAAGGCGGACACGTGACGCTGGTTGGGACGGTCGACAATGAAATGGACAAGAATGTCGCGGAGATACGAGCAAAGTCGGTGCCGAACGTTTTCTCGGTGGACGATCAGCTGCAAGTGCGCCCGTCACGAGCATCCAAGTAGAAAGTAAGTTCATGAATTCGGGAGGGATCTCCGAGATTCCTCCCGAATCCGTTCGTTCCTATCGGCATTTAATTCCCTTCTGAAACCAGACCAAACCTGCGACTTCCCTGCGCAATTTAGCTTGGGACTGGGGGCTTGCCGTTTGGAGCATCAAGGGCCGCAGCACGGTTGTTTAGGCGGAAGCCCTTTGAAATACTAGGCTTATGCGGGGGTCGAATCATCAGCGCTTCTTCCTGCCAGTCTTCGCGCTCGTTATCGCATTCCTCGTGGGTGCGGGCACAGCTCGCGGCGACGAATTTCACCTGAAAGACGGTTCGAAAATCGTCGGCACCATCGTTGGCTTCGAGGACGGCGCATTCAAAGTGCAAACGACCTACGGCTTTGCTTACGTCCGCAAGGACAGCATCGCCGAAATCGTTCCGACGGAGAAGAAAGCCGGGCCGGATTCCGGGCAGCCGGCGCCCGCCTTGAAGCCTTCGGCGCTTACTGGTGTGACTTCGAACGACAGACCGGCAGTATCGCCGATGCCGCGACCCATCCCAAAATATATGACCGCTCCAAGCAAGTCTGCCGCGGCGAGCACAAACGTTGCGCCGCCGGCGATTGCGGCAAGCCCCGCTTCCCCGCTCCTGCCTAACCTTTCAGGGCTGTTGCCTTCGGGCGAAGCCACCGATCCGCGGCCTCAACCCATGCAAGAAGTAGTGCGCGGCAATGTGTACGTGAACCAAACCTACGGTTTCCAGATGTACAAGCCGCCAACCTGGCAGGTGATTAAGAATCCCCAGGATCAGCTGCCCAATGCTATCGGCGCACTGGGCACCGAGGACCAAAACACATTGCTGGTCGTCGGGCGCGATCCTTTGAACGATTCGCTCGAGGCGCTGGCGGCAAAGCGGGAACGCACGCTGCGCGACGTGTATGAGAACTACCGCCAGATTGGCAAAAAGCAGATCACCGTCGCGGGAGTACCCGCCATCGAGCAGCGCTTCAACGGTAACCTCGATGGGCACGATTGGTCGGTTACGTTCACGATGCTGGCTCGCGGAAAAGACGTGTTCACGATTTTGGGAATGACTTCCGCGGATTCCGACTTGATTCAGATCCAGGAAAACGTGATCGCGAAGACAATCGCGAGCCTGCAGTTTCTTTCGCCGCAGTAGCCCGCCAAACAATCAACCAGAAGCATTAGGATCTTCGGCAAAAACTGCCGGCAGGCTACAAGGCTCTCGCTCGCGTGGGCTAGCTCAAAGAGAGATTCTTCGGATTGCACAGCGTAAACCCGCTCAGAATGACATGGCTCACTTGATCGTGGGTGGGACGACAGAACCTAGGTGACTTCGACGGTGACTTCGTGATAGCCGGTGGCGCCGTCAGGCCATTCGCCGGAGGATGAGGAAGTTTGGAGTTTGCCATTGCCGTCGGTGGCGCGAACCGTGATCGTGTGCGTTCCTTTCGGCGGGTTGGTCCACACATACTTCCAGAACGCCCACACCTGGGAAGGCAAGGGATTACTGAAGATCGGGGCGTCGTTCCAGGAATCGCCGCCATCGGTAGAAATCTCGACCTTGCGCACGCCTGCTTCGTTCGCGACGGCCCATCCGGTGATGACGAAATTCGTTCCCGCGACGCGCGCACGGTCGCGTGGATCGTCGATGGCCGCTTGCAATTGACGCTCCGAGGAATTCGACCAGCCCTGCCATTCCCAGAATCCCAGAAATTCGCGATCGACAAATTCGATGCGCGTGAGCCATTTGGGCATTTTCATTCCGTATTTCCCCGGCAGAATCACGCGCAGAGGAAAACCGTGGCGGCGCGACAGAGGTTCGCCATTCATCTCCCAAGCGAGGAAATTCTCAGGGCGCAAGATGCGCTCCAGAGTGTGGCCGGTGCTATAGCCCTCGGCGGAATAGAGCGCCGCATATTTCGCTTGCGGCTTGATGCCGGCGCGTTCGAGCAAAGAGCACAAACGTGTGCCGTGCCATACGGCATTGCCAATCAAGCCTCCGCCGACGGAATTCGAAATGCATTCGAGCGTGAGCGGCGTCTCGTAGGCCGGTTCGCGGCGAATCTCGTCATAGCTGAAGCGCAAGGGATGATCGACCAGGCCGTCGATGTTGAACGACCATTTCTCAGTATCGACGGCGGGTTCGCCGTGCGAGGACATTAGATAGAAATCGTCATTGGGGGTGATGGCGCGGAGCGCGGCTTCGGGACCATCGTTCAGATAGGCGCGCACGTTGGCATAGCCGGTGTGCATGCCCTTCATCATGTAACGGTAGACAGTGAGGGGCAGCAGTACGCCAACTCCCGCGCCCGCAGCCATGGAGAAAAACCTGCGCCGATCCATCGTTCGAAGGACTCCTGCCGATACTGATATTGTCTCGCTCGGCGGGAGAATTGGAAAGCCGAACACCAGCCCCGCTGTTTTGTGACGGACCGGTGACCGATCGCCGCTAAGTGCCTAGGATCGCTTTCTTGAGTATGGCGATCTGGCCTCCATGATAAAGACTGTGCTGCACAATGCCGTGAAAGAGATAGTAGAAGTCGTAAGAGCGGCCGGGCGCGATGTCGCTGCAGTTTTGCGTCGTCAAATTTCTCGATGGCCTGCGCCAGCTTCTCGGCATTTCGAAACAAGCTATCCTGCGCGTCGAACCATGCCTCCGCGGAATCATCCCGTCAGGGCGGGCCAATCTCTCTCGGTGCCATAGAGCTTTGGCATGGGAGTTCCTTGAGTCGCGTCGAAACCGACCTGCAGGTAGATGTCGATGTGCAGAACCAGCTCCCAAATGTTGTGTACCGAACGCATCGGGCGGGCACGCGCCTGCTCCGGTGTGATTTCGGCAAGCAGATCGAGCAGAGAAGGTCCGTGCCAGGCTTCGCCTCTAAAAGCGCGGCGCAATTGATCGGCAATGCGAGCAGATTCGGAGTTCATAAATAAGGGACCAATCCTAGATGTCCTTTCCAACAGCGACGAGGCTTAAGAATCGCACAGAAAAAGCTTGACAGAGAGATAATGCGGATGTATTTAACCTATAGGTTAAATAACATGCCAGAAGCATTCGCAACAGCCGATCAACTGAGCACCACTTTCGCAGCCCTTGCCGACCCCACGCGGCGCGCGATACTCGCGCGGCTGGCTTCCGGCGAAGTTTCGGTGACGGAGCTTGCGGAGCCCTTTGAGATGAGCCTGCCCGCCGTCTCCAAGCACCTGAAGGTGCTGGAGAGAGCCGGGCTGATTGCGCGGGGACGCGATGCGCAGTGGCGTCCCTGCCGGCTTTCGGCGGGTCCGTTGCGGGACGTTGCCGATTGGGTGGAGCACTACCGAAGATTTTGGACAGAGAGCTTCGATCGTTTGGACGACTACTTGCGCGACGTACAGAAATCGCAAAAGAAGGAGAAAAGAAATGGCGGCAAGCGACGCAAAGATGAGTAAGGGCTCAACGGAGGAAACGGATCTGGTCATCACGCGCGTCTTTGACGCGCCGCGTGGACTCGTTTTCGACGCCTGGACGAAGGCCGAGCACCTGCAGCATTGGCAGGGGGCGCCACGCGGTTTCACCGTAACAACGGAGAAATCGGACATCCGGCCCGGGCGGAGGCTTCCGGATTTGTATGCGCTCACCCGACGGCGTAGAGCACCGACTGGAAGGCTCGTATCGCGAGATCGTCCGGCCCGAGCGGTTGGTTTTCACGCATGCATGGCTTGATGCCTCAGGAAAGCCGAGCCAGGAGACTTTGGTGACCGTCACGTTTATCGAACGCGGCGGAAAAACCGAAATGACGCTGCGCCAAAGTGGCTTCAAATCTGCCGAATCGCGCGACGGCCACAGACTGGGCTGGACGAGTGCGTTCGACGTGCTCGGCGAATATCTGGCGAGGATCAAAGGCGTGCAGAAGGAGCCGACTGCGCGCGAGGCAGGCGCTGCCGGAGCGAGATGGTCCAAGAAACGCGAGCTAACAATCGAACGAGTGTTCGACGCTCCGCGCGAGCTTGTCTTTCAGGCGTGGACCAAACCGGAACAGATCGCGCAATGGTGGGGGCCACGAGGATTCACGCTGCCAATATGCGAGATGGAATTTCGGGTTGGAGGAAAGTTTCGCTTTGTGATGCGCGGGCCAGACGGAAATGATTATCCGTTTGAGGGCGCATATCTCGAGATTGTTGAGCCGGAGCGCATCGTGTTTCAGGGAGTAATCCACGATGAGCCGGGGCATCAAGTATGGACGACGGTGACGTTTGCCAAACATGAGGGCAAAACGAAACTTACTGTGCAACAGACGTATTCGTTTGAATCCGACGCGACGCGCGGTGCTCCGGAAGGCTGGAGACAGACGCTGGACCGGCTTGGGGAATATTTGGCGCGAGCGTGACGGTTTGCGGCGCCGTTGATAATTTCGGGCCGAAAAAAAGGCACAGCACGCTCAGAGCTAAAAGCCTCAGGGTCTCCGGCAAAGGGCGCCGGAGCACCCTGAGCTACAAAGGAGGAACGGATCGTGCAATCACTCACGCAGGCGGGTCCTGTTTCAAAGGGAAGACTCTGGACAGGACGGATTATCAGTGCTGTGGTTGTGCTGTTCCTTCTCTTTGACAGCATCACGAAGGTGATGAAGGTGCGTGCCGTGATGGAAGCGTCGGCCCAGCTCGGATATCCGGCGAACACGATTTTCACGATTGGGATCATCCTGCTCGTCTGCACAGTGTTCTACATAATTCCGCAGACCGCGGTTCTTGGGGCGATCCTGCTCACTGGATATCTTGGCGGCGCGGTTGCAGCGAACATGCGCATCGGCAGCGCGATGTTCAATACGTTCTTCCCTATCGTTTTCGCCGCGCTGGCGTGGGTGGGAATTTTTCTGCGCGAGCCCCGGCTTGGAACGGTAATTCCACTGAGGAATTAAATCTCGCCGGAGCTAGCTGCTTTCAGATTTTGGTCGCCTCTTGGCAAGCCCCCAGGTAAAATCGGGATGCGCTTTTCCCCATTCGATCGCCCGTTCCCACGTCTCTTTGAGGCGTGCGTCAGATGCCCAATGCTCAAAATAGGGTCGAAGGTCAGCAGTTTCGAGCACGTGCTCCAGGAAGGCAGTCTCAATCGTGTAGCGAATCGCTTCATCCCCTGTCAGGAAAAGTTCTGTCACCCCACGCGCCACACCGGCAAGGATCGATGACGCGTCTCCCGTTTCAACCAAGCGACAGAGCCAGAAATGAAGAGACTGGGCGGCATCGAAGCGGCCTTCTATCTCATCGTCGCCTGCAACGTCTTGGCGAATGCACTCCAAGAGATATCGCTGTATCAGCGCGCACGTCACCTCTTTACCCAGGTCAGGCTGAATTCGATAATAGGCTTTGTCCGTTAAGCGATAGAGCTTTGCGAGAGTTGGCAGATCCGCGGCGGCATTGATCCAGAGAAGAACTTTCTCTCGCGAAATAGGGGCGTCGCTAACAAGCGCCGCATTAATCTCGGAAGCAAGATCAGCCATAGCAAGTGGCGCTCTGCGTCTCGAGCTAGAGCACGCGGCAAGCTTCGTCAAAGCTGAGGCGCGGGTTGCGCGGGAAGAGCTTGCTGGGATCGCCGTAACCGATATTGCAAAGAAAATTGGCTTTCCATTTGCCGTCGGGGAAAAATTCCGCGTTAACTTTCTGCTGGTCGAATCCGGACATGGGCCCGCAATCGAGGCCCAAGGCGCGCGCAGCGATCATGAAGTAGGCGCCCTGGAGCGTGCCATTGCGGAAGGCGGTCTCGTGAATCAAAGCGGCATTGCCAGCGAAAATAGAGCGCATGTCGCGGGCGGGAAAAAGCTGTGGCAGCTTTTCGTGAAACTCCGTATCCCAGGCGACAATCACAGTGACCGGCGCCGTCATCGTTTTCTCGACGTTGGTGGGAGAAAGCGCCGGACGGAGCCGCTCCTTGGCTTGGGGCGTAGTGAGGAAAACGAACCGCGCCGGCGAGGAATTCGCGCTCGTGGGCCCGAAGCGGGCCACGTTGTAGAGTTCTTTCAGCAGCTCGAGGGGCACCGGTTCGGGGCGCCAGACCCAATGGGTGCGCGCCTTGAGGAATAATTGGTCCAGGCACTCGGTGGAGACTTTTTTGTGCTCGTGTACTGCGTGCTGCGATTCAGCCATCTTGTCGCCCTCCCATTAGCGGTTCCCTTTTAGCACAGGATTCAGATGCAACGGAACCGGAAGAGTAACAGTCAACTGCGCTCAACGCCTTGGTCAAATTCCACTTGGGATCAGAGGGATTCCTCGCCCGCCGAAGACGCGATGGCGCGCAAAAACGCGCCCGACGGCGGCCCCGAAATGACGATCTATCGATACCGCGGCCAGAATTAGAATTTCGTGACTTCGGTGAAGTGGAAGTCACGGACCTTCATGGCGGGCACGACCATGTCGAAAGACTCTTCTCCAGCCGCTCGCACTGCAGGGCTCATCTGCCCCACATTCGATAGCATTTCCAAAATATTCTGATTGAAGCGGAAATTACGGATGCCGCTCGAGATTTTTCCGTTCTCGACGAGGAAGGTGCCGTCGCGAGTCATGCCAGTGAGAATTTTTTCGTAGGGATCGACTTCGCGAATGTACCAAAGGCGGGTCAACAGGATTCCGCGGTCGGTCGTGGCGACCATTGTTTCCAGCGAAGTATTGCCGCCGCCGAAGACGAGATTGAAGGGCGCTTCGCCATCCTGATTCGGGAGAGGCAGGCCGTGGCCGGTGGGCCTGGTCTTCATTTTTTTGGCCGTGGCGCGCGCATAGACGAGATGGCGCGGCACGCCGCGCTCGACGAGCAAAACAGTCTGCCGGGGCATGCCCTCTCCATCGAATGGCGGGCCGGACTGCAACTTGTGCGTGACGTCGTCATGGATGGAGACGTTTTCACCCATCACCTGTTTGCCAATGCGATTGGTGAAGCAGGAGCGCTGATCGAGCACGGCGGTTCCGGCGAAATCGTAGAAGAGAAAACCCACTAGATCGAGGACGGCAGCAGGTTCGAGAATCACGGTCCAGCGGCCGGGCTCGACTTCTTTGGGATGGCGAGAAGCGGCAGCCTTTTCACTGGCGCGCTGAGCGAGCTGTTCCGGATCGATTTGGTCGCGATCCGGCGCGCTAGCTTTGGCCCAGCCAGAGGAATCCTGCTCCATGATCGTGATGGAAAATTCCGCGCGGCTCTGGCGATAACTGGCAAAAAGCCCTTTGGAATTGGCCATGGCCATAACCGCCGCGCCGGTGGAAAAAATGCCGGCGGCGGTCTGCTTATTTTGTTCGGCAAGTTCGGTGACGCGGGCAACTGCGACGGCGCGATCTTTCGGAGTAGCGCCCGCAGTCTCAGGGAAATAGCGAATGACCTTCGGGTAAGTTTTGGGGCCCAGGCATCGGCAGCAGATCGGGATTTTTTGGCTGACTGCGCGCCAGCGTGGCTGACGCGGCGACCGCCCGGCGCAGCGATTCGTCGTCGGTTTTGTTGGTACTTGCGCGGGCCGTGCGGCCGTCGAAGACGGTGCGCACGGAAACGTTCAGAGTCTGCTCGGCAACATTCTGGTGAATGGCGTTGTTGGCAAAGCGCGTAAGCGCGTCGGCAACGAAATCGATATGCACTTCGGTCTCATCGGCATCGGAAAGCCGGAGCACGCGCTCGGCAAGGTGATGCAACTCCGCCTCTGAGGGAAGATGAGCTTCCGCGACGGCGGGGCCGGAGGCGCGTCGTCGCGCCGGAAGCGAGGCACGGGGTCTTTTCGTTCGTGTGTCCACGGTTCAGCGGCTAAAGCCGGCCCCTACGTAATCCGCTAATGTCGAGGCTGTGGATTCACTGCGCCCACCATAAAAAGCCGCGACCCACAATAGAAAACCCTCAGGTCTCCCGCCGGTCTTTATTATTATTTAAGCGCGCTTGGGCTGGGCACCGGCGGTGCGACCCGAGCTACACCTGCAAAGGCAATCATTTGGCGAAAGCCATGCCGACGCGAATCTTGCGGAAGCGCGCGGGGGCGGCGCCGTGGCCTGTGCCCATGGTCTGCTGCGGCTGGCCCTTGCCGCAGTTGGGCGTGCCCCACAAGGTCCAATAATCGCGCGAGCAGATGGCGTCGCAGCTATTCCAGAATTCCGTGGTGATGCCGCTGTAGCTGGGATTTTTGAGCATGCGCGTTTTTTTTCCGTGCTTGATCTCCCAGCCGATCTCCGTGGAGAACTGGAAATGGTAGCGCCGGTCGTCAATGGACCAGGAGCGATTCGTTTCCATGAGGATGGCGTCGTCGGTATCGGCGAGCAGGTCTTCGTAACGCCAGGTGCCGGGCAGCAGGCTGATATTGGTCATGCGGATGATCGGCAGGCGATTCCAACTTTCGGCGCGCATCGTGCCGCCGGACTCTTTTAAGCCGATGGTTCCGGCAGTCTCGCGATTCGAAAGATAGCCTGTGAAAAGGCCGCTCTTGATGATGTCGGTGCGCTTGCCGGGAACGCCTTCGTCGTCATAGCCGAAGGTACCCAAACCCGGGCCGTGCTCGAGGCGAGCATCGGCGACCACATTGACGATTTCGGAGGCGTAGCGCAGCTTATTTAATTTCTCGAGCGTAAGAAAACTCATGCCGGCAAAGTTTGCTTCCATGCCCAGGACGCGGTCGAGTTCGATGGGATGGCCGATGGATTCATGGATTTGCAGGCCAAGCTGCGAGCTTTCGAGAATGATGGTGCGCTCGCCTTGCGGGCATTGCGCAGCTTTATGCAGCGCGAGAGCTTCCTCGGCGACGCGTTGCGCGTTGCCTGGCAAATCGAGCGCCTCGACGAGTTCATAGCCGGCAAGCTGATGCTGTCCGCCGAAGCTATTCGGGTACGAGCGCTTCTGAATTTCGTCGTTCACGAAACTCGTGGCGACAATACCCGCGCCGGATTGCAGTTTGAGCTGATGAATCTGGGAGCCGAGAGTGGAGGCATACCACTGTTCCTGGCGGCGGAACTGCATCGAGGTCTCCGCCAGGGTGAGGCCCTTGACGCGGCGCATGGCGTAATCGGCGGCGAAGAGAAGATCCAATTGGCGTTCGAGTGGAATTTTGAACGGATCCTTGACATAGGGATTCTGCCAAGTGTCGACGTAGGCTTTTTCCGGGACCATCTCGGCATCGGCGCGCTTAGCCATCGCGGAGGCGTGCGCGATGGCTACGGCCTGAGCGGCGCAGGCCTGCACGCCTTCGCGCGTAAGCACGTCGCTCGATGCAAAACCCCAGCAGCCATTCGCCAAGGCGCGTATGCCGAGTCCGAGCGACTCGCTTTCGGCCAATGTGCCAACTTCACCATTCTTTGTGCTGAGGTCGCGCAAGCGCATATCCACAACGCGCGCATCCGCAAAGGACGCGCCGCGGGTTTTCGCCGTGTCGAGGGCAAGCGCGGCCCACGTCTGCATATCTCCGACGACGGCGGAGACGATTTCAGGAGGAACGACCTTTTTTGAATTTGCAGAGCGCGGCACAGGCGCCGTCTCTAGGTGGTGCCCTCGGACCAGGAAGCGAGGTAGTGCTCCTGGTCCGGAGAGAGCTTGTCGACGTGGATCCCCATAGATTCGAGCTTGAGCTTGGCAATCTGGCGATCGATCGGGTCAGGCACCGGATAAACCTGCCGTGTCAGCTCGGAGCTGTGCTTGACCAGATATTCGGCGGAAAGCGCTTGATTGGCGAAGCTCATATCCATCACCGCGGCGGGATGGCCTTCGGCGGCGGCAAGATTGATGAGGCGGCCTTCGCCGAGCAAATAGATCCGCCGTCCGTCTTTCATGGCGAATTCCTCGACGAACGGGCGCGCGGGCTTTTTGGCGGTGGCGAGCCGTTCCAGCGCGGGGATATCGATCTCCACGTTGAAGTGGCCGGAATTGCAGATCACGGCGCCATCTTTCATCTTTTCGAAATGCTCGGCGCCGATAACGGACTTATTCCCGGTGACGGTGACGAAGATATCGCCAATTTTTGCGGCGTCGGGCATAGGCATGACGCGGAATCCGTCCATGACGGCTTCGAGAGCGCGCACGGGGTTGATTTCAGTAACAATCACGTCTGCGCCGAGGCCCTTCGCCCGCATGGCGATTCCGCGGCCGCACCAACCATAACCCGCGACTACAAATTTCAAACCGGCGATGAGCAGATTGGTTGCGCGCAGGATTCCATCGATGGTGGATTGGCCTGTACCGTAGCGATTATCGAAGAGGTGCTTGGTGAGAGCGTCGTTCACAGCGATGACGGGATATTTGAGCGTGCCATCCTTGGCCATGGCGCGCAGGCGAATGACGCCGGTGGTGGTCTCTTCGGTGCCGCCAATGACGTTGGGCACAAGATCGAGGCGCTTGGTGACCAGCGTGGTAACGAGGTCGGCGCCATCGTCCATAGTGATTTGCGGCTTATTCTCCAGCGTGGCGCCAAGGTGCGAGTAATAGGTAGCGTTGTCCTCGCCCTTGATGGCAAAAGTGGGGATGCTGTAGTCCTTCACGAGGCAAGCCGCGACCTCATCCTGCGTGGAGAGAGGATTCGAAGCGCAGAGCGCGACTTCGGCGCCACCATCGCGAAGCGTGATGGCGAGATTGGCGGTCTCGCTGGTGACGTGCAGGCAAGCCGAAAGCCGCAGGCCCTTGAGCGGCTGCTCCTTAATGAATCGCTTGCGAATCAACTGCAGAACGGGCATCTGCTGATTGGCCCATTCGATCTTGCGCTTCCCGCTCTCGGCCAATGCCAGATCTTTGACGTCGCCGGTGAGCGAATGCATGGTTGCCACGTTTTCCCCCAAAAAGTGTTGAACTGAGTTGCGCAGCAAGAGGTGCTCGCTGCAAGTTTCTATCGGGTGACAAAGGCTTCAGAGAGATTCTTCGTCGGTTCGTTCCTCAGAATGACGCGCCAGGGATTGTCAGCCGCGTGCGCCCACTTCAGCGTTGCGGCCTGCTGCCGCTTTGCGGAGCACTGCAGCTTTGTCCGAACGCTCCCAGGTAAACGTCGGTTCGCTGCGGCCAAAATGCCCGTAAGCAGCCGTTGGACGATAGATCGGACGCCGCAGATCCAGGCTCTCGATGATGCCCCGAGGCGTAAGCGAAAAGACGGAGCGAACCAGGTCAGTCATCTGCTCGTCGGGAATCGTGCCTGTTTCGAAAGTATCGACCATCACCGAGACCGGCTCCGCTACGCCGATGGCGTAGGCAAGCTGCACCTCAGCGCGGCGAGCCAGCCCAGCCGCTACGAGATTCTTGGCCACATACCGAGCCATGTAGCAGGCAGAACGATCCACTTTCGTCGGATCCTTGCCTGAAAGCGCGCCGCCGCCATGACGGCTGTAGCCGCCATAAGTATCCACGATGATTTTTCTGCCGGTGAGTCCAGCATCGCCCATGGGCCCTCCCACGACGAAGCGGCCGGTGGGATTGATGTGGAACTTCGTCCGCGAATCGAGCAGCGCCGGAGGTACGACGTGCTGAATGACTTCTTTCAGGATACCGTCGTGGATTTCGCGATTGGATACGGAGTCGCTGTGCTGCGTGGAGATCACAACGCAATCGACGCGCGCCGGGCGATCATCGACATATTCGACCGTAACCTGCGATTTGCCGTCGGGGCGCAAAAACGGCAAGTGTCCCGCCTTGCGAACTTCGGCCAAGCGCCGCACCAGCTTATGCGCCAGCACGATGGGCAACGGCATCAGTTCGTCGGTTTCGTCGCAGGCATAGCCGAACATCAAGCCCTGGTCGCCGGCTCCGCCCGTGTCGACGCCCATAGCGATATCGGGAGACTGCCGCTTCAGTGATGAGATGACGGCGCAGGTGTCTGCGTCGAACCCATACTTCGCGCGCGTGTAGCCGACGTCGCGAATCACTTGGCGGACGATCTCACTGTAATCGAGGATCGCGGAGGTGGTGATTTCCCCTGCGACCATGGCCAAACCGGTGGTCACGAGCGTTTCGCAAGCGACCCGGCCCATGGCGTCCTGAGAAAGAACTGCGTCCAGGACGGCGTCTGAAATCTGATCGGCAATCTTATCGGGGTGACCTTCTGTAACGGACTCTGAAGTGAACAGAAAACTACGCTTCTTCTGGCTCAAGCCATTGCTCCTTCAGGAACTGAATACCTAACAAAACTTAGATGAGCGAGGACAAAAATCGTGCAAAGGCGACGCTAACACAGGGGCTTAAGACAGTCAACGCGGGACGAGCCAGAGGTCTGTAGGATAACGGCTGCAGCCGGACAGCGGCAGATTTCGGGCGGCGGGAAGCCCCTATTCCCGGTCGTCCTCGTCCCCGTTTGAGGCGCCGGCCTTTACGGCGACCCCTCGACCCGCGCGGGCGAGGAGAAAGGCGCGGATGAAAGGATCGAGATCACCATCGAGGACCCGATCAACATCGCCCATTTCGAATTTAGTACGGTGGTCCTTGATGAGGCGGTAAGGCTGCAAGGTGTAGGTGCGAATCTGGCTGCCGAAGCTGATTTCCAACTTGGACTCGTCGAGCTTCCGCGTGGCTTGTTGCCGCTTCTCGATTTCTGCTTCATAAAGCCGTGATCGCAGGAGCTTCATAGCCAATTCGCGGTTCTTATGCTGGCTGCGCTCAGCCTGACATTGCACAACGATGCCGGACGGCAGGTGTGTGAAGCGCACGGCAGTCTCGACCTTATTGACGTTCTGTCCACCGTGGCCGCCGGCGCGGAATGTATCGATTTTGAGGTCCTCCGGGCGGATGTCGATTTCGATGCGGTCGTCGACTTCGGGGATTACAAAAACGGATGCAAACGATGTATGGCGGCGCGCGGCCTGGTCGAAAGGCGAAATACGGATGAGTCGGTGCACTCCAGTTTCCGTGGAAAGCAGGCCATAGGCATTTTCGCCCTCGACGCGCACGGTTACGGACTTGAGCCCGGCGCCTTCGCCCGGCTGCGAATCGATCACCGAAGCGTGAAAATCTTTGCGCTCACACCAGCGCAAGTACATGCGCAAAAGCATCTCCGTCCAATCCTGCGATTCCGTGCCGCCGGCGCCTGACTTGATGGTGAGAATGGCGTTGAGGCGGTCGCTTTCCCCCGAGAGCAGCGTTTCGGTCTCGAGTTGGGCGACGTATTGGTCGGCCGCATCGAGTTCCCGTTGGATATCGCGCAGGACGGATTCGCGCTGCGCGACGTCGCTCTCTTCGTGCGCCAGGTGCAAATAAGTCTCGATGTCGCTCGAGATGCGCGAGAGCTTCTCATCGGCGCTCACGCGCCCTTCGGCGCTTTTGCGCTCCTGTAGGACCTGCTGTGCCTTTTCCTGATCCTGCCAGAAATCCGGCTGGGAGCTGCGTTTTTCGAGTTCGGCTAGGAGGCTACGATGGTGAGGAACGTCAAAGATAACTCCGCACAAGTTTGATTCGTTCGCCGAGTTCCTGAAAACGATGTTCGAGATCTTCGATAATCATGATCCGTCCTTTTCCTTATTGTAGCCCGGCCCGCGTGCGCCGAAGTAATGCCGCGAGCAGCAAACCGAGACTGACTATGGCGCAAATCTCCGGGAGCCAATCGCCCCAGCGAGTGTAAAACGTGGTATCGCTGCGAAACGCGTACGGCGCATCGAGTTCTGCACGGACGTCCACTGGCAGCCTTGCAACAACCCGACCGTAAGGATCTACCGAAACCGTGTAGCCGTTATTCGTATCGCGTAAGAGCCAGCGCCGATGTTCTACCGCCCGCACACGAGCCATCTCGAGATGCTGCGCGGGAGCTGCCGAGCGGCCAAACCAGCCGTCATTTGAGATATTGATCAGCAGGTTTGCGCCGTCCAGAACAAACTGGCGCACGTCGTTCGGGAAAACCGCCTCATAACAGATAAAAACGCTAAATCGGCCGCCGGGTAAATTCCCTACCGCGTAACGGGTGCCGCTCCGAAAGTCACCGGCCAGCCCTGTGAGATTCTTGGCGAACCAGAAAAAATCGCGCCAAGGCACGTATTCGCTGAAGGGAACCAGATGAATTTTATCATAGTGAAATTCCTCGCGTCCCTGCGGATCGAGCAAGGCTGCGCTGTTATAGGCAGCGAGCCGGCCATCGGCGCCTGGTTCCCAGCCAATCACGCCGAGAAGGAAGTCGCTTTGTGAATTGCGGGCAATTTCCTGCGCGCGTCGGGCAAAGTCCGCCTGACTCAGCGAAAGCGGCGCGGGAACCTCCGGCCAGACCACTAGTCCGTGATCTTTCTGCCCAGCGGCGATGCTGATGCGGTCGAGCTCGGACATATCACCGGCATGAAGCGCGTCCCAATTTGCCGGGTACTCCATCGATTGCGGCAGATCGGTTTGCACCAGATGCGCCACTTGCGAAGCTTGCGCCGTGGGGACAAACCGTGGGCCAATCAGCGCCACAGCGAGAAGCAGCGCAGTAAAGCCCGCCAACACTGCGCCCGGCAAATGCGAATTCGTTTGCCCTCGCCGCCGGGGCAGCCATCCCATCAAGCACCCGATCAGCCAGACCGCAACGGCGTTGTACGCGGCGACAACAAACGATAAGCCATAGATTCCCGCGACCGAAGCCAACTGCAGGAGCGCAAGATTGCCTGAAGCGGCATAGCCTAGGAGATTCCAGGGGAAACCGATGTCGGGCATACGTGCGCGGGCGAGTTCGAGGGCGACCCAAAGAAACGGAGAGGCAAGTATGGCCAGCTTCTTATCGTGCCGCGCAATCCAAGTCACACACAGCGTGAACGCAACGAAGTAAGGCGATGCCGCCAGGATCATCAAGGCCATTACTCCCGCGGCTTCCCACGGCGGCAGCGGCCCATATTGGTGCATGACGGTATAGATCCAAGGAGTCGAGAACAGATAAAACGCGACACCGAAAAGCAGGCCGCGCAGCGCCGCTTCGCCCAAGCCTCCTTCGAGCGAAGCAAAAATCAGCACCGCCACCGCGACCCAGGCCAGCAACGGCAGATTGAAATTAGGAAAAGCGAGGGCCAGCAGGACTCCAGAGGCGAACGAGAACAATATGCGCCATCGGCGCGAGAGAACCCGGGCTGATGCGTGCTCCTGCCTTTGCTGGTTGCGTTGGATCGGCTCCGCTATCCCCGCTGAGCGGCGCACATCAACGCCGGGTGATGGCCTTGAAACCTTGACTTTCAAGTCTCTGACGGGCGAGATCGGCGGATTGGGGATCGGTGTACGGTCCGACTTGGACACGATAGTAGCGGTCAGCGCCGGGCGGCAGCACGAAGGCGGGGAATCTCTTCTGCTGTAATGCCTGCGCCAACGCCACAGCGTCGGACTGGCGCGCCATCGCCGCGACTTGCAAGACCATGGCGCCATGCGGGATGAGCGGCGGGCTTACGGATTTCAAGTTGGATCGGGCGGAGTCGATGCGCGTAGCGGACTTCCGTGCCGCAGGGACTGCCGCAGGGACCGCAGTGCGACTGGGCACGAAGGATTTTGGCGGCTCTGCAAGGGGTTCAGCGGGCTTTGCCGGCTCCGCGGAATGATAAAAATCCCAATCCGAAGGCGGCGCCGCCGGTTTTTCAACGTCATCTGGGCCGCCGGGACCGCGGAGTGACTTGACGGATTTGACGGGCTTGTCGCTCACGCTGTCCGGCTTGCCGGGAATGGTGCTCGCTGCCGCGCGGAGCTGCGCGTCGTATTGGTTGCGTCCCAACAAGTAACCGAGTGTGAATACCATACCGAATAGCACGACGAGCAGGACAAAAACGCCGACAAGATGGCGTCCTCCGAGCACCCAATCCTTGCTGCGTCGATTTGATGCCATCAGCGCTTCGGCTCCAGTGTCTTCTGCACCCAGGCGTTGATGATGTCAATGGGTAGCGGAAAAACGATGGTGGTGTTCTTCTCCGCGCCAATTTCGGTGAGAGTCTGAAGGTAACGAAGCTGGATTGCGGCCGGCTGGGTTTCCAGCACACCGGCAGCTTCGGCAAGCTTAGTGGAGGCTTCGTATTCGCCTGCGGCGTGAATGATCTTGGCGCGCCGCTCGCGTTCGGCTTCGGCTTGGCGCGCAATGGCCCGCTGCATCTGCTCCGGAATATCGACCTGCTTCACTTCCACCTTGATTACCTTAATACCCCAGGGCTCGGTGTCCTGGTCAAGAATCAGTTGCAGCTTGGTATTAACCTTTTCGCGTTCCGCGAGGATTTCATCGAGCTCGAATTGGCCGACGATGCTGCGCAAGGTAGTTTGCGCCTTCTGCGAAGTAGCATAGAGATAGTTCTGCACCTGCGAAAGCGCCAGATTGGCGTCCACCACGCGAAAATAGCAGACTGCGTTTACTTTGACGGAAACGTTATCGCGCGTGATGATGTCCTGCGAAGGCACGTCCAGCGTTTCGGTCCGCAGCGAGACGCGATATAGAGTCTCGATCGGCCAGAAGACCAGCCGCAATCCAGCCGGCTTGGCATCGGGCAGCATGCGTCCCAGACGCAAAACCACTCCGCGCTCCCATTCCTTGATGACGTAGAGAGAGTTCCAAAACCAGATCAAGAAGATGACTAAGGCAATGAGCGGCCCAGTGAAGCTGAAGTCCATCATCGTCTCCTTCCGCAAGCCGCTATCAGCGGCGACCCACGCTCCCCAAGTTAGTGGCCATTCAAATTAGCGGGCTGCAGAGTCCGCAGGCGTAACGTACACCGTGAGCCCCGCCACCCGAACGACCCGAACTTGCGCACCTGCCGGAATGGCCACCGGAGCTACGGCGCGCCAGAGCTCTCCGCGCAAGCGCACCATGCCCTGAAATGAGGCAGGTGCGGCTTGATCGCTCACGGGCGCAAACGTCTCCGTAACCTCCGCGGGCACACCGACCAGCTGTTCCGCTCCGGCGGATTGCTTCCACGTGCGGGAACGCAGCACCAGCCGCATCAGAAAAATCGTGACGACCGCCGCCGGAGCCGTTACCCCAAGCGCCACGCCAAAACTGACGCCGGCGCCGGTGAGCGGCGAGCGGATCAGCATGAACGCGCCAAGCAGCATGGCGATAACGCCACCGGCAGCCAGAACACCGTGGCTTGTGTACTTGGCCTCCAAAACAAACAAGCCCAGCGCCACGATGATCAAAAGCAGGCCCGCAAAGTTTACAGGAAGAATGTGCATGGCGAACAGCGCCAAGACGAGCGCAATTGCGCCGATCACGCCCGGGGCGATCATCCCTGGATGCGTGAATTCGACGTAGAGACCGAGCACGCCAGCGATCAGCAGAATGAAAAATACGTCCGGCTGCACGATGCGCGCCAGAAATCGCTGCCGTGCGGACATTTCCATGGTCATGACTTCGGGATTATTCAGGTTGAGGCGCGTTTCGGAACCGTCAAATCGCTTGATCGTCTTTCCGTCAAGTTTGGCGAACAGATCCTGTGGCGAATTCGCAATAAGATCGATGAGTTTGTCGTTTAGCGCTTCAGTTTCGGTGAAAGCTTTGCCATCGGTGACCGCCGTTTCCGCAATCTCCACGTTTCGGCCGCGCTTTCCGGAGTAGCTGCGCAGGAATGCCGTAGCGTCGTTGAGGATCTTTTTCTTCAGCGTCTCGTCAACATTTAACGGCACGCCACCAATAGCGATGAGTGGCGATGCCGCCCCGGCGTGCGTCCCGGGCGCCATGGCGGCCACATCCGCCGAGAGGAGAATAAAAAATCCTGCGGATGCGCCGCGCGCCCCCGCCGGAGAGACGTACACGACGACCGGCACAGGCGAAGAAAGAATGTGCTGAATAATATCTTCCATGGATGTGCCAAGGCCGCCGGGCGTGTCCATGGTAATAAGGACTAAGCTGGCATGCTGTTGGGCAGCTTGGGAGATGACCCCATCGACATATTCGGCCATGATGGGCTCGATCTCATCGCCGATTCGCAATTCAATCACGCGCGGACGGGCGCGGAATCGGAAACATGGCTGGTCTGGGCGTTTGCCGCCGGGGAAAAAGTAAATACCAGGGTCAGAATCAGAAGGACCAGGACGCATCGCACTCGCGGTCCTGTGCGGTCGATTTAGCATGTGCCGTAGAAGACCAAAGATCTGGGAAGAAATCAGGAAAATAGGACAAGCTTGCGGATTCAGCGAGACCGCAAGCGCATGGGCCGGAACGCAGCGGCGGGACATTCCTGCGTCATTGTATCAAAGTGCCCCATTCAGAGCTGTGCTAGTGTGACCGCGATGATACGGGTCGTAGCGGGGATCATCGAGCAAGACGGGCGGGTGCTGATCTGCCAAAGACAGCCGGGCCGCATCTTCGCCGGCAAATGGGAATTTCCCGGCGGAAAAATGCGCCCGAGCGAAATGCCGCGCCAAGCGCTTGAGCGCGAGTTACGCGAGGAATTGGGCGTGTCGCCAAAAATTGGCGAACTGGCGCACATGGTGCGCCATCGGTATGCGGAGATGAGCGAACCCGTACAGATCTCGTTTTTGCGCGCTGCACTCGAGGAGAGGCCGAGAAATCTCGCGTTCGCACAGATTGTATGGGCGCGGCGGACCGAATTGCCGCTCTACGACTTTCTGGCAGCGGACCGGCAGGTGATCTCGCGACTCGTGCGAGGAGAAATTTAGATGCCAAGCGAAAAGCCGAGGCACGAAGACCTATTCACGATGGGATCGAGGCGCCGCCGTCTACAACCAGAATTTGGCCTGTGACGAACTCCGCGTTAAGCAAATAGATGACCGCGTTGGTGATGTCGTCGACGGACCCCGTGCGTTGAAGCGGAGAGCTGCGAATGGCGCGTTCGGCAATATCGGGCGCGTCTTCGGGGAACGAAATCGTTCCGGGAGCGATGGCGTTTACGGTAACGGCCGGAGCGAGCGCGCGGGCCAGGCAGCGCGTCAGCATGATCACTCCCGCCTTCGATACGCTATAGGCCGTGTACGTGGGCCAAGCCTGCAGACCGCCAAGCGAAGCGAAATTGATAATGCGGCCGTGTCCGCTTTGCGTCAGCAGCGGTGCGGCGCGCTGAGCGGCAAAGAACTGCGCTTTGAGGTTGGTGTCGAGGATGGCATCCCATTGTGGTTCCTCGGTCGAACCAACAGGCGTTGGCGAAAAGATTGCGGCGTTATTCACCAGAATATCGAAGCGCCGGAACCGCTCTTCGATCTGCTTGAACAGGCCATCGATTTCGTTGACGCGCGTAAGCTCGGCTTGAATGCAAATGGCTTCGCCACCATTGCGTCCGATTTCCGCCGCAACCCCTTCGGCCTCAGAACGCGAATTTCGGTAGTGAACGATGACGCGAGCGCCCTCAGCGGCCAGTCGTAGAGCGACGGCGCGGCCGATACGACGTCCTGCACCGGTAACCAACGCGACTTGTCCGTGAAGAGTTCATGCCGAGGCAGGAATTTAGCACAAACCGAAGGCGGAAAATCGCAGTGGATCGCGACCTTACTCAAGCCATACCCCAGAATGGCCCGAGAGCGCCCATGCGCTACAATCGGGCCGCTTCTACTTTCGTTGGAGGCGCGATGAAATTGGACCTGCTGGCGATGGCCGCACATCCCGATGACGTGGAGCTCACCTGCGGCGGGACTCTGATCAAAATGGCCCGGCGGGGCTATTCAGTTGGAATTTTGGATTTGACCGGCGGAGAAATGGGCACGCGCGGATCGGCGGAAACACGCCGGAAGGAGGCGGCAGCGGCCGGCCGAATTCTGGGCGTGAAGCATCGCGAGAACCTCGGTTTGCCCGATGCGCGCCTGGAGATGCGCATGGAGTACAAAATGGCCATCGCGGGGCGCATTCGCGCTTTACGGCCACGCACGGTGATATTGCCCTATTGGGAGGGCCGGCACCCCGATCATTACACGGCGTCGCGGCTGGGCTACGAAGGTTGCTTTCTGGCCGGGCTGAAAAGGCTGGACTTAGACGGAGAGGCTTACCGGCCGTTTAAGGTGCTGTACTCGACCACCTACGATCGCACCGTGCGGCCCTCTTTTGTAGTGGACATATCGGGCGAGTTTTCGCGGCAGGACGCGGGCGATTTTGGCGTACGGGTCGCAATTCCGCCCGAAGGGACGCGAGCGGCGCTCAAAAGTGTACATACCGCTCGACCGGCTGGTGCACGAGGTGCACTTGGTGGCGCGATTCTATGGCGAAATGGTCGGCGTGGAATATGCAGAGCCATTCCTGACGAAAGAAGTTATGCAGGTGGAAGATGTGGTGGAGATACCAGTGCGGTCGATTTAGAAGAGCCGAGCTAGAATTCGTCGGAATCCTGGGCCATAGAGAAGCCAGGTATGGCTTGGCTCGCGCCCTTTCGGATCACCTTGACGCGAAGAATGGCAGCGTTTTCCTTGCCGGCAGGGCGAAGGACGGCGAAAGTGGCCAAGGCCTCGCTATAAAGGCGGGTGACAAGAAAGGACTCTTCGCTGCCTGCCTTTCTCCAAACCTGGCCTACCTGTACCTTGGAAACGGACATTTTTGAATTATTACACCGAAGAGCGTCCAGGCTGGCTCACGACCTGGCCTAAAGACCTGCTTCTCAAGACAGCTGCAAGTTTGCATCATAATCTTGGGGGCAGGCACCAAGGGCTGTCAACTGAACGTAGGTACAGGGCTTGCTCTTGGGATTACCGCGGGATTACGGCCTGATGCCGGAGTGCCCTGAGCTACAATTGTTTAGCAGACGGGAAACCCGTGTTGGATAACAGCCATCAAAAGAAGGGACCTATATTCGCGGGGCTCGCCTGGATGTATAATCGGAGCGAAACTGGTGGGAGCAAAACTATGGCACAGTCGCATATCGTAATTGGCAGCGGCTTTTGGAGCCGAAACATTTTGGGGCTCGCGTTGGCCGCGGCACTCGTCTTTCCCGTCATGGCCGCGGCGCAAGCGCCCTCGCAACCGGCGCCGCCACCCGCCAATCCTGCACCTCAGACCGCCCCGAGCGCGCCCACGCAAGATCCGACGCCGCCGGCCGCGCAGCAACCCGCTCCCACGCAAACTTCGCCGAGCGATTCTAAGCAATCGCAATCAAAAGACGCCAAGAAAAAAGACGACACTCCGATTCCGCAAAAGGATAAGCCCGACGTCAAACCGGGCACCAAAGCGGACGTAGATGCCATTGGCAACCGCGGAGTGGGCAAAGGGGTCAACTTCTATTCGCTCGAGCGCGAGATGGCGCTTGGCAAGGGTCTGGCTCAGGAAGTGGAGCGCTCGTCGAAGCTGATCGATGACCCGGTCGTTTCCGAATATGTGAACCGCGTCGGCCAGAACCTGGTGCGCAACTCGGATGCCAAGGTCCCCTTCACCATCAAAGTGATCGACTCCGATGTGGTGAACGCGTTTGCACTGCCCGGCGGATTTTTCTACGTGCATAGCGGCTTGATCCTGCGCGCCGATTCAGAGGCTGAACTAGCGGGCGTGATGGCGCACGAAATCGCACACGTGGCCGCGCGGCATGGCACCAAGAACGCCACAAAGGGCGAGATCGCACAAATGGCCACTATCCCGCTGATCCTATTGGGTCCGGGCGGTTGGGCGGGTTACGGACTTTATGAGGGATTGAACTTCGCCATCCCGATGTCTTTCTTGAAGTTCTCGCGAGACGCCGAATACGAAGCCGATTACCTCGGGTTGCAATACATGTACGCGGCGGGGTATGACCCGAACGCGTTCGTAACTTTCTTCGAAAAGGTAGAGGCCGAAGAAAAGCGCCAGCCGGGAACAGTACCGAAGTTTTTCTCCACGCATCCGCCGACGCCGGAGCGCGTGGTGTCCATTCAGAAAGAAATTGGCAACGTGCTGCCGGCGCGAGATCAGTACATCGTGACTACTTCGGAATTTGACACCGTGAAGTCGCGTTTGCGCGGCATCGAGAACCGGAACAAGTTGCGCGACGATAAAACGACCAAGGATAGGCCCACGCTGCGCACGCGCACGGAACGCGGCCAGCCGCAAGCAGGCCAGGGCGGACAACAGCCCGGCGCGCAGGGCGGCGACAACTCTCCTTCCGAGGACCCGGATCGACCGACGCTGAAGCGGCGTCCCGAGGATGATCCGAATGGTCAGAGCACCCCTAATCAGTAAGGGCAGAGATTAAAGCTAAAGGGCGCTCGTTTTGAACGAGCGCCCTTTTTATTTTCGTCGCAAATTTCTTGGCGCAGTCAAGCTGCGGTTCCGCGCCACCCAAAGTCGATTCTATGATGTGCCGCTCGCGGCTGGCTGATGTACAATGCCCATCCTGCGCATCTCTTCCCCGTAATATTTACGATAGAGGAGTTCCCACTCCTCGCTGCCCTCAAGAATCTCCTTCTTCTGCGAACCGATTTTCTGGCGCACCTGCGCGTCCACTTGCTCTTCTTCTTTGAGCAAGCCTATCAAGACGTCCACCACATTCTGGCGAATGGTGGCGCGGTCCTCGATGAACTCAACGTCCTCCCCGGCGACGAGGACGTCAGTAATGATGTGGGACAAGCGAACGGTCTTTTCCCGGCTTAATCGCATACGATTGCGCGAACAGCTTCGAACGGCGAGTTGCGTTCGCGCGCATAGCGCTCAGCGCAGAATCAATTTGCGCTGTCGCGCCAGCTCACCTTTCACCTTCTTATACATCTCCTGGTAAGACACCCCTGTGCGGCGCATCTCTTCGGCATGCTGGTTGAGGATCTCGCGGACTTCTTCGTTCAAGCGGTCTTCGATGCCAAGCTCCTCGGCCATTTTCATGCGGATACGTTCTCCGAGAGCACCAGGATTGCCGGCTTCGATCATCTTGT
This sequence comes from uncultured Acidobacteriota bacterium, assembly GCA_963804535.1. Classification (GTDB taxonomy): domain Bacteria; phylum Acidobacteriota; class Terriglobia; order Acidiferrales; family UBA7541; genus Palsa-189. Next base: position 118,035 of record CAWDQT010000040.1, read on the forward strand.
TAGCGATGAGGCGCTTGACCACCTCGTTCGCCATATAACCCACGAAATCGCGTGATAACAGCATTTCACCCAACCCCACCGAAAAACATGCGCGTTTCGAGTCTACTGGCAGGCGCGAGAACGTGTCAAGGAAGCCGAGATTTAGCCTCGAATGAATAGGCGATCAATCTGGGCTATTGCAAGAGCACTCTCCGTATCTTGACCCTATGTTGCGGATATTACAGAGGGCGACGACACGGGAGGCATGGGCAGAGTCTCGCCAGGTTACTGAGTGGATCATCGGAGATTATCAGCAGATCGAGGCCATCAGCCTGGCCGGTTTTACACTTAGAACGCGGGCCAAAGCAACGACGGTGATTAGGCTGATGTTACATTCACCGCGTTCCACCATTCCGACGTAATTTCGGTGCAGTCCCACCAATTCTGCCAATCCTTGTTGGGAGAGGTTGCGCTTCAATGCGAAGTTTGCGTAGCTCGGCTCCGAAAAGAAGCAGCGCACCACCGATATTTGCGTCATCGTCGTCATCCCTCGGGCGTGCGACTGTATGTCGGGCTTGTTGGGTCCTCGCCCATACATCCAAAGTTTTTAATCTGCCAGCGTGGGTCATGGCTCGTAGCGCCTAATTACTTGAGCCAAGAGATTCAACTCTCTCTTACGCACCACAAACAACATACTCTGCAAGTCCGCGAAGCCGGTTCTCAAGTGCCTCGTGGTTCGAGCAAAGGCTGCAGGAGCCGTCGCCTTTGAAACCGGCGAAGGCTCCCGCGGGATGCGATTTAGAATTCCAGCCTCAGCGCAAACTGGATTTCGCGCTGGTTATTGTCCAGCTGCCGGTTGACCCTGCTCCCTTGCGGTTTTTCCGAGAACGGGGTGTCACCTGCGCTACCCGAGAATACAAACGTGTTGATACCCGCTCCGCTGAAGCTGGGATGATTGAGGACATTGAAGAATTCCGCCCGGAATTCCAGCAAGCCACCCTCTCCGAGAATCCCCAGCTTTGTATCCTTGACGAGCGAAAAGTCCCAATCCCTTTCCGGGGGCCCGGTCAGGATAGTTCCGCCCGGCGTTGCCAAGCTGGCCAATGGAGTTGGAGCAATTGGTTAACCCAGGCCCCAGACAGTTTGGCGTTATCGAGAACATGGCCGGATTAAACCATTGGTCGGGTTTGCCGGTGACAACCGTGTTGGGATTGTAGACGATCGGCTGATAGGCACAGGGATTGGTATCGGTCAGCGGGTTAGGATCGGGATGCCCCGGTGTAGAGGTGCAAGGATAAGCCGCCAGCAAAGCCGGCGTATTGATATTGACCCAGTCGCCCTGGCCGCCCTGCAAGACGCCGGAGTTCGAGCGATTGTTGACCGTAAGCGGGGTGATCGGTAGGCCGCCCTGGATGCTCACGATGCTGCTCATGAACCACCCGCCCAGAACCTCGGGTTTGAAGCCACTCCCCTTGCGGGCTCGGGAAGTGATACAGCACGTTGAATTCCCAGTTGTTGGGGACATTGAAGCAGGACGGGCCCTTATCAACCCGCGGATCCAGCGGATAGGTGCCCAACAGCCCACCGGAGGCAACGCAGTCCTGTATATTCGCCTGGCCTTGCGTTTCGTCTGTCACCTTGCTATGAGTAAACGAGCTTTCGAATTCCAGCCCATGACTCGTCCGCTTCTCCAGCACAATTTGCAAAGCGTTGTAGCGAGACGTTCCGAGCGTGGCGATATTGATGTCGCTGCCGTAGAACGGGTTCACGTTGTGGTAAGCGGGAGAGCTGCTATCCCAGAACGGCACCTTGCCGTCGACGCACAGGCTGGCGGGGTCGCCGCATGGACCAAAAGATGTGGGGTAGATTGGATTGCCGTCCCGAACCTGGGGCAGGTGAAGTCCATGATTGCCCACGTAGGCGACACCGATGGCCATGTTCCAGGGCAACTGCTGCTGTACGCTGACGTTGTACTGGATCATGTAGCTGGGCTTCCAGTTGTAGTCGATGAAGGTAGGAGTCACAAGGCCGGGATTCGTCGTGCACTGGGCAAAGACTCCTGTCCCGGGCTGACACGTCGGCGGATAAGAGCTTAGTACCTGCTGAGGATAGGGCAACGGAAACCCGCCAAAGAAGCTAGCGGGCGTAGTAGCAGAAGAGCCGCCAGGAATAGGAGTGGCGGTTCCTAATTGCTGCTCCCAATCCACAATGGTGCATGGTATGAAGCCGGGGCTGCCCGGAAGGTTGCCGGCATTGTTCGCGTTAAGGAAGCCCGACGAGCAGCCAGGGTTGATATCGATCAATGCGCCGAAGGGAATCGCTCCGTTCGTCGTGCCTCCCAGAGACGACCCAATGTTCCCCATGTCATAGTAGATTCCCGCGCCGCCGCGGATGGCGGTCTTGCCGTTTCCAAAGAGGTCATAAGCCATGCCTACGCGCGGACTGAAATCTTTGAGCGAGTTGTTTTTGATGATGGGCCCTTGAGCAAACAAGTCGCTGTAATCGTTAACCTGATGGGATTGCTTCCCTTGCAGCTCACGCGGCGTGTTCATGAATTCATAGCGCAGGCCGAGGTTCACGGTAAGCCGCGACGTCGCCCGCCAGTCGTCCTGGCCATAGAAGCCGTACGTGTTGTAGAGGAAAAAGCGGTTTTCATTGGCCCAGGTGGGGGCAAACTCAACTTGGAAAGGTACGTCCTGCGAGAAAATCAGAAAATTGACCGATATATAATTTGCCCGTTATAGGAGTTGGTGGCCTGATCCCCTTGATTGAACCGGTTGAGCAGCATGCCAAACTTGAAGGCATGTTTCCCGCGGGTCCAGTTCACGTCGTCGCTCAGGGTATAGATGTTCTGAAGGCTAAAGGTCGTGGGAGCGGCGTTAACCGAGCCGAACTCCTGATATATGCCGCCACCGGATCCCGCCAAATCAACGATGCCAGTGGAATTACCTGGCACGAGTTCAGGGCCTAATCCATTGTTTTGAGTCAGGCCGCTGTTCAGCAGGTTTGAGGCGCTCCGGGTGCGGCTGAAAGAAAACCGCGCCGTATTGAGCACTGTGGGCGAGAAGGTGTGATTCTCGGCCAAGGTAATCCACTGATTTCGCGCCGGCGCCGTATTGCGAAAGTAGCTGAAGTCGGCTTGCGTCTGGTTGAGAAACGCGTTGTCGATGGTGTAGCGCGCAAAGAACGTGTCATTGCTGGAGAAATTCTGGTCCACTCGCATCTGCCCGTAATTTTCGCTTAGCCTGTTGGTGTCGCTGCCTATCTGAGAGGGCGGATTGCCGGCCACAGTGTCAAACACTTGCCCTGGGTTCGGCAGAGGTACGATGGCCAGGAAAGGAGCAGTGTATTTGCTAAGTGTCACCGACGTGATGGGGTTGCCAGACGCATCGAAATCCTGACTGAGGTCGGGACACTGAGCCAGGGTGATAGTCTGGCCGGCGCCGTAATTGTTAGCTGCGGTAGCCAAGGCCGGGTTTCCGAACGGGTGACATCCCGCTGACGGCACAGGGTTGTTGATGGCAACTCCCTCGTTTTGACGAACTCCTTCATAGACGGCATAGAAGAACGTTTTGTCCTTCTTGATCGGTCCGCCAAACGCCGCCCCGAATTGGTTCTTCTCTAGAGGCACCTTGGGCGTATCCGCGCCGCGATTACGGAACGTATTGGCGTCGAAAGCCGAATTTCGCAAGTACTCGAAGACATCGCCGTGGAACTGGTTCGTTCCGCCTTTGCTCACGGCCACGATCTGGCTGCCCATGGCCAAGCCGTATTCAGCCTGGAACGTGCCGGTCACCGTCTGGTACTCCTTGATTCCGTCCAGCCCCAGCGCATTACCAGAATCACCCGCTACGGGGCTCCGGCCGTCCGCCGTTTGCAGGATGGCGCCGTCCAATGTGAAGTTATTGGACCGCGGAGGCGCGCCGTTCACGCTAAAAGTCGTGCCGTTTGCTTGGTTGCGTTGGTTTACGTCCTTGTTGACGCCGGGCTTGAGCAACGTCAGGTCAATATAATTCCGTCCGTTGAGCGGCAACTCCGACATTTGCTGCTCGTTGACGGTGCCCCCGAGGGTGGAGTCCTGCGTGTTCACCAATGGTATGTCGCTGGTGATGGTGACCTGCTGGGTAGTGGAACCCACTTGCAGGGCAAAGTTAATGACACCCGTCTGCGTGACCTCCAGATTCAGGCCCGTTCGGTTCTCTGTCCTGAACCCGGCAGCCGAGGCTGTTATTTCATAGCGACCGACAGCCAGTTCCGGGAAGCGATAGCTGCCATCCGCCTCGGTCGTCGCCGTTTTCGTGAGGTTCGTTTCCGTGTTCTTCAGGGTGACCATAGCGCCAGGTATCGAGGCGCCTGAGGAGTCCTTGACCGTCCCCAAAATCGTGCCTGTAGGTAATTGGGCCGCCACTGGAATTGCCGCCAAAATGAGCACGGCCATAACGCCAATTGTCTTTCTCCCTATCCACTCACGAAACACTCCCATGTTTCCTCCTGTGGCGGAGCAGCAAGCCAACCGCCCGATCTTTCTCCATAACAGCTGCCGTGGAGCCCAATTAGGACGCCACCGGTCTATTACGATTCCGAAAATTCGCCCGAAATTAGCTTTTGAAAACAGCGCGACCAAGAACAACAACACACCGGCACCGAGCGCACCCGCTAGTCTTATGGCTCTCGGGGAATCTGCAATGCCACCGACTTCTATTTACGCCCCCTTTTTACGAAACGGAGAAAGGGCCTAACATCCGACCGCGGGAAAAGAACCCCACTTGTGGGTCGGGATTTAGCATTGCAGCAAGGACAAAGTCAAGAACAATGTTGGAGCTGGCGCAGCAACAAGATGAGAGTGTCCGGTTTGTGCAAAGCCAGATCCTGCGTTTGCAAGTCCCGGCTACGCGCTGAGATTAATGGCGTCGAGGTTAATCCTGAAAGGAATTTCCGGTCAGGGTTTACAGTTCAGCGAGACGATTACGAAGGGCATACCGCACCAGGCCGGCAAGAGAATCCAAATTGAGCTTCACAAAAACTCTCGCACGATGGTACTGCACGGTCTTTATGCTGATATTCAAAATGGCTGAAATCTGCTTATTAGAGTTTCCATTCGCCAGGAAACGTATGATTTCCCGCTCTCGATGCGAAAGCATTACCGCCGGAATTACTGGGCCGCCCTCAGATTTTCCAATCGCGTCTCTTAGCCCATCAATAGTTCGTTCTGAATCGCTTCCGGCGAGGCTATGTTCCTCGAGCGATGAGCACCTTATTAGCGGCTCTTGTGTCTGGCGCGCATTGATCAAGAGCCGTTCGAACAGCCGAGTGCTCATTGCTGTGCCATTCTGACGTTTGGGAGCCCCTCTCTCGACTACAAGTGCGCCCACCTGTTTAAGTTTTCCGCGTCCATCTCGGATCGGGAAGTGAGTGGCCGTCCAATGGACGACCTCTGGCCTCGTCGGAATATTGCTTAGGAGTTCAAAGCGGGTAAGCACCTTTCCCGTATCGAATACGGCCTCGAGCGCGGGCTCTATTTTGGACGCGGCATCGCCTACGATCCTGCGAAGACGTTCGCCTTCATGGGCTTCTGGTGGAACTCGGTGAAGCTTTGCAAGAGCTTCGTTTGCAAACCGATATCGAAACCGATCGTCGAAAACAGCGAAACCAATATTTGAATCCAGGAGGCCGTCCAGCACCTGACGCGAGAAATGGGCCAGACCTACATCCATCAAGTTCATATTCTCTTGCCTTGCGCCAAGATCGCGTGAAGCGATATAGACTCGGCGGGCATATTTTGTCTGGTACGATAACACCGGTTTCTCAGTACGACGTAGTACAGAGTGCTTCACGATTGCAGCACCCCTTATTCGACCCAGGTTGTCAGATGTTTAACTTAATTCAACTATTAAGACAAGTAGGTGTTTTGCCTACAATTCAACTAGCCCGGTCTTGATTGCGTAGCGAACAAGGGCGGGCAGTGAATCAACTCCCAATTTCTTAAAAATTCTTGCCTTGTGAATCCTGACGGTGTTTGGGGTGAGGTTCAAGAGTGAAGCTATTTCTTTGGGCGACTTCCCTTCGGCCAAAAGCTGGAGGACCGTTCTTTGTCGGGGAGGTAACATGCTCGGAGGGACTTCACTTTTCGATTTCTGCAGCTCGCAAGCGGGTTCGACCGCCGTGATCTCTGCCAATATTTCCTGGAATCCTTTGGTCAAGCGACTAAACGCCTTCAGGTTTTGGTCGCTGTTAATCTGACGAGTACGACCATAGCCAGCAGAGCGTAAACACTGATTTACTCCTGACTGAGCCAATCGAAGCATAGATGTGAGGCGTTGATGCGTTTTCATCCGACAGTCTCGTAATAGCTGCTCCACTCTTTTTTCGTGTGTAAGCTCGACCACGACCACGCATACATTCGAGATTCGTCCCCTTTCATCGAAGATCGGGAGGTAATCTTCAAGCCAGTAGCCAATGTCCGCTCTTCTGGGCAACTTGCCTGAAAGCTCGAACCCCGTAATGGCCTTCCCGGTAAGCAGAACACGTTCTATTCGCTCACCTACAACGCTAGCTAAATTGCCGATGATCGGATCGAGCGGTTTGCCAAGATGAGCCTCGGCCGGAACGCAATTGAAGGCAGCTAGCGTGTGGTTGATTGCACAGTACCGAATTTGCGGATCAAAAACCGCCACTCCTATGGTGGACGCACCAAGCCCAGAGAGCGTCGGTTCCGGTCGATAAAGTGGATCGCTTACAAGTCCGACTCTCGACAGAGAGCGGTTTTCCTCGTCTCCGGCACGCATCCCCTACCCCCAAGTTAAGCGATAGACCATCGCCGAATCGCGAAGCGCTATGAGGCCTCAATTTAATAAAACGACAAGGGGCGAATCACCGCCGAAGACCAACGGAATATACATTAATCCGCGAAAATGTAGTCAAAATCTTATTCGCCGCCAATCATGCCCTAAATGCATTCCGCAAGGTTCCTTGGCAGACAAGCCAGACTCCCACAGGATGCCGAAATTCATGACCCTTCCCGTTTTCCTCAATTCGTTCGCAGCGATTTAACCTGCCATTCATCTGGCGTTCATCCAGGAAAGGCAATGTTCGACCCGCACGGGGCTGTGCAAACGACTTACAGTCGGAGGGGGCGAAGTGATTCGTGTATCTCACCTGGCGTCATTACTAGCAATTGCAGTTAGCTGCTTTTGGCCTGCGGTCCTTGCGGCGCAGCAGCAAAAGGGAACCATAGCCGGAACGGTCACAGACAGTTCTGGTGGAGTGTTGAAAGGCGCTCAAATCTCTCTGGAGCCTGTGGGCACCAGTCTGGTGTCGGACGTTCAGGGCCAGTTTTTCATAAACGATCTCGATCCGGGCAGTTACACGGTCACCATCACCTACGTGGGCTTCGCGCCATTCACAAAATCGGTCGATGTCGTTGCAAACCAGACGGCGAATGTCGATGCCAAGCTCGAGGTTCAGTCCCAAAGTTTGCAGGTGCTTGTCACTGCGGAGCGCCCTTCCGCCGAAGCTGAGGCCGTTAACGAAGAGCGGACCGCCGATAACATCGTCCAGGTACTTCCGGCGGAAGTCATCCGCAGCTTGCCTAACGCCAATATGGCGGATGCCCTCGGCCGATTGCCCAGCGTGACCCTTGAGCGCGACGAGGGCGAGGGCAAATACGTGCAGGTTCGCGGCACAGCACCGCAACTAACGAACACGACGATCGATGGAATGAACGTTCCGTCTCCGGAATCGGGCGTTCGCCAGATCAAGTTCGACGCGATTCCCGCCGACGTTGTCGAGGCGGTGGAAATCAACAAGACGCTGCAGGCAAATATGGATGGCGACGGTATCGGTGGTTCAGTCAATCTCGTGACAAAGACAGCCGGTGAACGTCCCACCATGACGTTCGGTGAGACGGGCGGCTATACGCCTATCGTCAACGGCCGCGGCCTCACCGAGGCCACGGGTACTATCGGTCAGCGCTTTGGAGCCCAGAAGCGCCTCGGTCTTCTCATCGGTGGCTCTTACGATTGGAATGGCCGTGGAATTGACGACATCGAACCGGTCTCCGATGTCGCCACATTTCCAAATGGCGCGACAGCTCTCTGGAAGGATTCTCAGGACATCCGCGAGTATCGTTACTACCGCTCGCGCTGGGGAATCACCGGGAGCGCCGACTACAAAGTCGGGGCAGATTCGAACATTTACCTCCGCGGCCTCTACTCCGAATTCAAGAACTACGGCGACCGATGGGTTTACTCATTGACAGACAATACGCCCGTTTTTAACCCGAATGTTCCGTCCCAATTCCCGAACGCTCCGACACTCTTCGGCAGCAACGGCTGCAGTTTCGACAAGACCACGGGACTCGAGAGCTGCGGCTCGGCCGCAACGTTTAACACCCAAAGCCGTCGTCCCGACTACGGAATCGGGAGCGTCATGATCGGGGGCAAGCACGTTCTCACGACTACGTGGTTTTCCTGGGATCTCTCGGTCGGTCGGGCCCACGAAACGGACCGAGGTTATGGCACGGGAAACTTCTCTTCAAACCTTCCAACTAGCTCATGCCAATTTGATCCTTCTCTCACCACGAATAGCTTTGAGCCTCAGTGGTCGCCCGCCTGCTTCACGGAAGCCTACAATCCCGCCAATCTGACTTTGCGCGACATTTCGATCAGCCTTGGCCAAAGTGCCCAAGTGAACCTTCAGGCAGCAGCATCAATGGCCAAGCGGTATCACATCGGTTCTCATCTTTCCACTATCGAAATCGGCGGAAAATTCCGCAATGTCCACAAATATGATGACTTCTACACCGATGACCTCATTCCCAATGTGCCGGTTCCGTTTACTACGTTTCCGAGTGTCTTGACGAACCACCACTACTACATGAATGCGTACCAACTGGGCCCTAACCCCGGATACCAGGATGTCCTCGCGTTTGCGAACACCAATCCGATCTTCGGAATAAACAGCACTCGGGGGAACGATCCCGGCAACTACGATCTTGTGGAGAAGGTTGGCGCCGGATACTTGATGGATACCGTTGGACCTAAGCAGCCGCGTTCGAATTGTGGCTGGCGTGCGCTTTGAGAACACGGATCTTAAGACTTTAACGTTCGACACGACAACGGGAACTTTGACCGATAGGGCGAGTGGTTCTTACCTCAAGACTTTGCCGAGTGCCTCGGTTCGCTACGGCCTCACGACAAATAATGCCCTTCGCTTCGTCTATAGTCGCGGTCTTTCGCGTCCTCAATATCAGGACATTGCCCAAGCTGTGAGCTTCACGACCGTGGGAAGCCCGGGGTCGGTGAAGAACACGGCCACACTCGGAAATCCGAATCTTAAAGCGGAGACCGCCGACAATTTTGACATTCTCTTCGAACATTATCTCAATTCCTTTGGAATGGTCTCCGCGGGCGTCTTCTACAAACGCATTACCGATCCTATCGTCACGACACAAGTTGTTCTGACGAATTTCCAGCCGTCACCTGTTGCCCCCGTGGGCACCTATACGACGACTACGCCAATCAACGCCGGCGACGCGACGATAGGCGGCTTCGAAGCTGCCTATCTGGAACGCCTTACGTTCCTTCCCGGCAAACTCGCGGGGCTCGGCATTTCGGCGAACTATGGCTATACGAATTCTCGTGTCAGCGGCTTGCCAGGCCGTTCGGATCATCCCAGACTCCTGCGCAATGCGCCGAACACCTGGAACATCAGCCCGACCTACGATCGTGGCCGATACTCTGTCCGCGTAGGTCTCTCCTATAATCAAGCCAACATCAACAGCTACAACTACACAGATGGCACCAACGGATCGACGCCGATTGCCGGCGGCCTCAGGGGCCCCTTCGGCGACGTCTACTTCTATTCTCACATCCAACTCGACGCGCAGGGCAGCGTCCGCTTCTCTCACGGGCTGGAATTCATTGCGTACGGGCTCGATCTCAATAACGAAGTGTTTGGCTTCTATCAGGGCAGCCCGCAGTTTATGATCCAACGCGAGTTTTACCAGCCCACTGTCGCGGCGGGCATCCGCTGGTCGCCGCTGCGGGAGAAATAAACAAGGCTCCCTCAGCGCTCTAGCGGCCTAGGCTTGTTTACAATGTAGGTGGAGGAGTTGTGCGCTCAAACGCGAGATTCACCTGCATGGTTTTGATTGCTGCCGGCTTGTTCTTTGCAAACGCGGCAATCAGCTACGGCCAAGCCGACCATCCACAGAACGGCAGCGGCACGATAGCAGCGCGTGATCCCACTTTCGCCATCAACGATGAGGACTTGCATTCGCCGCTAACGCTGGTCGCTTACGGCGACATGCGCTTCACCGATCCGACAAACGTGACCGCGACGAATCCGACCGTGCGGCGCGCGCTCGTCCAACGTGTCGCGGGAGAAAAGCCGGACGCGATCCTGCTGAATGGTGACGTGCCCTGGCACGGGGGAAACCCAAAGGACTACGAAGTCTATCGCGCTGAAACGCAGGTTTGGCGGGACGCGAATTTGCGTGTATTTCCGGCGCTGGGGAACCATGAGTTTGCCAACTGCGAAGTGCCGCAATGTCTGGCGAACTGGTGGGCAGCATTTCCAAAGCTAAAAGGACGGAGATGGTACTCCGCGCGTTTGGGATCGAAGATTTGGATCATCGCGCTGGATAGCGACGATTCTTTGCTGGCCGGAAGCGACCAGCGTCGCTGGCTGGAAAGCCAGATCGCCTCGCTTCCTCACGAGATTGAATTCGTGCTGATTACCATGCACCACCCCCCAGTGGCTGACATTCAGAGCCGGTTTATCGTGGACCACAATCCACGGCCCAATGAGATCGCTTTGACGCAACTTCTGAAAACCTGCGCGGCGACCAGCAGAGCTAGATTCATCGTCGCTGCGGGTCACATTCACAACTACCAACGGTTCATGCAGGATGGAGTGCTCTATCTTGTGTCCGGCGGCGGGGGTGCTGCGCCCCACCCGCTGGACCGTACCCCACTCGATCTCTTTCAGGCTCCCGATTTCCCGAATTACCACTACGTAAAATTCGTGCTGGACGGACAAACCTTGCGCGGGACCATGTTCCGGCTTGCGGATCCAACCGCCGGGACGTGGGAGGCGAGAGATAAGTTCGAGGTTCACGCCAACTAAGCGGCTGGTTTCGCAGAACACCCCACCAGAACTGCCGTCGATCACCTTTCTGTCTCTCAGTCCCGCTGAGTAGTTGCCTGCGCAACGACATTGTTTCCATAAAACCCCGAGTTCGGTCCCGGAGAAGCTAGTAATGCGGAAATTTATCGACTAACAGGAGAAAGTGCGGCATCGCATGAGCAGGTGACCGATCACGAGGAATGGCGCTCGCGGAGCCTCACGCACACGTGAGGGCACTTTTAAGGCACGCGTCCAAAAACAGCGTGCTCCATCGCCGCACATTCGTGAGAAGGTGCAATCACAGGGACGCGCCAGCCGAGGCTTTCCGCTCACCGCTCGCGCCTTTGGGACTAGCACCAGGGCCAACAACTTAACGAGGGCTAGCATGGGGAAGGCAAAGATTCTCCTGGCGTTCGTGGCGTTGCTGCCGGTTTGCGCAATCGCGCAAAGCCCCAGTTCGGCGATCATGCCAAAAACCAATGGAGATATAGCCGAATTAAGCAGGAAAGCAGTCTCGGGAGACACTCGGGCTCAGCTTCAGCTCGGAATCGCGTTCGAATTCGGGCAAGGCGTAAACAAAAATATCGAAGAGGCAATGCATTGGTACCGAATAGCCGCCGACCGAGGTGATCCGGAAGCCCAGACCAACCTCGGATACTTGTACGAAATCGGCAGCACTGGCCCCGAAAACCCTGCTGAAGCCGCTAAGTGGTATCTACGAGCTGCCGTGTCTGGCTTCGCTCGGGCGCAATTCAATTTGGGAACGCTTTACCTTCGCGGCGCAGTCGTAGGGCGAAGCGATGAAGACGCCGCGCACTGGATCGGCGAGGCCGCCGACGTGGGATGTCCCACGGCGGTGGCGGCCCTTGGCTACCTGTACACATATGGCAAGGGAGTCCCGCTGGATGAGCAGAAGGCACGCGAACTCATCCAAAAATCGGAGAAGAAAAAAAATGACCCCCGCCTGTGTGTAGCGTTTCGCCAAGCTAACGACGGGCCGCTAGTGCGCCGATAAAGCTGCGTCCGGCCCTACTTACCAGCGTGAATTTGGCTCAGTCGTAATAGGCGGGAGCTTTCTTGAGTTTGGCATTCGCTGTGAGATCGTGCTGGATCCACAGTTGGGCGCCAGTCTTCTTCAGGAAAGCTTCAATCGAAGCGCGGCTGGCGGCGGTCTGTTCGCGGTTGAAGTCCGTTTTGGGCACCTGGTGTTGCGCGCGTTCCTCAGGGTAGTGATAGAGGTCGCCAGAAAGCACGATAGGTCCCGTCTTAGGCAATTTCAAAAAGAGAACCTGGTGGCCGGGCGTGTGTCCCGGAGCGGACTTAAGGATCACCGTCCCGTCACCGAAAACGTCGTACTCATCATCCTTGAGGATCACGGTCTTGCTCTTCTGGAGCGCGCCGAAGGTTTCCGGGGTGAGGCAGCGCGCAAACGCGGGCGGTTGAGCAAACATGGCGTCGCGTTCTTGCTGCCGCACGAGCCACGTGGCGCCGGCGAAATCGTTGGCGTTGGCAGTGTGATCCCAATGGCAATGCGAAAGCGCCAGGTAAGTAATGTCGGTCGGCATGTATCCGACTTCAGCCAATTGCGCTTTCAAGGGCCTGGTCACGGTAGCCACGGACGGGTTTACGCTGGCAGGAGCGGGCTTGGTCACACTCTTCCCCGGAGTAAGGGCGCCATCCGGTATTACACCCGTATCCCATATGAGGGTTCCCTTCGGGTGCGCGATCAGGAAGCAGGGCACGGCCATTTCGGCCGCGGCGAGTTGGCTGGGCGTGAACCCGTACACCGTCGTATCTGCAATCTTTAATTTGCCGCAGTCAAAGATGTAGAGTCTGAGCGATGTCGGCGCGGGGGCATGATGCGTAGTTTGCGCGGCACCTTTCGCCTGGGCTGACTGCCTTACTGCGCTGCTCGCTACCAGCAGCGCGACGGCAAGAATCAAGGCAGACGCAATGCGCTTGCGGAGAAACGTCTTGTGCGGTGACATTGGATTTCTGCCTCTTGGTTCAGCTTGTGACCAGCAACCTAGCTCCGCCGGTCAACCCTGAACAATCTGCACGTTAAGCCCTTCCGGATCCTTGACGTGAAAACCCGCGTCCACGTTCTCTTCGGGGCTCGCCCCGTGCAACTTCAATTCGCGCGTGACCGATTCCTTGTCGAAATGGTCCACGCCAATCGCGAAGTGGTCGACGATGCCCGTAGGACTCTTGTGGTGAAGAGAAACCAGCGTCTTGGTGATCCCGAGGCGCACGATTTCGTTGTTTTTGTCCTCGCTCACCACAGTAAAACCGAAAAGCTTCTGGTAGAAATCAATGGAACGCTGCAAGTTGTTGACCTGAATGCTGACGTGATCGATTTTTACGCCTTTGAAACCGGAGTCTTGAAGTCCGGCGACAGCCGTGCCGCCCGCCGCGGTAAGCATCGCCAATCCCTGGATTAATTCTCGCCGGGTGAGTGCTCCTTTTTCGAAGCGTGTCACAAGTTTGGAAATCATCGTTTCCATGCGGCCTCCTTTCGCCTCTCACGTTGACTGCTTTTTGGCTTTGATCGAATCGTACTCTGCGATAGCGCGCTTGGTGCCCTCGTTATCGATATCCGGCGTAAGGGTGCCTTTGAATTCATCGTAAAGGCGCACGGTATTCATCACGATTCGTTCCGGCCCCATCCAGTTGTCGAACTTGCCCATCTTGATATCGGCCGCAGCTGCGCCGGCGCTCATACCGGCGTCATAGCGCTTCTTCGCCTCGACCTTTAGGAAGCGGAAATATTCGGCCATCTCCGCCAAATCTTTCTTCCCGCCTACAGGGCCGTGGCCGGGGACAATCGTGTCCACGTCCATCTTCATGATTTTGTCCACGGACTCCAGCCATTTGGTGATGTAGCCATTGTGGGCATAGGGCACAAGATGGAAAAAAGCCAGGTCGCCGGCGAAAAGGATCTTGTGCTGTGGCAAATAGGCCGTGATGTCTCCCCAGGTGTGCGCGGGACCGGCGAAGTGGAATTCGACGACGTTGCCGCCGATGTTGTAGATGAGGTTGTCTTCGAAGGTGACGCTAGGCGGCGTGAGCTTGCGCACTTCGGTTCCATCGGCCACGCCTTCTTGCTTCGGCCATGACTTCGGAGTGGCGGAGCACGGCCTTCAAGACTTCCTGGCGGCAGTAAGGATGGCTCAGAATCTGCGCCGGCAGGAAGAATTGATTGCCGGCCACGTGGTCGCCGTGGTGGTGCGTGTTGATCAGCTGGGCGATCGGCTTGCCGCCCGTGGCCTTCTTGGCAGCGGCAAGGAACGCTTTGGTCTGCAGCGGAAAGCCAAGAGCATCCAACGCCACTGACCAATCCTCTCCGACGAACAAACCGGCATTAGAGATTCCGGCGTTGGGAAAACCCGTGCCTCCCTGCTGCTGATAAACGTAAACATTGGGCGCCAGTTGTCGCAGATCGGTTTTCCATGTCGGCATCACAGGGAATTTCTCATTCACCGGGGGAAGCGGCGTTACAGCTGGCCAGCCCATTCGGCTGGAGGATTCATCCACACGTTGCCCCGCCTGGCCCAGGAGAGCCTCAAGACCGCCGGCTCCAGCCAACACGGAAGCGGCGCCGACCCATGCAGTGCGCGCAACCATTTCCCGCCGTGTCAATTTATCTCCCATGGGAACCTCCTCGAGTTCTGACGTGCTATGTGCGCCGGATTATGGTGGTGTTCAGGGAGCCTGGTCAATGGATTTTGCGCTGCGGCATAGGGGCACGCGCGCTGCAAAGGCGCGCCAATTCGGCTGATGGCTTCAGCTCATCCTTTCCTCAGGCGTGATCAGATGCAAAGGCTTTTCGCCCATTAGAGCACGCCGGCAATTGGCGACCGCGTGGCGTAAGGCGACTTCGAAGGCATTTGCAACCGATGCGGAATTGTGCGGTGAGCCGATTACGTTCGGCAACTCCATGAACGGCCGATTCATGCGGAATTCACCGTGACGTACGGGCTCGATCCACCATGCGTCAATACATGCGGTGAACTGGGGCTTGGCTTTCAGGTGCTCGTAAAGCGCAATCTCGTCGATGATTTCACCGCGCGCGAGATTAACCAGAATGGCGTCATCTTTCATCAGCGATAGTTCCCTTTCGCCGATCACGCCTTGCGTAGCCCGCGTGAGAGGAGCACTGATAACCAACACGTCCGACGCCGCCATCAATTCGGGAAGCCGATCAGGCCGGCCGATCCAGTCCACCGGTTCGTCTGCCGCTCCGCGACGGTTAATCGCGTGGATACGCATTCCCAGGCAACGCATCAGCCGGGCCGTCGCAACCCCGTAACCGCCGAAACCGAAAAATCCGCAGATTTTCCCCGCAAGGATCTTGTTGGGAGTGAACTGGTTGAACTGACCGCGCGAAAGATTCTGATGCTCAATGAGAAGGCGCTTCGCAGCGGCGAGCGCCATGGCAGCAGCATGCTCACTCATTTGCTGTGCATAGGCGCCGCCATTGCCGGCTAAGGGTATTTCCGGGGGCAGTCCGTTAAGGGGAATATAGTCGATACCTGCACTCAAAAATTGAATCAGCCGCGCGTTGCGCAGCAGAGGCAATTCTTCTCGGCCGAAGCTCCTTGGCTGTATTCCTTGCCAGTAAAACGTCCGTGCGGCTCAAAATGTCGTGGCGCTCGGCGGCTTTCAATTCGGTGAGATACCGAATTTCAGCAATGTTGCCGAGCGTCTCCGAAATGATTTTTCGGTGCGCATCGTTAGCTTCGAACGAAACTGCGAGTATCATCGTCTCACCCAATCACGGTATAGTGGCGCACAATCGGCCCACGATTTTAGACCTTTTAGGGAGGCCCTATGTCAAAACGCATGGTGAGGCGGACAATTTCAGCGACTTGCGCTCTTCACTCTCACGATTTTGGGCGTGCTATCGCGCGCAATCGCAGACGACGACGCCTCATGCTCCCGATGGTTGGGACCGGCCGGTAGCGAGTTCCACCAAGGCACAGCCTGGGCCGGCGCCGCGTCACGACATTTCCGGTACCTGGGAGCCAGCTAACGGTCCCAGCGATGGCATTCAGGGGACAGGCTCGAAGGCGATGCCCGCCGATGGCAAGCATGAGCCTCCCGTATACGCCGCTCGGTCTCGAACTGATGGGCCATTCGAAACCCGGAAATGGCAATCGAGAAGTGCTGCCTGCGGACATCGACGATCCGGTTTTCTTCTGTAACCCTCAAGGCATGCCGCGGGAAGATCTGTACGAGCTTCGCCAGACGCAAATCCTGCAGACGCCGTCGAAAGTGGTGATGCTCTACGAGTTCAACAAGATCTGGCGCGTGATCTGGACGGATGGCCGGGAATTTCCGAAAGATCCCGAGCCGCGGTGGTTCGGATATTCGGTCGGCAAGTGGGTAGACGACACGACGTTCGTTGTTAACACGACTGGCACGGATGAACGGACCTGGGTCGATAAAGCCGGGCGTCCTCACAGCAGCGATCTTCGGATCGAAGAACGTTTTCATCGCGTGGACCACGATCACCTGGAGCTCACTGTCACTATCGAAGATCCGAAGATGTACACAAAACCGTGGGTGGCGCTGGACAAATTCCCATTCAAGTTGCTGGGCGACGATTTCGATGTGCGGGAGATGATCTGTTCGCCGGCCGAGACGGCAGAATACAATCGCGTGGTCGGCAGCCAAACGAAATAACGATCGCTTGGTATTCATTGCGGTTTGACACTCTTTTTTCAATGTGGTGAAAGCACGCCATTCGAGGAGGTCATTCCATGAAAGCTAGTTTTGCCGCTCGTGCGACGTTTCTCGGGGTGCTTTTAGCGATTTCGTCGCTCGCGCCAGGCCAGGAACCTGCGAAAAAGGCGTCGGCCAGCAAAGGTGAAGACCGCGCCGCGCTGGAAAAAGAGCTGTGGGATGCCGACCAGCAGTGGCTGTGCAGCTCCGGCGCCGGTCCATATCACAAGGACTACAAGGAATGCATCGAATTCCGCAACCAATACTGGACGAGCCAATTTTTCGAGATATCGCCGGAAGGCCAGGTTCAAACGAAGGCACAGATGATTGCCGCGCAGCGCGCCGCGCATCCGTCGCCAGGAGTCGGACCCTACCCCGATGATTTCAAGCTGATGGCTGTCTACGGAAATTTTGCGCTGGCTACGGACCATACGCGCCTCAAGCGTCAAAGCGCCGACGGCAAGATCAGCGAAGTCGAAGTCCGCGTGTTGCGGATGTTCGCCAAGGAAAACGGCAAGTGGAGGCCGGCGGGAGCGGCCCTCGTGCCGATACAGAAATAGATCCGCAGAGGAGCAAGCCGCTGGCTGGTTTTATCTGACGGGAATCGATCAGCTTGGATCGATGCGGTAAACCCACTCTCGAGCATCGCTCCGATTGACGTTCTGCAGTATTTCTTCTACCAGCGCGTGCTGCGGCGCGAGTATGCAAACCGGGTCAGTGGCCGCGGCATCGCCCGCGAGCAGGAAGGCCTGGCAGCGGCAGCCGCCAAAGTCACGCGTGCGGCGATCGCAGCTACGGCACGGTTCGGGCATCCAGCTTTCGTCGCGGAAGCGGTTAAATGCCGGCGAGTCCTCCCAAATCCACTGCAACCCGTGCTCACAGGTGCTCGGCAGGTCAAGGCCGGGAATTACCGCAGCGGCATGGCAAGGCAGCACGCGGCCCGCAGGATCGATGAGCATCTGCTGATGTCCCCAGCCGTTCATGCACGGCTTTGGGTACTTCGAATAGTAGTCGGGGAAAACAAAATCGATGCGCAACTTGCCTTTGAGCCGCTCGCGGGCGGCTTCCACGATTTCGATGGATTGATCCAGCTGCTGCCGCGTCGGCAAAAGTGCCTCGCGATTGCGCAGCGCCCAGCCGTAATACTGCACATTGGCGATTTCCAGTTTTTGCGCGCCGGTTTGTTCGGCGAAGGCAATCATCTCTTTCAGGCGATCGAGATTGCGCCGGTGCACCACCATATTCACTGTAAACGCGATGTGCCGCTCGCGAATCATCTGCGCGATACGCAGTTTGAGCGCGTGGCTGCGAGTGCCGGCAAACTCATTTGCCGGCGCTTCCTCACTATCCTGAAAACTTAGTTGTATGTGATCGAGGCCGGCTTCGATGAGTTCGTCCAGCCTGCGTTCGTCGAGACCAACTCCGGAGGTAATCAGATTCGAATAGAGTTGCGCCGCGCGAGCTCCGCCTATAAGTTCGGTAAGATCGGACCGCGCCAGAGGCTCGCCACCCGTGAGGTGCAGCTGCAGGACGCCCATTTCGCCGGCTTGCTGGAAAATCGACAGCCAGTCAGCCGTCGAGAGTTCGTCGGAGCGGCGCTGCATCTCGAGCGGGTTCGAACAGTAGACGCAATGTAGCGGACAGCGATGAGTGACCTCAGCGATTAGTGCCCGGAGCGGGTACTTCATACGTATTCAAGGGCGCCTCTGTCGCGCAGTCGCGACAGGAGTGCCACGGCCTCTGTCTCAATTCTAGCCGGTTCCGCGGAAGGATAGTGCCGCTGCAGTTCCGCGACGATCTCCGATAAGGTGCGCTCCCCGTTGCAAAGCTCGACGATCGTGCGTGCCGGTCCTTTCAGCCGCAGCGCACCTTCGGGAATCAGCAGCAAATCTTCCGGACTTCCGGCCGCATTCAATCTGCATCCCGGCGCAAGCCGCGGCACACGATTCAGATTCAGGCACATTCATTTCGGCACGGCTTCGACTGCCGGCTGGAATGCTCCGGGAGGCGGCCAGCCTGGGGCGACGTAAGCGAAGTACAGCGCGTCGAGCTGCGCCCACAAAATATCGCACTTGGCGCGCAGAGCTTTGAGCGCGAGCTCTTGCTCCGCTTCCGTGCGTGCGTGCTCGATGACCCAGTTAAGAGCGAACTGGGCGTCTTCCGGCGCTTGCGTAAGCCGCGCGTCGAAATAGGCCAGCCCGCCGCTCAGCCACGGATAATGCTCGCGCAGCCGATCGATTCGAAGAGCGATTAAATCCCGGGAGAATAGTTCGGTGAGTGAAGACGCTACGGCTTCGAGGAAGCTGCGCTTGGAGACGAGATCCAAGTACGCATTCACCGCGTAATAGACGCCCGGCAGAATTCCGCGCAAAGAAGTGACTTGCTCGCGTTTGAGGCCCGTGGCCTCCGCCAAAGCAATCCACTTCTCGATGCCGCCTGGGTGAGTGCCGTCGCCATCATGATCGATGATCCGTTTGCGCCAAGCACGGCGAAAGGCGGCGTCATCCGTTCGCGAAAGGATGATCGCGTCCTTGATAGGAATGATGCTCTGATAGTAGTACCGGTTGAGCGCCCAGGCCTGAAGCTGCGCGCGGGTAAGCTTGCCTTCGTGCATCAGCTGATGGAAAGGATGGCGATGGTGGTATCGCTCCGGGCCGATGGCGCGCAGGCGGACTTCCAGTCCAACCGGCGCGGCTGGCCTTAGCTCGGTGACAGTTGTCACAGTGTTAACTCCATACCGTCGTGGGCCACTTCCCAGCCGGCTTCGCGAACCATGCGGTATTCCCTGCTCTCTTCGTCCAGGATCGGATTGGTGTTGTTGATGTGAATAAAAATCTTGCGCGGCCGGCGCAGAGATGCAAGACGTTCCAGACTGCCACCCGGTCCTGAAAGCGGCAGGTGCCCCATTTGTCGCGCCGTTCGGGTTATGCCTGGAATGCGCAAAGGTTCGTCGTCGCTCCAGAAGGTCCCGTCAAAAAGCAGGATATCGCAATTCTGCAGGGTTCCGAGCAAAGTATCAGAGACGCAAGCGACCCCGGGGAGGAATGCCAGCGTTCTTTCACTGGAATTCGCACCTGAATTGGCCCGTGAGTCCGGCGAGATCAAAAAGCCGATCACGGCATCATGGGGATTCAATTCCGCCTGTCTTGATGCGCTTACAAAACCCGGAAAGGAACCGGGAAGCGTCAAGGCTTCTAAGCGCGCACCTCCGACGGAAAAGGGCCGATCGAGCAGAATATCCTGCCAGCACACCTGACCGGTGAAGCGTGCCAAAACGCCAAACAAGCTGTTGTCCTCAGTGAGGATTTTGCGAACCGAGGGCGTGGCATGCACGCGAAAGGAATGAAATTCTCGAAGAAGTAACAGGCCGAGGACCTGATCCAATTCGGCGCTCGGGAGAATTACATCACGGATGGGCGACTCGCGCCCTCCGTCCCGTGGCCAAAGCTCGGAGGTTGATTCAATTTGCGTGCGAAGATCGGGAGAGGCGTTAAGGAGACTCCACTGACCCGGAACTGCGCTCCAAGCAAGCTGAGTTTGTGTACGGGAAGAACCGAGGAGGCTGCCATCGCGCATACGATGGCAGTTTGTGCAGGCACAATTCCACTGCGGAAATCCACCGCCTGCCGCGCTGCCCAGGATTTTTACCCGCATTGCGAGGGCAACAGACTAAAACCGCGTGGCGATGATTTCAGAAGCTACGACGAACGTTACAGCCGTGCGATCGACGATTTAGGACAACTCGCCGTTGCTGTAAGAGTTGATTTCGCAGCTAAGGCAAATTTCTTCAACTTGCGGGGTTTCCCATTCCATAGGCTCACCCTTGTTAGTAGCCAGTTGCTACTGCCGCATATAATATCAGGCCGAACGCCATGCGATCAAGCACGAAAGCGGAAGGGGTCGTTCCGACCCCTGGAAGCGGAGAGTGGCTCGCCTCTGCGCACCTTTCGGGCGCTCCAATATCGCGATTTTCGGCTGCTATGGACAGGGTTAGCCGTATCCGCGGTCGGCACCTGGATGCAAATTGTTGCCCTGAGCCTGCTCGTCCTCGACCTGACCCATGGCTCCGCAACAGCATTAGGAATCGTTTCCCTGACGCAGGCTCTCACATTCCTCCTGTTTGCCGCAATCGGCGGCAGCTTTGCGGATCATTTCGATAGAAGGCGTCTCCTGCTGGTAACGCAATGCCTGTTGATCGTATTTGCCGTTCTGCTTGGCATTCTGACGCTGACCGGACTGATCCGCTTCTGGATGATCCTCTTGTTGGCTTTTGCGAGCAGCTCTACATTGAGCTTTGACCAGCCGGCGCGTAACGCGCTGGTCACCTCTCTGGTCCCAAAAGAGCACCTGATGAATGCTGTCTCGCTGCAATCTGCCGTGTTCAATGGCGCTTCGATTCTGGGACCTGCTCTGGCAGGGTTGAGCCTGAGCAAAATCGGCTATTCCGGAAATTTCTTTTTGAACGCGGCGAGCTTCCTGGCAGTGCTTGCGGCGCTTCTATTTTTGCGTATACCGAAAGCAGAAAACGTTCCCAGGCGGAGCGGACGATTACTGGATTCCGTGCGCGAGGCGCTCCAATACGTAAGGCGCGATGCCGTGCTGCCTACGGTCGTCCCGGCATACGCAGCGCTGCTGTTTTTTGGGCCCTCCGCATCGTTGGCGCTGCCAGTGTTTGCCAAACAAATTCTGCACGTCGGACCGACGCAACTCGGCCTTTTGTTTTCATCCATTGGCGCCGGCACGGTGGTAGGTGCGTTGATTTTGGCATCACTGTCAGACACGACCCACAAAGGACGGCTCGTGTTTGGGTCAATTCTGCTCTGGACCGTAGCTCTCGCGGCGTTTGGCTGGAGTGGGAGCTTGCGCGTTTCGCTTCCCGCCCTGTTTGTTCTCGGAGCAGCGCAAAATGTGGCGGGCGCGACCACCATTACACTGCTTCAGATGCGTGTTCCGCTCGAGATGCGAGGGCGCGCCATGAGCCTGAATACCCTGCTGATCATGTGCGTTCGGCCGCTGGGAGATTTTCCCGCCGGCGCAACGATGAGCTGGCTGGGATTCCGCCCGACCGTACTGCTCGGCGCCATGCTGGTAGGCGCAGTGTCGTTGACTTTATTCGGCAGCGCCAAAACGTCCGCGTGAAGGTGTCTACTGCTGTACTTTTTAAGTTAGTGCAGCCGATCCATCCTCAACTGAAGAAGATGATTGCGCAAGCAAACGCTGCCTCCACTGGCTGCTCAATCAAAATTGCCAAGTGATCTTGGCATAGGCGCTGCGCTTGACCAGTGATGAATTGACGCTCTGCAAGAAATCGTTGAACTCTTCGTGGTGGTCTTGCAGAAGGTTTTGTCCCACCAGATTCAGTTCGATTCGTTCCGCAAGCCTCCAGCCCACCTGCGTATCCAGCCGCGTATATGAAGGTACGGGCTGCACGGGCAGACTATCGACAAAATAGGCATTTGCATCCCAGCTAAAGCCTCGGGGCAGTTCAACGTGTGACCGGAGCTGAGCCTGATGGTTTGGGTTTGAGCCCTCCGTGTTCGCCACGCTCACCGTATCCAGACTGGTGGGGTCCGTGTGGAGATTCATATTCAAGAACGAATATCCCGGGCTGACCGTCCAACGACGCGTTACTCTCCAATTTACAGAGACCTCCACCCCTTGCGTCGTCCCGTTCAGTGTGTTGCCCAAAACGATAGGGTGAACCAGAAGGTTTGGAACGGGGTTCGACTCGAAAAATGGAGCAGACGGATCTAAGCTCTCCAGCCCCTGATAGGTATTGAAAAACGCCGCGACATCGAGAGAAAGGTAGTCCGTGGGCTCCTCTCGATAACCCAGTTCATATGCTATGACGTGCTCAGACTTCATATTCGGGTTGCCGAGCAAGGCGACTTCAGCAGGCCCGGGCAATGGCTCAAGAGCGGCATCCAGGCCCACGTCTCTTCGCGTGGGAGTGCGGTTGGCACGTGAGATGGCGGCCCAGAACGTGCGGCGATTACTCGGAGTCCAAGCCAAACGGGCGCTCGGCTCCAGGTCGAAACCAGTAAAATAGTCGTTCTCGAATTTCGATCCCACGTACAAGGCCACGCGGTCGGGCTTCAGTGTTATTTGATCTTGTATGAATACGTTGAACAGTTGGCCCGCAAAGTTGGCTGGCAGAAAGGCCTGGTCAATCGTAGGAGCGGTTTGGTCCGCAGTATGGCGATATCCTACGCCCCAAATTAGATCCTGACGGGCACCCAGGTTGATGTGGTTCTGAAAATCGAAATCAAAGGTATTGCGGAAATCATCAAATTGCGGGGCGTCTCGATCGTATCTGTCGAAATAAAACTGCAGTGAGATGTCGAGCCGGCTTGAAAAAGTGTGACTCCAGCGAGTCAGTACATTTCCTCCCGACAATATCGCGAGGCCCAGTACGTTTATGTTCTGAGGAGGAGAGAGAATGGAATGCACGAAGATCGCGCCTTCCTTCCCGTTATAAATGTCTCCCTCAGTTATCAAGGAATCCTTCGCAGAAAGGGTCGTATCCGCCCGAAAACCACCGTGCAGCAGATGCCAATCATCTTCCCCGTCCTGCCCATTCAAATCAGGGAAATGGTTATTGTTGAGGTACTTCGCGAAGACTCGATAGCTGCTGTCTCCTTTGAGTTTTCCGCCGTACTGCACGGTTCCGAATCCTTCTGCCTGGGTGCCACCGCCGGCGGTTATCAAGCCGCCCTGCGTGTCTGCAGCACTCTTTGTAATAATGTTGATCACGCCGTTCACTGCATTGGCGCCCCATACTGTCCCGCCCGGCCCGCGGATCACCTCAATCCGGTCGATATCCTCCAGTGGCACATCCACAGTGTCCCAATACACACCGCCGAAAAGCGGGGTATAAACAGCTCGGCCATCGACCAAAACCAACAATTTGTTGGCGAACTCCAAATTGAAACCTCGTGCCGATATGGCCCACGTATTCGCGTTGATCTGGGCTACATCCAACCCCGGGACCATGCGCAAGAGATCGGGAATGTTTGTTGCTCCCGAGCGGCGGATATCTTCCTGCGTGATGACAAAGATCGCGGCGGGCACCTGGGATAGCTTCTGTTCCTTCCTCGACGCCGAAGTGACCTCGATATTCAGCAGGTCTTCAAGGCTCGCCTGAGCCAGATTCTTTCCGGTCTGCTGCTGTGAAAATAGGGGAATCGTAAAGTACAACGAGAAAAGGAACAGCATGGGCCATGTGACCCACCACACCCGCAGTCTTATTGTCACGATGCCTCGCGCGCGCAGGAAGGGAGGCGCGGAAGTCAAATTGAAGGGGTGATTGCACAATACACTCTGCACCTGCGACGGGCAACCAGCTCCGCATTAATAGGTTCCTGCTAGTCAACGGCGCGACAATGACCTGACGTAAACCTCTAATTCCACGCGCCCATTCCGTGCTGGCGTAATCAAACAAATGAGGAAATCAATCAGGAGGATGCTTGTGGCGGGAAAACTTCTGAAAGCTTTGGGCTGGTCGGGATTTGCAGTTGGCTGTGCTTTGGCAAAGGCGATTTTGCAGCAATCACGATACTGGGACCTGAATGGCAAGATCGTATTGATCACCGGCGGCTCGCGTGGCCTGGGGCTCGTGCTCGCCAGAGAATTTGCCGCGAATGGTGCGCGCGTCGCCATTTGCGCACGCGACGAAGAGGACCTTCGTCATGTGCGCGACGAATTCGCCTCTCGCGGAGACCATTTCTTCTCCACGCTATGCGATGTCTCGGATCGCGCTCAGGTCCAAACCATGCTGGCGTCCGTCGAAAATAAGTTTGGCCATGTAGATGTGCTGGTCAATAACGCGGGAACCATCCTTGTCGGTCCGATGGAACAGATGACGATCGAAGACTTCCAGGAAGTCATGCGCATCAATTTCTGGGGCGCCGTGCACACCACTTTGGGAGTTTTGCCGAGCATGAGAGAGCGTCACCAGGGGAGGATCGTAAATATCACGTCGATTGGTGGCAAAGTGGCTTTCCCGCACCTTTTGCCTTACACGGCCAGCAAGTTCGCACTGGTGGGTTTCAGCGAAGGGCTGCGAACGGAATTAGCCAAGGATGAAATCTGGGTGACCACTGTAGTTCCTAACCTGATGAGAACAGGCAGCCCACGGAATGCCGATTTCAAGGGCGATCACGAAAAAGAATACGCCTGGTTCACCATCACCGACTCGCTGCCCGGGGCATCCATAAGTGCAGAGCGAGCCGCAAGACAGATCGTCCGGGCGTGTCAGAACGGGGAGAGCGAGGTTGTCATTGGCCTGCCCGCCAAGCTGGCGGTCCTCGCAAACGGTGTTGTGCCCGGACTGATCAGCGATTTGCTTGCCGCAGGCAATGAGTGGCTGCTACCCCGAGCCACCGGCTCTGAAACTGGTCGCCGCAAAGGCAATGAAGGCGAAAGTCGCGTGACTCAACGCGGTCTCACTTCTCTGCCGCGCGCGGCGGAACGGGCGAAGTAGCGCGGCTTCCCGGTTGATCTGTTATGGTGTTGGATTCTTCATCAGTATCGCGCCTTCGCCGGCCTGCAACTGAAAAGACGTGACGCCTGGACCCGTGCGGCCGTCCGCTCGCAATGGGTAGTAAAGTGTCGTGGAAGCACATGGTGGAGCCGACCCGTCCAGGATACAGAATACTTGCGACGGAGTTATGAGCTCCGTCTCGATCATCCCTCTGGCTACACCAATATTAGGTCGGGCCAGCATGATTGCATTCGCGTAATCGCGGCGCAGGATATCCGGGCACACATAGGAAGAATGTTGGCACGTAGTGGCAGCGTTCGGCTGGCCGCTGATGTTGGGACCTGTCAACCAATGCTCATTGCGGTTCCCCGCTGGTGCGCCTACATTTACCCCCATTGCGGGGAACCAGAATCCCCAGTGGTCGACATTGGATGCCGTCGGCACGGGATCTGTCGATTGGTGGCTATGCAGAACGAAGTAGACATTTGTGCCTGCAGGGTAACTGTTGTAAATGGTTGCAGAAGTGGACAACGTGTTTCCGCTCACTGAAACGGAGAACTTGTCGCCACTGGTCGCCGAAGGGTCCCCCAGACGAATAGTTCCACTGGTCCAGCCGGCCGGAATGCCGCCAGCAACGTTGAATGTGGCCCCCGATCCTAAGGCGACCGAACCGGTGGTTTGCGCAGGGGCCGAGTAATAATAGTAATCATCCGAGTCAACGTAAAAGAATCCGTCTGTGTTATAGCTAAACCCGGTGTTTTGGTTTGCTCCGATGTAATACTGTGCTAAGCACAAAATTGGAGTTCTATTGCCTTGATCCCAATAAAACCACGAATTTGTAACGAAACCAGGGGTCAATTGCCGTACTTGATCCATACACATCCCGTAGGCCTTAGTCCCTTGTGGATTGTTGACCGCGAGGTAGCCATCAAAACTCCAGTCACCATTCGCACTATATTGGGGTGGACCCACAAACGAAAAGTAGGCGTTTTCATTGCCGACCCAATCGCCGTGGACGCTGAAGGAATAATTGCTGGCATTTGAACCTACCGCAAATCCAGGACTGGAATAGAGGTTGTGTAGCGTGGTGCGCTCAAAATCATACAGGGTGTTCTCGAGTTGTGACCATGTCTGGTCTTGCCGGACATCGAGATTGGCTTGCTGAACAAACGCGGGCGCATCTCCTCCACTGTCAAATAGCACTCCGTCGTAGTTATTTGTCAGTTTGGCCTGCTGGATTAGGTAGATATTGATTTCGCCCCAAGCATAGTTTCCGTTCTGAACAGAGCTTGGGTTGCCAAAAATCATGTCATGTGCCCACGTTCCGGTCACTCTACTCTGATATCTCCATCGGGCCGAAGATCCGACTGGAGGAATGGGGTTGTAACCGTTGGAGGCGTGTGGGTCGCTTGCGAGATAGCCTAGGTCTGTAAACGAGTCCGCGTAAAGATTCCAATACAGGTCATCCTTCACGGTTGAGGCAACGGGCGTAACTCCGGTGCCAGACAGCTGAACCCTGAGATAATACTTATTGGCATCCGCGTTGGAAGGGGACGATGGAATCCAGTCGGGCGGGGGAGTAAAGGTGATTTGGCCGCTCTGAGTTAGACCGTTGGTGGCATCGCTGGCGAGATTTAGCGGCTGCCATGCTCCATTCCAGTATTGCCAAGTAACAGTTAAACCAGAAGCAGGAACGGCCAGTTCGACGTGAACGGCCCCGAATGGTGCATCGCCGCCAAGAACACGGTTATTAGCCAATGCAACCCGATACCACGATGCTCCATAAATACGTGAGGCAACCGGTAATGTGCTGCATCCACTCACGGTGCCTTTCACCCAGTACTTGGTTGCCGAGCCGTTTTCCGACTTTACACGCCAGGTGGTAGGCGGAGCAAAGTTGATACGTCCCGTCTGTGTAAGGCCAGAGGTGCCGTCGCTCGTAAGTGTCAAAGACACATATGACACGCCGTTCCAGTATGACCATTGCACTGAGCACCCGGAGGCGGGAGTAGCTAGCAGAAAATTTATTTCATCGAACTTCTCGCTATAGCCAATCAGGATGACATTATTGATCGCAACATCAGACGAATTCCGGTCATAAGCGGCCACTGATTTATCGGTATAATTGTTGCCCGAGTCAACGAGGAAAACTCCGTTTCGAAAACTCGTGTACGACCCTACGCCTCCGTTGCCCGGCTGGTCGAACACATCAAAACCATCTGTATAGAGCCAGTTAACACTTCCGGGGGCTGTGTAGTCTATGTTCGAGTGAAGGGCGATTCCCTCGGGATCACTGAAACCGAGAGTTGACGCTTCGTGCATGTAGCCTTCCCAAGATGTAACGTACTCCGCGGCGTGTTCGATGTAGACCGCCCATGCTGTGTAGGCGTTCCAAGACCTGGATCGAGGCTGCCTCCGGAGATGATGTCGAAGCGGTCGGCTACAAATTGCATGATCTGACTCTGCAACGACGTAGGTTGAACGTTGGCGATGTTCCAATTCGGAAAATACAGTGAGATATGCGAGAAGTGGCCTGTATAAGGAGCGACTGAACTTGTTGGGGCAGCCGAACTTGTCGGTGCGGTTGACGTCGTCAGACCACCGGATTTCGATGCTAAGCCTGCACAGCCATTGGTGTGCAGCAGGAGCATAAGGACAGCCGGAATCAATAAGAGCCTTGAATCGAGCTGAAGCCCGAGGAACTTCCCCATGTCATTTAGCCTCAACGCCATTAGAATCAATGGGGAAGGAAACAAATACTGGACGAGGGGACAGTTAAGGTTCCGGCTAGGTAACTGTCCCTAGGGACTTAGGCTTATCAAGGAGTGCCCGTTCAGGAGAGGATGGCTGTTACGCGGTCGCTACGACGCTTAGACCGAGGGATTGCATGTTGCGAATCGATAGTCGCCACGGAATATCCGTAGCGTGGTTGCTCATTTGAGGTCATCAAAGTTAGCGCCAACACCTTCAGATCGGCATTAATTACTTAGTATTCTGAGAGGCGGTCTCAAGATAGCATGCGGAAGATTTCGTCAGCCCTGATTTTCGTTCTGTGTTTGGCCAGGGTGGCCTTCACTCAGGTTCCACCTCATACTCGGCACAATCCCAACATCTCTTCCATGAGCGCTATCTACGGCGCTGCAAATCTGGAACCCCGAGAACTACAGGCCGACATCGAAACTTGGATGGGCAACAGTTTCGATTATGACGTTAGCTACTCAGCATGTCCCATGCCGAATGGACATTTTTTCTGTGCGCTTTATATCGAAGCCTCTACGGTCCGGCCCTACCAAGCATATGCGATGCAGACCCTGGCGAACAGGAATGGCTGGGTGCTGGAGAATATGTTCCTACATGGAGACGTTGACCTTGGTTATTCCTTCGCGTGGTCCCACATGGATCAGTTCGATGCCTTCGACCGCGCATCTGACAACGTCGCGAACGCCGTCAATGGAGTTCTGACTTATGACCACAATACCTATACGGATGTCAGCGTATCGAGCTATGACGGAGGCTCAGTCACCATCTCAAACATGCTCTATGTAGGATTCATGGAACCGTTCGACCAAATGAATTTCGCGATCTCCACCGCGCGTGTTGGAGGCTCGGTAACTTATCAATATTGGAATGGCGCGTGGTCCACACTCACAACGCGATTGGACGGAACTTCTGGCCTGACTGCTACTGGCGAAGTCTATTGGTATCCCCCTTCAGATTGGACACAGACATCGGTAAACGGATCAAAAACGAAGTATTGGGTACGCGTTGTGGTTAGCGGTCAATCAAACTCTCCAGTGTATTCGACGCTCAAGGCGGACAACATCGCTACAACCGCCAGCGGCGCCAACGGACGAGGATGGGATGGCACGCAACCTGCCTGCCCAGGAAATACACCGAACGGATCCTCATGCATCATCAATGCCGGTACCCGACTGGCATATAACGCGAATCCGCCAGCGGCTTCGACCGCTCATTTTCGTTGGCAAAGCCGAGCGACGGATGGTTGGGCGGCAAACTACATCTGGTTAAATCCCAACGATGCACAGTCTGGCAAGTTGACCACAGCGGCATGGCTCGAAACACTGCATAGCGGCTCCCCTGAAGGAGTGATGTTAGACGATTTAACGAACTTCCCCATCCCTGGTGTGATACCGCACACGGAAGTGCCAACGCAGTCTGCCTGGTTAATTGCTCGCCAGGCGCTGACCTCGACCTTACAGAGCGATATGCACGCAGCTTACGGCTCGAATTTTTCGCTGGGGGGAAACACGACCCACGATTCAAATTGCTACTACCTTAATTGGTGTTACGAGGAAAGCGTGCTGTATAGCAGTTGGGCGCTTCCTGGAGACTCGGGCGGGTCCCTTCTCGTTGACAATACTTATCACCAACTTACTTACGATGCGGTGCTCCCAGCGAATGGTAACACCAACAATGCTAAAGCCTACTTTTTGTGCTACGAAAGCACCACTTCATATCTGCCTCCGGGACAGGACAGTACGATCACCACTTGGCACTATTGGGATCGAGGTAATCGTGGCCCGATGAACTGCTTGGCCCAGCACTACATGGGTTGGAACAGAAATGCGGGGATCAGTTACCACACCCAAGGCGCGGGATTCTTTTATGCTCTAACCGATGAAGTCTGGACCTACGCACCGGCCACTACGATTACGGCAGACTTGAGCAGCGATACGACCAGCAACCCCAAGAAGATCTCCCTGGCAAGCGCCAGCGGTTGTCTCAACACAGCTCTTAATAACGGCACGCAGGCAGGTTTATTGATCGGTGCAAACGGAGACACAGTGTTGGGGACGATCAGCGGCAAGACTTTCACCACGATAGATAGGATTTACAATTCCTATCCCTCCGGAACTCCTGCGCGGTGCATAAAGTTGCAGCATCAATCGCAGTTGGCAAATCCTCCCCCAGTCTCGACAGTCTATGCCTGGGCGACATGGTTTCCAGCCCTGGGAGTGGACATCGGTACGCCTGATCCTAATGGATATAACGCTGGGACGCGGACAATGCCCTATAAGACAGGCGGTTCGCCGGATTGCATGTCGGGACTATCTTGCAGGGGCGAACAGGCCAACGATTGCGACAACAGCGGAAATGGAAATTGTGCGAGTCTTCACCGCAGGGATTTTACCAAAGCCATAGTGCTCTATCGTGATCGGCAATACCGGACAAAAGATGTTGAATTGGATACGTATTCGAGGCCTATCCCTCTAGGCGGTGCTTACTATCCTCTTAAAGCCGATGGCACAACAGCAGAAGCGGTGACGTCGATTGAACTGCGTGGGTCGGAAGGCGTCATCTTGATGAAGTCCCCAGTAAACAGCCGTAGGTGAGTACAAGAACCTCGGCTCTCGGCCCTGGTCTTGGCTATGTTCAGGCCATAACAAAACTTTTTCCAACTACAGCTTTTGGGAATACGTCATAAAGAAGAGGACCATGAAGCGGGCAAACAGGTCGAGTAGCAAGGTAACGGCGAGCATACCTTCCGACGCGGAGCCATTGGACTAGGCGCACTTGTCCAAATTCCTTCCCATTTTGCCAAATTACTTCCATTTCGCGCCTGAAGTTGAGGGCTGCTCGTCAACAGAACTAATTTAGAATCAGATAGATCCAATCGCATCCGCTCCGTAAATTTTGCGATCTATGGAGAGGTAAATGCGATAGGAAGGATGGCAACGGACACAGGTCTAGCCAGATTCTACAGACGGAAACCCAGAGGGTGCCGACTTCAGTAGTTGCTTTGTTAGCAGCCACTACCTCCTCGACTTAGGAACCGAAGCAGAGAGCCCATTAGCCCTTTCACTGCAACCTCGACATGATACTCGTCAACATTTCAAATATATGGTGGCTGCCGGGTAGGATGAAACGCAACCTGGCGATGTTTACATATCTACTGAAGAGTTCTGGCGCGCTGAATTCTGGCGTTTACATTAATAAGATCAAAGTGTGCCGGGATCGGCTGGCCGACTACTTTGCCGCTCCCGAAGTGACTGACATTGCGAAGCACAGGGTAGGGCGCAAAAGCGTTACGGTATTACAGCCAGTGACTGGTATGCCGTTCTCATACCGGTCGGTAGCGGTCGCAAGGGCTAGCGCGTCTTTGCTCGCACGGCGAATTCGCAAGTCCTTTGACGAACCCTACTTGCTCTGGATCAACACCATCAGCCCGCTGGAGTGCGCGTTGGCGGAGGTGCTTGCTGAAGGTGCGGATCATGTTGTGTTCGACAGCTCCGACGACATGACAACACTCGAACACTCGGATCCCGACGGGGCACGTCAACGCCTGGAGCGTACCCTTCGAATTGCTGACAGCGTTCTTTGTGTCAATCAACACGTTTACGATCTCATTGAACATCCGAATAAGAGAATTTTTCGAAATTGCACTACGTTCGAAACCTTGCAGCGCACGCAGCCAAATTTCAAGTTAGCCCCGTGGTATCCGAAAAAACCCGGAGCGACCTATATTGGTTTCGTAGGCAGCATCACAGACGACCGAATCGACAGAGCCTTACTCGATGTTGTATTTAGCAGGTTGCCCCACTGCACATTTTTGTTCTATGGTTACTGCGATAGCCTGCCTCTCGCGCAATACCTGCGCTCTTATCCGAATGTTCGAGTCCTCGATCCGGTGCCGAATGACGATCTGGGCGAAGTCATTCGAGGATTTGACGTCGCCATCGTTCCGCACCGCGACAACACCTCTACTCGCGGCAACGATTTGCTGAAAGTGATGGACTACTTCGCCTGCGGCGTTCCTGTGGTAAGCACGGCCGTATCGGACGTACAGGCCTACGGAGCGGCCGTCCGAGTCGCAAGCAATCCACTGGATTTTGTCGACCGGATCCAAGAGCTATTGGCGGGCACGGATCGTTACGATGCA
The DNA here is from genome assembly GCA_963804535.1 of uncultured Acidobacteriota bacterium. Classification (GTDB taxonomy): domain Bacteria; phylum Acidobacteriota; class Terriglobia; order Acidiferrales; family UBA7541; genus Palsa-189. The sequence goes on from CAWDQT010000040.1 coordinate 150,248, forward strand.
TCCTTGGCGATTTCAATAGCCCGGGAGCGTTCATGGGAGCGTCAGGTGCCAAGGCTCAGCGAGTGGTTAATACCCCAGCAGAACGGTAAAAGGCGCTTCTGCCGCGATCAGCGGGAAACGGCAAATCAGGACCAAAATCTGATTACTCCCGATACCGGGCCAACCTTCGCTTAGCCGGCGTCGAGCTTTATATGTGGGATCGGGCCTTCAGAGCCTGTAATGCAAACAAAGAGTTTTCCCACATTCGCGCCGCGAAAGTGGTCGCGCGTGGGGCGGTCCGAAGCCCCCACAGCAAAACCCGAAGCTTGGCCGCTCGGTGCAAAGCCGGAACGTAACGGTTGGACAACACAATGGGTAGCGAATTCTCCTGACAGAAGAGCGTATACGCGCTTTCCAAATATTCCCGCGCCTGCCGGCTCTCGCCAGAAAAAAGGCACCGCTTACCTTTTTCAAGGCAAACATCAGCTTTTATGGGGATGTGACGACTAAGAAGTAGAGACCGTGCTTCGTCCGAAAGCTGAAGCGTCCTGTTCAGCTTGCTTAGAACGCGTTCCTCATCTTCCAACATCTTCTTAGTATCCTTAGTCAAAGCATCAGCGTGGACACGGCGCAGGGCCGACACCGTCGGCTGATAAGCAATCCTTGCCCCCCGGTGCAATAACCGTAACCACAGGTCGTAGTCTTCCGGACCACACAAGTCTTCATCAAAGAGACCAGCTTCGATAATCACTTGCTTTCTTACTACTGTTGCTGAAGGAATAATTTGACAGCCTTGTACCACCAAATCCTCAAAACTTGTCAGGTGTGGGTTCGAGACACTGATGAACGTTTTGCGATGCAAACGAATATCACCGAACAAAACAGCGTCTGCATAGACGATGTCCAACGATGGCGTTGCCACGAACAGCCTCATCTGCGCATCGAGATATTCGGGCGGCCAGCAATCGTCACTATCTAGAAATGCCACATACTTCCCTCGGGCGGCCCCAATTCCCGTATTGCGCGCTCCGGCGGGACCGCGATTCTGCTGTTTCAGATATACAATCCGGTCTCGATAAGGGGCAACGAAATACTCTAGCCTTTCGGTATGGGGCGAACCGTCATTAATAAGAATGACTTCAAAGTCCGTGAAAGTCTGAGTGAAGACCGACTCTAGGGCTGCGGGAACATATTCCGGACAGTTATACGCCGGGATGATTACGCTTACGCTGACATTGCTCTCCCGATCGCTTGTTCGATCCTTTTGCATAGCTCCCCTCATCCGCCTTGTTAAGCGTTCTGTGCATGTTGAGAATCCAAAGAACTTAAAATGTAGGCCTCTGTCATTTGGCCGATCAAGCGGTACACTTGTGCTTTGAAATAAAAGCGTCTTCGGCCACCGTAGGCAAATAACCACGTCCTGCTCTTTTGGGCAAGCATGCGAAACATATAGCGGGGAACACCGAAATAAAGCACCGCGTCCGAGGGCCAACCCTCGAGTCGAATGTCCATTCTGCCCAAATCGTAATAAAAATGGAGGTAGTAGCCCTTCGTAATTCTTTTTTCCACTGCTGGATGAAACACGACTGCTTGGGGTGAATAGACAAGTCTCTCTCCGGCGCGGAGTAGCCTCTGGCCAAAGTCAAAATCGTCCCCAACTAGTGTTCCCAGAGAACCACCCGGACCCATCTCAGGTCGAAAGAGCCCGTATTTCTCAAATGCTGACTTCCTGAACGCCATGTTGGCGCCAACGGGCAGCGATCTAATCTCTTTGGCTTCGTCACCGTAATCAAAGTCTGGGATAGGGCCATGCAAGAAATAGGGTCCGGCGGTGGCCAGCCAATCTGGCTTCATTACCCCATCCCACACCGGAATAATCCTTCCGGCCACACCTATGCAATCAAATTGCGCGAACGTACGCGCCAGCTCCCGCAACCATTGTTGAAGTATGAGGACATCGTCATCGATAAACGCAACGATCTCACCTGTACTGTTCGCGACACCAGCATTCCGGGCATGACTGAGGCCTTGTTTAGGCTCGAATACGTATCGGACGTTCAAACCCGAGGTCCGGGTGAAATCCCGTACAACCACGCGAGTGTCATCTGTTGAATTGTTGTCCACGACGATGAGTTCCCAAGTGAGGTCGGGAGGCACCAACATCTGCCCTAAGCTCTCGAGGGTTTTTCTGTGGTGGGGGCTTGGCGGGGGGCGGGCGCGGCCGTGGGCCTTGGGCGTTGGCCCTTCGCGCGTGGGTGGCGCGCCTGGCCGCCCGGCGCGGGGGCCCTCCTTCTCTTTAGTACGCCTGTGGCTGCCCTCTGGAGTTTGCGTCGCCTCTTTCTCTGTGCGGCGTCACGGCTGTGCGCCTGTGGAGTGTGCCCAGACCGAGTTGCCGTATGATTGCAAACCGACCAGCAGCTAATTGCCTTGCCGACATTCGCAGCTGCCCAGACCGATAGGATCGAACCTTCCTTGAGCTCCCCTACAGGAAGGGATTGTCACCAACTACCGCGAATCCTCGCCGCAGGTAGATCGGTATCCTCGCCTCGATGCATGCCGACGTCAAATATGGGCATAGTGCTCTGCCGAGTCCTGTTACGTGACAGTCTCCTGCCGCTGCCGCTCGCCGATCTATAAACAGGAGAAAAAGAAGGGGAGGCTCGCAGCGCGGTTATAAGTGCAAACGATAACGCTGATCATGTTTTCGAGATACCTGAGTGATCAGTTCCTGTCGCAAAGAAAGACTCGGCTCCAGGTGCGCTACGCCCTGCCAACTGACTGCCTCTTCGACGAAAAAGTTAGTTACTTTGTGCGCCCTGGCGATGTATCGGGCCGTCGGCACATGATAGATGTGCAGCGATACCACATACGCGCCCCTTAGAAGGTTCATGGTGATCTGCGCGACGAAGGAGGTGGCAATAGCAGTCGATGTCGGTGCCGCAACTTGCGAAAGTGGGAGATTATAGTCGCATATGGCGAGGCCGTCGGTAGCGCGGTGGACGAGAAGTCCAAGCTGGCAATCCTTGAGTTGCTCACTCGGGTGGACCGTGAAGTTGAGTCGTGCCTTCTCTCCAGGCGAGAAGTCTGCTTTGGGAAGACCGTCAAGGTCGTGCAGTGAGATGTCCTCAATTAGCGTTGGAAATGAACTGGCCCCCGCTGAGGGCTCGCATAGGTACCCGTTGAGGACTTCGGCAGTCGGGCCGATCGTGGATACGGTGCCAGTCTTCAGGAGTAGGGTTTGCTCACAAAGGGTTTGTACTGCCTGGAGGTTATGGGACACAAAGATCACGGTAGTGCCTTCCTCTACCACCTCGCGCATGCGATCTAAACATTTCTCCTGGAACTGCATGTCACCGACGCTTAGGACTTCGTCCACCAGCAATATATCGGGATCGACGTGAGCGGCCACGGCGAAGCCGAGTCGCGCGTACATGCCCGAGGAGTACCGCTTTACAGGAGTATCGATGAAATCGCCGACTCCCGCGAACTCGACAATCTCATCGAATTTACGAGCAACTTCCTGGCGTTTCATCCCCAAAATGCAGCCGTTCAAATAAACGTTTTCCCTGCCAGTAAGGTCGGGATGAAATCCCGCTCCGACTTCAATCAGACCGCTCACCTTGCCATGAATATTGACAGCGCCCTTGTTCGCTCTGAGGATCTTGCTTAGTAACTTCAGAATCGTACTTTTGCCAGCGCCATTAGGGCCGACGATTCCCCAAGCCTCACCGCGTCGAATCTGGAAGCTAATGTCGCGAAGCGCCCAGAACTCGCGTTCATGGAGTTCTCCATGTCCATTTCTGGAAAATGCTACTCTCGTGAGCGCGGGAATTAGGTCGCGAAGGGAATCATGAATTTCTCCCTTCTTGAACTTCTTCCATACTCCGTCGAATTCGATTGCAATTTCGCTCATATTCGGTTGCTAGATGCTCTCCGCAAACGAGCTTTCTGCGCGGTTGAAAATACTCCAGGCCGCGAGCAGGCCCAGAATAGACCACGAGGCGGCATAAACAAGCCAAGGCAGCGAAGGAGCTTCGTGTCGGACGATCGTGTTATTTAAGGCCTCGAGTAGCGAACCCAGGGGATTAAGCAGGAGTAACGGAGCCCATTTGCCCATCATTCGGGCTTCGTAAAACACTGGCGTAAAGAATATTCCAAACGTGAGCAGGACATCCACGAGGTACTTGACATCTCGGAAGAATACATTCGCGCAGGAGAGGAACATCGTAAGCGCCGCGGTGAAAAGGATAATCAAGCCAATAATGAGGGGTACCCAGAGTAAATATATTGTGACGCCCACCCGACCGACGATCAGCAACACAATGACCACGGACGATGCAATGGCCGTGTCGAAAAGACTCGCGAGCACGGCAGCAAGAGGAAGAACCTCCCGCGGGAAATAAATCTTCGTAACGAGATTAGTGTTGCTAAGCATGCTTTGAGTACCGAATTTTATTGCGCTCACAAAAAATGCCCACGGAAGTGACTTCAAAGCGATACTGGAAAGATCACTGAAGTTAATATGGTTCCCTGAGGTCATGAGGAAGGCAATACGAACCAGCACTCCCGCCCCGACGATCAGCAAGGGCATGAGAATCGCCCAAAAAAAGCCCATCATCGATTGTTTATACCGGGCTTTGATGTCCCGCCAGGTGAACATGTAAAGAAGATCCCGATACTGTATAAGCTCATGGAGGGATTCTGCTAAGGTCGGCATTCCTTGGCTCATATCTTGGTTGCTCGAGGTTCCGTGAAGCCTCTCCTGCCCCGGATCAGTTCGAGCTAAACCCATCGAGCAGGCCGGAACGGACGAATGAGTATCTCAACTTGAACTTGGCTGCCTGACGGCGCGTCGCTTAGATGCCAACCTTGCTTCTCGCACTCCTTGTTCCATAATACCCGACGGCCCTTCGGTGCTTATCTCCCAGATTTTAATGAGTTGTGCTAAGCATATAGATAGTGCTGCTCGGTCAAATAGGAAAGAAACTACCCAAAATAGGAACTAATTTGGGGTTAATTCGCCAGGCTCGGTTCCGGGCCTTCCGGAAAGTGGCTTTTGACCTCTGACGAGGAGAAGGCAGCCTGCGAAAATCCCTTTTATCCGGATATTTGTAATCACATGCAAGGAATAGCAGCGTTAGCTTCCGGCTTTCAGCTTGATTTCCGCCGTTTCGCCTTTTACTTCGACCCTGGTGCCAAAGGGCTTTGACTCGTCGGCCAGACGCTGGAGTATGTAACCCGCTCTCGAACCAGTGGCCGGCGCGGGCAAGCCGCGCGTATCGAGGAACTGGTTATTGGTGTACTCGCTGTGAACATCGGGCTGGCCCTCGCCGATAACATTCAAGGCGATCGGCCGAAGCGAAATGGACTTGAGGGACTTGGCCTGAGACGGGCCCTGAAACTCGACGGTCGCGACCACACTCTCCCAGCTCATCGGTTCGTCAATGTAGGTCAACGTCGGCGGCGCGTTGTAAATAAAATTGCCCAGGTCGTAGAAGATGGGCCGTCCGTGATAAATCTCCACGCCGTGCAATAGAGGCGCGCCGTGCATGACGATGATGTCCGCGCCCGCGTCGATTTCCTCGTGCGTCCACTTCTTCAGCCAATCATTCGGGGCCAGCCGCTCCGGCATTCCTTCGGTAAAAATCGTCGCGAACGAATGATTTGCGAACACGTGATTATGTTGGTACACGATCACCACGTCAGCGTGCTGGCGGGCATCACGAATACTTTCAAGGATGCGCCGCGCATCTTCCGGATTGGGCGTGTTCGCGGGCGCGCCGGGCAAGTCTTGCGTGGCCTCATTTTCTTTGTCGCCGGCTTCCACGCGCAGCTCATTCACGCCGGGGCGGTCTGCCGTGGCGCTTCCTCCGGGCGCAATCAGGCCTGACGCGCTGGCGATCAGCGCAATGGTGCCTTTCGGCGTGTGCAGATAATCCGGCGCTGCAGCTTCGGCCAGGTTGTTTCCCGTTCCGGCATGAACGATGTTCCGCTTGGCCGCCTCACGGAGCGTGTTCTGAATGCCCGTCACTTTCAGATCGAATGCGTGATTGCCGGATAACGCCACTAAGTTAAAGCCGAAAGTCTTCAGCGCATCGAGCGCTTCAGGCGGAGTGAGAAAGCCCCTGCCCTCCTGAACGGTCTCGCCTTTTTCGGCGACCGCGGATTCCAGGTTGGTGAAGATGACGTCGCCCTTCAGCAGTCCCTGAATCACCGGCACGGCCGCCGGGGCGGTCGCGCGGATATCCGACCGGATCATCGACTGCCCGGTCAAAGTGATCGTTATCGCATTCGCCGTCCCATTCGATTGGGCCCGCACAGCAACGCCGATCGCGCACAGGATGGCGAACAGAAGGGCGAGGCACGTTATTCTCGCGAACCGGCCAGTCTTCGACATTGTTGCCAACATTGTGGCCATTGGGGTGTGATCTCCTTCATGGGTGAGACAGACGGAAATTACACTATCGTCGGGTAATTACAAGTGGCATTGCGCAGACGAGTCGAGCCTGATTAACGTCCGGAGTTAAGCATTACTTAATAAGACCACCGATAGATTAACCTCGGTATAAGCTTGGCCGAGAATGGGCGTTTCGTCCGTGTCGGCCTGAATGAACCTGGCTGCAGCCTCGCGTCAGAGGTACAATGGCTGTCCCGAAAGAGTCAGAGGTATAATGGCTATCCCGAAAGAGACGATCTCGGCGCGGGGAATGGCGGAACAATATCAATATCCTACTCTATAACCCAGATAACGAAGTTACGAACAACTTCATGCCGCACCTCTGGATGTTCCTGCTGAGGTCGCTCACACCATCCGAACACCAGGTATTCTTACTCGACGGCAACGCGCGCCGGATGAACGAGCAGCAACTCGTCGAGTACGCGCGGGAAAATCAAATCGGCCTAGTAGGCATCGGCGCGATGACCCGCATGGCCGCCAAAGCCTACCGGGTGGCGGATGCCTTGCGTGCTGCGGGTGTTCCCGTGGTGATGGGAGGTCCGCACGTTACCGAGATGCCCGACGAAGCGCTAGGACGCGATGGCGGGGCTCGTCATGCCGACGCCATCGCCATCGGGGAGGCCGATGAAACCTGGCCGCGGATCGTCGCTGACGCCGAGCGCGGCGCCCTCCAGGAAATCTACGCACCCGTAGACGCTTTCGGTCAGGAACAAAAGCCTTCGCTCGACCGCTACCCGGAGATCCCCTGGGAGCGCATGGACCTCGATCAGTTCGACATGATCGCTCACTTTCCCAAGCTCGCCCGCCGCATCTGCAACGCCCTGGGCATGACCTGGCAAAGCTTTCATCTGATTCCCATCGAGTCCGGCCGTGGCTGTCCTTATGGCTGCGAGTTTTGCACCGTGACCGGCTTCTTCGGCGACTCCATTCGCTTCCGCTCTAACGAAAGTGTGGTCAATGAGCTTTTAGCGCTGAAGTCCCTTGAGAAGCGCAAAAAGGGGAAAATAGCCGTCTTCTTCATCGACGACAACTTCGCCATCAACCTGCGGCGCACCAAATCGCTGCTCCGGGAAATCATCGCCCGCGAGGCCCAGGTTCCCTGGATCGCGCAGATCAGCATGAATCTGCTCCGCGACGAGGAGTTGGTTTCTCTCATCGCCCAAAGCGGCGGTATATGGATTTTCATGGGCTTGGAATCGATCGATCCCGAAAATCTAAAGAGCGTGGCCAAAGACTTCAACAAGCCCGCTGAATATGCGGCCGTCTTGGAACGGCTCGCGCGGCACAACCTGTACGCCATCACCTCCTTCATTTTCGGCATGGACGGCGACCACCCGGGTGTTGCGGAGCGTACCCTCGAACAGATCCGTTCCTGGCCGCCGGGCCTGCCCGTCTTCGGTCTCCTCACGCCCTATCCGGCCACGCCGCTTTACGACAAGCTTGCGGCTGCCGGGCGTTTAACCCGCCCCAAACACTGGCTGGACTTCAAGCCCTTCGTCATGGCCCACTCGCCCCTGGGGCTTTCCGCCGCCGAAGCCGAAGCCGAGGTCCGGCGGGCCTGGAAAGCGTCCTACTCCCCTGCGGCGATGGCTTCCGCCATGAAATGGCTGGAAACAAAGTCCCTTAAGGACCAGATCATCCACTTGTGCTCCCGTCTGGCCTTCCGGGGAATTTATTTCCCGCAAATGAGATGGCGGCAGTGGGCGCGGGTTCTCTTCGAGAATCAAGGAGCGATTTTGCAGGTGGCCGCTGGCGCGTTAAAACTGAAATTCGCATCGCGGCCTAAAGAGGCCGGTCCGGTCGATACCCCCGAGCAAGAGCGACTGCCCGCCTGATCTTGCATTCCTAAAAATGTATCCCTTCCAACCTCGACACAACGCGGATCGCCGCTCACCCGGTCGACGACTTAAGCGGTTCTTAATACGAATCGGCACAGCCTGATCTCAGCGGACCCGAACTCTAGGGTCAACTAATAGGGATCGTTCCATGACCAATATTGGAGCACGGCTCGCCGTGCTGTCACTCATCACGGGATTGGCTGTCCTGACAATTGCCCAAGCACAAGAGAAAAAAATCAAGAGAGAAGATTTGCCTCCTGCCGTTGAGAAAACGGTCGTTGCACAAAGCCAGGGTGCGACGATTAAAGGCTTCTCAAGCCGAAGTCGAAGGAGGCAAGACACTCTACGAAGTCGAATTGACAGTGAACGGGCACGGTAAAGATATCTCGATGGATAAGGACGGCAAGATCGTCGAAGTGGAAGAGGAAGTGGCAATGGATTCATTGCCACCGGAAGTCAAAGCCGGCCTTACAAAAGCGGCAGGCAGCGGGACGATTACCAGAGTGGAGACTCTGACGAAAGCGGGTAAGATCGTTGCTTATGAAGCAGACGTGAAGAATGGGTCGAAGCATTCCGAGGTTCAAGTTGGGCCGAACGGAAACAAACTAGCGCATGAAGAGTAAGGGCGTGAAGGAGCCGGAAATTAGTCGGGTACATGTTCCCCGCAGTTTGCGGAATCAAAAAAGGTAGTCCTCGCAACGTGTAAAGGAGCATTTATGAAACGATGGGCGTTTTTGCTTGGAACGATTTTACTGGGAGTCTTATGGGCTTCAACTGTGCTGGCCCAAACTGAGTCACACAAAGGCGGCTCGCACGATGGCGCGAGTTCCGGCGTCCGAACCTTGGCGCTTCCCGACAACAATGCAGGCGATGTTTCCATGGATTACATCGCTTATGACCCAAGCACCAACTCCGTCTGGGTGCCGGGAGGAAATACGGGCGCCGTCGACGTCGTAGATGCCGCCACCGGTAAGGTGCGACAAATTCCCGGCTTTCAAACCAAGGAGGTGGAGGGCCGTAATGGCAAACGCACATTCGGTCCTACTGCCGTCAGCATCGGTGAAGGCGTTGTCTACATCGGCAACCGTGGAGACTCGAGCGTCTGCGCCTTCGACTCTCACACTTTGATGCGTGGCGCCTGCGGCCACCTCGACTCCGTGCCCGATGGCGTTGCATATGTCGCGCCGACGAAGGAAGTTTGGGTGACGACCCCGGGCGAGAAAGGCATCCGCATACTCGACGCCAAGACGCTGGAGGAAAAGGCGAAGCTTACCTTTGACGGCAATCCCGAGGGATATGCCGTGGACCCTGTGCGCGGCCGCTTCTATACCAACATGGAAGATCTGGACAAGTCGCTGGCCATTGATTTGAAGACTCATAAAACGGTGGCGACCTGGAATCCATCGTGCGGCAAAGGAGGTCCTCACGGCCTGGGGTTGGACGCGAAGGCCGGCCACTTGTTTATCGCTTGCGATACGCTTGCGGAGGTAATGGACGTCGGGCACGACGGCGCCATTCTTTCGAAGGTCGACACCGGCGATGGCGTCGATGACATTCACTATGAGCCCGCCACGCACCTGCTGTATGTGGGCGCTGCCAATGTGGCTAAACTCACCATCGCCCGCGCGGACGATAAGGGTCACCTGACCATCGTCGCGCAGGTGCCCACCCAAGAAGGCGCTCGCAACGCGACAGCCGCCAAAGACGGAACTGTCTACCTGGCGCACGGCGGCCGGACAAAACTGAGCGCGCTCGTCGTCGTGTCACCCAACGGGAAGTAAGTTTCACTGCTCAACGAGAGGCGGGAACACGGAGTGCTCCCGCCTCTCTGGTTAGGCATTCCGAGAAAACCATTTCTCAGGCCCGAGGCTCGCTTCTGAGTACCCGTCACTCGGGCGAAACCAAGTTTCGCTGCTGATATCTTAATTGACTCGTTGATCAGAACCCATCCGCGCCGCAGCAGGAGCGCTTCTCAAGGCTTCGTGTCGCAACGGTTTCGCGAGCCGGTTAAACAAGAGTTGAGTGGCCCTGGAGGACGCCAGTGACGCTCCTGCTTCTTTTCATAGTTTACGCGGTTGGACTCGCTGTTGGCTTGGCGCGCGGTGGGCTCCGATCCGTGGTCAAAATCTCGGCTATGCCACCTGGAAGACCGGTGACTCGGGTGTTGATCGTAGGCGCGACAGGCGGAACTGGCCGTCAACTCCTGGCCCAAGCGTTGAAACGGGGGTACGCAGTGACAGCCCTTGTTCGCACTCCCGGGAAACTCTCGGTCGAAGATCCGCACTTAACGGTGGTGCAGGGCGATGTGCTGGATCGTTCCACCGTGGAGAAGGCAGTGCGCGGGCAGGATGCGGTGATCTCTGCTCTCGGCCACAAGCGGTTCTTTGTCCCGACTCGTATCCTTTCAGACGGCACTCGCAACATCGTGAGCGCAATGGCGACTCACGGTGTACGTCGATTCGTGTGCGAGACTTCTCTAGGCATCGGAGACAGCGTCGGGCGCATGGGCCTTTACTACTCGCTGTTTGTCATTCCCTGCATTCTGCCTTTATATTTCTGGGACAAGACCCGGCAGGAACGCTTGATCGCGGCCAGCAACTTGGAGTGGGTAATCGTGCGGCCCGCCGTGTTGACGAACGCCAAAATGCGGGGCACCTATCGCTACGGCCGCCGTATTGGCAGCTTCTTGTGGACGGCTCGAATCGCAAGGGGCGATGTCGCAGACTTCATGCTGAAGCAACTAGCGGATGACTCCTACCTTGGAACAGCAGTAGGCGTCTGTTGGTAGTTATGAGACTCTGTGCCCTTTCAATGCTTCTCTTCTTTTCTGGCTGTCAAAAGCCGTCCGCGCCCATTCCCCCTGCGGATGCACCCTCGTTTCGCAGCCCGACTGCTACCGAGGTTTTCAATTTGAGATCGAAGTGCGCTGAGCTCGGCGAGAAGATTTTGAAGAATACCGTTATCGGCGATGCGCTGAAGAAAGATCAACTGTCGCACTACGAGCCGAAAACGAATCGTTGCTACGTTCAGCTGACCGTCTCGAACGCCGATCTAGCCAAGGGAGACGATTATTTTCAACAGTATTTGTTTGACGGGCAGACGGGTCAAGTGCTGGCAGCGATACGCCGTGAAAAAGGCGTAAGATCTGGCGATATCTCCGTCGATCCTTCTCCTCTCAATGGTAATTCTGACGAGCTTTACCTTGACGCCTTTATGTTTATTAGCAAAATGATGGCAGATGACAGACAGTAATAGCGGCAGATGGCCATAGCGTCTCGACTTCGGAAGTTCTTCCCCACTAAGACTCGGTAACTATAGGTCCCGAGAAGTCCCCCTCTCTGACCGACGGACACGGTTTATTGACGCTCGGATTGCTGGCCAGGAAACCTTGTTTTTTCGATGAGTTAGCTATTAAGAGGGAGTAATGACGCAATTATGTCCTCGTCCATTGCTCTAGTGACGTGAGGAGTCAAGAATGCCGGCGCTGGAACGTTGAGGTAAAGGTCGTGAAGCCATGAGAAACGAGCCCATAATGCCAATCGATGAGGATGACGTCCTTTCGCCGCACTATCTACCAGCAGACCTGTCCGAGAAGTTTAGCTGACTCGGAACGGAGTCGGCGGAAGCATTTCTGGATTTGGACGCTGATTGTCTCGACGATGCTTACTACGATGGGCTTGGCTGTTTGGCTGGCAAACAAATTGTGAGCCGATACTGTTTATACAGAAACCTGGCTCGCGTCCCCTGTCGTTTCGTTTTCCGGTGCACGACAGGCGCTGCAATGGTTAAAATGGGGTGACAAGGTCGCAGATGCCCGAAATATTCCATCCGCGGCACCCTGCCATCGTCCGCGTTACGCACTGGCTCATTACGTTATCCTTCCTGGCGCTGCTCTTCACGGGAGTGGAGATTCTCATCTCTCACCCGCGTTTTTATTGGGGTGAAATCGGCAACGTAAACACACGTCCCTTATTCACGCTGCCGATTCCATCCTCCAGAGATACGGTCCCTACTGGCTACGGCTACGTGCTTCCTGACCAAAACGGCTGGAGCCGCTATCTTCATTTCGAGGCTGCCTGGGTTGCAGTACTGACTGGCTTACTTTATGTAGCCTTCGGATTCTCCAAGGGGCATTTCCGGCGGAATCTGCTTCCCGCTCCCTCTGACCTCTCCCCGACGATGCTCGCAAACGACATCGCACGGCACTTGCGCTTCGGACGGCCGAGTGATGACGAAGCCTGGTCGTATAACGTCCTGCAGCGCTTGACCTATCTGCTCGTGATTTTCGTCCTCTTCCCATTGGTGATCTGGACGGGTCTGGCCATGTCCCCGGCCATCGAAGGTATATTCCCGGCGTTGGTCACGGTTTTGGGCGGCCGGCAATCGGCCCGCACCATCCATTTCTTCGTATCCATATTCCTTGTGCTGTTTCTTTTGGTTCACGTTGTTATGGTTTATCTTGCCGGATTCCGGAACCGGGTGGGCGCGATGATCATCGATCGCCTGCCCAAAGCTGTGGAGCGACTATGAATAAGATTTCAAGGCGTAAACTGATCACCGCCGGCCTGGTGGGCGCCGCAGGCGCGACAGGACTCGCAGTCGTCGCGAATCTCGCCAAGCGTTATGGATTCATTCCTCCCGATGCTGGCGTTCTTTACGGCCCGGGCGAAACTCTGACTTATGCTGCCCAGCGATTATTGAGCCGCCATTCCATGGCGCGCGAGTTCGCTCGCAGCGAGATTTCGAAAGATCCATTCGCAAACGAAGTCGATCCCCTGGGGATAGAGTTCCAGCGCCTTCGGGACGGAGCGTTTGTGGAATGGCGTCTTGCCGTCGATGGCATGGTGGCGCGGCCGATGTCGCTCTCGCTTGCAGAGCTCGAGAGCTTCCCCCAAAGCGCCCAGATCACGTTCATTGCGTGCGAAGAGGGCTGGTCTTATATCGCCGAATGGAGAGGCGTTCCGCTCGCTCACGTACTTAATCTAGTGGGCGCTCTTCCCCAGGCCCGATATATTGTCTACCGTTCAATCCAGCCGGACTGGTGGGACAGCATCGATATGTCTGATGCCTTGCACCCTCAAACTCTTTTGACCCTCGGCATGAATGGCAGCGAGCTTCCCGTTCCGTTCGGCGGACCTCTTCGCCTGCGCGTTCCCCGGCAACTCGGCTACAAGAACGTCAAGTACATCACCAGCCTTACCGTAACCGATAGCCTTAAACGTTTCGGCAAGGGCTTGGGCTCGTCGGCGCCAGAAGGTGGGTACGCGTGGTACGCCGGCATCTGATGGCGTCGACCACTGCCTTGTGCCTCTCACACGCGCCGGCAAACCGAGAAGTTGGCAGAATGAAGACGAAGTGGTCGGATCCCTGTAGGCGAAGGATTCGAGGCGCGTCAGGTCGTCATCCATCCGCTTCGGTTACTTTCACCGTGACGTCCATGCCGAGGAAGGCTCCGGGGAACCCGCGTAGGTGCCCCACAAGGGCAGCACGTGACAGGGGTCCCACGCGACGGCGACGCGAATGAGATTACGGTTTCCGATAATGCTGTTGGTGGGGTCGAAGTCGATCCAGCCGGCGCCGGGCAGATAGGCCTGCATCCATGCATGTGTGGCGCCGCCTGCGTGGCCAGAACCGTTGGGCACGAAGATGTAACCGCTGACAAACCGCGCCGCGATACCGAGCGACCTGCAAGCCTCCATCATCAGGACCGCGAAATCCCGGCAACTGCCCTGCCGCTTCCGCAACGTCTCCTCAGGAGTCTGCACGCCTTTCTCAATGCGGCGGGTGTAGGTGAACTGTTCGCGAATGCCGCGGGTCATGGCGCGAAGTATTTTCATGGTGTCAGTGGTTTCCGATCGATCGAGAAACTGCAATGCCCATTTGGACACGTTCTCGCCCTGGTAGTGACGAGCCAGGGCGCGCACGAGATTAGGGAAGTCCTCGTCGGAATAGCGGAAAGGATACGTCCGCGCGTAATCCTCCAGCGGATACTCCGGCATGGAGGTCTCAAAATGTTCAAGCGTCACGGTGCTTTCGAAGCGGAGTTCGGTTGTGGTCCCCTCAAAAGTGGCGACGGCGACAGAGTTATCGAACGGATCGTGCAGCCAGCGCAAATGAGCGGGTTGCGGCGTGATGACCAGGTTGGTCCGGATCAACCGCAGGTCGTGACTTTCACGCGGGCGGAACATCATGCGATGTTCGCCGAGGCCGACGGGCTCACGGTAACGGTAGACGGTGGAGTGGCGCACTGTGAGAAAGGACATCAGCCGGCTGTCCTCGGAATCTCGCCATCTGGAATCTCATCGGTCCAGACCCTGAAGCTCTCCAGCGTGTTGGGTCCGAACGTCGTGGCGATCGCGACATCGGACGCATCGCGGCCTCGCGCCATCAGGACGCGGCCAATGCGCGGCACATTGTTGCGCGGGTCGAATATGTGCCAGCGGCCGCCGATCCAGGCCTCGAACCACGCCGCGAAATCGCCCACGGCGAAAGGCGGCGGCGTTCCGACATCGCTCAGATAGCCGGTGCAGTATCGCGCCGGAATATTCATGCAGCGGCAGAAGGCGATGGCGAGATGCGCGTAGTCGCGACAGACGCCGGTCCGTTCGTTGAAAGCCTCCGCGGCGCTGCGGGTGGCGCGGGCGTTCTGGTAGTTGAAGGCAATATGGTTATGAACGTAATCGCAGATTGCCTGCACGCGCGGGTAGCCTGGAGTCGTGCCGCTGAAGAGTTGCCAGGCCGTCTGAGACAGCAAATCGGTCTCACAATAGCGGCTGCCCAACAGGAACACGAGAGTTTCTTCGGGCAGATCCTGCACGGAGTCCTGCCCGGCGGCGGACACAATCTCATCTGGCTGGCCGCTATCTCTGATGACGGCGTCGGCCGTCAGGCGGAGGCGGCCCGCAGGCGCGAGGAGGCGGTTGCACCAGTTTCCGAAGGCGTCGCGGTAGCCGGTGATAGGAATGGATGGCTCGGCGGTAAGGCGATCGGGGACGACGATGTCGGAGGCCCGTGAATAGTGGATGTTCACGACCAGGATGATCGGCGTGGGTTGTGGAAAGCTGTAAATTAGTTCGTAACCGATCCGGAGCTGCATGGCAAACACCTTCAGTCTGCGGCAAGGAAATCCGCGAGATGGGCTGAAGCGATTCAGAAGCTGATATAGCGAGGGGCCGTGCG
>CAWDQT010000041.1:0-60657 GCA_963804535.1 uncultured Acidobacteriota bacterium
CGACGGGAGCAGAAGCGTACGATGCGCGGTAAGAGGTAAGGTTCTTCATGACCAAGTTCGGAATAACAGTCACCGCGTTTTTTCTGCTTCTTGCAGTCCTGTCACTCGCCTCGGCGCAGCGAGCGTTCACCAAAAACACCCTTTTGACAAACCGCATTGGACCTTCCGGCGGAGAATTGTTCATTGCCAACGGGGACGGAAGCAGGGAGCGCAAGCTGAACTCCGGTGGCAACATGGATTACGACGCGATGTTTTCCGCCGATGGCAAATCGATAGTCTTTACCTCCGAGCGCAATGGCGCTGCAAATATTTACCGAATTCACCCGGACGGCTCCGGAATCGAGCGGCTGACCGACGACGATGGATTTGATGATCAGGCGTCGCTTTCGCCGGACGACAATCAACTGGCCTTCGTCTCTACGCGCGGCAGCGGAACCGACAACATCTGGATCCTGGATATCAAAGGCCGAAAGACGCGTAATCTTACTGGCGTGCCGGCTCTGCAGGCGCCTGCGGGGAAAATGGGCGGCTTTTTCAGGCCTTCCTGGTCGCCGGACGGCAAATGGATCGCTTTTTCCTCCGACCGGGGAACGGACTTCAAAAGACACAAATTTCCCTCGAGCCTGGGTTCGAACACATTCAAGCGGCAAGCGTCTATATGATTCAACCGGATGGCACGGGTCTACGCAAACTTACCCCTGAAGGTGAAATGGCGGGCTCGCCGAAATGGTCGGCGGACGGCAAGCAACTGGTCTTTTACGACATGGACGCCGAATACACCTTTGCAGCGCGCCTGTTTGGGCAACCCACATCACAGATCGTTTCCGTCAACGTCGCCAGGGGCGGCCGGACGCGAGCGCACCTCCGGTCCCGGCCTGAAAGTATCGCCGCAGTTCTTGAGTGCCGATCGAATCGGCTACCTCATAAAGGGACCCGGGCAAAAGGGAGAGTTGGCCTTTACGAGCGGAGAGCATGGAGCTGACGCGCCGGCTCCAGGCCCGGCTCCAGGAGTGATACGCAATCCTGCATGGTCGCCCGACGGCAAGCAACTGGTCTATGAGAAGTTCGCCTACGATTCGAAGCAGAACCAGCCGCTCTTTGCCAAGGATCAGACGTTCGACCTGCATTTCTCGGGCGAATTCCCGGCGGTTTCGAGCACCGGTAAATTGGCCCTCAGCCCCTTCGGGGATGTCGGTGCGCTCAGAATTATCCCCTTCGATAAGATTGCCGTTTACGTCAGCGATCTGGATGGCACGAACCGCAAGCTGCTCTTCCAGCAGGACGGCGGAGGAGCTTTCTCGCCCTCATGGTCGCCGGATGGGCAGTGGATTGTCTTCGGATACGGGGCAGTTTTCAACGACCGAGAAAGCAAGCCCTAGCAACTTATCATGATCCGCGCCGGACGGTTCCGAAAAGCGTCAACTCACCAACGGCCCCCTCAATAGCGGCTTCCCGAGCTGGTCGCCGGATGGGAAGCGCATCGTGTATCGCGTGTGGGCGAAGGAAGAGCGGAGCCTCCAAATCCTGAACCTGGACGATGGCAAGAGCACCCAACTCACCTCGGGAAATGACAACTTCCCCTCGTGGTCGCCTCAAGGTGACCGCATCGCCTTCACACGTGAAACAGGTGGCACAAACTCTTACGACATCTTCATCGTCCGTCCGGATGGCACCGACCTCAAGCAATTGACGCACGCCCCCGGAAACGATGCTCACAGTGCATGGTCGCCCGACGGCAAGTACATCGTGTTCAGCAGCGCGCGCTTGGGCTTTCGCGATGAAGCTCCGCTCTATGACGGGAGCCCACAGCCCTATGCGGAGCTTTTCGTGATGAATGCGGACGGCTCGAACCAGCGGCCCATCACCAGCGATAAGTGGGAGGAGGGAACGCCCGCCTGGGTGCCGGTGATGACCACGCATCAAAGCAAGAAGTAAGATTTCGCCGTCGTACCGCGCTTGCGAGCCCTGATCTCACCGAATCGTGATGCCGCCGGTCCGCAACCTCTCCAGGCAAAACAAAAGGGGCGAGGTCAGAATCACTCGCCCCTGCGCGACAGACAAGCACTCCTCATTTCACATATTGTCAGTTTGTCGAGTTACCTGCCTGCTGCGGACGTTCTCGGTTTTGCCGGCGCGTCTGCAGGCTTGGCGCTTATCTCTTTTTCCGCTTTGAGCCAATCCTCGACATCCGTTCCGTTTTTCCCCCCGCGCTGAACATAAATCTCATACGCTCGGCGAGCGATTCCATCTTTTAGTTCTTGACGTTCCAACACTGGTAACCTCCTTAGTTGTGAGGACCTCGGCACCGGCCCCTCGCAACATGATATTCAGCTTACTTGCCGTTTCCTGTGACGTTGATCTTGACTTGCTTGGCCTTAGACTCCTCACGCTTGGCCATGCGCACGGTCAGTGCTCCGTTGCGATACTCGGCGCGAATGCCTTCGGTCTTCACCGTGTTCGGCAGCGAGAAGCTCCGCATGAACGAGCCATAGGCGCGTTCAACTCGAAGATAGTTGTCCTCGCTGACGTCCTTCTCGAACTTCCGTTCTCCGCGGATGGTCAACGTATTGTTCTCGACGCGAACGTCAATGTCCTTCTCTTGAAGATCGGGCAAGTCGGCCTTTACGACCAACTCGCTCTCGGTTTCGTATATATCCACAGCTGGCGCCCAGGTCGCAAGTTCAGCCTGACCGGACCGGCCGCGAGTCAATGTGTCTTCAAATAAACGATTGACTTGGTCCTGCAAAGATGTCCCACCCCGGGGCGGTTCCCAACGCGTAATCGTGTTCATGTTGTTGTACCTCCTAAATTCATCTGTCAATTGGACTGTCACCACAGTAGGCGTTTAACTCAGGCAAGTCAAGCATTATACAGTGCAGTGTAATGTAGTTAACTTACTGTGGTTAATCACACCGGCTCCGGGCCAAGAATCTACATCCGAGGGGGAATTTATCAGGAAGCTGGCCCGAAAAGGCCCCGTCCTCTAAGCGCGCGGGAGGGCGCCTTATTCCCGAACGGCGCGCAAAAGCCCAATATGTGCGCAACGGAACAGACACCCATCTTCGCGTGCTCTAGCATGGCGTCTGTGCCAAAGCTAAGACGAAAACTAACACGAAAAGAAAAAGGGAGAGTTTTTATGCGAATGCCAATGAACTTAAAGCAGTGCGTTTGGATTCTGGCGGTGGTCCTGAGTATGGGTATCGCCGGAGGTTCGCTACGTGCTGCGGTGCCTCCGTCACCCCAGGAACAAGGTCGTGAGCAGGACTATTCGAAAAACAAGAAGTACCAGCAAGGCTTGCGCGAAGGCCAGAATGACAGTAAGCGTAACCTTGACCACTCCAAGAAGAGGAGCTTCAAAAAAGACGAAGATCAAAGAGCTTACGAGTCAGGCTACCAGCAAGGGCACCAGAGCGATCAACATCGATAAGAGCCTACGAGAGTCCAGCGTGCTCTAGGGCAAGTAGTCCGGTTTCTCTGTCGGTGTTGATCACCGCCGGGGGCGGGCAGGCCAATCGCTGGGCACATTGGCGGCTTGGCGGGAAGATGACGGTTTGTAGCTTTCAGCTTCCCCCATGCCCGCTTTTGCTTCAGGATGAGTTTCAACGTGCCGAAGGTACTCTTCTTGGCCTTCAACCAATCCATACCCGCGGGGAGGCGAATAGTACGGTCCTTCGCTTTATCGGCTTCTGAATTGCTTCATCTCGTCTTGCGTATTTCCTTGCCACGGATTTAAGGTGTTTGCTATGCAGCTCCGGACCGGTTACGAACTAATTTACAGTTTTCCGCAACTCACGCCCATCATTCTGGTCGTGAATATCCACGATTCACGGGCCTCTGACATGGTCGTCCCCGATAACCTCACCGTCGAGCCATCCATTCCGATCATCGGTTACCACGACACCTTCGGAAACCGGTGCAACCGCCTCCTTGCGCCTGCGGGCCGTGTACGCCTGACGTCCGACGCCGTCATCAGGGATAGCGGCCAGCCAGATGAGATTGTGCCCTCCGCCGGGCAGCACTCTGTGGAGGATCTGCCCGAAGAAGCGCTTGTGTTCCTGCTGGGCAGCCGCTACTGTGAGACCGATTTGCTATCTCAGACGGCCTGGCAACTCTTCAGCGGCACGGCTCCAGGCCACGCGCGCGTGCAGGCAATCTGCGACTACGTTCATAACCATATTGCCTTCAACTACCAGAATGCTAGCGCCACTCGCACCGCCGCGCAGGCTTTCAACGAACGGACCGGCGTCTGTCGCGACTACGCGCATCTCGCCATCACTTTCTGCCGCTGCATGAATATTCCGGCGCGCTACTGCACTGGCTATCTGAGCGATGTAGGAACTCCGCCGCCATTCGCCGTGGGCGATTTCGCGGCATGGTTCGAAGCTTGGATCGGCGGCCGCTGGCATATATTCGACCCGCGCAACAATGTGCCGCGCATGGGCCGCGTCCTGATGGCGAGGGGCCGCGATGCGTGCGACGTCGCGATCGCGACGACGTTCGGACCCAACACGCTGGAGAGCTTCAGGGTCTGGACCGATGAGATTCCCGATGGCGCGGTTCTGAGGGCAGCCGGCTAATGTCGTTTCTGACAGTGCGCCACTCCACGGTCTACCGTTACCGCGAGCCCGTCGGCCTCGGCGAACATCGCATGCTGTTCCGCCCCCGTGAAAGTCACGACCTGCGATTGATCCGGACGAGCCTGGTCATCTCGCCGGAACCCGCTTATTTGCGCTGGCTGCACGATCCGTTCGATAACTCTGTTGCCGTCGCCACTTTTGAGGGGACCACAACCGAACTCCTCTTCGAAAGCACCGTGACGCTGGAACATTTTGAGACCCCAATGCCGGAGTATCCGCTGGAGCATTACGCGCGGGCGTATCCTTTCCGCTATTCCGACGAGGACTTCCCTAATCTCGTGCGCGCCCTGGCTCGTCACTACCGGGGCGAAAACGTGTCCCAATGGGCATTGCAGTTTCTCGATCGATCGGAAACTACTGGCACCATGAAAATACTTCGCGCTATGACCTGCGGCATTCGCGACCAGTTCACCTACACCCGCCGCATCGAGAAAGGCGTGCAGACTCCTGAGGAGACATTGCGGAAACGGCACGGCAGTTGCCGGGATTTCGCCGTCCTGATGATGGAGGCTTGCAGGTCGCTCGGTATCGCGGCGCGGTTTGTCAGCGGTTACATCTTCGTGCCCAACGGTTCTGGCCACTCAGGCGGCGCCACACATGCATGGATGCAGGCCTATCTGCCCGGCGCCGGCTGGATCGACTTCGACCCCACCAACAGCATTATCGGAAACCGTAATCTCATTCGCGTCGCCGTCGCGTGGGACCCCTGTAACGTGCTGCCCTTATGGGGCACCTACGAGGGTTCCCCTGCGGCCTTCCTCGGCATGGACGTCACAGTGAAAGTAACCGAAGCGGATGGATGACGACCTGACGCGCCTCGAATCCTTCGCCTACAGGGATCCGACCACTTTGTCTTCATTCTGCCAACTTCTTGGTTTTGCCGGCGCGTGTGAGAGGCACAAGGCGGTGGTCGAGGCCATCAGATGCCGGCGTACCACGCGTACCCACCTTCTGGCGCCGACGAGCCCAAGCCCTTGCCGAACGGCTTGAGGCTATCCGTTACGGTCAGGCTGGTGATGTACTTGACGTTCTTGTAGCCGAGCTGCCGCGGAACGCGCAGTCGAAGAGGTCCGCCGAAGGGCACGGGAAGGTCACCGCCATTCATACCGAGGGTCAAAAGAGTTTGAGGGTGCAAGGCATCAGCCATATCGATGCTGTCCCACCAGTCCGGCTGGATCGAACGGTAGACAACATATCGGGCCTGGGGAACAGCGCCCACAAGGTTAAGTACGTGAGCGAGGGGCACGCCACTCCATTCGGCGATATAAGACCAGCCCTCTTCGCACGCGATGAACGTGATTTGGCTGCTATGGGGGAGGCTCTTCAGCTCTCCAAGCGAGAACGACATCGGCCGTACCACCATGCCATCGACGGCAAGACGCCAGTCCACGAACGCTGCGTCCTGAAGGCGCTGGAACTCTATCCCCAGGGGATCGACTTCGTTTGCGAATGGATCTTTCGAAATCTCCGTGCGAGCAAACTCGCGCGCCATGGAATGGCGGCTCAATAACCGCTGCGCAGCATAAGTCAGAGTTTCGCCCGGACCGTAAAGAACGCCGGCATCGGGAGGAATGAGTCCATAGCGCTTGGCGAGATTCACAGCGATGGCGAACCCTGTCGCACCTGCGGTGCCCACCAGGCCGGCGGTGATCAATTTACGCCTTGAAATCTTATTCATAGTCGCTCCACAGGTTTGGGCAGGCGACCGATGATCATGGCGCCCACCCGGTTCCGGAATCCGGCAAGATAAACCATAACAACGTGAACCAAAAGAAACAGCGTCAGGAATATGGATACGAAGAAATGGATCGTGCGGGCCGATTGCCGGCCGCCCAAAATCGTGAGTAACGCCGGGAATACACCTTCGATGGCCGGGGACATGGCCAGACCCGTCCAGATCACCAATGGGAAGAGGACGAAAATCACGAGCAGATAGGTCAAGCGCTGTAGGACATTATACGACCAGGCTTCGTCATCGCGCGGCGGCTCGAAGCGCAAGTGCCGTGCGATGTCGTTCGCGAGCATCGTTGGGGAGAGGTCAGAGGAAGCTGGAAGCAGATTCCGCCGGAAATGCCCCTTGGAGAATCCGAAGGCTACATAAAGTAGGCCAGTCAGTACTGCAACCCAGGCAGCCTCGAAATGAAGATAGCGGCTCCAGCCGTTCTGGTCAGGAAGCACGTAGCCGTAGCCAGTAGGGACCGTATCTCTGGAGGATGGAATCGGCAGCGTGAATAAGGGACGTGTGTTTACGTTGCCGATTTCACCCCAATAAAAACGCGGGTGAGAGATGAGAATTTCCACTCCCGTGAGGAGCAGCGCCAGGAAGGACAACGTAATAAGCCAGTGGGTAACGCGGACGACGGCAGCGTGCCGCGGATGGAATATTTCGGGCATCTGCGACTTTGTCACTCATTTTAACCGTTGAGCGCGTGTCGCGCACCGGAAAACGGAAGGACAGGGGACGCGAGCCCGGTTTCTGTATAAACAGTATGAGCTCACAATTTGTTCGCCAGCCAAACAGCCAAGCCCATCGTAGTAAGCATTGTCGAGACAATCAGCGTCCAAATCCAGAAATGCTTCCGGCGACTCCGTTCCGAGTCAGCAAACTTCTCGGACAGGTCTGCTGGCAGATAGTGCGGCGAAAGGACGTCATCCTCATCGATTGGCATTATGCGCTCGTTTCTCATGGCTTCACGACCTTTACCTCAACGTTCCAGCGCCGGCATTCTTGACTCCTCACGTCACTAGAGCAATGGACGAGGACATAATTGCGTCATTACTCCCTCTTAATAGCTAACTCACAGAAAAACCAAGGTTTCCAGGCAGCAGTCCGAGCGTCAATAAACCGTGTCCTTGTCGGGCAAAGAAGGGGACTTCTCAGAAGGACCTATAGTTACTGAGTCTTGGTGGGGAAGAACTTCCGAGGTCGAGACGCTATGGCCATCTGCCGCTATTGCTGCCTGTCATCCGCCATCATTTTGCTAATAAACATAGAGGCGTCAAGGTAAAGCTCGTCAGGATTACCATTCAGAGGAGAAGGATCGATGGAGATATCGCCAGATCTTACCCCTTTTTCACGGCGTATCGCAGCCAGCACTTGGCCCGTCTGCCCGTCAAACAAATACTGTTGAAAATAATCGTCTCCCTTGGCTAGATCGGCGTTCGAGACGGTCAGCTGAACGTAGCAACGATTCGTTTTCGGCTCGTAGTGCGACAGTTGATCTTTCTTCAGCGCGTCGCCGATAACGGTATTCTTCAAAATCTTCTCGCCGAGCTCAGCGCACTTCGATCTCAAATTGAAAACCTCGGTAGCAGTCGGGCTGCGAAACGAGGGTGCATCCACAGGGGGAATGGGCGCGGACGACTTTTGACAGCTAGAAAAGAAGAGAAGCACTGAAAGGGCACAGAGTCTCATGACATTCCAATTCCAGTCTTTGGCGGAAACCGCCGTGCGGTTCGTAGGCATACCACAGAAAATACCATGATTAATAACCGGGCAAGAATCGCAGAAAGGTGCGGATGACTCCCGAGAAACGGATAGGTCGTGATAAACAGCATTATCGGAGACTGGGAATCGAGTCCAGGCCGCGCATAATCAGGCTTGTGCTTCAGGGGCATGAGCGTACACTGAAGGAGCCGGACAGAAACCTTCAGCTGAGCTCGCTTGGCGAGCCCCTACCCACTTCAGCAGAACAGGTTAAGCGATGGTTTCTACAAACGAGGAGACACTGATGCCCGACGCTTGGACAAATGACGGTGTAAAGTACACGATAGACGCGAAAGCCGGCGTCGGCGGTGTAGTCACGGCCCAAAGGGAAGACGCGAAGACCGCCCATAGTCGCATTGTTTCAAAATTGGTGACCCGCGAAGAGACAGAGAAGTTATTTGAGAACGATCTATGGGCAACCAAAGCGCGTGCGGGACGTTCGTAAAACCGCCTTGCCGATTAAACGACGAGCCGCCAGGCCTTCAGCTTGAAACCTGCAGCGTTTCCACCTCCGGCCGGGTCGTTCAGCATGGTAAACTCAGCGCATGGGCAATCCCGCAATAACGCGAACGGTCCGTGGGGCGTGGGTGGGGAAGTGCCCTCGCTGCGGAACGTGTTGCTTCTTTGCGGGGCTTCCGGTCACCGAATATGCGGGCCAGCAGCTGGTTCGCCCCGGCAAGTTTAACCCGGTTTCCGTTCCTTGTTCTTGCGGCCGCAGGTTCCAGATGGACATCAACGCCTTGATTTTTGGCACCATCGCATCGTTGTCGATTCAGCGATTATCGCCGGACGCGTTCGCCGTAGAACAAAGCTATGCGGGAACCAAAACCGACCTCGGACCGATGAACGAGATGGAACTGTGGGCGTATCTGAACTCGCGCACCTTGATCGACATTATTCCATCCCAGGTTCTCACCTTCCTGAACGTGTCTAAGGCTCTCGACATGGACATGATTCTTTCGGTTGTGCGTCCAGCGGTAGCCGATTCGGAAGTCGCACACCCCTAACGCTCGCTAATAGCAGCCGGTACTTTGGTGCGAGAGAGTTTGCTCGGCGATAGATCCAACCACTTGAACGTGCTTCAACTCGGGATTATAAGAACGACGGCCCGGCCATAGATTTCCTACTGAGATGATGTAGATACGACGCGAAAGGAATGTCCATGCGCAGCATGAGTATGTCCGCAACGAAAAAGGCAATCAAAAACCGAAAACTGAAGGCGGCTCACAAACGGGCGTCGAGGACGAAGAAACGGAAAGCCGCCACCAGACGGGCGGCACGCAATAAAGAGCAGGCTGCCACTTCCGCATAAGCGTCGCCAAATCACAAGACCCACCCTGCGGAGGCGCCCGAGGCCCAAGCCCATTGGAAGTTATGGCCACCCAGGTGGCCGGTGACATCGACAACTTCACCGATAAAAAACAACCCTGGCACTTTCCGACTTTCCATCGTCTTACTCGACAACTCATCGGTATCTACGCCGCCCACTGTCACCTCAGCTTTTTCATAGCCCTCAGTGCCTTCAGGGACGAGAACCCATTCATGCGTTTGCCGATCGAGCGTTGCCAATGCTTGATTGTTCCACGCGGCAGGTTTATGCAAGTCGACCCAACGCGTGGCAAAGCGATGCGGTAGGAATCCCTGGAGAGCGAACCGGACGGCGGCCGTATTTCTAGTCTTGCGCTTCGCCAATTGCGGCTGCGATATCGCGGCCAGGCGCGAGGTCAATACGAATCGACCCGCCTGCATTCCAATAGGACGAGATTTGCAGGATTGCCGGTCCGCTCAGCCCCCGGTGAGTGAACAGCATCTTGTCCCGGAACGAATGATGATCGGCGGAAACGGCCACTTCCGCCGAGACGCCAGCCAAATCGCAATACTGGCTTCGATCTCCTGTCCCCAGCACGAGCGGCACAAGACCAGGTCTCGTTTTACGAATATTCAAGCCGAATTGACGCGCCAAGTCGTAACCAAAGGCAGTGGCCCCCATTTTAGGTATCGACAGGCCGCCCGTCGCGACCACTAACGCCGGCGCGTGAAACACGGCAGATTCGGCACGAACAACGAACTCCGTCGTGCGTTGGACCTCATTAACCTTGGTCTGGAGAAATATCTTTACCCCGGCTGCCGCGCATTCGGCTTCGAGCATCTTCATGATGTCGTCTGCCGACCGGTCGCAGAAAAGCTGTCCTGCCGCCTTCTCGTGATAGGGGATGTGATGCTTTTCGACCAGAGCAATGAAGTCTGCGGGTGTATACCTTGCGAGCGCAGATTTTGCGAAGTGCGGATTTGCGGATATGAAATGTTCCGGCCGGCAATAGGTATTGGTGAAATTACATCGGCCGCCGCCAGAAATGAGAATCTTTTTGCCCGGACGATCGGCATGCTCAATCACGGCGACGCGGCGTCCACGCTTGCCAGCTTCCACCGCGCACATAAGTCCAGCGGCACCGGCGCCAAGAATTACGGCATCAAACTTGTGATCCAAGGAAGGCTTCACTGCACCGCTCAGCTACGACCGCTGGCGCTCTAAAGATAAAGTGATTCCCTGGTCCGCCCGTATAAAGGGCAACCATACATCGCACCAATCACGCCGTTGGGGGAATCTGAGAGACCGGCTCAACGCCGTGGCGGCTCATGACTTCAAGTAAGGGTCTGATGTTTCAGCTTTGCGGTACGCTGTCAGGAGCTGCCGGCGCCGGCCTGGGCGGAGTGCGTTCGTACCTTGATTTCGCAGGCGCAGGCGCCCGTTGATCCTTGTTTTTCTTTGGCTTCTTTGCTTCTCGGCCTCGCCTATCTCGGTTGCCCATGACTCTCTCCTTGGATGTTGATGTGATCGTGGTCGCTAACGATACTTCGGAATGATCTCACCGACCAGACTATATTCCATGGCTTGCTCCCAGGAACAGGGCCAATGCGAAGCCAAAGGAACCTGGATGCACCCGATTCATATGTCACTTACATTCAGGGGGCCGCAATAAGTCTTTACAGGAACAAGCTGGTAGCGGACCCGAATATACCTTCCCAAATACCCGGTTAACCCGATATGTCCACACTCAGTGATGAGCGAACATCGTTCGCAACTCACCAGGAGGCTTTCAATGTCAATTCTCGCGTGGATAATTTTGGGACTGATTTCGGGCTTCATCGCCAGCAAGATCGTCAACAAGCAAGGCGAGGGCATCCTCCTAGACATCGTTCTGGGAGTCGTCGGCGCTCTGTTCGGTGGCTGGATCTTTGCTGCTATAGGCCATTCCCCAGTAACGGGAGTGAATTTGTACAGCATTTTTGTTTCGGTGATCGGCGCAATCCTGGTTTTGGTCGTCTACCACGCATTGAGTGGCGGCGGCCGCAGAACGATCTAGGTTGTCCCTAAGCTGGATTGCCGAAGGCAAACTCGGTCCGATAACAACGAAATGACGAACTCGACTGCAAGCAGGTCCTAAACACGGCACGATAAATTGAGGGCGGCCTGGGCTCACGCTCGCGCTGCCCTTTTCATTTTGGGGCGATGTCGCAACTATGCAGCCCGGCGAAGCGGCCCGGCTAGCGCGACCTTGCTGCATGAGGCCGCGCATTGGCGGCAAGCCTCCGCACACTTCTGCATCGTTTCGCCTTGGTATTTACCGCATTCCGCCGCGCACGCTGTGCATAGCCCGGCAGACACTTCACAAATGCGGTGAGCGAAGGGCGAACTACCCGCAAGCAGGACTATGCATGTTCGGCAAACCTCTAAGCATTC
The DNA here is from genome assembly GCA_963804535.1 of uncultured Acidobacteriota bacterium. Taxonomy (GTDB): domain Bacteria; phylum Acidobacteriota; class Terriglobia; order Acidiferrales; family UBA7541; genus Palsa-189. Next base: position 11,867 of record CAWDQT010000041.1, read on the forward strand.
TCCACAAAGTCTGATGCATTCGGTCATTGTCTCCGGGTCCATCGTGAGGCCTTCATCGCGGCATTCTGCACACCAGCGTATACATTGCAAACAGTCTTCGATACATTGCTCAACAACTGGATTTGAAATAGCCATAGCACCCTCCTGTGAATTCTTGGCCCATGCCCCCAGTTATCGAAGTCAGTCTAAACTCCGTAGCGAGTAAATGAAAAAGAAAGAATCACGTAGCGGCGCGCTTACAGGAAGGACCCGAGTGACATCAAATGACCGTTAAATACGGGCGAACGGTTGCCGTGCCGCGTTGCGGTATGGATGAGAGGTAATAATTGGCGAGATCGCTCGCGATACAAAGGAGATTGTCAATGACTCCTTCTCAAGTGCTGCTTCTGGCGTTGCTTATAGGCGTTGTCTCCGGCTTGCGTTCTCTTACCGCGCCTGCCGTCGTGGCCTGGGCCGCTCACCGAAACTGGCTGAACCTCCATAACACGGCTCTCTCCTTCATGGCGTCGACTGCGGCCGTCGCTATATTCACTCTGCTGGCTCTCGTCGAACTGGTTGCCGATAAGCTTCCTTCGACTCCCAGCCGCACAAAACCTGTGGGTTTAATAGCCCGCATCGTTCTCGGTGGCTTATCCGGCGCGGGCGTTGCGGTGTCGGGTGCGCAATCCATCGTGCTGGGCGCTGTCTTGGGTGCGGTTGGTGGTGTTGCTGGCGCGTTTGCGGGTTACGAAGTTCGCACGCGCCTGGTGAAGGCTCTCGAGGTTCCGGATTTAGTCATCGCTCTTTTGGAAGACTCGGTGGCGATTAGCGGGGGCCTATTTATTGTGTCGCGGTTCTAAGCGGGATTGAGAGGCGCAGCCGTCCGCTTGGCAGCGAGATCGCGCAGCCAGGCGTCGATTACGGAGCGCTGCTGAGCGGCCATATTTTCAAGCTGCACGCCCATGCCGAAAATTCCCAGGCCGCTGCTGGAATGCAGGTAGACCACTTTGCCCTGTAGTTCGCACGTTCTTATGCCGTCCGAGATGTGGAGATGAATGTCCGTCCCAACGGGAATGGGTAAGAGCGTACCGATATAACAACCTCGCGAGCTCAATTCGGCAACTTGCGTGGGAACTGACGTTCCGTCGTAGAGCGTAACTTCGGCATCCGCGAAGAACGAGAATCGTTGATCGGCGCGCTTTTCTTCCAGAGGGCCGTTAGGAATCATGATCATATTCAGCTCGTGAAGTCGTTGATTGCGCAGGCTCCAGTGCATAAGTTCCTCTCTTTCAGACGGCTGCGCGATAGAACGAAAGCAACAAATTCCGTGGTACTTCCGCGCAGGCCGTACCATCAGTACTGGGAAACGGCTTCATGGAAGATTGAATGTACATAAAATACGAAAGTGTTCGTAATGGCACAGACCTCCGTCTCCACGGCGTTAGAATCGGATTGGAGGCGGGATGGCTAAGGATAAAAGGACAATCGGGGTAGAGGTGTCGGAAGAAGTGGTGAACGCATTTGAAGCCGGTATCGTTTTCGGGAGAATGGTGGAAAATAGGCGACCGAGGCGCAACCCGCTGTGGTCAGACGACGAATGGCTTCAAGCCCTAATCAAAGCGGTCGGGAAGAAAGCAGAATCCAAAGTTCGAGAGTGGAATGCGGGCCTTAACGGGGACGGACAATAGCACGATGACTGAGGCGAGCTAGGCACCTACGCGGACGCCGCGAGATGTTCGAAACGTAGTTGCTAGTCGCGCAGGACCACGCTGAGAAGCGAATTATTGATCTTCAGCCCGCCGTTGTATTCGATGAACCCAAGCTTCTTGAACTTGTTCATGAAAAAGTTTACCCGCGTGCGTGTTGTACCTATCATCTCGGCCAGTACTTTCTGAGAGACCTCAGGAAGCGTCAATGCCTGGTTAGGGTTGCCATAGCGGGCGAGTAGCAGCAGGGTTCGCGCCAACCGTTTCTCGCTGGAGTTGAAGAGCTGATCGATCAGATCCTCCTCGGTCTTTAGGTTTCTTGTAACCATATAGGAGATGAATCGGTCGGAGAACTCGTGCTCGGCGTGGAGGAGGCGAAGCATCTCGGCTTTTTCAACGACCAGGGCGCTGCCCCGAGTCATCGTCGTCGCGGTTGCGATCCATAGCGGCTGGCCAGCGAGGCAGGCTTCACCCAGGAAATCACCGGGCCCGAGAATGGTAACGACCGCCTCTTTGCCTACAGGGGAGGTTACGGCAAGCTTTACGCTGCCTTCTTGAATGTAGAAAACGTGCTTAGCTGGTTCACCTTGGGAGAAGAGGGTTTGCTTCTTGCGGAATTCGATCCGCTTCTTTGACACACCGGCAGAATTGAGAAAGGCAAATACTTCAAAGGCGGGCCGAGTCTGGAGTTTCAATTCTCCTGTTTCTCTGTACGCCGGGGGAGGCTTCGGGCGGAATCTCGCGGACCTAACGGGCATCATTGCGTATGCTCCAATTGGTCAGAGGCAAGACCTTAGCCGGACTTTGGGCCTGGAGCGCACCGCCGTTCAGTTTGCACTGGGCGGTTTTGTCGGAGCGATAGTAACATAAGTGTACGCTAGCGTACTAGATCTATAGTGAATCAACTGGCTCCGTAAATCGTCTTGGCCTCCTACAGCCCGTACCCCTCTCCATCGCCGGGACTTGCAATAATCTGTTTCCGCTCCGCATCTAAGTAACCCAGACCGCAATCACTTACGACAGATATCGTAGTAGAGGTGGAACTCGTGAGGGGTGGGGACAGGATGCTGGACGGGGTCCGACTTCGTTCCTGGTTTTGAAGTCGATCCACAGAATGTCTACGACCGCGGATAGCGCTTCGCCGCGAGGATGCAAGGGCGTCCGCGCAGAAGCGATCATTTGTCTGGCTCGAACGTGTAATCCGCTGCGCAGTAGTTCTGGATTTCAGAATGTCGCCTCGAACATGCCGTCTCAAACGCATTGGCTTATCGGACGGAGAAATTTTCGGAAAGCGGCTAACAATGAACATGCGCGTGAGGGCAGAACCGGAATTGCGTAGCCGCGAGTCCTTACCAGTTGCGGACTGAGATTTCATCGGAGCCTCAGTGCGTTGAGTGCCGCCCGCGGCGGTGAACAACCATTTGAGTTACGAGTGCTTTCATGCAAAGACAGTCACACCTTGTCGTCTGGAGTTGGCCAGGAAAATTCAAGGCTCAGAGTTTAACGGCGGTGGCACTGCGGAGTAAAGCAGGACGTGGGTGATGCTCGATTTTCGAGGTCGACAATGACGATGTGATCACCCGCGTGCGAGCTCCATGCTCCCAGGTAGGAGCTAGCCCTGACCATCTCATGTTCGTCGGCGTCCACTGGGGTCCGCGATTGGACCAAGCATGATGAATGTGATCAGAGTCAAGATGAACGTCTTGCCGCGCCCGAACAGCCTATTGCCAGCAACAAGGAAGCAGACAAGGGGAAAGAAAAGATAGAGCGATCCCTCGACTGAGATTGAATAGAGGATGTCCGAATTTCCAGGAGGATACCGGTGCGAGCTTCCAGAACGTTGATGTGGCACGTCCATCCTCGCCAGAACTGCCTGCCACATCTTGCAGGTTCTTCCTCACGGAACAAGTGCCAACATGAGAAAATAGGCTTCTGGGAACTGTGCGAGCAGCCGATATGATGATTAGCTCTTGCGATCGAGCAAAGCGCAGGGGTATAGAAGCCAAGTACCTTGATCGGCAGAAATTTAGCGCCAATCGCCGAAGCTCCTTTTCATCGATGTGATGAGAACAGGTCGGAAACGACAGAAGAACAGTCTGCCCGTCGCGAGTTCACCAGTCCCGACGAGGAAGTGTCAGCAGTTCATGAAGCGCCAGGAATCACCGCATCTTGGAACTTTTGCGATGGCTCAAGCGGATGTGAACGTAGGATTCACCAGATATGCTTGATTTTATCGCGAGACCACGGATCAATTCGGCTATGCGCGTCGGCGCCGGTCCCAATGAGCGCATGGCCAATTGGCATCTGTCGCCATCTGAGAGCCTCTGCGGAACGGGATCGTGATTGCTGCAGAGTCTATGTCAGAACGGCGCGGTATGCGCAGCGGAACTCAAATGGTCTTTGCGCGCCGAAGTTCACTCAACGGTGCTGCGAGCGCTCGTAAGCAGGGTCGGGAAATCACGCGGCAAACGCTTCAATGAGGCCCACTGAGTTTGAGTCAATTTATTTCAGTGGGTTTTTTTAAGGCGCTAACTTCAGTGCGCTACGGTCTAAATGTCGTAATACAGGTGGAACTCGTAGGGGTGGGGACGCATGCGGACGGGGTCCGCTTCGTTTTTGGTTTTGTAGTCGATCCACAAATTGATGAGCTCGTCGGTGAAGACGCCGCCCTTGGTCAGATATTTGTGGTCGTCTGCGAGAGCCTTGAGGGCTTCGTCGAGCGAACCGGGCATGGTGGGCACCTTCTTCGCCTCTTCCTTATCGAGCTCGAAGATATCCACGTCGAGCGGCTTGCCGGGATCGATCTTATTCTCGATTCCGTCGAGGCCGGCCATGAGCATGGCGGCGAAAGTGAGATAGACGTTGCATGAAGGATCGGGCGGACGGAACTCGAGCCGCTTGGCCTTGGGATTCGTCGAATACATCGGAATACGCACGGCGGCGGAGCGATTGCGGCTGGAGTAGGCCAGGTTCACGGGAGCTTCGTAGCCCGGCACGAGGCGTTTGTAAGAGTTGGTCGTTGGCGCGGAGAAAGCCGAAATGCTGCGGCCGTGCTTGAGCAGGCCGCCGGCATACCACAGCGCCATTTGAGAAAGTCCCGCGTATTTGTCTCCGGCAAAGAGCGGCTTGTTCTTTGACCAGAGCGATTGGTGAGTGTGCATGCCGGAGCCATTGTCGCCAAACAGCGGCTTGGGCATGAAGGTTACGCGTCTTGCCGTATTGCTGCGCCACGCTCTTGATGATGAACTTGTACTTCATCATGTTATCGGCAGAGGTGAGCAGCGTATTGAAACGCAGATCGATTTCGGATTGGCCGGCGGTGGCCACTTCGTGGTGTTGGCACTCCACGTCCATACCGATCTTCCATCATGCGCATGACCATCTCGCTGCGCAGGTCCTGGAAATGATCGATCGGCGGGGCGGGGAAGTAGCCTTCTTTGTAGCGCGGACGATAGCCCAGGTTGTGCTCGGCGCGGCCCGTGTTCCAGCGGCCTTCATCGGAATCGATGTAATAAAAACTGTGCTGCGGCTGGGAGTCGAAACGAATGCTATCGAAGATGAAGAACTCCGCTTCGGCGCCGAAGAAAGCCTGATCGGCGACGCCGCTGTCCTTCAGATGGGCTTCGGCGCGAATCGCGATCTGACGGGGATCGCGGGGGTATGGTTTATGCGTGATGGGATCGCCGACGTTGCAGATCATCACCAGCGTGGGCGTATCGCGGAAAGGATCCATGAAAGCGGTATTCGGATCGGGCATCAACAGCATGTCCGATTCGTGAATCGACTGCCAGCCGCGAATGGAGCTGCCGTCAAAACCGAATCCTTCTTTGAAGGAGCTCTCTTCTAACTCGCCGATCGGGATAGCTGACGTGCTGCCACAGGCCGGGCAGATCAGTGAAGCGGAGATCGAGCATCTTGGCGTTGTGCTTCGAGGCAAAGTCTAGAACACCTTTCGGATCCATCCTTGCTCCTTAAATTAAGAATTAGAAACAGATAAGTTTGGTCACACCCCAGGTAAGGACCGGCGACAATAGCGCAGGACATGGACGGCGTCAAGAAGCGCATGGGCGGCTCTGGCCATGCGTCTTTTGCTCCTCGATTGCGCTCGGTTCTTATGACTACTACTGCCTCTGCCGATGCTCCTTCTGTGCGGCACGAGAGCGAGACTCTGCGCGTGCCGCGAATCCCGCGACAAAATACTGGCAGGTCGCCGGCAAGTAAAACGAAAGTTTTAGATAAGACAAATCGAGGTTTTCGATGAAGGGAAGGCAGCTCCGTTGAGGGTTAGCAATCTTCCGTTACAGGCCAGTTTCCGCTGATTCCGTTTCCGGAAAATCAAACGAGGAAAAGCTCGCAAATTTTTGAAAGTTACCGCCGCGTTCTTTCCCTCGTCTTGGATTCTTCGTCTTGGCGCTAATCCGCAGCCACAGTTTGAGTGAAAGTAGGTTTCGAGACGCTGTTGATCGTTTTCAAAAGCCGCGAAACGATCTGATAGGGATCGCCCTCTGCATTCGGGCGCCGATCTTCCAGATAGCCCTTGTACCCGTTCTTGATGAAGTTGACAGGCATCCGAACCGAAGCGCCGCGATCGGAAAGACCATAACTGAATTTGTCAATCGCTTGCGTTTCGTGCAGACCCGTCAAGCGCAAATGGTTGTCGGGACCGTAGACGGCAATGTGATCGGGAATTGTTTTCTCGAAGGCCTTCATAAGAGCTTCGAAGTATTCCTTGCCGCCGACTTCGCGCATGTATTTCGTCGAGAAGTTGGTGTGCATGCCCGATCCATTCCAATCGCCCTTAATGGGTTTGCAATACAACACAAAATCCACCTCGTATTTCTCGCACAGGCGCATCATCAAATAGCGGGCGGTCCAGGTGTCGTCCGCGGCTTTGGCCGAACCTTTGCCGAAGATCTGGAATTCCCACTGACCCTTGGCGACTTCCGCGTTGATCCCTTCATGATTGATACCCGCGGCCAGGCACAGATCGAGGTGTTCGTCGACGATTTGGCGGGCCACACTGCCCATATATTTGTAGCCCACACCGCAGTAGTAGGGGCCTTGCGGACCCGGGTAGCCCTCGGCAGGAAAGCCAAGAGGCCTTCCGTCCTTGTAGAGGAAATACTCTTGCTCGAAACCAAGCCAGAAGTCGGGGTCGTTCTCCGTCTTGGCGCGCATGTTGGAGGGATGCGCGCTGCCGTCAGGGAGCATGACTTCGCTGAGAACGATATAAGCGTCCTTGCGGCTTGCATCTGGATACAGCGCTACGGGCTTGAGCAGGCAATCCGAGCTTTTGCCCTCGGCTTGCATGGTGGAACTGCCGTCAAATCCCCACGATGGGCAGGTCACCAAGGGTCGGGGGATGATCAAATGGTTTGATTGTAGTTTTGCCGCGCAGTTCAGGAATGGGAGTCTTTCCATCGAGCCAGATGTATTCCAGTTTGTATTTTTTCATAATGTTGGGGTAAGGCCCTCCTCTAGATTAAATTTGCCGAAGCGGGAATTTAGCGCTGTTGCATAGAAATACCAACGCAACGTTTCGATGGGATGAATGGAAAATTTCGCGCGGTGGCCGCAATCTCCAGAACATTCCTGCAACGCCAACCAAGCCCACCAAGTGCACGCGTTAAAACGAAAGCTTGGCCGCAAGTTGGATGCCCCGCGGGCCGCCACCGCCAAGAAATGGGTTGCCGATGCCGACGTCACCTGTGGCGACGATGTGGTAGAAGCCGTTGCCGACTTCACGTCCTGCCCCATTCGCCGAGAATCCGCAGGTGCAAGCTGGATTGATATTGCTGGCAGGGTCGGCAATAAAAGCCGGCAGAACCGGATTGGAGAAGTTCGGATGGTTCAGGATATTGAAGAAGTCCGCGCGCAACTGCACGCGTCACGCGCTCGGTGATTTTCGTGTCTTTATAAATCGCAAGATCCCATTGTTTGAAGGGCGGGCCCTGCAGGGCGTTCCGTCCCAAATTTCCGTAGTGTCGCGTCCCAGGAACGCAATCCTGTGGCGAACCCCGATATCAGTGCCATTATTGGTGCATGGCATGGCGAACGAGCTGAGATCTAGAAAATTGCTTGGGTCGTGATAGTTATAGACGATAGGCCCGACCACATCCGGCCGATCATAGCCGTCGCCGCCTCCACTGTAATCGTCCTCGGCGTTGTAATTGAGCGTAAAGGGCTGGCCACTTTGCAGCGTAACGGTGCTATCGAGGCCCCAGCCGTTCTTCAGCCGCTGCCGTCCGCCGCTCATCGTGGGCAGCACGTACCCGATCAGCCAAGTGAACCGCTGCGGAATATTAAAATTCGACCGCCCGTACTCAGCGTTCGGATTGTTGCTATCCTGAGGCTGCGCCGCGTTGGGAACGAAATCCTCTCCGTCACTCGAATTGTCGAGTGACCGCGACCACACGTAGTTCGCTACGGACGTCAGGCCGTGCCACCCATTCACGCGCAAGCTCGCCTGCAACGAGTTGTAATTGGATTTGCCGCTGGAATTCTCCTGGAAAATATAAGTCGCTCCCGCGGGGTTGCCAAAAACTCGGGGTACGAAAAAATCGCAGGCCGAAACACCGAGGCTCAGGTCGCAGCTGTTAATTGCCGCCTGACTCGGTTGGTTGATGTCGAAAAAGCGCCAGAGCCGGTGACCCTGCGAACCCACGTAACCCACTTGCAGCGCCACTTTACTGGTGATCTGCTGCTGGATGTTCAGGTTGTAATTCTCCATGTAGGGGGTCTTTATTTTCTGGTCGACTGCGAAAATGTCGCACTCCGCGCCGCCACTGCAGGTCGGCGCAGCATAAATCGGCGTATTGGGTTGGAACGCCCCGGTGGGCAGGGTGAGTATGGCCTCCTGAATCGGGTTCGGTCCGACGTTGTTATATGCGGGCCCAGGAGCAAAGAAGGTCGGATAGGGCAAATGGCCCAGGAACATATCCTGAGAAAAAGCGTCAAAGAATATCCCGTATCCGCCGCGAACCACCGTCTTGCCGGTGCCGAACACGTCCCAAGCGATGCTGACGCGCGGAGCAAAATTTCTGTAGTCGGGATTGTAGAGCTTCGAGAGACCACCGGGGCCGACTTGGACAAGACTGCCCGTAGTTGAAGAGGTAGGAATGAAGTTCGAGAAGAGGTTGTTCTTTTCGGCGACTACGCCGTTGTAGTCCCAGCGGAGTCCGTAGTTCAAGGTGACGCGTGAGGATAAGTGATAGCTGTCCTGGAAGTAGAGGCCATAGCCGTTTTCGGAGGTATGACGGATCGTATCGCCGAAATAGCTAAAGCTGTGGGTCGAACTACCCTGCCTCGGCATCCCCTCGAGCAAGTGCCGGCAGATTGAGGAACTGAATTCTCCCGCGTGAGTATTTGTCAAAGTGCTGTTGAATACTTGTTCGGCGAAACTCAAAGCCAAACTTCACGTCGTGTTTGTTGATCTTCCACGAAAAACTGTCAATCAGCTGATTATTGGTGTCCACACGGCTTCGCGGGTCAGCCGAATTGGCGCCAGGCTGAGCAAAAAAGCCTGTGCTTCCGCTTGGCGTGGGCGAGAGAAGAAGGATTGGCAGGCCGGAGGAATGGCACGAAGCAGACCCCGCCGGAACGTTACAGAGCCCGATGGTGCTCGGATCAAAATTCTGGTCCTGCGGGAAGAATCCTTCCGCGAAGCGGTTCCAGCCGTAGCGCAGTTCGTTCAACTTCGTCGCCGAGAACACGTGCACGTAAGAAAGGGAAACCAACTGGACGCGCGTCGGGGTCACCGTATCAAAACCCGGCAACTCGCCTCCGGTGGCATTGAGGGCCAACGGGAATTGCTGAGTGCTATCGCCGAAGAAATAGCGCCCGGTCAAAATATTGTTCTGGTTGAAGTTATGATCGATCTTGGCGATCGCACTCGAAAGGTTGTTGAAGGAGGGAGCAATGGCGGTGTAGTCCGGGGCAAAATTGTTGTTTGCGTCAAAACATCCCGCATCGTTCGACGTGACTCCGGGAATATAGTTCGCCGGCGTTGCTCGGCCAGAACTGTAGGAGGGCCTGGCCTACGCTGTTGATACCGCCCGGACTGGCAGTAGCGGTCGCAGTCGCCGCGGCGATATGAGCCTGTGTGGGAACGCAAGCCAGAGTCACAACGCCCACGTTTTCCCGTTGGCCTTCATAGTCCAGGAAAAAGAACGTCTTGTCCTTAATGATCGGACCTCCGAGCGATCCTCCAAACTGATTATTGTGAAAGGGAGCCTTCGGCGCTGGCGTCACATCGAAGTAATTGCGCGCGTCCAAAGCATCGTTGCGGAAATATTCGAACACGCTGCCGTGGAACTGATTCGTTCCGCTCTTCGTGACGATATTCACCACCGCGCCGCCATTCCGGCCATATTCCGGCTCGAAATTCGAGAGCACGCGAAGATCGCTCACCGCATCGATGGGCAGGATCGCCGATGGAGTAGCGAAGACTCCGCCCTGATTGATCGCCGGATCATTCCGGTATCCGTCATTCATGTCCGTGCCGTCGAGCAGATAGTTGTTGGAGCGGCCGCGAGCTCCGTTCATGGAAAACTCGCCGAACGATCCCGGCGAGTCTGTAATCTGGTCCGGCGAGCCCGCCACGCCGGGATTCAAGTAGATCACCTTCGTGTAGTCCCGCCCGTTGATCGGCAGATCTTTTACGGTTTCCTGGGTGAGCGTGCCGCCCAAAGTGTCGCTGGTGGTCTCGATCTGAGGAAGCGCCTCGCCGGAAACGAGAATCTGCTCGTTGACGGCGCCCAATTCGAGCGCGGTATCCACGCGCCGCTCGGCGGCCACGCTCACCTGGACGTCTTTGGTAACTGAGGTTCGAAAACTGCTCTTCTCGATGGTTACATCATAGGTGCCGATCGGAAGCTCGGGGATTCGGTAGCTGCCGTCAGTTTGAGTCTCGGTCATGCGGACAAGACCGGTATCGTTGTTATGAACCGTAACGGTGGCGCCGGGAACATTCGCGCCGGAAGCGTCCGTGACTGTTCCGAGGATCGTGCCACGGAAGGTTTGAGCGCCGGCCAACGTGACGGCCAAAAGCAGGAGAGTCAATGCGAGGAACGCACGCGTCATGCTCAACCGATGACCACTCAGTTTTTTCATCGTTTTCTCCCCCTCGCTTATACGCTCGCCGCCGCCGTTTCGCTATTCAAAGAATTAATGGAATAGATGAATCATTCCGATTCCATTCGTTTTAGGTGAATTTTGACGCAGGACTAACTGCGCAAACCGTGCGTCAGTCGTAGTATTCCGAGCCAAGGTGGGTGATCAGCTCTTCGCCCATCATCCAGCGCAACGTGTTCTTCAGTTTCATGAGCTGAATAAACAAATCGTGCTCGGGATAAAGCTGCGGCGCGCACATGGGCGATTTGAAATAGAAGCTCAGCCATTCCTGAATGCCATGCATGCCGGCGCGCTTGGCCAGATCCAGGAAGAGCACCAGATCAAGAACGATCGGCGCGGCCAGAATGGAATCGCGGCAAAGGAAATCGACCTTGATCTGCATGGGGTAGTTGAGCCAGCCGAAGATATCGATATTGTCCCAGCCTTCTTTATTGTCGCCGCGCGGCGGGTAATAGTTGATGCGGACCTTGTGGCAGATATTCCCGTAGAGCTTGGGATAGAGCTTGGGCTGGAGAATATATTCGAGGACGCCCAGTTTCGATTCTTCCTTCGTCTTGAAGGATTCGGGATCGTCGAGAACTTCTCCATCGCGATTGCCGAGAATGTTGGTGGAAAACCAGCCATTCAGGCCGATCATGCGCGCTTTGAAGCCGGGCGCAAGAATCGTCTTGAGCAGCGTCTGGCCGGTTTTGAAATCCTTGCCGCAGATGGGCACGTTGTGTTCGCGCGCCAGCTGCTGCATTGCCGGAATGTCCACGGTGAGATTCGGTGCGCCATTGGCAAAGGGCACGCCGGAGGTAATCGCCGCCCAGGCATACAGCATCGAGGGCGCAATGGCGGGATGATTTTTCTTCATCGCCGCCTCGAACTTGGCGGGCGTCGAATGAACTTCGTGCGGCGTCAGGAAAATTTCCGTCGAGCCGCACCAGATCACCACCAGGCGTGAAGACTTCGACTGCTTCTTGAACCGCGCGATGTCGTCTTTGATCTCCAGCGCCAGCTCATATTTGTTTTTGGCTTTCTTTACGTGCGGTCCATCCAGGCGCTTGACGTAATCGCGATCGAAAGCGGCTTTCATGGGCCGAATGGTGGTAAGAAACTTTTTGGCCTGCAGAAGATCTTCGGGCGAGAGCACGGCGGCATTGGCCGCGGCCTCATAAGCGGAATCGGGGAACAGATCCCAGCCGCCGAAGGCGAGGTCCTTGAGCCCCGCGAGCGGAACAAACTCCTTGATCAACGGCGAACGGTGCTCGGTGCGCTTGCCCAGGCGTATCGTGCCGAGTTGCGTAACCGAACCGACGGCCTGCGCGCCATTCGACCGAATCAGGTCCACACCGGCCATGAACGTAGTAGACACCGCGCCCATACCGCAAGTGAGCACGCCGAGCTTTCCTTCTGGCGGTGCGATGTTCGTGGGCCGGCGCATGTATTCGTTTTCCCCCTGGGGTCGATTGACTGATTGTCATCCCGAGGGCCGCCTCAGCCAAATTTGCCTTTGGCACTTAAGAATCGGCCTGAGGGATATGCTTTTTATCTAATCGGTCCTGCACGTCCCTAGCGTGCAAGCAAAGTTCAATATCATGCGAAAAGCGGAGACGAATTGCAATGATAGCGCGCCGATTTTTAATTCATTGGCCAAATAGCTTCGTGGTGGCTGTGCCACTCAACCTCAAGCGTGGGGAGTGGCAGCAGCTTTTTTCGAGGCGGGTTGGGGCTTGGGGCGGAGCGCAGCGAGCATTTGCTCGAGCGGCAGCGCGTTGAGCACATCCTTCTTTTCGATCCAGCCGCGGCGCGCCATCTGCACGCCGTAGCGCATCAGCTCGAGATTCTTGATCGAGTGCGCGTCGGTGGAGATCACCACGCGCACGCCGCGATCTTTAGCCATCCGCAGGTAAGCATCCTTCAAATCGAGCCGGTCGGGCGCGGCGTTGCACTCCATTATTACTCCGCGGCGTCGCGCCGCGTCGAGAATGCGTTCCATGTCGTAAGCCATCGCATCGCGCCGCAGCAGGATGCGCCCCGTGGGATGCCCGATGATCTGCACATAAGGATTCTCGATCGCGGCAAGCATCCGCTCCGTAATCTCCGCGCGTTCCATATTCATGAACGAATGAATCGAAGCGACGACGATGTCGAGCTCGGCGAGAACTTCGTCGGCTAAATCCAGCCGGCCGTCTTTCAGAATATCGACCTCGATGCCGGCGAGAATGCGAATGCCACTGACTTTTGCCGCGCGGATTCTGCGCGCGTGCTCGCGCGTGCGCGCTTCGTCCATGCCGTTGGCCACGGTCACAGCTTTGCTGTGATCCGTGATGGCCACGTACTCGTATCCCATTTTGTGCGCCGCTTGTGCCATTTGCTCGATGCTGTGGCGGCCGTCGCTTTCCGTGGTGTGCATTTGCAGATCGCCGCGCAGGTCGGATTGCTCGATCAGTTTCGGCAGGCGATGCTGCTCGGCCGCTTCGATCTCGCCGCAGTTTTCGCGCAGCTCCGGCGGAATAAAGTCGAGCTTCAACTTTGCGTAGACCTCTTCCTCCGTTGTGCCCGCGACGCGGCGCTCGTCTTTCAGCGTAGCCAGCGCATATTCGTTCAGCGTGTAGCCCATCTTGATGGCGCGCCCGCGCAGCGAAACGTTGTGTTCCTTGGAGCCGGTGAAATAGATCAGCGCGGCGCCATAATTTTCGGGCCGCAGCAGTCGCACATCGACCTGCAGTCCTTTCGCCACGCGAAAGCTCACTTTGTTTTCGCCGCGAGCGAGCACCTGCTCGAGTTCGCCATAGCCGAGAATGTGTTCCTTGATGGCTTCGAGTTCCTCCGGCTTCGTTTCCGGCGCGTAAGTCAGCAGAAGATCGAGATCGCCGATGGTCTCCTTCCATCGCCGCAGCGAACCCGCCGGCGTAATCGAGCGAATTGGCTTGCCGGGTTTGCCGTAACGCTGGATATACGCGATGAGCTTCTCGGCTTCGTGCTCCGCGGTAGGAATCACGAAGCGGCCTGAAATCTTTTTGAAGACCTCGATGGCCTTGAGGATGTTCTGCTCGGTCTTTTCGCCGAAGCCCGCCAGGTCGCGCAGCTTGCCTTCGCGGGCCAGTTGCTCGAGTTGATCGACCGTGCAGCAGTTGAACTCGCGCCACAGAATCAGGGCCTTCTTCGGGCCCAGCGATTGCACCGAGAGCATTTCGAGCATGGTCAGCGGATATTTCTTAAGCAGCTTTTTCCGCAGGGCGTAGTCGCCGGTGGAAAGAATTTCGCGGATGTGCTCGGCCATGCGTTCGCCGATGCCGGGGAGTTCTTCGAGCTTTTCCGGATCGCGGGCGAGGACCTCGATCGATTCAGCGAGGCTGGCGATCAGTTCGGCGGCTTTCTCATAACTGCGGTAGCGGCCGATGATGGCGCCGTCGATCTCCAGCAGTTGCGCGGTCTCGCGCAGGACGCGCGCAACCTCCCGATTTTCCATACAGCCCTCCCGTGGTTAACGGGGAATTATGCGGCAAGTCGGAGGGAAAATGTGCGTAATTGTCGAGGACGATCGCACCTATACTGCGTCTGTGCCCGGAGGCAGACGCGTTCCGCAAGGCCCAAGCCCAGTTTGCCAGTAACTATTGCAGCGTTGGTAGTGCTTCTCTCTATTCTAATTTGGGTTTTGCCTGTCACAGCTTGGGTCGCTGCACTGACGTTCGCTGCCATTCTGAGGAGCGCAGCGACGATAGAATCTCGCTTTCTGCAGGCGCGTTCAGAGAGATTCTTCGCTTCGCTCAGAATGACGACGGGCTCCATGAAGCATTTGAAAGGTCGTGCACAATCAAAGATTCGCGCCCTAGTCTCCGAGGACGTAGGCGAAGACAAGCGGCGCCACAATCGAAGCGTCAGATTCAATGACGAATCGCGGCGTTTTGCGGTCCAGCTTGCCCCAGGTGATTTTTTCGTTGGGCACGGCGCCGCTATAGGAGCCGTAGGAAGTGGTGCTGTCGGAAATCTGACAGAAGTAGCCCCAAAGGCGGCACTTCTCGCGCAGGTCCTGCAGGATCAGCGGCACCACACAGATCGGGAAATCCCCGGCGATGCCTCCGCCGATCTGGAAAAAGCCGATCGACTCATCTTTGCTGGTCTTCCGGTACCAATCGATGAGCGCAGCCATCTGCTCCAGGCCCGATTTCACGACCTGAATATTGCCCACGTCTCCGCGGACCACATTGGCCACAAAAATATTGCCCAGCGTGGAATCTTCCCAGCCCGGAGTGAAAATCGGCAGATTTTTCTGGCAAGCCGCGTACACCCACGAATCCTTCGGATCGATTTCGAAAAATTCGCGGATATTGCAGTTGCGGATGAGCTGATACATGTATTCGTAGGGGAAGTAGCGCTGGCCTTCGCGTTCGGCCTGCTGCCAGTACTTCAGCACCTGGCGCTCGATGCGCCGCATGGCCTCTTCTTCGGGAATGCACGTATCGGTCACACGATTCAGGCCGCGCTCGCGTAACGCGAGCTCTTCGTCTTCGGTCAGATTGCGGTAGTTGGGAACGCGCCGGTAATGATTGTGCGCAACAAGATTGAAAATATCTTCTTCCAGATTCGCGCCCGTGGTGCAAATGGCGTGCACTTTTTCTTGCCGGATCATCTCGGCAAGCGACAATCCCAGTTCCGCGGTGCTCATCGCGCCGGCCATGGCCAGCAGCATTTTTCCTCCCTGCTCCAAGTGGCGGCGATAGGCTTCGGCGGCATCGACAATTACGGCGGCATTGAAGTGGCGGAAGTGATACTTGATGAACTCAGTCACGCTCATCTTCGCGCGCAAGTCCATCTTCACGTCCATCTTCGCGATTTGTGTTTTCAGTCAGTCACCTCCCGGTGTGATTTTCTTGAATCGTAGACTACCCGTGCGTATGTTGCAAGCAACTATCGCTCCATTTCGCGCGCTCACCAGACCGAACGAAGCCGCGAATTTTTATTGTCGCGAATATAATCGCACAAATTTTTCGTTATGAGTGCGCTTTCTGCGGACGCACGCGCATTTCTTGTGCCGATATTCTCGGCGAATCTCTTATCTGGATTTGAGAAAACGCGAATAAAAGAGAATCGCCGCCACAGATTTTGCGTCGTGCAGCGATCCGCGGCGAATCATTTTTTCGAGAGCGGCCAGTGAAAATTGTCTCGCAGTGATGCGTTCGTCCGCTTCCGGCTGCGCAACGCCGAGCTGCAATCCAGTGGCGGCGAAAATCCACATGCGTTCGGTGACGAATCCGGGGGAAGGAAAGATCTCTAAAATTTGTTTTACGCTGCGCGCGGTATATCCGGTTTCTTCGATCAGCTCGCGCCGCGCGCCCGCAGCTTTCGATTCACCCGGTTCGAGCCGGCCCGCTACGAGTTCCCATAGCATGGCGCCGATCGCATGCCGGTATTGCCGCACCAGCAGAACCGAGCCATCCGGAAAAACAGGAAGCAGCACGACGGAGCCGCGATGCACCACGATGTCGCGTGTGACCTCGATGCCGCCCGGCTCCACGATGCGATCCTGCCGCACGCTGAACACCTTGCCTTCATAAAGGATGTTGCTGTGGAGAACTTTTGCTCGAGCAGTCGGCATGGTCAGAGGTTCCTCGCTCAGGATCGCCTCGATGGGGAGATTCCTCGCTCGAGTTACTCGCTCGGGACGGCAATCCTGGTCGGATTGCCGATTTTACGGAGTGTAAGGGGGAAATGCCAGACGGCAGAGGTCGACTTTGCCGAGCGCGAACGCGCCGATCAGCCAGCCGTCATCTGCGGGTCGCATCCAGGCAAGCTGAAACAAAAGCTGCGATGTTCCTTCGGGAAGGGAAGTGCCGCCCGGCACCGCGCGCAGAACGAGGGCTGAATCCGTTTGCGGCCGCGTGCGCAGCAACAGGGCGCAGCCCGACCGGCTGATATTCACGGTATGGCAGAGTTCGACGAAAAACCTGCCGGTCGAGGCCAGCCCGCATGCCGCAAAGCTAAGTGCGGCTGCGGACCGCGGCTCATGGCGAGTGGACCGGAAAGGCTCCGCACCGGGGGCCTGATCGGAGGCCTGATCCGACGCCTGATTCGCAGCCTGCGGCACAACCCTAATTGCCCGCGCCGGACGAATCACCTGCCCTCCTGGCCGGTCAGGATTCCTGATCGGTAAATAATTCAACGCAAAATGGGGGCCGAAGTTGCACAAACATTGTGCAACTACGATCTCGTTACGGAACAGGGGGTTAGGAATAGCCGGTACCGGGGCCGCCTATAGCGAGAACTCCTTGGCTATGAATTTTCTATGCGGCACCCGCACTTTTTGGCTGTTCGGGCTGCCCAAGGTAACAGAATGTGGCCAAGGCGATTTTATCAGTCTCCGGAAATGGCGAGTTTGGGCCTAGGGTCGTTGTTTTCTGCCTCCTGTCGTTCCACGGCTCCCAAGGGCAAGCCCGAGCGGCGGCCCTTATTTGGGTCGGCCTTGAGCGCCCTGCGCGAAAGACGGGAGTTGGCCAGTTTGCGCCTGCACCGTATACTCGTACTGCGCCGGATTCTTGGTCAGTAAACTCTGAGGGCGAAATGCCGTTGAACACGAGTGGTCAGATGAATTCCCAAATGAACACCCCGATAAACACTCTGATCGTGGATGACGAAAAGCCCGCGCGCGACGAGCTCGCTTTTTTGCTGAAGAGCTTTCCGGAAGTCAGCCTTGTCGGTCAGGGAAAGAACGGTCTCGAAGCGGTGGCGCTAATCAAAGAGCACAATCCCGACCTCGTCTTTCTGGATGTGCAGATGCCGGGCCTGGATGGCTTCGGCGTGATTCAGCGATTGATGGACCGCAAGGTGCGCCTGCCCCACATTGTTTTTGCCACCGCCTACGAATCCTACGCGGTGCAGGCGTTCGAAGTGAACGCGGTCGACTACATTTTGAAGCCGTTTGATAAGCAGCGGCTGGCGCGCGCTGTGCAACGGGCGCGCCGCATTCTGGGCGCGGAGCATTCGCCTGCCGAGCGCCTCGAGACGCTCGTGAACCAGCTTGGCAATCGCAGCGACCAGCCCGTGAAGCTGCTGGTGAAATCGCAGGGCCGGCTTCTGCTGGTGGACGCGGAGGACATGGTCTGCGCCTCAATTGAAGACGGCACGATTACCATCTGCACGCGGGATCTCGAAGGCACTTCGAATTACCGCACCATCGAAGACTTGGCCGAAGGGCTGGACTCCGAGCGTTTCTGGCGCGCACACCGTTCGCATCTGGTGAATATCGATCACATCAAGGAAGTGCTCCCCTGGTTCAAGTCGAGTTACATGCTCAAAATGGCGGATAAGCGCCAGTCGGAAGTTCCCGTAAGCCGCGCCCAGACCAAGCGCCTCCGCGAACTGCTGAAGATGTAAGCCACTGTTGTCTTATGTCTGAGTATTTGATCGGCGGTCTGTACTCGGTGCTGAGTGGAGGTCGCTTTAAGGTCGCCAAAGTCATGGCATCAGAAGATGACGGCGTTCACATACGATTGTACAAGGAGATCTTCACCACGCGACCGAAGAATCTCCGAAACGTTGTCTCTCACCCAGGCACACTTGACGATGAGGAGCTTGGGATCGGGCATTTGCCCCTTTCTCGTGGAACTTTTGTTTCTTGGGAGCCACAGCTCATCGCTCAAGAAAACGTTTTGCCTAGCGAGCTCGAAGGCTACAAGCTCTGGAAAAATGGCAAGGGTGGTTTTTGGATCTGACGGGACCTCCCTCCCGCTTCTCTCACTACGGCCGCATTGTCATTCTGAACGGAGTGGGCCGCGGCTCTGCTTCGGACCGCGTTTTGGTCCGCGGCCCACGCAGTGAAGAATCCCTCCGAGATTTTTCCGGCAGCTCCTGCTCCATTCAGTTATCAAATTTTTTCTCCGTGTCCTCTGTGCCTCTGTGAACTCTGTGTTAAGGTTTTCCTGGGCTTATGGACTTCTCCCTCACCGACGACCAGCGCATGATCCGAGACAACGTGCGGCGCTTCATGGACGCCGAAGTCCGCCCGAACGTCCGCCGCTACGACCGCGAAGAAAAATTCCCCGGCGCGGAAATCCGCCGCCTCGGCGAACTCGGTTGCTGCGGCATGCTGATTCCCGAAAAATGGGGCGGCGCCGGGCTGGACACGATTTCTTACGTGTTGATGCTCGAAGAAGTCGCCCGCGTGGATGCCTCCATGGCCGTGGCGCTGAGCGTCACCAATTCCGTCGTGGCCTGGCCGCTCTGGCGGCACGGCAACGACGCGCAGCGGCATAAATATCTGCCGCGCCTCTCGCGCGGCGAAATTCTGGGCGCGTTTTGTCTCACCGAGCCGCAAGCCGGCTCCGACGCCGCCGCCATCGAGACTCGCGCCGTGCGCAGCGGCAAAACTTATCGCCTGAACGGCACGAAAAGCTGGGTCACCAACGGCGGCGAAAGCGGCGTCTATCTCGTCTTTGCCAAAACCGATCCCGCTGCCGGTACTCGCGGCATAACTGCTTTTCTCGTCGAGCCCGCGTTCTCCGGCTTTCGCGTGAGCCGCTACGAAGATAAAATGGGGCTGCGTTCTTCGCGTTCGGCGGAAATTGTTTTTTCCGATTGCGAAGTGCCGGAGGAAAATCGGCTGGGCGAAGAAGGGCAGGGGCTGAAGATCGCGCTCGAATCGCTCGATGGCGGCCGAGTGGGCATCGCAGCTCAAGCCGTCGGCCTCGCGCAGGGAGCTCTCGAAGCCTCCGCGAGTTACGCCAAACAGCGGCGCGCCTTCGGCAAAACCATCGGAGAATTCCAGGCCGTCCAGTTTATGCTCGCGGACATGCAAACCGAAATCGAAGCCGCGCGCTTGCTCGTTTGGCAGGCAGCCCAAATGCGAGACGCGGGATCAGGCCGCGCGGGAGCTTTTGCGTCGCGCGCCAAACTTTTCGCCTCCGAGATGGCCAATCGCGTCGCCTACAAGGCCGTGCAAATTCATGGCAGCATGGGCTATTCGCGCGAAAGCGACGTCGAGCGCATGTATCGCGACGCCCGCGTTCTCTCGATTTACGAAGGCACCAGCGAAATTCAGCGCCTCATCATCGCGCGCGACTTGCTCGGTCGCACCGACAAGGTGCGCAGCGAGAAGATCGCCGGCCGTTCTGTTACCGAGGCGAAAGCATGAAACCCTGTCATTCCGAGCCCGCCTTCGGCGCCGCCGTTGGCGCCGACGTTCCTCTCTTTGGCGGGCGAGGGATCCCTCTTCGCTTTTGGCTGCGAGGAGCTTTCTCCCATCGCGTGCGACAGCTAACGAGTGGCTGTGCCGTCCGTTTTGTAGCTCAGGTCGTCCCGGCGGCCTCAGGCGCGAGAGCGCCGTCACTAAAAGACGCCGGGAGACCTGAGGCTTTCTCGCGAGGAATCTGCACTTTCGTTTTTGTAGCGCCGGCCTTTAGGCCGGCATCGGGAGCCCATTAGCTTGCCGCCAGCAGACAACGCTCCGGACAAACGCAAACGCGTCCTGAGCGGCATGCGTCCCACCGGCCGCCTGCACATCGGCCATTATTTCGGCGCGCTCCAGAATTGGATTCGCCTGCAAGACGACCCGCAGTACGAATGCTTTTACTTCATCGCGGATTGGCACGCCCTGACTACCGATTACGCCGACACGTCTTTCGTCGCGCAGAACACCATCGAGATCGGCATCGATTGGCTCGCCGCCGGACTCGATCCCGATAAATCCACGCTCTTCGTGCAGCAATGGGTTCCCGAGCACGCCGAACTGAATTTGCTGCTCTCGATGATTACGCCGCTCGGCTGGCTCGAGCGCGTCCCCACGTATAAGGAAGCGCTAGAAAATATCAAGGACAAGGACCTGCACACGCTCGGGTTCCTTGGGTACCCGGTTTTGCAGACGGCGGATATCGTCATGTACGGCGAACCGGACGCCGATCTGGTCGTTCCCGTCGGCGAAGACCAAAAATCCCATGTCGAGCTCGGCCGCGAAATCATCCGTCGGTTCAATCTTTATTACGGCCTAGATCTAACAGAAGAGTTTTTCTCCGCTGAGGGACAACGGTCGTTCGCAAGGGCGCTCAAAGCACGGGAGAATCCTTTCCTTGCGTCCATCGCAGAACAGATAATTCGCGCGAAGGGGGTTTTCTCAGCAGAAGATCGAGCTTCCGTCGTCAGCGCCATACGTAAGGCTGCAATCGAGGCTGGGATGAAAAACCTCTTGTCACAATTCGACTCAGATCAGCGGCGATTTATTAGATTTTCAGAAGTTCTACGGGAGCCGGAGGCGATGCTCACGCATACGCCCCGCATCCCCGGGCTCGATGGCCGCAAAATGTCCAAGAGCTATGGCAACGCTATCATGCTCAGCGAATCCGACGATGACATCCGCAAAAAAACCAAAGTGATGGTCACCGACCCGGCCCGCAAACGCCGCACCGATCGCGGCAATCCCGATGTTTGCCCCGTTTTCGATTGGCACAAATTATTTTCGCCAAAGGAAGTCCAGGATTGGTCCGCGCACGGCTGCCGCACCGCGGAAATCGGCTGCATCGAATGCAAAGCGGCCATGGCGGAGAACCTGATCAAGTGGATCGAGCCGATCCGCCAGCGGCGCCGGGATTTCGAGAGCGATCCGCAGCAAGTCCTGGAATATCTGGACACCGGCTCAAAGCGCGCGCGTCTGGTGGCGCAGCAAACCATGGACCGCGTCCGCGAAGCCGTTTTTCACTGGAACGAAAAGCGCGAGGAGATTGGTGGAAGACAGCGCCAGGCAAAAAACATTCCTGCGGGACGGGGGTGACGTTGGCTTCTCCATACAAAATTCATCTCGATACGTACGACGGGCCGCTCGATCTGCTGCTGGATCTGATCCGCAAGCAGGAGATGGACATTCACAATATCCCCATCGCCCAGATCACCGGCCAGTATCTCGAATACCTGCACAAGCTCGAGAAGCTCGATATCGACGTCTCGGCGGATTTCATTTACATGGCCGCGACGCTGATCCTGATCAAGTCCAAGATGCTGTTGCCTCCGGACCCGCTTGCGGGTCCGGACGAACAGATTGATCCGCGCGCCGAACTGGTGCATCGCCTCGTCGAGCACGAACAATTCAAGAGCGCCGCGCAATTGCTATATCAGAAGCAGCAGCTCGAGGCGCACGTCTGGACGAAGCCGGATCGTTCGCTCTACGAGGGCGAAGACACCCAGGGCGAACTAGTCGTCTCCCTGGTCGATCTGGTGCGCGTTTTCCAGCAGGTGCTGGACCGACGCAAGCAAGTCACCAAGATCGAGCTGCACCACGATAGGTTCACTGTGGAGCAGATGATGCAAGTGCTTCGCGGGCAATTGCTCACGTCGGAAGAAGGCATCGAGCTGGTGGGCTTCTTTGAGTCCTGCCCGTCGCGTTCGGCCATGATTTGCGCGCTTTTGGCCGTGCTCGAACTCGTCCGCCTTCAAGCCATCGTGCTGGCGCAGACAGAGATTTTTGGCCCGATTTTCATACGGAAGCATAAGATGTTTGATGTGGTGTTTGCCGGCGGCGAGGCTGCGGCTTCAGCAAACGCCGAGGGCAATATCGACGAGCAATACTCATGACAATGACCTCGATCGAACTTAAGAGCGCGCTCGAAGCCATCATTTACGTGGCGGATGAGCCCGCCACCGTAGATCAGCTCGCGAGCGTTTTGGGCGAAGAGAAACACGTAGTTCGCGCGGCGCTCGATGAGCTGGTGGCCAGCTTTGCAAGCGATGAGCGCGGCGTGGAGATTCGTGCTGTCGCGGGCGGCTATCGCGTTTACACCAAGCCGCAGCATCACGATCTGGTCCGCAGATTCATCAAGAGCCTGCGGCCGCCGCTGCGGCTCACCATGCCGGCCCTCGAGACGCTGGCCGTGATCGCTTATAAGCAGCCCGTGACGCAGCCGGAAATTCACGAGATTCGCGGCGTGAATTGCTCCGGCGTGATCGCAACGTTGCTGGAAAAACGCCTGATCACCACGGCGGGCCGCAGGCAGGTGATCGGCCGGCCGATCCTCTATCGCACATCGAAAGATTTTCTGATGCGCTTCGGGCTGGGCGACGTGGACGAATTGCCGAGCCTGAAAGAATTCGAGGCGCTCGCGCGCGAGGCGCTCGGCGCCGACGACGGCATCGCCTTCGAGGCGGAAGCGTCCGAGGGCGAGCCGCTGGCGGATGTGACGGCGACCGAAGCGACCACCGGCGCAGGCTTAGCAGGCGTTTCCGGCGAAACGCCTGCGAGCGAGGCGGCACAGGAACAGCAGGACTCTGAGCTCGACTCAGCAGGGGAGATTGTCGGCAAAGCGATGGGAACCGTGCTCGGGTTGGACGAAAGCGCGCCGCGCTCCGCCGAATCGCGCGCTTCCGCATCGGAAATGGGCGCAAACGCAGATTCCGAGGTTCTCGGGGAAAATCAGGGTGAGTCCGCCGACCGCGCGGCCAAAAAGGCCGCCCCCGGCTCGTAGTAATGTTCGGACTCTAAGTGCCAGTGTCAGCATGCGTTGTCAATCTGAGCTGACGGAGCGCACGCCCGTGTTGGGCCGGCTGCGGAGTGAATCGTCGCTGGCCCCGCCGCTGATTGTCATTCTGAGCGGAGTGGCCGCAGGTTTTTGATCGGCGCGCTTTGCGCGCGGGCGGCCACGGAGTCGAAGAATCCCTCCGCCTCTTTCAGCGGATACGGTGAGGGCTCCGGAGAGATTCTTCGTCGCCCCGCAGAGTCGGCGGGACTCCTCAGAATGACAAAGGGTACGGAGTGGGTTGCAAAATAGCATGCTCGAACGACTGCAAAAAATTATCGCCCGCGCCGGCATCGCTTCGCGCCGCCATGCCGAAGAACTGATCCGCAGCGGCCAGGTGCGCGTCAACGGCCAGGTCATCACCGAACTCGGCGCAAAAGCCGATCCCGAGCATGACCGTGTGGAAGCCGCGGGTCGCGTTGCCGAACGGCCGAGCGAGCCAAGTTATCTACTTCTGAACAAGCCGATTCACGTGGTCTCCACCATGTCTGATCCCGAGGGACGGGCAACCTTGCGGCACGTGCTGCGCGGGCTCGGCGGCGGAATTTTTCCCGTGGGCCGCCTCGATTACGCCGCCTCGGGATTGATGTTGCTCACCAGCGACGGCGAGCTTGCCGACCGGATTTTCAAACATTCCGCGCGCCTGCCTCAGGTTTATTGGCTCAAGGTTGCGGGACGATTGACCGATGACGAGATGCAGCAGGTTCGCCGCAAGGCGCATGCACGCATGCGGCGGCTGCGCGCTCCGGACGCCGTCAGTTCCCAGCCGGCGAATCCCTGGTACGAAGTGGAACTGAACGATGCGCGCCGGGATTTGCTGCGGCGCGCTCTTTTTCTCTCGGGCATCCGGTGGAGAAAATGAAGCGCGTGAAGCTGGGGCCGCTGGAGTTGGACGATCTGGCGGACGGCCACTATCGGCGTCTCGAACCGCGAGAAGTTGCGCAACTGCGCAGATTCGTCGACCAGCCGAAGAGTTTCACGCCTGCGACGCCCAAAAAGCGCGCGACTCACCGCGGACGCGGTCACAACAAAAAGCAGAGGCCTTCTGCCAAATGACCGCCTCGGGCCCGGTACTTCATCCTTCCGATCGGCAGATCAAAGAGCTTCTGCAGCAAGCGCACACGATTGCGGTTGTGGGCCTTTCCTCCAGCCGCTTACGGGCGAGTTACGGCGTCTCGCAATACATGCAGTCTGCCGGTTATCGCATCATTCCGGTGAATCCAAACGAGCAGGAAGTGCTGGGCGAAAAATCCTATACGCGCCTGGAAGACGTTCCCGAAAAGATTGACGTCGTGGACGTATTCAGGCGATCGGAATTTGTGCCGGAAATTGTGGACGCGGCGATCCGCGTGGGCGCTCGCGCGATTTGGCTGCAGGACGGCGTTGTTGACGAAGCCGCCGCGCAACGTGCCCGCGATGCCGGCTTATTCGTGGTGATGGACGCCTGCATCTTGAGGGAACATCGCCGCCTGCTGCGCTAACGCTGTCGTGATTCTGAACTGCGGCCGCGCGTTGTCATTTCAGCGAAGTGATCCGCGCGCTTTTCTGGTCGGACTACCAATTGTCATTCTGAGCGGAGTGTCCGCGCGCCCGTTTTTCGGACCGCTTGCGGTCCGGCGCGGACACGAAGTCGAAGAATCTCTCCTATCCTTTTTCTCTAGAGCAGCGAGGAGAGATCCTTCGCTCAGGATGACAGAATATTCAGCGGGCAGCGCCCTAGCTCTGATCTGTCTTCGGCCCTTGGCGGGATTTGATGCTGCGAATCTCCTCCATGCGGGCGCGCAAACGCTGCTCGAGCCCTTCGTCGGTGGGCCGATAATACTGACGTCCTGCCAGGCTCGGCGGCAAGCAATCCATATCCGCGACTTTGTCTTTTACGTCATGCGCGTACTCGTAACCGCGGCCATAGCCTTGGTTTTTCATGAGCGGAGTAACCGCGTTGCGCAGATGCAGCGGGACAGGTTCCGACGAGGTCTTCTGTAGATCCTGTTGCACTTCTCCGTAGCCGGTATAAAGCGCGTTCGATTTGGGAGCAAGCGCCAAATACACAGCGGCTTGCGCCAGTGCCAGATTGCCTTCCGGCGCGCCTACAAAATCCGCGGCCTGCATGGCGGCAATGGCGATTCCCAGCGCCGCGGGATCGGCGAGCCCGATATCTTCGCTGGCCATGCGCACCAGTCGCCGCGCGACATACAGCGGATCTTCACCCGATTCGAGCATGCGCGCGAGCCAGTAAAGCGCGGCGTCAGCATCGGAATTGCGCACCGATTTGTGCAGCGCGGAGATCAGGTTGTAGTGCTCTTCGCCGGATTTGTCGTAGAGCAGGAATTTGCGTTGCAGCGCGGCGGAAAGCAGTTCCTCATTAAGCACGCGCGCGCCGTCGGCGCCGGGCGTGGCGGCGCGCACCAGAGCTTCGAGCGTGTTGTAGGCGGCGCGAGCATCGCCATTGGCAAACGTGGCGATGCGCTCGAGCACGCCTTCGCTTGCGTCGATTTTCTCGTTGCCGTAACCGCGTTCCTTATCCGAGAGCGCCCTGCGCAACAAGCCCACAATTTCTCGATTCGTCAGCGCCTGCAATGTGTAGACGCGCGTGCGCGAAAGCAGCGGTGCGATCACTTCAAACGAAGGATTCTCCGTAGTCGCGCCGATGAAAGTGATGTTCCCGGCTTCGACATGGGGAAGAAAAGCATCCTGCTGCGCCTTATTGAATCGATGCACCTCGTCGACGAATACAATGGTGCGCCGGCCAGTGCGCCGTGTGTGCTCGGCAGCGGCCATCACATCTTTGATTTCGCGAATGCCGCTCATTACCGCGCTGAAGGAGACAAATTCGGCATGCGTGCGCCGCGCAATCAGGCGCGCAAGCGTGGTCTTGCCGCAGCCGGGAGGTCCCCAGAGAATCATCGAACCGAGGTCGTCGGTTTCGATGGCCGTGCGCAGCGGCTTTCCGGGGCCGAGCAGCGCCTGCTGGCCCGTAAATTCCTCGAGAGCGCGCGGACGCATCCGTTCGGCGAGCGGCGCGCTGGCTGCAGCGACTTCGGCTTCCACTTTGGCGAAAAGGCTCATGGCAGGCTTACTCATTACATTAAGGATAACGCTTCCGCGGCGAATCCGCTCGATCACCGGAGGCCGCGCTGGCGGGCGGCCTCATATAAGAGGATGCTGCCGGCGACGCCCGCGTTCAGCGATTCGGCGGGCAATTCTTCGTGTTGCGCCGCATTGGGATACAGCGCACGAGCCGCTTGCGGAATACGCACGATCGCGTCCGCCGAGCGCACCAGATCGGCGGGTAAGCCCGCGCCTTCGTTCCCGATCAGCAGTGCAGCGGGCCCGCGCCAATCGATTTCCCACGGCGCCATCGGTTTCTTCTCCGTCTCGTTCGCAGCGCCATCCGAAAGTTCATCCGGACACGCTGCATAGACGCGAACTCCCGCGACCCGCAATTGCGCGAGCAGCACGGGCGCGGAGATTCCTCGCAGAACGGGCAGGCGCAAAGCGGCGCCGGCCGAGGCGCGCAGTGCCTTTGGCGCAAAAGGATTGGAAGTCCCGATGCCGCTCGCGGCACATGCCGCTATTCCAGTGGCGCCGAGGGCTTCTGCCGTGCGCACGAGCGTGCCCACATTTCCGGGATCCTGCACGCCGGCAAGAACAAGAATCAGTGGATCGCCGCCGATGAGATCGTCGAAAACCGCCGCGCGCGGGCGCACAAGGGCCGCCACGCCTTGCGGTGTTTCGGTTCCGCTGGCGGAAACGAAAAGGCGATCGGTGGTGCGTAGCAGGCGCGCCTCGGGAGGAATCCAGGGCGCGAGGCGGGAGATGTGCTTCGCGCCCGTCTCGCTGAAAAGAACCGCGACGATCTCGACACCCGAACGCAGCGCCGTCTCCACGAGCCGCGCGCCCTCGACGCCGGCGATTTCGCCGTCGATGTGACCGGATTCGCCGCGATGCCCAACGGCATCGCCGGCGAGGGCTGCGCGAAAGCGCTTCAGCCAGCGATTTTCACGGCTCTCGATGGATTCGGAAAGACGTGGCTGCGCCGCGCGGCCGGAACGCGTTTCGGCCATGCGCTTCATGCAGCGAGAGTAACAAACGCATATGCGGTGGTAAAGCTGCCGATCCGATCAGGATCGGCGTCCCGAGCGACGGAATAGAGTCAGGGACCTCGTCTGCTAAAAGACAGGAGAGATTCTTCGTGGCCGCGCGGTCCCAAAATACTGGACCGAGGAGGTACGCGGTCACTTCGCTCAGAATGACAACCAGCGGCGAATTGTGTTTTTCCCGGTCGCGCCCGACACGGACGGCTGAGCGTTACAAGAATAGGCGGGAGCGCAGGCCGGTCAAGGCTAAATGCCCGGCGGGAGAATCGGCGATTCCTTTAAGGCCAAAAATCAGCGCGATGAGCAGGCAGTGCAATTCGGCGCGCACGGCTTTAGGCGAAAACTCATTCCAGAAGACGATGCGCTGGAGTCCGTTGATACGCGGGAACCAGCGCGGCACTTCGCGCAAATAGCGCTCGTACGGCCCGCCATAAAGTTCCTTTAGCCAGCCTTCTTCATAGCGGACAACCGCCGAATACACAGCGAAGCACCACAGCAACATAAAAGGTGCGAGCCAGGGGAGTCTTGCGAAGCAGGTTGCGCTCGCGCAGATGAGCGAATTGCCGATGTAAAGCGGATTGCGCACGAGCTGATAAGGCCCAGCGACGGTGAATTCGAGCGGCACCTTCAGCCGGTGATGAATATAGGACTGCGCCCAGATGCGCAGCGCCATTCCCGCAAACAGCAGGGCGAGTCCCGCGCCCCAGGTGAGCGCCGCGTTGCTGACTTCGCCGCGCCTCCAGAAGAGCACCAAAAGCAATGGCGCGTGCGCGAGTACGCCGCGATTCCGAAAAATCCATTTCCCGGACGGCATGCGCTCAGTTTAGTTCAGTGCGGGGAACATACGAAGAGGAAAAGAGCGGAATCGTTTCCATCGATCTCGCGTGTTGCCAGTTGAGTTTGTCACCGCAATGCGACCGCCACGAGTGCCAACGCACCCGTGCAGCAACTTCACCGGGATCAGTCCCGGCTTTGGCAGCCATGAGTGCATCACTGCTGAAGACCCATCATCCCCGCGAAGCCGTTCGATGCCGAAACAAATAAACTGCCCCGATCCGTCCGCATGGGGACATCGTGTCCGCGGGCGGGCATCCCCGCCACGCCATTGTTTGTACGGCTGCCCCTATTTTCCGTCAGTTACAAATCAACACGTTGGCAGCCGGCTTGCCCATCCCTTGGTGTCACCTGACGCAGTCGAGTGCGAGCGCGCCGGTTTATCTCGCGCGAGGAATTTAGCTCAAAAGTTTAACAAGGAGGAAATATGAAACTTCGAAAAGTCGTACTTGTTTTGATGGGAATGATGTTGTTGTTCGCGGGCAGGTCGTCAGCTCAAGACGTGAAGACCGACTACGATCGCAACTCAAACTTCGCACAATACAAGACCTACTCGTGGGAACAGATCAAGACGAAGGATCCGCTGATGGTGGACCGAATCAAGAGCGCGGTGAATGGCGCTCTGGCGGCGAAGGGCTTCATGGAGGTGCCGTCCGGTGGGGACATCTCTATCATGGCCATGGAGACTACCCAGAATCAGCAGTCGCTGGACACATTTTACAACGACTTCGGCGGAGGCTGGCGCTGGGGAGGATTTGGAGACGCCACCACAACCACAGAGAACTACAAAGTCGGGACTCTCGTCGTCGACCTCTTTGACACAAACACAAAGAAACTAGTGTGGCGCGGCTCGGCCAGCGACACGCTTTCCAATAAGTCCGAAAAGAACATCGACAACCTCGACAAGGGCGTGGAGAAAATGTTCAAGAAATTCCCTCCAGAGCCCAAGAAATAACGCTTGTCCGGTTCTTTGCGTGCGGCCATGGGCCGCATGCAGGAACGGACAGTCAAAGGACTTATGAAGTTTCTGAGCAATGGTTTTCAAGCGAACAGAATTATTCCAAGGAATGAGAGGAACGCCATGTTGCAGAGAAATTCGGTTGCCGTTCACTTTGAAAAAGAGAGTGTTGTTCGATTTGCTGCCTTGATTCTATCCGCGCTTCTTTTGGGCTCCTGGTTTGCGCCAGCGTTCGCCCAGCAGCCGGGACAACGGACTTTTGCGTCTCCTGATGAAGCCGCCGGCGCGTTCTTTGCCGCAATGCAAACGCAGGACGATCAACTTCCGTTGAGCATTCTCGGGGAAGCCGGAAAGGATGTCCTCGCTTCCGGAGATCCAGTGGAGGATGCGAATGCGCGTATCAGCTTCGTAGTCAAGTACCAGGAGATGCATCGGTTCGTTACAGAACCGAATGGAACGCTAACGCTGGTTGTCGGCGCCGAGAACTGGCCCCTCCCGATTCCCTTGGTGAACAACCACGGTTCCTGGTATTTCGACACGCTTGCGGGCAAAGACGAGATCCTCTTCCGCCGCATAGGCAGGAATGAAATTGCTGCCATGGACGCGTGCCGGGACTTGGTTGAAGCGCAGAAGGAATATTTCGCCCGCCCGGTGGGAAACCTCTCGAAGCAATTCGCGCAGAAGCTGGTCAGTGATGAGGGACGGCACAACGGGCTGTATTGGCAGGGCGCTTCGAACGACTTCGATAGCCCAATCAACCCTCTCATCGCTTATGCGAACGGAAAAAGCCCAAACGAAGGGGACGATCATTATCCATTCAACGGCTATTTTTTTCGCATCCTCACTAGCCAAGGACCTCATGCGCCAGGAGGAGCCAAGAATTATGTCGTCGATGGAAAAATGACCGCGGGATTCGCCTTCGTTGCCTACCCCGCGGAGTACCGCTCGTCAGGAGTGATGACCTTCATCGTCAACAAATCGGGGGTTATTTACGAAAAGGATCTCGGTCCCGATACAACAAAGATTGCGGAAGCAATGACCGCCTATGACCCGGATTCCACCTGGCACCAGGCGCAATGATCGAGCGCAGAAGGAAACAATGAAGCCTCAAATTAAATCCGCATCTCCGAAGAAGTCAGCGGAACCAGGAGAATTCATCATGAAACTGCCAAGGCAAAGTTTAGCGGTGTTAGTAATCCTTTCGCTCGTGTTAGCGACGGCGCCCGGAGGATTCGCGTATCAGACAGATGAGTCTACGGCGTCTGCGCCCGTCCAACCTGCGCAGCAAACTCCCGAGCAATTGCAGCAACTGGTAGCGCCCATTGCACTTTATCCGGATGCGTTGGTTGCGCAAATTCTGGCGGCCTCAACATATCCCACTGAAATTGTGGAAGCAGATCGTTGGATGCAACAGCATCCCGATTTAAAGGGTCAGCAATTGGGTGAAGAGGTGGATAAGCAGCCCTGGGATCCCAGCGTTAAGGCGCTCACGCAGTTTCCCTCGGTGCTGGCCAACCTGGACAAGAACCTCTCCTGGACCTCGTCCCTGGGAGATGCTTACGTAAATCAGCAGCAGGCCGTGATGGACGCCGTGCAGGTAATGCGTCAGCGTGCGCAGCAAGCGGGAAATCTGAAGAGCACGCCGGAGCAGAAAGTAACGACGCAAGGACAGACTATCGTCGTTGAACCGGCCAATCCAGACATAGTCTATGTGCCCGCGTACGATCCTTGGCTCGTGTATGGCTCGCCCCTACCGGTGTGGCCCGGATGGTATCCGGTTCCCGGCATCTTCATTGGCGGCCCGGCGATCGCGTTCGGCGTAGGCTTTGGAATTGGCTACTTCGGCGGCTTTGGCTGGGGATGGCATCGCTGGGGATTCGACTGGCATGACCACGCGGTCATGTATAACCACGACAGGTACATCTCCCACAGCAGAACGTTCGTCAATCGCGACAATTTTGCTCGTCGCGGCGGCGATTTTCATGGAGGCGCCAGCTCCGAGAGGATTCGCCGGCGCGCAACATGGGTTCGCGGCGCCACACAGCCAGCCCGGGACGCACTCCGGTGCGTTCAGCGGTTTTGACCACGGTGGCATCGCCAGGTCCAACTCCTCCCGTGGACAGTCGAGTTTTGGCGGAGGGTTTCACGGTGGCGGTGGGTTCCATGGCGGAGGCGGTTTTCACGGTGGCGGAGGCCGAAGATAGCTCCCCTTCGTCGTCATCTCGACAATTGTTCGTAAGGAAAAGAAATCATGCAGTACCAAGTCAATTGCACTCTCGAACTCAAAGGAGGGTGTCATGACTGGAATGCCGACTACATGAACGGTGGGCAAGTTGCGCTGCGGGGAAAGCTGCGCTGGCGGCAACGCTGCGCTGAGGGCATCTGCGCTGGGTCCGGCGCAGTGTTTTAAGACTTAAGGAACCGCTCGGTTATGCCTTCGCGCTCATGCGAGCTGCGGATAACTTCATATACTCGTCGCGGCACTGGAGCGAGCACAGATGGATCGCGCCCAACTCCAGGACGCGGCGGTCGTCCCAATGATCGAGCAGGCGGATGGACCGCTGCATCGACTTGGGGGTTTCCGTCTCCAGGTCATAGCCTAGTATCCACTCAACCGTGGCGGGGAGCTTCTCCGGTTTTACCGCGCCGCAATTGTCACAAGTAATCTTCACCATGCCGGGTCTCCTTGAGGGCTACCTCACCTCATAAGATGCGAAATGAGGTGAGACCGGCAAGGCGGCAAAAAACTAATCCACCCTAAGCAGGCGCTTCAGCGCAGGGATCAGCTCGGTTCCCGCGCAGGATTTGCAGATAAATCCGTGCGCGCCCAGCAGCCGGACGGCTGCCTCGGCTTCGGGCGTGCAGTCCTGCACAGTCAGGAACAGGATTTTGGTCGCCGGAGCGATGCGCCGTATCTCGAAAGCGGCCGCTATGCCATTCATCACCGGCATGTTGATATCGAGAAGCACCAAATCCGGGTCAAGCGCCTTTACTTGATCCAGCGCCTGTCGGCCATCTTCCGCCTCGCCGCAGATGGAGAGGGCGTTGGCGCTCAAGAGGTTACGCACGGTATGGCGCGCGATGTGATGATCGTCGACGAGCAGGATTCCAGCCATAAGTCACCCGTAAGTTTTGCGTACCTGCAGAGCCAGCTTTGGCCATCGTCCTACTAGCGGGAGTCCAGTTCCATACAGGGATGACTGTAGGATGTCCAAAATTGAACAAGCCGCATCGCTGGGTGTAGGCATGCGCGGGATGAACGAGCGCGTCCGCCAACTCGGCGGGGGACTGAAGGTGTCGTCGAACGACAAGGCATCAGCATCCGCGCTACATCCCCACCGCGGGCTCAAGCAGGACCTTCGCTCGAGCCGGATCTTGATTCTGAAAGCGTTCTGGATTATCGGCGGAAGCGGCCGAACCTGCCGTAGCCCGGTCCCCAAACTCCCACGCCCCAGCCGATGTACGGACCATAATAGGGCCCAGGATAGCAGCCCCATCCCCAGCCGCCGCAGCCATAGTAATAATCCGGAGGCGGATAGCCGGGACCGGGCGAGCGCCGGCGCGGAGCATTGCTGTAGGCGTCCTGGTCTTTGTAGTCGCCTTGGGTAACGGGCTGGAAAGCCACCGGCCCTTTTTCCGTAGAGATCTCGAGCGGCGCTGCCAGGCGGAAGCTGAGCAACGTTTCCGGAGCTACCGTCGTGGGCCGCCCGCGCGTATACATGATAGCGGCAATTCCGGCCGTAGCCCCCAGCCCGGCGCCAATTGCGGCTCCCGTTCTGCCGCCCACCGTGGCTCCCACAATTGTGCCGAGCACGGTCGTGGTTCCCACCGTCGCCACGTTACGCTCCGTAGATCCCGGATAGCCGGAGCGGGGCGCGGGTGCAGTCTGCTGCATCTCGGTGCTCACTGGAATCTGCTCTCCGTCAACCAGCGTAAGTTCGGTTATCTCCAGCCCCAACTTCGAGACGCCGTTGCCGTCGCTGGCCTTTTGCGCCACGTCCACGCGGCCGATTACGGTTTGGCCCCGGCGGGCTACAACCCAGCCGTGGGCAACGACGGGCTGATCCAAAACGGCACTGAATGTGTCGCCCGCATGATTTCGGTCGCTCGAAAGCCACTGGTTGACGCGCACGGAAATGAGCGCGCCTGCGGGCACGGTGAGCTTCGCAGGCAGATTAGGAGCGGGCTGCGCGGGAGCGCTCTGCGGTTCTTGCGGTGCGGGCGCGGCATCACCGGGGTTTTGCTGGTCTTGTTGCTGCGAATCGGGTTGCTGTGTTGGCGCGGGCTCGCTGGAGGCCGCAGGTTGATCCGGCGGCGCCGCAGGAGAAGAAGACTGATTTTGATTTTGCCCGGCCCGCGTTGGCAGGGCAGCCATACAAAACGCCAACAGGAAAACGCTCAACGCTTTCATGCGCATCGCCCTTCTTCCATAAAGTCGTCCTACAGCTGATTCATCGATGCGATGGTTATTCGAGTGTTTTGAGTTGCCCGTAGCGAATGGCAAAGCTGCGAAGAAGTACATCGCCTCCAAGAGGATTAGCTCAGGGCGAAAATGAGCGGGATTCCTCGCTCACTTCTCGCCAGGGACGCGGATCAGCGCTTTTTCTCCGGCCAGCCTGCGGTAGAAGCGGATGGGAATTGCGCCTGCAATCGCGGCCACAATTGCGGAACCCAGAAAAGCTTCGGCCGGAGGGTGATCCAGAACGTCGAGCAGCAGATAAGCCATGCCCAGGTAGATCGCTTCCATTACCACGATGCGGCAAACGGTAACGCGCCTGGTTTGGGCGCGAGGCCGCAGCAAGAGAAGCAGCAGCACGATCAGTGCGGCGCCAAACAGCAGCGGAATCCATTCGGGCGACATTTTTCTGTTCGGTCCTTACATAATACTTATCATTTTGCGAAGCAGCGCTCCCTACCGCTACACTGCCTCTACGGTATGTCCCTTATTGAACAGCGCCGCGCCAGTCTAGTATTTGAGCGTGGGCTACTATAACAGGTCCCCAAAACGTCCAGCCGAAGCCCCTTGATCTCAATAGGTAACGTGCCGATTGGAAAAAAACAAGGTGGGCCCATCCAAGTCCACGACTGGCGCCCGCGAGGCGGGAAAGCGCCTTCGTCTGCTTTTTGTCGATGACGAAGACAATATTCGCCTGACCTTGCCCCTCCTGCTCGATAAGCACGGATTCGATGTGACTACGGTGGCTGGGGTGGCCGATGCGCTGGTGCAGATCAGCGCCGTCAGCTTTGATGTTTTGCTCACCGACTTGAATATTCATAGCGAGGGCGATGGATTCCTGGTCATCACAGCGATGCGCCGCGCCCAGCCTGGCTGCAAAAACTTCATCCTCACCGGCTATCCCGGCTTGGAGAACACGATTCGCGCCATCCATAGTCAGGTGGACGACTTTCTTCACCAAGCCCGCGGATATCGAGGAACTGGTCGCCAAGATCAAGGCCCGGCTTTCCGCTCCCGCCGGGAAGCCGGTCCGGCTTGCGCCTGTTCTGATGGAAAACGAACGCGAGATCACCGCAAAAATTCTGGACGCCATCAAGGGCGACGCCATGCTGAAAAAAGCGCGCCTCGACGATCGCCGGCGCGTCGATCATATTCCCACAATCTTTCAGGCTGTCATCGACCGCCTCATGCACGAGGGCCGCCCCTTTAGCGCGCGCCAAAGGCAATTTGCGGCGCGTCATGGAAAACGGCGCAGGAAAGACGGTTACACTCTACCGATGCTCGTGCGCGAATTCCAAGTGATCGGAGAGACCATCTCGGACCTGCTCGGCACCGATATCCTGCCGCTTGGGGTCGTGGAGCTCAATTCGGATTTGAAATTGTTGACCCAGAGCCTGAACACATTCACGCTCGTGTCATTGGAAGCTTACTCTCGCCGGAGGTGACGATGCGGCCAGTATCCTCATCTATCCTCATCCCGAGCGACGAGCCGCAGCGAGCAAGTTCCCCAGCCCGCGTTTGTTTGCGCGTGATAGGGTTACAAGCGAGGGTTCTCCCAGGGGCCATCGCCGTTTCTTAACAGGGTCACAGGAGAGGGAAACAGCACAGCCACGCCATGAGAGAAACTCCCGCTGCGATTCTTTGCATCGATGACGAAGAGCCCGCGCTCGTTTTGCGCCGGATCCTATTGGAAAACGCGGGATATCGCGTTTTCACGGCCCTGACGGGGAAACAGGGCATCGAGGTCTTTCGCTACCAGCCCATTGATGTGGTGATCCTCGATTACTGGATGGCGGATATGGATGGCCTCGACGTCGCAGAGCAACTCAAAACCCTCAGTCCCAAGACGCCCATCATTATGCTTTCCGGATACACCTCCATCCTCGACGAGAGCCTCGGTAAAGTCGATCTCTGGCTGCGTAAAGGCGAAGGCGATCCTGAGCAGTTGCTTTCGGCAGTGATGCAAGCGCTGAACAGCCGTCAGCAGCCGTGAACTTCCTTAATGCGTGACGACGAGATCCTGAATTGTGGAAACGAGGACGCTGGCGGGGGACGATTTCGGCACCAGGGCGGAAACGCCTAACAACTTCGCCGCAGTGAAAGCTTCCGGCGAATCGTTGATCGTGAAAAACACGATCTTCGCGTAAGGCGCCATGCGCCGGATCGCATAAGCGGTTTGCACGCCGTCCATTTCCGGCATCCCGATATCCAGCAGCACGATATCGGGCTCGAGGGCGCGAACTTTTTCGATAGCCTGCCTGCCGTTCTCGGCCTCTCCGCAAACGACGGCGACTCCATCACCCATATCATTCACGACGGCGCGTGCCGTTCTCCGGGCGGCTGGGTGATCGTCGACAAGCAGAATTCGGGCTGGTATGTTCAATTTAGGTCCCTCAAAGGGCGCGTCAGCGAGGGGCTACCCAAGGGTGGGTGTTTGGGGAAGCAGCTCTTTCGCCCGAGTGTAACTTTCCGCCCGGGGAACACGCTAGACAATAGGGGACATACCTGAAAACGGGTAGCGAGACATACGTGTCCCGTAGCTTTACGTGGCGATAGGTTTACGGATGCGAAATGCGCTCGCCCGCGTACGGGGCAAAGGCACCCTCGCTTACGGCATGCGTTGTATTGTCGCATTCTCCGGTCCGAAGTCTAACTGCCCGTATGAGTCAGAAACATTCGAGCCCGAATGGATCCAGGCGCCCGAAACATTCCAGCCCTCGCGGACCGACACCGCCGAACCAACAACACCTCCAAGGCGTGTCACGGCTGGTGAATCCGCGCAGCAGTGACCCAGAAATCGTCGCACCCGAAGAGGACCCGGGCGGGCGCGATTACTTGGGCCGCTTGCTCCACGTCGCCGATGAGGCGTTGCTCCCCATTAAGCGCGATGGGCCACATCGCAAGCGTCGCCGCGTCCACTAGAAAGTTCGCAAATCGCTTTTCTCCTGCTCTATTTTTTTATTCGCGGCAAACGTCCATATTCCGAGTCGACTTACTAGGAGTTCCTCTTTAAGCTGCTAGAATGCTGCGGCAGGAGGACCTCACATGGGTACGGCTGCCGGTCCCGGCACCGGCTTTCTCGAGCCGACATTCAAGCGCTCCGCAAGAATCTGGTGGGCGTGGGTTTGGCGATCAGCGGTTTTTGGCGGGGCCGCAGGACTTTTCGGCAGCCTGGTTCTAAGTCTTAGCGGAATCTTGGATCGAGTTTCTGAGAAAACGGGGCAGTATCTGGGTGTGGATATTGGCATAGCTCTCGCGATTCCTGTGGGCATCTGGGTCTTTCAGATGGTCCTGGAAAAGGAATTCGGCGAATTTCGCATTCGCCTGGTGCCCAAAGCTCCGATTGCTCCGATTGTCTCCAGCGATGAACCCCGGTAAAGCGACTCCCGAGACGCCCGCTTCCCGATGGATGGCGTGGCTGGCCCGGCACCGCGGGATCAGACGCTGCACGAAGCGAAGATGTAAAATGAGTGCCAGGCGAGCGCCCCATGCGCATTCTCCTGGTAGAAGACGACCCGCGAATCGCCAATTTCGTCGCGAAAGGCCTGCGCGAACAGGCCTATGCCGTGGATGTGGCCGCGAATGGCGAGGACGCGCTCTATCAGGCGTCTATCAACCCTTACGATCTCGCCATTCTCGATGTGTTGATTCCCGCGCCGGATGGCTTCGAGGTTTGCCGGCGGCTGCGCCAGTCGGGTTTGCGCTTTCCCATTCTGATGCTTACTGCGCGAGATGCTACGGACGACCGCGTGCAGGGCCTCGATACCGGCGCCGACGACTATCTCACCAAGCCCTTTGAATTTCGCGAGCTGCTGGCGCGGCTGCGCGCCCTCTTGCGGCGTTCCGGCGAACTGCGGCCGAACCGGATTGCCGTCGAGGACCTGGTTCTGGATACTGGCGGCGCAGACAGCTGCGCGCGGGGGAAGGCAAATTGCGCTGACCACCAAGGAGTACGCGCTGCTCGAATATCTGGCGCGCCATGCGGGCCGCGTGGTCGGGCGCGAAGAAATTTCCGAACATGTCTGGGACGAAACCTTCGATCCATTCACCAATACCATCGAGGTATATGTAAATCGATTGCGGCGCAAAATCGACGCGCACCCGGCCAAGCCGCTGATCCATACGCGCCGCGGCGCGGGATATATGCTGGGCGACGCGGCGCCGGGCGGAGTTGCCGCCGCGAGCGAGGCCGCAGCGCCAGGCGAAAAGGCCAAAGCGGGCCAACTCAATCCGGGGGCAAATCCGGCGGCAGATCTGCGCGCAGCAGGGAAGAAGCATGTTTGATTCGGTGCGCGTTCGGCTAACGCTCTGGTACACGGGCGTGCTCGCGCTGGTTTTGGTTTGCCTCGCCGTGGGAACGTATTACCT
The DNA here is from genome assembly GCA_963804535.1 of uncultured Acidobacteriota bacterium. Lineage (GTDB taxonomy): Bacteria > Acidobacteriota > Terriglobia > Acidiferrales > UBA7541 > Palsa-189. Next base: position 49,876 of record CAWDQT010000041.1, read on the forward strand.
GGTCGCGCGCACCACCGATCGGCGGACGTTTATTTCGCTGGCGGAAATTTCTCAGGGCTTCCTCACGACGCTGCAATCGGAATACAAAGATCAACTGAACGAGAAGGCTCCCGATCCTCTCCGCGCGGCAGCTGAGGAGTCCGTGCAGGAGTTTCGGCTGCGCGATCATCGCTTTGCCGTGCTTGATTCCGCCGGCAACGTGCTGGCGGAAAACCAGGCGCTGCCTGCGCCACGCCAGCCCGCCCGAGGGGCTGCGCAACCCGAGATCCCCGGCGACGTGCTGCGCAATCTAGTCGCGGGCACCGCCGGAGCGCCGCGCTCAATTGCAAGATCTTACGCTGGGACGCGAGCATTTTCGCGCGCGCGTCCTGCAAGCTGAAGTAGGTGGCTCGCAAATCAGCATCGTGACGCTGCAGTCGGTCGAAAGTGAGCGCGAGCTCCTCGAAGACATTCGCACGGCGCTGCTGTGGGTGATTCCCGTTACGCTGGTGATTGCCAGCGCTGGGCGGCTATTTTCTGGCGCGCAAGAGCCTCGCTCCCGTCGTGGCCATGAGCGAGAAGGCGGGACGCATAGGCGCCCGGAATTTGCACGAGCGCCTTCCCGTGCAGAATGCGCGCGATGAACTCGGCTATCTCGCGAGCACTTTCAATAGCCTGCTCGAGCGCCTGGAGCGCTCGTTCGAGCAGCAGCGGCGGTTCATGGCCGACGCTTCGCACGAACTGCGCTCGCCGGTGGCCGTTATTCGCGGGGAGGCGGAAGTCGCGCTTTCGCAGCCGCGCCAGCCGGAGGAATATCGCGAATCGCTGGCCATCGCGCTCGACGAAGCGCGCAGGCTCTCGCAAATCGTGGACGATCTTTTTACGCTGGCGCGCGCCGATGCCGGCGAATATCCGCTCCGTCCGCGCGATTTTTATCTCGAGGAACTAGCCTCCGATTGCGTCCGAGCGGCGCGCAGCGCTGCCGCCGCGCGCGGAATCATGCTGAGCTACGAGCCCGATGGCGAGATGCCCATCCATGCCGACGAAGCTCTGGTTCGCCGGCTGGCCATGAATTTGCTCGATAACGCCATCAAGTACACGCCCGAAGGCGGGAAGATCAGCGTGACTTGCCAACGCGCTGGCGGCGAATATTCGCTCACGGTGAAAGATAGCGGTCCGGGCATTCCGGCGGAAGCGGGGGAGAAGATTTTCGAGCGATTCTTCCGGCTCGATCCGGCCCGCACGCATTCGCGCCGCGACAATTCAGGCGCGCCGGAGACGGCCGCGTCCGCGACGGCGGGGGCGGGGCTGGGCCTGGCCATCGCGCGCTGGATCGCCGAAGCGCATCACGGCCGTCTGCAGCTCGTGCAGTCGGACTCCTCTGGCAGCACATTCGCGGCATTCCTGCCTGCGAACGGTGCCAGGCGCATAGCTAAAGCCGCGCCCGCCGAGGCTCAGAAAAAAAGTCTCTAGGCTGAATCGGAGAGGGAAGACCTCAACTGCAATGCCAAGGGCTTGCGAAGTATGTACAAGTATAGTGTACGTAATGTACACTTGTTACGTACAAGGAGCCTGATATGGCCACGAAAACTCTGATTCGACCCCACGCCGTGCGCGTGAACCGCTCTGATTTACGGCAGAAACAGCGCGAGACTCTTAACCAGGCCAAACAGAACACAGTGGTCGTTATTTCTGCCAGCGACCCGCAAGACGAAAAACTTCTCGTGGATAAAAAGTACTTCGATGAACTCGTTCAGAGGATGCATTCGCTTGCGGAAACCCTCGAAATTATGGCGGATCAAAAACTGTTCGCCCAAATCCTCAGTGCCGCCCCGACTTTGCGAGAAGATGCGAAGCGAGGGAAGTTGCATTCCTTCGAGGAGGTTTTTGGGAACGACTAAGAGAAATCGCCTTGTACTGTTCACGATTCACCCCCCAAGCCTTCGAAGATTTCAAGCTGCTTCCGAAAAACGTTCGCAATTCTTTAAAGCGCGAGTTTACTCAGAAAATCCATATCCATCCTGTCGAGTGTTCTGAAGCGCTAAGCGGTCCGCTGGAAGCGTTCCGAAGCTTCCATTACCGGGACTATCGAGTGGTCTATCAGGTCTTGGAAGATCTCAAAATCGTCGCTGTGGTGGGCATCGGCAAAAAGGATCGCCACCACCACGGTGAGGTCTATAAGCGCCTTGAAGATCTCGCGAGGCGTGGCAAGCTCGCCGTTGCGGTTCTCGATACTTACCGCTCGATTTCGGGCACAGACGAATAGCCATTTTCATTCCCCCGGCCTTATTAATCGTGCGTTTATCTTGGATTTTGCTACTCTAGCCCTCAGATCGCACGAGATTAAGTCGTCGGACCCAACCCAAGGATATCGGCGTTGTTCCTGTCATTGAGGAGGTGGCTTGTGAAAGGCAAATTCGCAACAGCTTTTGTTCTGGTCCTCGCTATTTCGATTCTTTCCCTGCCGCTGCTCGCGCACCACGGCAACGCGGTGTACGACGATACGAAGACCATTATTCTCAAGGGGACCGTCACGCAATGGGCGTGGGCCAATCCCCATTGCATCCTTCACCTCGACGTTACAGATGACAGCGGGCAAGTGGTGTCGTGGATCGTGGAGACGGAGAATCCGACGTCGATGTTCAACATCGGCTGGACCAAAACGTCCTTCAAGCCTGGCGATCAAGTGACCGTCACCGCCCTGCAAGTCAAGAATGGCAAGCCTATCGGGCGCATCGTAGACGCCCTGTTGCCCAGCGGCCAAAAGCTGGTCGGAAAGGCGCGGCTTAATTCGAACGATTCCAGTAAGTGAGGCGCCAGGGCCGCGGCCATTGCGTCTGCGTGGACCGCGGGCGCCGTTATGCGGTATCGAATCCGGGAATTGAATCGAGATTGGGCCAAAGGATGGAGCTAGCGATGGCAAGCGTTCGCAATACGTCGATGGGCTTTGTGGCTGCAATGGCTGTGGTGACAGTCTTCACGTTCTCGCCGTTAATCCGCGCTCAAAACGCGCCGCAATCGGGAGCCAAACAATCAGGAGCAAAATCGCAAGGAGCGAGTAAAGATCAGCAGGCGGCTCCTGACCATGTTTCGCCCGAGCCTGTCGACTACTGGAAACAGGCAGCGGCCGTCCCTGCGAAGCCTCGGAAGACGGGGGGGCCTGCTCCAAGTCATGACATCTCCGGCGTATGGGACCCGGGCGAAGTTGGAATCCAAATCTTCGGCGCAGGCGCGATGCCCGCGGATGGCAAGCCTGAACATGCTTTGCCTTTCACTCCTGCGGGTCTTGAGGCGTTGAACCGCAACAAGCCGAACGGGGGTAATGGAACCGCTTCGCTGGCGGAGAACAACGATCCGGTCTTCATCTGCGACCCTCAGGGAACGCCTCGAGAAGATCTGTATGAGATGAGGACGACACAAATCGTCCAGACGCCGCTCAAGATCTACCTCATGTATACGTTTGGCAGGGTCTGGCGCGTCATCTGGCTCGACGGCCGCGCGCTCCCCAAAGATCCCGAGCCTCGCTGGTATGGCTACTCGGTTGGCAAATGGGTGGACGACACTACGCTCATCGTCGAGACGAACGGCTTGGATGAAAGAACGTGGCTCGACCGGGCAGGTCGCCCACATAGTGCCGATCTGCGCGTGGAGGAGCGGTTTCACCGCGTCGATCACGACCACCTGGAGCTGAGCGTCACGATCAATGACCCTCAGATGTATACCAAACCCTGGGTTGCTCTGGACAAGATGCGTTTCGAATCGCAGCCGGACGATTTCGATGTGCGTGAGATGATTTGCGCGCCTTCGGAGTATCAGGGATACGAGAAAGAGGTGGGCGATCCCGCCAGCACGAAATAGTCTTCGGGCCACCGCACAAGCCGAAGCCCACGAGTCAAACTAAGCTCCGCGCAATCACCTCCCTCCCGGAAATTCTGTAGCCAACTTCAAAAATTTGCCTGCACCTTGGTCCTGTTAATGGTGCGTTTATCTCCACCTCTGTACTCTGGCCGCAGATCGAACGGGCTGACGCTCCGATAGGGCTGACTGCAGGAGCGGCCCGCGCCAGAGCGTCAGCCAATAAAAAGGAGAAAGTCCATGAAACGAGCCAAGATATTCGCAGCAGTGATTTACGCAATGTTGGCGATGGGCACGATCGCGTTTGTGCATTATCCCCGAATTGATGGCCGAGGAAGCGCAGGCAAAAATCGGGGCGGAGCAGGCGCGCGAGACGGCGCTGCGGGCGGTCCCCGGCACGGTCAAGGAGAGCGATTTGGAGACCGAGCACGGCCGGCTGATCTATTCCTTCGAGATCAAGCGGCCCGGCCAGCGCGGCATCACTGAGGTAAACGTGAGCGCGATGGATGGTTCGATCGTGAATATCCACCGCGAGCACGCCGGCAAAAGCCGGAAAGCTGAGCAACACGCTCACTTGAATGCCGAGGCCGCCAACCACGGAGATAATCTGTGATCATTGGCTGTCGAGCTGCGATCAACAACGTTCAGGCCGGCGCCCATGCATGGCGCTTTCGCGCCGGGGCGCCGCGCCCTGAACACAACCGGCTCGTCGCTGCATACGGACGCTCAAGCAAAGCAGCGCTGTAAGGTGCAGACGCGCGCGAAGTGAAATCGCTCTCAGCGCATCGCGATCTCTGCCATTTGCTCTGCAATGTCGGGCACATCCCCATTCGAGGAGTTCGTCAACACGATCGCTGTGATCTGCCGGCCGGTCACACGCAGGATGTGAGTGGCATAACCCGACCAGCCTCCCGAGTGCTCGACCGTTTTCTCGCCATGCAATTCGCTGATGAACCAGCCAAATCCGTAAGAACTCGGGTGCGTCAGCACGTCCGTCCGGATTTCTTTGCCATCATTGGTGTGGCCGGGAGCAAAAGCCATTTCTAGCGTTGCGGGGCTCACCAGGCGCTCGGTAGACAGAGCCTGGTCCCACTTGTAGAGATCGTTGATTGTGCTGTAGATCCCGTCCTCGCCGTAAACGGCGTTTTCAGGACTGTAGGTAACGTCCCGCCACTTGCCGTCGCGCTTGGCATATCCCAGCGCGAGCCGCGGCACCTTCTGCTTGCGCTCATCTACAACCAAAGTGTCGTGCATTCCGAGAGGATCGAAGATCGTCTCCTTCAGAAATTCGGCATAGCGCTCGCCAGTCAGGCGCTCGATGATCTGGCCGAGCACGACGTAGGCGGAATCGCTGTATTCGAACTTATCGCCTGGAGTGAAGCGGAGCTTCTCCTGGCGGCTTAGGAGTTGAAGCACTTCCGCCGACGTAAGTTCATGCGCGGCGGGCGGGCTTTTGGACGAGCGAAAATAGTTCTCGTCGAGCTTCACGCCCAGAATGTCGTCATACTGGGTGAGACCGGCGGTGTGATTCAGCAGGTTGCGAATGGTGATGGTGCGGGCATACGCGGGGAACTCCGGGCAGAATTTGGCGAGCGTGTCGTCGAATTGCAGCTTGTGCCGTTCCGCGAGAATCATAATGGCCATGGCCGTGAATTGCTTTGTGAGCGACGCCAGCAGGAATTGCGTATCCGGCGTGATGGGCGTGCGTGCGCCGAGATCGGCAAATCCGAAGGCCCTGCGGTGCTCGATGCGTCCATTGCGGACGAGCGTCGCGGCCATTCCCGGAGCGTTCTTCTCTTTCCAGTCATCCAGCAGCTTGTTGAGGCGGGCAGTCAGCGTTTGCGGGTGAACGCTGCCACACGCAAACGCGAAAACGACGAGGCAAGCCATCGCGCGCCGCGCGGACACGAGACTGCGGCGTTCGAAAAAGGCAGGCCCACGAAGCCTATTGCTGTGTGATACAGCTAGCGATTTTCTTGAAGGTATTTCCGGACCAAACATTGCCATTATGATTGGCTACCCCGCCTCCGCCCTCGGAGACGGTCACGTTGCACTGCAGCACGGGAGGCTCGCTGAGAACGCCGTTTGGGGAAGAGGAACTGGGAACCGCCTGGGCCCATCCCAGGTCCGTTCCAGCGGAAGCGAAGAGCTGGTTATTCCTGACGATGTTGTTATAGGCTCCATTCAAGATCACTACACCGCCCACGAAAGCCGGGGCAATTCCGCTGGAAACCTCGCTCCCGGTGGGACCGTCTGTGTGATCGCTATTCCCCTGGATCACATTATCGTGTGCGGGACCATAAGTGCTCAACGTCGTGGTGCCCGGCAATGGATCGGCAATCAGAATACCGACAAAATCGGCGGTACTGAAAGCATTGTTGCTGGCGAGGTTGTACGAGGATCCATCCGTTATGAGCAGATTGTCGGTGAAAGGGTAGTCCGCGGTATTGTTGCTGATCGTGTTATGACTTGAATTGAACAGCGCAAACGACACGGTCGTGCAATTGTTTGCCGCGTTATGATCGATCGTTACCGTCGTGCTTCCAAACAATCGGACAGCTCCCACTCCCCAGTGCGATAGCGAAGGATCGAAGGCGAGGAAGTCGGGAGCATTGTCCTGGCCATTGGCGCTCATTTGCCAGCCCTTCACCCTGATGTTGTTGCTGTTCTCGATGTCGATGGCGCCGACAAAGTTTTTGTTGATTGTCCCCACTGCGCCGCGTCCAATTCCGGCGCCATTCGGGTTGGCGTTCCCGCCATCCAGCGTCACAAAACTGGAATTCTCCACGACAATTCCGATGCCGTTGCTCTGGATGGACGTTTGCGTGCCTGTCACCTGTGCGGAAATCTTTGGGTTGCCGGACGGATTGATGTGATTCAGCAAGATGCCAATGCTCGAGTCCGTTCCATTGCCTGCGATGGTCAGATTGAAAAGGGAAAAGGACTTGGTAAGCAGTGTTCCGTCAATGGAGACCGCGGCACTGGCTTCTGCTGTTTTGTTAATGGTCAGAGGACCGATCACGTACGGATCCGTCGTGCTCCCAGAGCCGCCACTTAGGCAACCGCAGGATATAAAGTCCGAATCCGTGGCAATGACAATCGGCGCGTTTGAGCCGCTTGCCGCCCGGATTGCGCCCGTGCCACAAACAAAGACTGCAGAGACAAACAGGTTCACTGCGAAACGTCCGATTCGATTCATCGTATTGGAGCTCCTGACCGGAGGTTACGTTATGGACTTACCCGTGCGAACCGCTCGACTGGTAACGGCATGACCGGCGAGACTGTAGTGAAAGGCGGCCAAATATGTCAACGCGAATTTTGTTGTTTGCGAAGTCGCCAGACACTTGGTTTTTTCCCGGGAGGTCCTCTCGATAAGGTCCACATGGATTTATTGACACGCGCCGATTTTGGGGGCTAGACTCCGCGCGAATAGCGGGTAAATGACTTGACGCGAGAAAGTGAGTTCGTGGAGAGATCCGATGACTAGCAGCAGATTTGCGGTGGTGGCGGGCGTGGTATTGGCGAGCGTGGGCGCGCTCTGGGCGCAGTTGCAGGCGCCTCCGGCGCCCTGGCGCGGAGCCGGGCCGACGCCGTGCGTCGGTTCCGACGGCGGCATGTACAAATGCCCTCCGGCGCCGCAAACGATCGCGGTGCGCGCCGGTCATTTGTTCGACAGCAAGAACGCAACCATGCTGACGAAGCAGGTGGTGGTGCTTCAAGGCGACAAGATCATCGACGTAGGCCCCGAAGCTCAAGTGAAAATTCCGGCGGGAGCGCAGGTGATCGACTTGAGCCAGGCCACGGTCCTGCCCGGATTGATTGACGCGCACACGCACATGTTCGACACACGCAAACCGAATGGCGCCACGGAAAACGCCATGCTGATCGCCGTGTCGAACGTGCAGGCGGACCTTCGCGCGGGTTTCACGGCTGCGCGCGACATGAGCACGCACGGCAACGGCTACGGCGACATTGCCATCCGCGACGCCATCAACCAGGGCCGCATCGACGGGCCCAGATATCAGGTGTCTACGCTGGGAATCGTGTGGGGCGCCAAACCGGCGAATCCGGCCGCGCCGGATAATCCATTGGCCAGCACCGTGGTGCGTTCGGTGGAAGACGCGCGCGCAGCCGTGCGCGAGCAGGTGAGCCACGGCGCGGACTGGATCAAGCTTTTTCCCACCGGAGGATATTCGTTCACGCCCACGGGCCAGGTGAAATATGAATTGACCTATCCGATGCCCGTTTTGCAGGCGCTGATCGATGAAGCGCATCGCCTGGGCAAAAAGACGGGCTGCCACGTTTATGGAGGCGAGGGGGAACGAAACGCCATCCTCGCGGGCTGCGACACCATCGAGCACGCCTTCGACCTGGATCAGGAGCAAGCCAATATGATGGTGGCCAAGAACCTTTTCTACGATCCGACGCTTCAGCGTTACACCGAGCCTTACATCGACGATAACGATTCGAAGAATACCGGCGGCAAGTATCGGATAAGCTCCATTTTCGAGAAGGCCGTCTCCATGGCGGTGAAAACCAAGGGATTGAAAATCATGGTGGGCAGCGGCGTAGATGGCGCAACCTTCGCGCATGGGACGCAGGCGCTCGAATTTGAGATGCTCGTGAAGCATGCCGGAATGAGTCCGGCGCGCGCCATGCAGAGTGGAACCATGGTGAACGCCGAAGCCCTGGGATGGCAGGATCGCATCGGTTCCATCGACAAGGGCAAGTACGCGGACCTGGTCGCCGTCTCCGGCAATCCGCTGGCCGATATCACCGAACTTCAGCGCGTGAAATTTGTGATGAAGGGCGGAAAAATCATCAAGAACGAGCTAGCCGCTCAAATCGATCCCTGAGAGCCTATCTGCGAGCGGCGGCCGACCGCGAAGGGCGAGCCGATTCTTGCGCCTGGGATGCTTGCGGCTGCGTTAGGTCGCCGATCATGAGTTCGACGGCTTGGCGGTTCATACGCGCGCGCAAAAGCCATTGTGCAAGTTCAGGCGTGAGTGGCCTGCCGAACTCAGCCTCGAGGTCTCTCAGTTCCTTGGGATTCATCCGCGAATACGGAATTTGGCATGGCATGATGTCCCCCCTTCAGTTAAGCCCACCTGTCAAGCCGGCGCTGCTGCCCTTTGTCCTTCGCCGGTCAGCAAAGTCTCCACGGCGAAAAGTAATTCGTTTCCGGCGAGTCCTTTGTCGATAACTTGCCGTACCCCGACCGAGTCAGCCTCCAGGACCAGCGAGGGGAAATAATAATTAGTGAAAATGAGAATCGGAACGCTTGGGGAAGCAGAGAGAATCTACGGGCCGCCCCAAGGCCGTCCATGACCGGCATGGCGAAATCGAGGATGATCAGGTCTGGATGGAGTTCAGCGGCTTTTTGAACGGCCTCCAGGCCGTTCGTGGCCTGCCCGCAAACCTGCCAATCCGAATGGTTCTCCAACGTGGTCTTTAGCACCTTGCGGACGAGACTGTGGTCGTCAGCAATCAGAATTCTATACGGCACTCAGCCTCACATTGGGGTACGGGCGACCGCCAGCTCATATGTTTCATATCGTACACAAGATTAAGGCGCCGTAAATACAGGTAATCACGGAGGACAGCCAGGTAAATCGAGCCGGACGCCGAGAACAGCAGCCTCGGTTACGGTACCCTTCGAGGCTTGTTAGGGTTTTGCTGTATCAGGCGGGGCTCGGATTCCGGCTTTAAAGAGCGAGCGCTATCGCGTCATCCGGCAGTTCAACGGCCTGCTTTGGCTCAAGTGAACTGGCGGTCCGCCGGGCCCGGGCCTTCAAAATACGCGCCTCCGCTGTAATGCAATCGTCCTCTGAGCTAGAATCCGGGCGCCGAGTTTTCGTTCACACAAAAAGGAACGGGTACCAAATGGGCCAGAGAAAACTGACGTTTGCCATTGTCGGCGCGGGGATCGGCGGTTTGACCGCCGCGTCCACGCTGCGCAGCATCGGCATCGACGTCGCAGATCTACGAACAGGCGGCGCGCTTTGCACGCGTCGGCGCGGGCATTCAGATGATGCCCAATTCGATGAAGGTGTTGCGCAAAATCGGAGTCGAAGAGCGCATGCGCCGCACGGCCTTCCAGCCTTTTTCGCATCTGAACCGCGAATGGGACACCGGCAAAATTATGCGCGAGCTGCCCATGCCGGAAAATCTCTTTGGCGCGCCCTATCTGTGCATGCATCGCGCGGACTTGCACGATGCTCTCGTCTCGGTTTTGCCGCCGGAAATTTTTCACCTCGGCAAAAAGCTCGCCGGCCTAGAACAGCGGGGCTCGGGCCGGGTGGAGCTCGCTTTTGCCGACGGTACGCGTGCTGAGGCGGATGCCGTCATCGGCGCGGATGGCGTGCATTCGCTGGTGCGCGAGATTATCGTCGGCCCCGATGAGCCGCTGCACAAGGGGCGCATTGCTTATCGCGCCGTTTTCTCATCGGCGCTGCTGAATGGCTTCGATATCGGGCGTTCGCGCACGAAGTGGTGGGGAATCGATCGCCACATCGTGATCTACTACGTCACCGCCGCTCGCAGCGAACTTTATTTCGTGACCAGCGTGCCGGAACCGGCGGGATGGGTGACACGCGAATCGTGGTCGGCCACCGGCGATGTGCGTGAACTTCGCGAGGCCTACGAGGGATTCCATCCCGACGTGACGCGCGTGCTGGAAGCCTGCCCCGATTGCCACAAGTGGGCCATCCTCGAACGCGAGCCGCTGCCGCATTGGTCCAGCGGTCGCGTGGTGCTGCTCGGCGATTCCTGCCACCCCATGACGCCTTACATGGCGCAGGGCGGCGCGACTGCCATCGAAGACGCCGCGATTCTGGCGCGCTGCCTCGAAGAAGCGGAGGGCGACGATATCGAGGGCGCGTTCCGGCGCTACGAGGCGCACCGCAAGCCGCGCACTTCGCGCATTCAAGCCATCTCCAGCGCCAATAC